>NZ_MLAJ01000025.1 GCF_002000485.1 Rodentibacter ratti | reverse complement strand
AATGTCTAAAGAAAAATTTGAACGTACAAAACCGCACGTAAACGTGGGTACAATCGGCCACGTTGACCACGGTAAAACAACTTTAACAGCAGCAATCACCACAGTATTAGCGAAACACTACGGTGGTTCAGCGCGTGCATTTGACCAAATCGATAATGCACCGGAAGAAAAAGCGCGTGGTATTACCATCAATACTTCACACGTAGAATACGATACCCCAACCCGTCACTATGCACACGTTGACTGTCCGGGACACGCCGACTATGTTAAAAACATGATTACCGGTGCGGCGCAAATGGACGGTGCTATTCTTGTCGTAGCGGCAACTGACGGTCCTATGCCACAAACTCGTGAGCACATCTTATTAGGTCGCCAAGTAGGTGTACCTTACATCATCGTATTCTTAAACAAATGCGATATGGTAGATGACGAAGAGTTATTAGAATTAGTTGAAATGGAAGTGCGTGAGCTTCTTTCTCAATATGACTTCCCGGGTGATGATACGCCAATCGTACGTGGTTCTGCATTAAAAGCATTAGAAGGCGATGCAGCATGGGAAGAGAAAATCCTTGAGTTAGCTAACCACTTAGATACTTATATCCCAGAGCCTGAGCGTGCGATTGACCAACCGTTCCTTCTTCCAATTGAAGACGTGTTCTCAATCTCTGGTCGTGGTACCGTAGTAACCGGTCGTGTAGAGCGTGGTATTATCCGTACTGGTGATGAAGTTGAAATCGTGGGTATCAAAGATACAGCGAAAACAACCGTAACTGGTGTTGAAATGTTCCGTAAATTACTTGACGAAGGTCGTGCAGGTGAGAACATTGGTGCATTATTACGTGGTACCAAACGTGAAGAAATCGAACGTGGTCAAGTGTTAGCGAAACCGGGTTCAATTACGCCACACACTGACTTCGAATCAGAAGTGTACGTATTATCTAAAGATGAAGGTGGTCGTCATACGCCATTCTTCAAAGGTTACCGTCCACAGTTCTACTTCCGTACAACAGACGTAACCGGTACTATCGAATTACCGGAAGGCGTGGAAATGGTCATGCCTGGTGATAACATCAAAATGACAGTATCCCTAATCCACCCAATTGCGATGGACCAAGGTTTACGTTTTGCTATCCGTGAGGGTGGCCGTACAGTTGGTGCGGGTGTTGTTGCGAAAATTATTAAATAATTCATTTGATGAATTAAATGAGTTTAGAGGCAGATCGAAAGATCTGCCTTTTT
>NZ_MLAJ01000024.1 GCF_002000485.1 Rodentibacter ratti | reverse complement strand
AAGTAGGGCGGGACACGTGATATCCTGTCTGAAGATGGGGGGACCATCCTCCAAGGCTAAATACTCCTGATTGACCGATAGTGAACCAGTACTGTGAAGGAAAGGCGAAAAGAACCCCGGTGAGGGGAGTGAAATAGAACCTGAAACCTTGTACGTACAAGCAGTGGGAGCCGTAAGGTGACTGCGTACCTTTTGTATAATGGGTCAGCGACTTATATTTTGTAGCGAGGTTAACCGAATAGGGGAGCCGAAGGGAAACCGAGTCTTAACTGGGCGTTTAGTTGCAAGGTATAGACCCGAAACCCGGTGATCTAGCCATGGGCAGGTTGAAGGTTGGGTAACACTAACTGGAGGACCGAACCGACTAATGTTGAAAAATTAGCGGATGACTTGTGGCTGGGGGTGAAAGGCCAATCAAACCGGGAGATAGCTGGTTCTCCCCGAAATCTATTTAGGTAGAGCCTTGAGCGGACACCTTTGGGGGTAGAGCACTGTTTCGGCTAGGGGGCCATCCCGGCTTACCAACCCGATGCAAACTACGAATACCAAAGAGTGATACTCAGGAGACACACGGCGGGTGCTAACGTCCGTCGTGGAGAGGGAAACAACCCAGACCGCCAGCTAAGGTCCCAAAGTTTATATTAAGTGGGAAACGAAGTGGGAAGGCTTAGACAGCTAGGATGTTGGCTTAGAAGCAGCCATCATTTAAAGAAAGCGTAATAGCTCACTAGTCGAGTCGGCCTGCGCGGAAGATGTAACGGGGCTCAAATATAGCACCGAAGCTGCGGCATCAGGAGCAACATTAATGGTTTTTACGATTAACAACTTACGAACAAAGTGAGTGAGTTGGTCAAGCCAACAAAACGTTGAGTCGGATTTAACGACAAGAATCATTAATGTTGCTCCTGTTGGGTAGGGGAGCGTTGTGTAAGCGGATGAAGATAGATTGAGAGGTCTGTTGGACGTATCACAAGTGCGAATGCTGACATAAGTAACGATAAAACGGGTGAAAAACCCGTTCGCCGGAAGACCAAGGTTTCCTGTCCAACGTTAATCGGGGCAGGGTGAGTCGGCCCCTAAGGCGAGGCTGAAAAGCGTAGTCGATGGGAAACGGGTTAATATTCCCGTACTTGGATAAACTGCGATGTGGGGACGGAGCAGGTTAGGTTAGCGTGCTGTTGGATATGCACGTTTAAG
>NZ_MLAJ01000023.1 GCF_002000485.1 Rodentibacter ratti | reverse complement strand
TATGTCAGAAACCTACCTTGTTTCGCAAATGGTAAAGTTAATTGAGCAATGCTATAAGGAAAATGCGATTATTTCTTATAAGCTCAAAGAGCTTGCTGAGCGAGAAAGACTTTTAAATGCACAGATTAACAGCTTTACGACATCTTTAGGCTATATCGATCCTGATCTTGATGTGAGGACGATTAAGAAAGATTATGATGCGACGAAATTACTTCGTCAAAAGCCGTTTAATAAGAATTTATCCTATCTGATTTCTCAAGTATTCAAACAAAATAATTATTGGCGAAATTTATATTCGATTACGCTCGACGCAATAAAAATAGACAGAGAGCTGTTATCGACTTCCCGTGTTGAAGCCACAATGCAGCATCAATGCGCTATCGGGAACGCACTGCGTAAGCTATATAAACAAGGGATTATTGAACGACAAGAAAAGTATTTACATTACAAGATTAAGAAAAGAGGAATGTTTGATACGTCCGAATGGCGGTTAAAACAGATAGAGAACGAAGGATAGTAAAAATAGCGGTGGAATACCGCTATTTTAGTTTCCATTGCCAAAGCACTTCTTTGCGGCTGATTTGCGTTCGGGTAATCCAATCTCTTTGATAAAATTCATTGAGCTGCTTACGAACGGAATCAAGGTGTTTTTCGGTAGGTGTCGCTTGATTTTGTTCAATCTCAAAAATCCGTTGGGTGAGGTCGGCGATGGTAAAGCCTTTGTTGGGTTCATTGCGTAGAATTTGAACAAGGTATTTGCGGATTTTGCCTTTGAATAACTTAAATTTACGGCGATAAACAAAGTTTTGCGTGTTGTAAAGCGTAATATCGTTTTCCTGCTGCATTAAATCAATGGCATACTTGAGTGTCGCAATATTGGCATCAAGCAAGGCTAAGTGGTGTAAAACCTGCTTACGCTCAAACTCAAATTCTTTAATCTTCTTTTCTAAATTGTATGCCATCAGCTTTTTCCTACTGCCAAATCACTTCTTGATGAATGATTTTGCGTTGCCAATAACCGCACCATTCGTTGTTTTCTTTGGTGGTTTTTAAGCATCGACTGAGTACATCAATAAACTGGGTTTTATTAGATTGACGGCGGT
>NZ_MLAJ01000022.1 GCF_002000485.1 Rodentibacter ratti | reverse complement strand
ACAGCCACAGCCACAGCCAGATGATAATTCAAACAAGATTGAAACAGGAGCGGTATTAGCAAATACAAGAAAAGATAATCGTTTTTCTGAAGAATTAAAAAAATTAAATGGTTACAACACAAACGTTATCACTGTGGATGGTGTTGACATTATTATTGGATTACCAGGCGCAAATGTTGAAGGTTGGATGACTACGAGCGTAAAAGAAAAGGGAATACAGTTTGAAGTATGTTGTGGTCGTTATTCTGATACACGTTTTGGTGTGAATTATTCTTTGGATGGTTATAATAGCTATCTGTTCTATAACGGTAATCCAACGCAAAATATGCCAACATCAGGCACTGCCACTTATTCAGGTGATGCGATTATTGCAGCCGCAGATGTACGTGGATTAGACCAACTTCCTTATTACCAGGGCAAATCTAATTTTAATGTTGATTTTGGCAATAAAACCTTAAAGGGTACACTCGACATTCCAACTGACAATAATGCCTCATCTGTGACAGTAGGAATTAATGCTCAAATTAAAGGTAACACATTTGCAGGAAACACAGAATCAGCCACGCTACCGGATGGTAAGGTAGAGGGTAAATTCTACGGCGATAATGCCAAAGAAATGGCAGGTCTTGCACAAGTAAAAGACAAAAATAGTTCTCCTTGGAGTGCTGCTTTTGGTGCTGCAAAACAATAACGTAAAAACATAGAATGATAAAGCAAGCTACAGAGCTTGCTTTATTCATCTTCAAGAAACTTAAAACTCATGAAATCCTTTTAATCTATCTAGTATGCTATCTACTTAACAAAAATTATTCATTAAGCTATACTAACTACCGATTAAATCCCAACTATTAACCGATAAGGAGCATTTAATGACATTCACAAAAAATACATTAATTAAATTGAGTTTGACAACATTCGCCGCATTAATGATTTCAGCTTGTGGTAGCAGTGGCAGCGGTAGCGATAACCCTCAACCGCAAAATAATAATGCGGCAAATAATACGCAAACCAATCAAGCAACAAATAACAAGCCTAACAACAATCAAACCTCTACCCCATCTTCATCAGATAGCACAGGTGGAGCACTTGTGATTAGCGGTGCTGATCATAATGTTTCTGTCAAAAAAGTGGATTTAAAGTCGCAAAAAGATAATTTGACAAGAATTAACGTGGATGGAAAAACGCTTTTCATTGGTTTTAAAAATGGAGGCATTTCTTCCCGTGGATGGACAACCCTTAACTCGAATAGTGTATCAGATAATGGAGAACGCTTTGATTTAAATGGCGTATTAGAAGTTTGTTGCGGAAAATACACTGATGTACGTTTTGGTGCAATTGGCAGCCAAGAAGCAAGTCAAAACGATATCTTCTTTTATAATGGTAACCCTTCAAAAACCATTCCGACTTCAGGTATTGTAGCTTATCGTGGCGACAGTATTCTTTCCGCTGATAGTGATAAACTTCCTGATGATGCGGATTATTTCACAGGTACATCAAACTTTAGAGCAGACTTTGGCGCTAAAAAGCTGACCGGTTCTTTAGATATTAAAAATGTAAAAGTTAACATTGATGCCAATATTTCCGGTAATGGTTTTAGTGGTACAGCAAAATCCGATGCATTTGTAGCTCAAGGTACTGCCGAAGGTAAATTTTACGGCAATAATGCGAAAGAATTAGGCGGATTGGTGAAAGGTAATGATAATTCTTGGGGCGCAGCCTTTGGTGCTGCAAAACAATAGCACTTACATTCAATTATGATTTAGAATGATAAAGCAAGCCAGCGTGCTTGCTTTATTCATTTAAGGAAACTTATTTTATGAAACTGACAAATACCGTTTTATCAACGTTATTTTTCTCATTACTTGCGATTAATACACAAGCAGAGATTGCTCAATCCAAAAATGATAAACTCAATGATCGTATTAATGTAGCAAAACCTACTTTACCTCAGCAAGAAAAAAATATCACCCCAAAATCAGACGAAACCACCGTATCAATGAGTAAGGAAGAACTTCAACAATATCCTGATTTGATTGTTCGTGGGCTTGTGCCAGCGGTATTTCAGGGGGATGGTGAAGCTGTGGAAATCTTATTGCCACTTTACAAAAATCTTCCTCAGCAAGATCCAGCTTTGCTCTCGTGGGCTGAAGCAATTATGGCACGTGAACAAGGAAATTTTTCACTTGCAGTCGAGCGTTATCGTTCTTTATTTAGCCAGCATTCCCATATAATCGCCTTACGTTATCAGCTGGCGCAAGCCTTGTTTCTAAATAATGATAATGAAGCAGCAAAAGATCAATTCCAAAAACTCCGTGCAGAAAAAGTTTCACCGGAAACTGTGCAAGTTATCGAGCAATATCTTTCCACCTTGAATAAACGCGATCAATGGAAAGTGAATGGTGGATTGAGCTATCTAAATGAATCAAACATCAATAATGCACCTAAATCCGGCACAAAAATTGGCAATTGGAATGCTTGGGAAAAAGAAAGTGCGCAGGGTTTTTCCTACTATTTAAATACCGAGAAAAAATGGTCTTGGGCGAATAATATATTCACAAAATTACAATTTGAGGGGCAAGGCAGATATTTTTGGAATAACAAAAAATATAATGAATTAAATCTTCGTGTGGGCACAGGCTTAGGCTATCAAACTGCACGCTTTGAAACCTCACTCACGCCCTTTATGGAAAAACGTTGGTATGGCGGCGGTTCATCGGGCAGTAATTCATTAAAACAATATTCAAAAAATTCCGGAGTACGATTAGAAACAAACTATTGGTTAAATGAAAAATGGCAAATTTCGACCGCACTTGAATATGGTGAACAGCGTTATGATTGGCGTAAACATTTAAACGGCAATAACTATCTTTGGTCAAACACTTTGCTTTATGTTCCCAAAAGCGGACAATATTGGCTGGCTGGAATAGATTACAACCGTGAAAATACGAGAGATCGAGATAACGCCTACCAACGCAAGAATATTCGTCTAACTTGGGGGCAAGAATGGCAGTGGGGAATCTCTTCCCGTTTAACCCTTGCTTATGCAAGACGAACCTATAAAGATATTGATTTTTTCCAAATCCGCCAGAAAAATGATGAATATTTCACAGCCCTAACTTTATGGCATCGCGATTTCTATTTTTGGGGAATTACACCAAAACTGACGTGGGCTTATCAAAAAATAAAAAGCAATCACCCTTTTTATAGTTATGATAAAAACCGCCTTTATTTAGAAATGAGCAAAACATTTTAAGGAATATAATGACACTCACACAACGATACAAACAAGCTGCCAAGGAAGCAAGATGGGCATTAGGGCTTACAATCTTATACGTGATTGGTTGGTGTTTATGTGCTTACTTACCGAAAGAGACTTTAGGTCCAATTGGGTTTCCCCTTTGGTTTGAGCTTTCTTGCATTTATTTGCCAATTCTATTTATTGTGATAGGTTATTGGCTCATTAAGATTATCTACCAAGATATTTCACTGGAAATAGAGAAAGATGAAAAAGGGGATAAACAATGAATTTAGGTATTATTCTTCCTTTAATCATCTATCTTGCCTTTGTGTTTGGCGCGGCTATTTATGCTTACGTGAAACGTACCAAAGGGGATTTTTTAACAGAGTATTATGTCGGCAATCGCTCGATGACCGGTTTTGTCCTTGCCATGACGACAGCTTCCACCTATGCCAGTGCAAGTTCCTTTGTGGGCGGGCCCGGTGCAGCCTATAAATATGGGCTGGGTTGGGTATTGTTAGCCATGATCCAAGTACCGGCAGTGTGGCTTGCCTTGGGCGTATTAGGTAAAAAATTTGCCCTCATCTCACGAGAAACTAACGCTCTCACTATCAATGATCTTTTTCTTTACCGTTACAAAAACAAATATCTTGTTTGGCTTTCAAGCCTTGCGTTATTACTCGCCTTCTTTGCTGCGATGACCGTACAATTTATCGGTGGTGCACGATTACTTGAAACGACCATTGGGATATCTTATACGCAGGCGCTTTTACTTTTCGCCTTCACCGTGGGTATTTATACGTTTATCGGTGGTTTCCGTGCGGTGGTACTGACTGATACCATCCAAGGGACAGTGATGATTATCGGTACGGTTATTTTACTTGGCGGTACCATCTATGCCCTTGGTGGTGTGGAAAGTGCGGTCAATAAATTGACAGAAATTGACCCCGCATTGGTCAGCCCATACGGCCCTAACGATATGCTCGGTTTTCAATTTATGGCATCCTTTTGGGTGTTAGTCTGTTTTGGGGTGGTGGGATTGCCCCACACGGCGGTGCGAGCAATGGCATTCAAAGATAGCAAAGCCCTACATCGAGGTATGTTAATCGGCACTATCGTGCTTTCCTTAATTATGTTTGGTATGCATTTAGCCGGTGCATTAGGGCGGGCAATTATTCCGGATTTAACTATTGCAGATCAAGTTATCCCAACCCTCATGTTACAGGTACTTCCACCTATTGTGGCAGGCATTTTCTTAGCTGCCCCGATGTCAGCGATTATGTCCACCATTGATGCACAACTGATTCAATCATCATCCATTTTTGTCAAAGATTTATATCTTTCCGCCAAACCGAATGCGGTTAAAAATGAGAAAAAAATCAGCTATCTTTCTTCAATAATTACTCTAATTCTGACCGCACTTTTAATCTTCGCCGCCCTCAACCCGCCGGAGATGATTATTTGGCTCAATTTATTCGCCTTCGGTGGATTAGAAGCCGCCTTTTTATGGGTTATCGTATTAGGGATTTATTGGGATAAAGCCAATGCTTATGGAGCATTAAGCTCGATGATCATTGGCTTAGGCAGTTATATTTTACTCACCCAACTCGGTATTAAGCTGCTTGGATTCCATCAAATCGTGCCGGCATTAACATTCGGTTTAATTGCATTCTTGGTGGGAAACAAATGGGGCGAGCTCCGTATTGAAAAAACAGCGGAAAAAATCACCGCACTTTAGGAATTAATTGGTATTATGTAGTCGGGACACACTGTGTGTGTCCCGACAAATAAACAAAAAATAATGCTCTATCAAATTATCGCCTTGCTGCTTTGGAGCAGCTCACTCATCGCAGCCAAGTTTACTTATTCGATGATGGATCCCGTGCTTGTTGTCCAAGTGCGGTTAATTATTGCGATGATTTTTGTTTTTCCCCTCTTTTTACGCCGTTGGAAAAAAATTGACAAGCCAATGCGTAAACAACTTTGGTGGCTTGCCTTTTTTAACTATACGGCGGTCTTCTTATTACAATTTATCGGCTTAAAATACACCTCTGCCTCTAGCGCAGTTACGATGATTGGGCTTGAACCGTTACTTGTGGTGTTTGTCGGGCATTTCTTTTTCAAAGACCAAGCCAAATGGTTTCATTGGTTATTTGGTGCGCTTGCTTTCTTGGGTGTCGCCGTGATGATTAATGGTGGGCAACACAATGAGGGGATTAATGAAATTAGCTTATTCGGCTGCCTATTAGTACTTAGTGCCGGCATCGTGTTTGCCAGCGTATTACGTTGGACACGAGCCGTAGTGACAAAAATATCCACACAAGCCTATACAGCTGTCAGCATTGTATTAGGAACGATTACTACACTGCCTTTCACGCTTATTCTGACGGAAAGTTGGGAAATAAACTTGAATGGATACGGCATCATCGGATTATTTTATCTCGCTATCGGTTGTAGTTGGCTTGCCTATTGGCTGTGGAACAAGGGTTTAAACAGCGTAGATGCCAATCTTTCGGGAATCTTGGTTTCTCTTGAGCCTTTATTCGGCATTTTATTTGCTGTCGTTTTACTTGGTGAAACGCTCTCATTTTCTACCGCACTTGGCATTACACTGATTATGTTTGCTACTCTTGGTTCAACGTTACTGCCGAAATTTTTGAAAAAATCGGTATAATGCACGCCACGTTCATCCAATGACAAACAAAGGAAAAATATATGGCTTGGATTCAAATTCGCCTAAATAGCACAAATGAAAAAGCAGAAAAAATTAGTGATTTTCTCGAAGAAATCGGTGCCGTTTCCGTTACTTTTATGGATAGCCAAGATACACCGATTTTCGAGCCTTTACCGGGTGAGACCCGTCTTTGGGGTAATACGGATGTGATCGCTTTATTTGATGCGGAAACCGACATGGCAGAAATTATCAATTTGCTAAAACAAGCTGAACATTTAGATGAAAATACCGCTTACAAAGTTGAGCAAATTGAAGACAAAGATTGGGAAAGAGAATGGATGGATAATTTTCATCCAATGCAATTTGGCAAACGTTTATGGATTTGTCCAAGTTGGCGTGAAATTCCCGATGAAAATGCCGTCAATGTAATGCTTGATCCCGGTTTGGCATTCGGTACCGGTACTCATCCAACAACCGCACTCTGTTTAGAATGGCTGGACAGCTTAGATTTAAAAGACAAAACTGTGATTGATTTTGGTTGTGGCTCAGGCATTTTAGCTATCGCGGCATTAAAACTCGGTGCAAAAAGTGCGGTAGGCATTGATATTGATCCGCAAGCCATTCTCGCAAGCCGTAATAATGCGGAACAAAATGGCGTAGCGGATCGCTTGCAGTTATTCTTATCCGATGAAAAACCAGCAGCTCTCAAAGCTGATGTAGTAGTTGCCAATATTCTTGCCGGTCCATTAAAAGAGCTTTATCCTGTGATTAGCCAACTCGTAAAAGAAAATGGCGATCTCGGTTTATCCGGCATTTTGGAAACGCAGGCTCAATCCGTATGCGAAACCTACGCACAAACCTTTAGTTTAGATCCTGTAGCGGTACGTGAAGAATGGAGCCGCATTACAGGCAAACTAAAAACCAGCTAATTTCTTTTTGTCAATCAAAAAAAGTGTATTTTTTGAACAAATTTCACTTTGCAAACTAGGGCAAAATGCGTATCATAGCACGCCTTGTCGGTTGTTGCCCTATTCGACAATAATAGGATTTAGGCTTGCTTAAAGGTGGTAGAAGTAAAATGCAAATCGGTTCATATCAATTAAAAAACCGTGTTTTACTCGCGCCTATGGCAGGTATTACCGATAAACCTTTTCGCCGACTTTGCGCTCATTATGGTGCAGGTTTGACCTTTTCAGAAATGATGTCCACAAATCCACAAGTTTGGCATACTGAAAAATCGAAACTGCGTTTGGCACATAGCGATGATCTGGGAATTAATGCCGTGCAAATTGCGGGCTCCGATCCGTTGGAAATGGCAAAAGCTGCAGCCGTAAATGTGGAATATGGTGCAGACATTATTGACATAAATATGGGATGCCCCGCCAAAAAGGTTAATCGCAAACTGGCAGGTTCCGCTTTATTACAATTTCCCGAACTGGTAGAAAAAATTCTACGGGAAGTGGTCAATGCGGTTGATGTGCCGGTTACCTTAAAAATTCGTACAGGCTGGGATAAATCCAATCGAAATTGTGTACAAATCGGCAAAATTGCTGAACAATCCGGTGTTCAGGCTTTAACTATTCATGGGCGAACGCGAGAATGCCTTTTTGAAGGGAAAGCAGAATATGACAACATTCGCTCGGTCAAACAAGCTATTTCCATTCCTGTAATTGCAAATGGCGATATTGATTCTGCAGCGAAAGCAAAAACAGTGCTTGATTACACAGGTGCTGATGCAATTATGATCGGTCGTGCCGCACTCGGTAATCCATGGCTATTTCAGTCTGTAGATAACTTAATAGAGCACGATTCGATAACACAAACGCCAAGTTTAACTGAAAAGTGCGGTCAAATTTTGCGCCATATTCAAGAATTACATCAATTCTATGGCGAGCAAAAAGGTTATCGCATTGCACGTAAGCACGTGGCGTGGTATTTACAGGGAATTCAACCCGATTCCGTTTTTAGACAGGCTTTTAACACAATTAGTGATGCCAAACAGCAGCTTATTGTGTTAGAGGATTTTTTAAATTCAATTTTGGATAAAGAAAAATGTTAGAACAACAACGTAATCCATCTGAAGCATTAACCGTTTCAGTTTTAAACTCTCAATCACAAGTAACCAATAAACCATTACGTGATTCTGTCAAACAAGCATTGCGCAATTATTTATCACAATTAGATGGTCAAGATGTGAATGATCTTTACGAATTAGTATTAGCGGAAGTTGAACACCCAATGTTAGATATGGTTATGCAATATACTCGCGGCAACCAAACCCGTGCAGCCAATATGCTTGGCATCAACCGTGGTACTTTACGCAAAAAATTGAAGAAATACGGTATGGGTTAATTTCTAATACTTTAAATAAAACAAAAAAGACGAACTTTGGTTCGTCTTTTTTGTTAATTACATTCGATTTATATATGCCCAAGTTTCTTTCATTAGAATCAGTACCACTAATAATATCGTAATCTAAAAGCATATAAGTCAAAAAATTTCGATTTTGTTTCATTCTTTTTTAGCCAAAAATAAAAAGAAAATATATCATCTGCTATAATAGTGATCTGTTAAAATCTATTAATAATAAAAATGAATAACGCCTCTAATGAACTCACTCTTAAAGCATTAACAAATACCTATATTAATCTTATAAACAAAGAAGATTATGAAGAAGCTAAAAGATATGTGGAAATGCTTCGTTTACTTGCCCCCCAAGATGTCGAGAATGTACATAAACTCGCCTATATCTATTTAAAACAAGAAAAATGGCAAGCCGCTATCGATGCCGGCTTACAAGCTATTTCATTGGATAACCAATATGTGGCGACACTTGATTTACTGGCTCACGCCTATGGCGCAATGAGTGATTGGGAAAAATCAGGCTACTACGGACACCAAGCCTTAACAATACGTAATGCAAAAGTCTCCACACCTACCGAGCCAATGCCGACAGTATCCTCCCTTAAAAACGGTAAAAAATTGATTGCATTTTCACTGTTTGGAAAACGTTCAAAATATATAGAAACAGCGGTATTAAATGTTCAAGTTGCTCACGCACTTTTCCCAAGCTGGATCTGCCGCTTTTATATTGATGAGACCGTTCCGGAAAGCGCCGTGCAACGTTTAAAAGAGAATGGCGCTGAAATTATTAAAATTGCACCCCATTTAAAAACATGGCCTGGAGCAATGTGGCGTTTCCTCGCAATCAATGATTCTGAGGCAGAATATGTTATTTTTCGTGATGCGGATTCCGTCATTTCTCCTAGAGAATCCGTTGCCGTTACAGAATGGATCAAAAGTGGACGCTCATTTCACACGATGCGGGACTCGGGATCACACACCGCCCTCGTGTTAGCCGGAATGTGGGGAGCCAAAGCAAATTCAATTTCCAATATGGAAGAAAGAATCCAAAGTTATATTAATAAAGGCTATGATAGTGCTCACTTTGCTGATCAAGATTTTTTAGCCGATGAATTATGGGGCTATATTCGTCAAGATCTCTGGGCTCATGATCGGCTTTTTAATTTTTACGATCCTAAACCTTTTCCAGAGCTCCCTTTTAATAGTGAATATCAAATTGCTTTTTCTGAAGGAAGTGCCGGTTTTATAGCTAAAACTAATTATGAAGAAGGAACACAAATCAAATGGACGCTATATTCTTCTATTTCACCGGTACTAAATACGGATTATTCTCCAATTATCGTTCCTGAGTTTAAAGTTTGTAGCTATCAAACCAACGTAAAAAATGGAGAGATTACAGATAATATCCCACGGCGCTATGCTTATGCCTTCAAAAAAGGACTAGCAAGGATTGATATTGAAAAAATATAAATCATTCTTTCATTTCTAACCGCACTTATTGAATATTCCCTTTTTATCAATTTCCTTTCTAATAGTAAGTGCGGTCAAATTTCTCCCTATTTTTTATCATTTATTAATTTTCTCCCAATAAAAAACCCGACCGAAGTTGGGTTTTAAACTTAGTTTAGGTAAACGTTAGATTACCATTGGTAACCAACACCAACGGAGCCACCTACATCACCTTGGCTATTTGCATTACCTTGAAGTTTCAAGATAAGCTTACCGTTATCACTTGCACGTGAGTAACCCACAGCAAAGGCATTTTCGCCTTTGAAGGTACCCGCGGAAGCCGCAACCATTGATTTACCCGGTAGGTAAACTTGTGGAAGACCTGCTGCCGCATTAGCACCCGCAATACCGCCACGAGCCTCTTTGCTCACTTTGTTAATACGGTTGTTCACATTAGTAATGTTGTTTCTCAACTGACTAACATTCACAGCATCTGTCGGCTCAGTACCCGCTTTCACATTTGTGATCTTATTACCATCAACATTGACATCACCACCTTTAATAGTTGTGCCGCCATTCTCGTTCAAGGTAACGCTTGATTTACCATTTGAGATGCTGTTAATGCCTTTCAGATCTTTAGCAAGTTGAACTTCTAACGAGCCTTGACCATCTGCTTTGACATTGATGTTGCCTGAAGCTGACTTGAATGATTTAGATGCTGCTTTATCTACACCTTCACCTTTCACTGTTACTACAGAGTTTAGTTTATGGTTGTTTACAGTATCATTATCATTACCGGTAAATTTCAAGCCATCATCACGGGTAGCAACTTCGTGTTTAGTACCTTTATCATCTGTATAAACGATACGGGTCATACCGTCTTTACCGTTCTTACCATCAGTACCATCAACACCGACTGAGCCTTTTTCGCCTTTAATCGTTAAGCCGTTTGCACCGTCTTTACCATTTAAGCCGATAGAGCCGTCTTTACCATTGATCACAACAGCTGAACCATCTTTACCGTTTACACCGATAGAGCCATCAACACCGTCTTTGCCTGGTTGACCGTTTTGACCCGGTTCACCTTTTTGACCAACAACAACTGTTGCATCTTTACCTGGCTTACCATCTTTACCCGGTTCACCGGTTACAACGATAGTTTGAACTTCTACATCTTTAGAAGTTGTGTAGATGATATTATCACCATCACGTTTCACTTCTAGGTTTTTACCTGCTTGGAAGTTCACTTTATCACCGGCACTAACTTTCTTCGCTGTACCTGCTTCGGTTTCAAATGACATATTCTTATCATCTGCTCTACCGGTATTCACGATCCAGCCAGCACTGTTGATCGCGTCAGCTACATTTTGCACGGTAGCCACTTTGTCACCTTCGCCATTTGCAACGCTGACTTGACCTGCTTTGGTAATAACATTACCAGCCGCATCCTTCACGTCTTGATCGCCTGCTTTTGTGATGTTTCCAGTATTCACATCGTAAGCAACATTCACAGTATCTTTACCTGTTGCCGGGTCAGTGGTAACAGTAATATTCGCTGTAGATCCCTTGCCATCAACATAATTCACTTGATCACCTGGGTTCACTACAACAGATTTAGTCACATCATTACCATCGGCATCTTTGACAACATTACCGTTTGCATCGATCACTTTAGCATTGTTGGTAGTCCAACCAGTGTTGTTGATCGTGTTAGTGATGTCACCTACAGTAGCGACTTTATTTTCATCACCGACTTTGGTCACAACATCTTTTGGATCAACTTTATCACCATTTTTATTTGTGTAGCTACCGTCTTCTTGTTTAGTTAATGGATTACCATCGTTATCCTCATACGTTGTTGTCGTATTTGGTGCGGCTTTTCCATCCTCAACTTTTGAAGAGCCAGTGTTTACATCAAAAGTTACATCTGTCGTTGTACCATTTGGTGTAACGGTAACATTAACGGTAGAAGAGTCGTTAAAACTTACGTTCTCATTGTTTCCAACGGTGTTTTTATCATCTCCATTTTCTTGAACATTCCAAGAAGCAGTTGCGTCTTTACCGTCTTTACCAT
>NZ_MLAJ01000021.1 GCF_002000485.1 Rodentibacter ratti | reverse complement strand
TAAACCGTACTGAAAACCGACACAGGTGGTCAGGTAGAGAATACTCAGGCGCTTGAGAGAACTCGGGTGAAGGAACTAGGCAAAATAGCACCGTAACTTCGGGAGAAGGTGCGCCGGCGTAGCTTGTAGCGTCTTGCACGTGAAGGGTGAACCGGTCGAAGATACCAGCTGGCTGCAACTGTTTATTAAAAACACAGCACTCTGCAAACACGAAAGTGGACGTATAGGGTGTGATGCCTGCCCGGTGCTGGAAGGTTAATTGATGGTGTAATCGAAAGAGAAGCTCCTGATCGAAGCCCCAGTAAACGGCGGCCGTAACTATAACGGTCCTAAGGTAGCGAAATTCCTTGTCGGGTAAGTTCCGACCTGCACGAATGGCATAATGATGGCCAGGCTGTCTCCACCCGAGACTCAGTGAAATTGAAATCGCCGTGAAGATGCGGTGTACCCGCGGCTAGACGGAAAGACCCCGTGAACCTTTACTATAGCTTGACACTGAACATTGAATTTTGATGTGTAGGATAGGTGGGAGACTATGAAGTAGGAACGCCAGTTTCTATGGAGTCGTCCTTGAAATACCACCCTTTAACGTTTGATGTTCTAACGAAGATTGCGGAACGCGGTCTCGGACAGTGTCTGGTGGGTAGTTTGACTGGGGCGGTCTCCTCCCAAAGTGTAACGGAGGAGCACGAAGGTTTGCTAATGACGGTCGGACATCGTCAGGTTAGTGCAATGGTATAAGCAAGCTTAACTGCGAGACAGACAAGTCGAGCAGGTACGAAAGTAGGTCATAGTGATCCGGTGGTTCTGCATGGAAGGGCCATCGCTCAACGGATAAAAGGTACTCCGGGGATAACAGGCTGATACCGCCCAAGAGTTCATATCGACGGCGGTGTTTGGCACCTCGATGTCGGCTCATCACATCCTGGGGCTGAAGTAGGTCCCAAGGGTATGGCTGTTCGCCATTTAAAGTGGTACGCGAGCTGGGTTTAGAACGTCGTGAGACAGTTCGGTCCCTATCTGCCGTGGGCGTAGGAGAATTGATTGGGGCTGCTCCTAGTACGAGAGGACCGGAGTGGACGCACCACTGGTGTTCGGGTTGTGTCGCCAGACGCATTGCCCGGTAGCTAAGTGCGGAAGAGATAAGTGCTGAAAGCATCTAAGCACGAAACTTGCCAAGAGATGAGTTCTCCCAGACTTAGTGTCTGTAAGGGTTGTTGTAGACTACGACGTAGATAGGTGGGGTGTGTAAGTGTAGTGATACATTGAGCTAACCCATACTAATTGCCCGAG
>NZ_MLAJ01000020.1 GCF_002000485.1 Rodentibacter ratti | reverse complement strand
TCGAAAGATCTGCCTTTTTATTTTATAATTTCGTCTATTTTGGGTTTCAGTCAAAAAGTGCGGTCATTTTATGCCTTATTTTTTGATATGATCAGAAAAATTTTTAGAGGGTTTCTTTATGTCAAAACAACTTTTCCGTGCTGTTGTCTCTGATCTGGATGGCACATTATTAAACACGAATCATGTCATCGGAGACTTTACCATTGATACGTTGAATCGTCTTGAACAAAATGGCATTGATATTATCCTTGCTACGGGAAGAAACCATACTGATGTTACTTCTATTCTTGGAAAAATTGGTGCAGAGCGTGCGGTAATGATTACCTCAAATGGTGCAAGGGTACGGGATATGGCTGGAAATCTGATTTACAGTAATAGCCTGCCGGAGGATATCGTATTTGATCTGTATAAAACACCATTTGATGAGACTAAGGTTTGTTTGAACAGCTATCAAGATGAAGGATGGTTTATTAATAAAGACGTTCCCGCATTGCAAAAATTTCATCAAGATTCGGGCTTCATGTATGAAGTGGTTGATTTTTCTAAACATCACGCTCGTCATGTGGAGAAGATATTTTTTATCGGAAAAACACCTGAAGATTTAATTGAAGTAGAAAAATATTTACGTGAACATTTTGGCGATAAAACAACGATTGTTTATTCTGCATTAGCCTGTTTGGAAGTGATGAACAAAAATGTCTCTAAAGGAGAGGCTCTAAAACATGTGCTAGAGCAACGAGATTACGGTTTGGAAAATTGTATCGCTTTTGGAGACGGGATGAATGATATAGAGATGCTTTCCTGTGTTGGGAAAGGCTGCATTATGGAGAATGCGGATGAACGGTTGAAACAAGCTTGCCCACAATTGGAGCAAATAGGCTCAAATCAAAATGAATCAGTCGCAAAATATCTTCAACTTCAATTCGGAATCAAATAATGCTCCAAGCCATATTATGTATTAGTTGTGGTGCTGTATTTGGGGCCTTGGGGAGATGGGGATTAACTTACAGTTTTAACTCGCTTTTCTCTACTTTTGCCTTTGGGACGCTACTTGCCAATCTTATCGGTTGTTTTTTTATCGGTGTATTGATGGCATTTTTTTGGCAACATCCACAAATTAATGATTTATGGAAATTGTTTCTCGTGACCGGTTTTCTTGGTGCGTTTACTACATTCTCATCTTTTTCGATTGAAGTGATTGAACTTTTAATGTCAGACAAATGGGGTGGTGCACTTGGCGTTATTGCTTTCCATTTAATAGGTGGACTAATGAGTACGACGCTAGGTATTTTATTGTATAAACTACTATCTAGGTCTTAGGTTCGACATTTTCTTCAGAAGTAGAGTTGATAAGATCGGTAAAACCTACATTGTGAAATCTGTGAGAAAGAATATATTACTAGTCTTTTATTAACTTCAATTTGTTTTTCTGAAAACACTTTTTTCTTGTATTTTCTTACAAAGATCGAGCTCACGATACATACTCTAATAAATTCGTAATTGAAGATATACTTTTTTCATAAAAAGTGCGGTCAAAATCTAAAGAGAAATTTGACCGCACTTGATTTATTTTAAGGCTTATAACTCATCTGAAGAATTATCTTCAGATTGTTCAATATCAGCCATTAATGATTGTTCAGGATTTGCAACTAATTCGGCACGAAGTTTAGTTTCTAATTCTTCTGCTTTTTCCGAATTTTCATGTAACCATTTCATTGCATTTGCCTTACCTTGACCAATTTTCTCACCATTGTAGGCATACCACGCACCAGATTTATCCACAAGTTTATGTTTTACGCCTAACTCAATTAATTCGCCCATTTTGGAAATGCCTTCTCCGTAAAGAATTTGGAAATCAACTTGGCGGAACGGTGCAGCGAGTTTATTTTTCACCACTTTTACTTTTGTTTCATTACCAATAATTTCTTCACCATCTTTTACTGAGCCTGTGCGGCGAATGTCTAAGCGAACGGAAGAATAGAATTTAAGGGCATTACCACCGGTTGTGGTTTCTGGATTACCAAACATTACCCCGATTTTCATACGAATTTGGTTAATAAAGATTACCAAGCAGTTGGCCGTTTTAATTTGACCGGTAAGTTTACGTAATGCTTGAGACATTAGGCGTGCTTGTAAGCCCATATGGGAGTCCCCCATATCACCTTCAATTTCAGCTTTTGGCGTAAGAGCAGCGACAGAGTCTACAATAATAACATCAACAGCACCTGAGCGTACAAGAGCATCACAAATTTCTAATGCTTGTTCACCATTATCAGGTTGAGAAACTAATAATTCTTTTACGTCCACACCTAATTTTGCGGCATAGATTGGGTCAAGTGCATGTTCTGCGTCAATGAACGCACAGGTTTTGCCCGCTTTTTGCGCCTGTGCAATTACAGATAAAGTAAGGGTTGTTTTACCGGAAGATTCTGGACCAAAGATTTCAACAATACGTCCCATGGGTAAACCACCGATACCTAATGCAACATCTAAGCCGATTGAGCCTGTTGAAATAGATTCTACATCTAAGGTTTTGGTATCGCCCAATTTCATGATCGAGCCTTTACCAAATTGTTTTTCGATTTGTCCTAGTGCGGCAGCAAGTGCTTTTTGTTTCTCTTCTTGAGTGGTCATTTCTTTACCTTTTATATTATATAAATACACTAAAATTGTATCTGTGTTGATGTACAGTATCAAGTGAAATTTCGGCTCTTGAGAAGAAACATAAGAGGAGAAAAATAGAATTAAGGATTTATCTAACTATAATTGATTAATATAGTTTTGGAATTTTGAAGGAAAAAAGAGTAAAACCCGTGTTTATAAACACGTTTTGTTTATTGAAACTTAATAAGTTTAGATTTTTGTATAAAAACACTTATGTAAATAATTTGGATTTTTTTGATACCTAAAGTAAATGGATTTGTTGTAGATTAATTTGCTGAAATTTACTTTTGCTTTTTGTTTTAGATTGTTCAAGAGGTCTATGTTTCCTAAGTACAAGTTATTATATGAGATTCTCATTATATTATTATATTTTCTGCAATAAATTTAAAATTTACGATCTGCATCACAGATTTGTAAATGAATTGTTTCAATTTGGTAAATCAAGTGTTATAAAGGTGGGGGTTGCTTATTTTATAAATATACTACAAGTTTAATCCTGGAGGACTTATGACAATATTAAATATCAAAGATAAACATGCTGATGACATTTGTATGATGATTAATGAGTTAATTGGAAATGTGACATCAAAGAATTTATTTACTGGTTATGGCTTGTTCTACGATAAGAAACTTATGTTCGGTTTATGTCTAAGCGGAAAGTTTTATCTTCAGGCAAAAGATGACTTATCCCGTCAATTAGTAAGTTTAGGGTGTGTGGCTTTTACAAAAAATGAGGTTGATGCTAAGTTTGTTTTGTCGGATTATTATTGCCTGGCTAATGATATTCTAAGTGATAGGGTTTTATTACGCAAGCTGCTTATGCTTTCTATTAAGCAAATCCAAGATAGAAAGAATGAGATCGCATTGTCAAAGGCAAATCGCTTGAAAGACCTTCCTAACCTCTCTATAAAGTATGAGAGAATGTTGAAAAAAGTTGGTATTCATGATGTCGAAACACTAAAGATAGTAGGAGCTGAGAATGCGATTGTCAGGCTAAGGAAAGCTGGGATACCTGCCACTTTAAATACGTATTGGAAGCTAGCTTGCGCATTATTGAATAAAAATAGCGAAATGTTAAATAGACAACAAAAAGAAATACTATTAAAGAAGTTGAATGAAGTCTTACATGAAGCAGGATTTAGAAGATATAGAAAGATTGATAATGAATAAAAATTAATCTTTTAAATAAAAAATGTAAAAAATCCCTTGCGTAGC
>NZ_MLAJ01000002.1 GCF_002000485.1 Rodentibacter ratti | reverse complement strand
GGCTGTTGTGGCTGCGGTTGTTGTGGCTGTGGCTGTTGTGGCTGCGGTTGTTGTGGCTGTGGTTGTTGTGGCTGTGGTTGATTATCACCACTATTGCCTCCGCCACTACTTCCACAAGCGGAAATAATGAGTGCAGTTAGCGTCGTGAATCCAATTTTTGTCAGGGAAATTTTTGTTCGTGCCATAATGGCCTCCATATTATAATTATAAAGTAAGGTCAATCGGAGGTAATCCGGCAGGCAGTCTATCAAAACTCATATGGTTTGTTAAGCAAATAGTGAATAAAAGGTGGGGTTTTAATAACTTAAAAAAATAAAAAAAGAGCGGTTAAAAATTCATCAGATTTTTTGACCGCTCTTTTTTCATAACAGAGATTATTTTACACGAGAAACATATTCGCCCGAACGGGTATCGACTTTAATCACTTCGCCGATTTGTACGAATAGAGGCACTTTCACTACTGCGCCGGTGCTGAGGGTTGCCGGTTTGCCACCTGTACCTGCAGTATCACCTTTTAAGCCCGGGTCGGTATCCACGATTTCTAATTCGACAAAGTTTGGTGGAGTCACCGTGATCGGCGAACCATTCCATAGGGTAACGATACAATCTGCTTGGTCTAATAACCATTTTTCTGCATCACCCACTGCTTTTGCATCGGCTGAATATTGCTCGAAAGTTTCCGGGTGCATGAAATACCAGAACGCTTCGTCTTTGTATGAATAGGTAAGGTTTAGATCCATAACATCAGCGGCTTCAACGGATGTACCGGATTTGAAGTTCACATCCAATACTTTGCCTGAAATTAATTTACGAATGCGGGTGCGGGTAAATGCTTGACCTTTTCCCGGTTTTACGAATTCATTTTCAATGATTACGCAAGGCTCACCGTCTTGCATAAATTTTAGACCCGGTTTGAAATCACTGGTAGTATATGTAGCCATATTAAATATCCTAAAAGAAAGATGGTTTGAAAAGTGCACATTTTAACTCAAGATCCGGTGATTAGAGAAGAACAAAATTGGCTTACTATTTTAAAAAATGCGATTTCCGATCCTCAAGTATTACTAAAAACACTCGATTTACCGGAGAATAATTTTGAACAGGCATTAAATGCCCGCAAACTTTTTGCCCTACGAGTTCCTCAACCTTTTGTCTCAAAAATGGAAAAAGGCAATCCGAATGATCCACTTTTTTTGCAAGTGATGTGCTCCGATTTAGAATTTGCGCAGGCTGAAGGGTTTTCAACAGATCCCCTTGAGGAGCAAAATGCCAACGCCGTACCAAACATTCTACATAAATATAAAAACCGTCTTTTGTTTATGGTAAAAGGCGGCTGTGCGGTGAATTGTCGTTATTGTTTTCGCCGCCATTTTCCTTATGAAGAAAATCCGGGTAATAAAAAAAGCTGGCAACAGGCATTGGATTATATTGCCGAACATACTGAAATAGAAGAGGTGATATTTTCCGGCGGAGATCCGCTAATGGCGAAAGATCATGAGTTGGAATGGCTGATAAAACGCCTCGAAAATTTACCGCACTTACAGCGTTTGCGTATCCACACCCGTCTGCCGGTGGTTATTCCACAGCGGATTACTGATGAATTTTGTGAGATTTTAGCGAAAAGCCGTTTACAAACCGTAGTGGTGACCCATATTAATCATCCTAATGAAATTGATGAGTTTTTAGCCTATGCGATGAAAAAACTCTGTCACGCAGGGATAACGCTTCTTAACCAATCGGTTCTTTTGAAGGGGATTAACGATGATGCACGAGTGTTGAAAACCTTAAGCGATAAATTATTTCAAGTCGGTATTTTGCCTTATTATTTGCATTTGTTGGATAAGGTGCAAGGTGCAAGCCATTTTTTAGTGGGCGATAGGCAAGCCATGGCGATTTATAAAACCTTGCAATCGCTCACTTCCGGCTACCTTGTGCCTAAACTGGCCCGTGAAATTGCCGGTGAGCCAAATAAGACTTTATACGCTGAATAAGATCCGATAAAATACTTAAGATTTTTACCGCACTTTTGTGCATTTCACTAAGACAACAATGGACAATAATAATTAACTGAGGTAATTCCGTGGATTCTATGAATAACAATCAATCAAACGAAAATAAATCGCAAAATGAACTTGATCTTGGGTTAAGTCAAGCGGATGCGGTGACACCAAGAAAACCGGTTCAACCAAATGAATCTTTATTGGATAAAGCAAAAGGCTTGAAAGATTTATTTGGACGTAAAGAACAAATCGGAACGCAATTTCATGTGCGTAAAGAGCCGACATTTGGCGAAAATCACACACAACAAACCGGGCAGCCACAGCAGCAATCAAGTTTCACCGAAACCGTTAAAATGACGGCTGAAAATATGGAGAACAAGGTTGAAGCCTCTGTTGAATCTGTGGTTGAGACAGTTGAAACAAAAGTAGAAGGTGTAGTAGAAAGTACAGCTTCTGCCACAGAGCAAGCGAAAGAAACGATAGCTGCGGGTGCAACCGCTGCCGCGACAGCGTTGAAACGCCCTGAAAAATGGAAAATTCTTCAAATTTTACCGGAAAAACACCGCCGTCTCTTTATTGCAATTTTAGCGTTGGTTTTACTTTTAATCGTATTTTTTGCGTTAAAGCCTAATTCTGATACGGTGGAATCTTTTGAGCAGCAAAACAGTAATGAAATTCCGGTACAGTTCCAATCTTTGGATCAATCACAACCTGTTGAAACAACAGTGTTGGATAATGTCCCTGCGCCACAAGAAAACGCACCATCAGCGGAAAATCAAGCTCAGGCAGAATCTGTAAATACAACTGAACCCGGTAAAATGGAATATGTTGGCGATCAAAAAGCGGCAACAGACTCTGTAAAAGCGACAGGAGTGGCATCATCGGCCAATGAAACGGTTGCTCAACCTATTCCTGTTGCGCCTGTTCGTCCTGAACCGGCTAAACCTGCGGAACGTACTGTTGAAACCCGTCGTGAAACGGTAAAACACGATGCAGTTAAGCCTGTTACTCAAGAACGTAAAATCGTAGAAAAACCAGCAGCGAAACCGGTTCAACCTAAAACTGAAACGGTAAGAAAAGCGCCTGTTCAAGAAACCAAAGCGGCACCGAAGAACGAACGCAAAGTTCAAATTGTTGAGGCAAAACCGGCAACGAATACGGCAAAAGTGGCATCAAACAGCGCAAGTAAAACTTTAACCGTACCGAAAGGTGTTTCTCTCATGCAAGTATTCCGCGATAACAATTTGAATATTTCCGATGTGAATGCGATGACAAAAGCAAACGGTGCGGGTAACGCATTGAGTAGCTTTAAACCGGGTGATAAAGTTCAAGTTTCCCTGAACGGACAAGGGCGTGTAAGTGAGTTGCGTTTATCTAACGGAGCGAAGTTTGTGCGTCAAGCTGACGGTTCATATCAATTCAAAAAATAATTCTAAGGGCGAATCTTCGCCCTTTTTGTTTCCTTTCGGTGAAGGATTATGCTAAAAAAAACATTGTTTATTTTGACCGCACTTTTGCTTGGCGGTTGTACTCAACATACCTTATTAAATGAACCGCCCCCACAAAAGATGGTGGTACAGAAAGTCGATAAAACCTCACAAATAGGTTCGGCAAAATTGTATTTCTGCAAAGATGATAAGGAAGTGCGTGTCGTACACAGTACACAGAAACGAAATAAGAAAATGTTGAAACGTGTTTCCATCACCTTTAATCAAGTTACGGAAAAACTCACGCTAATGATTTCCGAGCGGGGAAATAACTACGGAAATATCCGTTGGACATGGTTCGAACGCAGTGATTTTAGTACCCTGAAAACCAGTGTCGGTGAGATTTTGGCGGAGCAATGTGTCTTGAAATCTTCCGACGCATCATTGAGTAAATAATACGTGCAAACCGAACTTCAGCGTGGTTTTGTCTTACACCGTCGTCCTTATAGTGAAACCAGTTTGTTAGTGGATTTATTCACGGAGGAAAGCGGCCGTCTTACCGTGATTGCAAAAGGCGCGAGAGCAAAACGTTCAACTTGGAAGTCCGTTTTACAACCTTTTACACCTTTGTTATTACGTTGGTCGGGAAAAAGCGGTTTGAAGACGCTTACTAAAGCAGAACCAGCTGCAATCACCTTACCATTGCAACAAACCGCACTTTATAGCGGTTTTTATGTGAATGAATTACTCACACGTGTTATTGAGCCGGAAACGGCCAATCCCCAATTATTCCAACATTACCTAAAATGCTTAACGAGTTTGGCGGCAGAAACCAATGTGGAACCTTGCTTACGTTTATTTGAATTTAACTTGTTGCAAATTCTCGGCTATGGTGTGGATTTTCTGCATTGTGCCGGTTCGGGTCAGCCGGTGGATTCTACAATGACTTACCGTTATCGTGAGGAAAAAGGCTTCATTGCGTCATTGGTGAAAGATAATCTTACCTTTTACGGACGTGATCTGATTGCCTTTGCTACTCTTGATTTTTCCGATGAAGCCGTACGTCAAGCAGCTAAGCGTTTTACACGTATCGCGCTCAAACCATACCTCGGCGATAAACCGTTGAAAAGCCGGGAATTATTCACTCAAAATATTTTATTTTTAAAATAATGGCACTGCTTTACACCCCACAGAAAAAATTAAATAAGCCACAAAAGATCACCGCAAAAATTATTGAACTGGATTACCAAGGATTAGGTGTGGCAAAAATTAACGGTAAAACTTGGTTTATCGAAAATGCATTGCCACAAGAAAAAGTGGAATCTCTCGTCACAGAAGAAAAACGCCAATATGGGCGAGCGGTGGCGAAAAAATGGCTTGAAAAAAGCCCCGATAGGGTTGTGCCACCATGTCAGTATTATGAACATTGTGGTGGTTGCCAAGCCCAACATATCCCTATTGAAATGCAACGTGAAGCGAAACAATCGGCACTGTTTAAACGCCTGGCAAAACTTCAGCAAGAGCCTATTGCTTTTCAACCGATGATTTGTGGTGATCCTTGGCAATATCGCCGTCGGGTACGTTTAAGTTTATGGTTTAATCCGAAAACCAAGCAAGTTGAAATGGGATTTCGTCAAAAAAATTCTCATGATTTGATCGTAGTGGGAAGTTGTGAAGTGATTGAGCCCGCTATCAATGATTTACTGCCCAAATTGACCACACTTTTAGCACGTTATTCCACACAAAAACAACTCGGCCATATTGAATTAGTCGCCGCAGATAATGGGGTGGCGATGTTGTTACGTTATACGGGAAATCTCGCCGAAATTGACCGCACTTTGCTATTGAATTTTGCCGAGCAAGAAAACGTGATGCTTTTTCTACAAAGTGATGAAGCTATTGAGCAGATTTATGGCTGCTTGCCGCATTATCAATTTTCTTGTGGTATTCGATTAAATTTTGATATTCGTGATTTTATTCAAGTCAATCGCAAGTTAAACGAAGAAATGGTGCAAACTGCATTGGATTGGCTTTCCCTTGAAACTACGGATCATGTATTGGATTTATTCTGCGGAATGGGCAATTTTACCCTTCCTTTGGCAAAACAGGTGAAAAGTGCGGTGGGAATTGAAGGTGTTTCTGAGATGGTACAAAAAGCGGCACAAAATGCCGCATATAACCAGATCAATAATATTGAATTTTTTCAAGCAAATCTTGACCAACCTTTTATTAGTCAACTTTGGGCAAATCAGCCTTTTAATAAAGTTTTGCTCGATCCGCCGCGAAGCGGTGCGGCTTTTGCATTGAATGCCCTTGCTCAATTAAAGGCTGAGAAAATTCTTTATGTTTCTTGTAATCCGGCCACCTTGGTTCGTGATGCGGAAATTCTGCTCGGGTTTGGTTATAAAATCGAAAAAAGCGCAGTGATTGATATGTTCCCTCATACGGGACATTTAGAATCCATTACGTTATTTTCTACAAAATAAGTAGGTTATTCTGTTACAATGACAAGCTAAAATGGAGTGACAGAGAGGGAGTTAGGCTTTCTCATCAACAGGGGGGATTATGGTTGCTGTTCGCAGTTCTCATTTGTTAAATCCACAGGATTTTGTGATTGAACAATGGTGTGTAGAGTTAAAACTGACGGAGCAAACGGAAAAAACGTTGATTGACGCTTGGTATTATTCGCGTGAGCTAATAACAGCCCATTCCGATGAAATGAAAAGTGCCACACTAACGCTCCAATCCGGAGTAGAAATGGTGGAAATTCTGCATGAACTTAATATGGATGCAGAAAGTCTTGTCACTGCCATGCTTTTTCCGATTGTGGCGAACCGTTTGGTAGAGTGGGAAGCATTGGAAGAGAAATTCGGTGCGAAAATTCTCAAATTGCTTAGAGGTGTTGAGGAAATGGATAATATCCGCCAACTTAATGCGAGCCACTCCGCCAATGCCTTACAAGTGGATAATGTACGCCGTATGCTACTTGCTATGGTCGATGATTTCCGTTGTGTCATTATCAAACTCGCTGAACGCATTACTTTCCTCCGTGATGCAGAAAATCGTTGTTCTGAAGAAGAAAAAGTGCTTGCAGCCAAAGAATGCTCTAATATTTATGCCCCTTTGGCGAACCGCTTAGGAATCGGACAACTTAAATGGGAGTTGGAAGACTACTGTTTCCGTTATTTACATCCCGAACAATATCGTGCTATTGCCAAACTCTTACAAGAACGCCGCCTTGATCGTGAACATTACATTGCCGATTTTGTGGAAGAACTTAGCCGCCATCTGCGTAAAAATATCGATCATGTTGATGTGTATGGTCGCCCAAAACACATTTATAGTATTTGGCGTAAAATGCAGAAAAAACACTTAGAATTTAGTGATTTATATGATGTAAGAGCGGTCAGAATTATCGTCCAAAAATTGCAGGATTGTTATACTGCATTAGGTATTGTTCATACCCATTTCAAACATTTACCAAAAGAATTTGATGATTACGTCGCGAACCCGAAACCTAACGGATATCAGTCTATTCATACTGTTGTGTTAGGAAAAGGCGGTAAGCCGATTGAAGTGCAAATTCGCACCCAGCAAATGCACGATGATGCAGAATTGGGTGTTGCAGCGCACTGGAAATACAAAGAAGGCACGACAGGTACCATGTCGGCGTATGAAGAAAAAATCGCATGGTTACGCAAATTGCTCGCATGGCAGGATGATATTACCGATTCCGGCGAGGTGATGGCGGAATTACGAAGCCAAGTATTTGATGATCGTGTCTATGTGTTTACTCCAAAAGGCGAAGTGGTGGATTTACCGACCGGTTCGACTCCTCTTGATTTTGCTTATGCCATTCATAGTGAAATTGGTCATCGCTGTATCGGTGCGAAAGTATCAGGGCGAATTGTGCCGTTCACCTATCAATTACAAATGGGTGATCAAATTGAGATCATCACGCAAAAAAATCCAAATCCGAGTCGGGATTGGCTCAATCCGAATTTAGGTTTTACTCATACGGCAAAATCTCGGGCAAAAATTCAGGCATGGTTTAAAAAACAGGATCGTGACAAAAATGTGCCGGCAGGAAAAGAATTACTGGATAATGAATTAGCCCGTTTAAATCTCAGTCTCAAACAGATCGAGCCTTACGCATTGCCACGCTATAATTTGAAAAATATCGATGATCTTTATGCGGGAATTGGCAGTGGCGATATTCGCCTCAATCACTTGGTGAACTTTTTACAAAATAAATTGATCAAAGTGAGCGCTGAGCAAGTTGATCAAGAAATTTTGCGTCATGTGGCAAACAAAAGTGCGGTCAATTCCCAGCAAAAAAGTCATGGTAAAAATGACTACGTTATTGTGGAAGGTGTCGGGAATTTAATGCACCATATTGCCCGTTGTTGCCAGCCGATTCCGGGTGATGCCATTGTGGGTTACATCACGATGGGGAGGGGAATTTCCATCCACCGTAGCGATTGTGAGCAGTTTTTAGAGCTACAAGCTGCGCATCCGGAGCGTGTGGTGGAATCCATTTGGGGAGAAAATTATGCCAGTGGTTTTCATATTA
Source organism: Rodentibacter ratti (assembly GCF_002000485.1). GTDB lineage: Bacteria > Pseudomonadota > Gammaproteobacteria > Enterobacterales > Pasteurellaceae > Rodentibacter > Rodentibacter ratti. Next base: position 440,553 of record NZ_MLAJ01000002.1, on the reverse strand, counting down.
ATATCCGTATTGTGGCAAGCGATCGTAATGGTTTATTGCGTGATATTACAACAGTACTGGCGAATGAAAAAATCAGTGTGTTGGGTGTATCCAGCCGTGCTGATACGAAAAAACAATTAGCCACTATTGATATGGAAATTGAACTTCACAATGTAGAAAGTTTAAGCAAAATCTTGGCTCGAGTTTCAAAATTGAATGATGTAATCGAAGCCAAGCGCTTATAAAATAGGAATCTTTATGTATAAAACAACGGGTTTAACCCATTTAATCAATTCCACAAAATATTCTCTTCAAGGCTTAAAAAGTGCATTCAAGCATGAAACCGCTTTTCGCCACGAATGCTTTCTTGCGGCTATTTTAATCCCTCTCGCCTTCTTTTTAGGGGAAACCAAAATTGAAATTGCGTTGATGATTTCATCAGTTTTACTGGTGATGGTGGTGGAATTGTTAAATAGTGCTGTTGAAGCCGTGGTGGATCGGATTGGTACCGAACGCCACGAACTTTCCGGCAGAGCTAAAGATCAAGGCTCTGCCGCCGTCTTTATCGCACTTTGCATTGTTGGCGTAGTATGGGGGAGTATTTTATTCTTCTAAAGTGCGGTCGATTTTTAAAAGATTTCGGCTTATGCGTTGGCATAAGCCGTTTTTTTATTTTGCCAATGCTAGACCGTGATTAATTCAACATTGAGTTCTTTAATGGCGTGTTGTACCGATTCAACCAGATTTTTGTCACAAATAATGCGATCAAAGCGTGTTAAAGGGCAAATATGGAAAGTTGCCACTTTGCCATATTTTGAAGAGTCCGAGACTAAAATTCTTTGATTGCTAGCATCAAGTAAGGCTTTTTTTACCGGTAATTTGTTTTCGTCAGGGGTGGTTAAGCCTTTCAATGTCCACGATGAAGTAGATACAAAGGCAATATCGATAGAAAGTTGTCGGAGGAATTGACCGGCAAGTTCGCCAACGGAAGAATGATTCAATTTATTCACGCTCCCACCGATATGAATTAACTCACATTGCCCATTCGTCATAAGAAAATGAGCAATAGAAAAATCGTTTGTGACCACTAAGAGATCATTCCGCTCAATTAAACGGTAAGCAATTTCTAATGTGGTGGTGCCCGCATCAAGATAGATCGTCGTATTGGTTGGGATTTGTTGTGCGGCAAATTTGCCGATTTGCTCTTTTTGAGTGTGAAAAAGAAGAGATTTATCTTGGTGGGTCGGTTCAAAAGACAAATGCTCTTGCATTTTTACACCGCCTGATATGGATACCACTTTTCCCATTTCTTCTAATTTTTGAATATCTCGACGAATAGTCATGTGTGACACATTCAGTGATTCAACCAGTTGTGTGATGCTTACCACATCTTTTTGATTGATTAAATTGAGTAACAGTTTTTGACGTTCCGCAGGAATCATAAAATTCTCCCCAAAGTTTTCTTCATTATATCGCTTTTTCCTCTTTTTTGTTTTCTTTCTTTTTTAACAAAAAATAACATAAATGTTAATATTTGTGATCTTGTTCACGTTTTTTTACTTTGAAACCTGTCAGAATGCCTTCATCAAATCAAAATAATATTATTGGAGGAAGCTCAATGACAAACAAACCTTATTCAGTTGCTGTAATCGGTTTAGGCGCAATGGGAATGGGCGCGGCACAATCTTGTGTGAAAGCAGGCTTAACCACCTACGGTGTCGATCTTAATGCGACTGCACTTGAAAAATTAAAGGGAGACGGTGCTTATGCCGTTAGTCAAAGTGCGGTCGATTTTGCCGATAAATTAGAGGCTGTTGTATTACTTGTCGTGAATGCCGCACAAGTCAATGCCGTGTTATTTGGTGAAAATGGGTTAGCGGAAAAACTTAATAAAGGTACCGCCGTGATGGTTTCTTCAACCATATCTGCGCAGGATGCGAAAGAAATTTCACAAAAATTAACAAGTTTAGGGTTGGTTATGTTAGATGCACCTGTTTCCGGTGGTGCAGCAAAAGCCGCCGCAGGAGAAATGACCGTCATGGCATCAGGTTCAAAACAGGCGTTTGATAAATTACAGCCTGTACTCGATGCTGTGGCAGGTAAGGTGTACAACATCGGCGAAGAAATTGGTTTAGGGGCAACGGTGAAAATTATCCATCAATTACTCGCCGGCGTACACATTGCCGCAGGGGCAGAAGCGATGGCGCTCGCCGCTAAAGCAGGTATTCCTCTTGATTTAATGTATGACGTGGTCACCAATGCGGCAGGGAATTCATGGATGTTTGAAAACCGAATGAAACACGTCGTGGAAGGGGATTATTCACCGCTTTCCATGGTAGATATCTTTGTGAAAGATTTAGGATTAGTGAACGATACGGCAAAATCCTTACATTTCCCGCTTCACCTTGCCAGCACCGCTTATTCGATGTTCACAGAAGCCAGCAATGCAGGTTATGGAAAAGAAGATGACAGTGCTGTGATTAAAATTTTTAGTGGTATTGAATTACCGAAAAAAGGAGCGTAACGATGCTAGGTGTTATTGCAGATGATTTTACCGGTGCAAGTGATATCGCCAGTTTCCTTGTCGAAAATGGCTTGAATACGGTGCAAATGAATGGCGTACCCAATACCACATTAACAGAAAAAGTGGATGCCATTGTCATCAGTTTAAAATCTCGTTCAAATCCGGTGGAGGAAGCGATCGAACAATCATTACAGGCGCTTGATTGGCTACAAAAGAGCGGTTGTTCTCAGTTCTATTTTAAATATTGTTCGACATTTGACAGTACCGAAAAAGGCAATATCGGCCCGGTAACGGATGCCTTATTAGAGGCACTTAATGATGACTTTACGGTCATTACACCGGCACTACCGATTAATGGAAGAACGATTTTTAACGGTTATTTATTCGTCGGCAATGTGCTACTGAATGAATCCGGAATGCGTAATCACCCGATTACGCCTATGAAAGATGCCAATCTTATGCGTTTAATGGATGCGCAAGCCAAAGGAAAAACAGGCTTGGTGAGCTATGCCGATGTGATTCAAGGCGCCGAGCATGTGAAATCTTGTTTTGCCCAATTAAAACAAGCGGGATTCCGTTATGCGGTGGTGGATGCGGCAGATAATAGCCAGCTTGCGATCCTTGCGGAAGCGGTGAGTGATTTGAAATTAGTGACCGGCGGTTCCGGACTCGGTGCTTATATGGCGGCGAGATTAAGCGGCGGTAAAAAAGCAGAAGAGGCGTTTGTACCGAAAAAAGCACGCAGCATCATTCTTTCCGGTTCTTGTTCCGAGATGACGAATAAACAAGTGAATGCTTATAAAGAAAAAGCCACCACGATTTATTTAGAGGTGGAAAAAGCGATAGCGGATGCCAATTATGCCGACATCTTATTTGAACAAATTTTACCACATATTGATGAACCGCTTGTGCCAATGGTTTATGCCACAGTGCCGCCTGATGAATTAAAACGAATTCAGGCGCAATTTGGTGCGGAGCAGGCAAGCCAAGCCATTGAGCAAACCTTTGCAAAATTGGCACAACGATTAAAAGAAAAAGCCAATGTGGAAAACTTTATCACCGCAGGCGGTGAAACGTCCAGCATTGTCGTGCAAAAACTCGGATTTATCGGTTTTCAAATCGGTAAACAAATTGCACCGGGTGTGCCTTGGTTAAAAGCCTTGGGAGAATCGACCGCACTTGCTTTGAAATCCGGTAATTTCGGAAAAGAAACCTTTTTTATTGATGCGCAGGGAATGATGTTATGACTGATTCAGAATTAAAAACACTTATGGTGCAACTTGGTCGTTCGTTCTATGAGCGAGGTTATACCGTTGGTGGAGCAGGGAATCTCTCCGTTCGATTAAATGAAAATCGTATTTTAGTGACCCCGACAGGATCTTCCCTAGGGCGTTTGAAAGCGGAACGACTTTCCGTGCTGGATATGGATGGTCATGTACTTGAGGGTGATAAACCTTCGAAAGAATCCGTATTCCATTTGGCGATGTACCGTAAAAATCCTGAATGTCGGGCAATTGTACATCTTCATTCTACCTATTTGACGGCACTTTCCTGTTTGGAAAATCTTGATCCGAAAAATGCCATGAAAGCCTTTACGCCTTATTACGTGATGCGGGTCGGGGGCTTGCCGGTAATTCCTTATTATCGTCCCGGCTCCCCTCGTATTGCCGAAGAGTTAGAAGCCCGGGCATTATCCGGAAAAGCCTTTTTACTGGCGAATCATGGCGTGGTGGTAACAGGAGAAGATTTGTTGGATGCCGTTGACAATGCGGAAGAGTTGGAAGAAACCGCCAAACTTTTCTTCCTTTTACAAGGAAAACCGATTCGTTATCTCACCGATGACGAAGTGAATGAATTAAAAAATAGGGGGAAATAGCCATGCCAAAATTTGCTGCGAATTTAACCATGATGTTCAACGAAGTTCCTTTTATTGAACGTTTTGCCGCGGCGGCAAAAGCGGGCTTTAAATATGTTGAATTTCTTTGGCCTTACGATTACGACATTGAAACCATCAAGCAAGAATTGGATAAACATGGTTTACAAGTGGTGTTATTTAACACGTCGGCCGGTGATATTTCGAAAGGAGAATGGGGTGTTTCGGCGATTCCGGGGCGTGAAGCGGAAAGTCATGCGCATATTGATATGGCACTGGATTATGCCTTAGGTCTAGGTTGCCCTAATGTGCATATCATGGCGGCGGTTGTCTCTGAGGGTGCGGATAAAGCGGAATATCAGCAAACCTTCATTAACAATATTCGTTATGCGTCAGAGAAATTTAAACCTCATGGTGTGAATATTTTACTTGAAGCCCTAAGTCCGGAAGTCAAACCGAATTATTTGTTAAAAAGCCAATACGACACGCTGGCAATCGTGGCACGGGTTGAACGGGACAATGTCTTCGTTCAGTTAGATTATTACCATGCGCAAAATGTGGACGGTAATTTATCTCGTTTAACGGATAAATTAAACGGCAAATTCGCCCATGTACAGATGGCTTCCGTACCGGATCGTCATGAGCCGGACGAAGGTGAAATTAACTACGACTATATTTTCAATAAACTTGATGAAATCGGTTATCAAGGTTTTGTCGGTTGCGAATATAAACCGCGGGGAGAAACATCAAGCGGTTTGGGATGGTTTGAAAAGTATAAATAAATCATAAAGTGCGGTTGTTTTTTGCCATGTTTTTTAAATATGAAAATAGCCGCTTTTTTATACCCTAAATTTGCCTTTTTAAAGGTTCAAGGAGCGTTTTTTATGAAAATTGTGATTACCGGCGGACAAGGATTTCTCGGTCAACGCCTTGCAAAAACATTACTTAATCAAACAAAAATTGACATTGATGAGCTTACCTTAATTGATGTGGTGAAGCCTATCGCACCGAATAATGATCCGCGCGTAAAATGTTTTGAAATGGATCTTCGCCATCCTAAAGGCTTGGAAAAGATTATAACGGCTGAAACGGATGCCATTTTCCATCTTGCAGCGATTGTAAGTAGTCATGCGGAACAAGATCCTGATCTCGGTTATGAAATTAATTTCTTGGCAACCAAAAACTTACTTGAAGTTTGCCGCCAAAATAACCCTAAAGTACGTTTCGTTTTTTCCAGTTCGCTTGCTGTATTTGGCGGTGAATTACCGGCTGTCATTCAAAATGATACCGCCGTTACCCCTCAATCTACCTATGGCACACAAAAAGCAATGAGTGAATTACTCATTAATGACTATACAAGAAAAGGTTTTGTTGATGGTTTTTGTGTTCGTTTACCGACCATTTGTATTCGCCCGGGCAAACCGAATAAAGCCGCCTCTTCTTTTGTGAGTAGCATTATTCGAGAACCATTACACGGCGAGCAAGCCATCTGCCCGGTATCGGAAGATTTGCGACTTTGGTTATCCAGCCCGAATACAATTATTGAGAACTTCATTCATACATTAACGTTACCGTCGTTACCATTACGTAGTTGGCATGTTATTAATCTTCCTGGCTTTACCGTCAGTGTTAAACAGATGCTTTCCGATTTGGCGAGTATAAAAGGTGATCAGATTTTGGCAAATGTCAAATTTGAATTTGATCAAAACATTAACAATATCGTGGCAAGTTGGCCGGCTGAAATTAATTGTTCACAAGCTTTAGAACTGGGATTTTCCGTTGATCAGAATTTTAAAGATGTGATTCATCAATTCATCCAATTTGATATGTGACCTATTAACGATAAGGAGTACCTATGCTTGGACTACCTACGCCAATTATTGGCTTAATTATTGCTGTATTCGTTCTTGTTGTTTTGGTGTTAAGAACACGTGTTCACGCTTTTATTGCGATGTTAATTGCTTCATCTATTGCCGGTTTGATCGGGGGAATGAGCGTTAATGATACCCTTGGTGCGATAACTAAAGGTTTTGGTGGCACATTGGGGGGAATCGGGATTGTTATCGGTCTTGGTGTCATGATGGGAAGCGTTTTGGAAGTGTCTGGTGCGGCTGAAAAAATGGCATTTAGCTTCATCAAATTCTTAGGTAAAAAGAAAGAAGAATGGGCTCTCGCAATTACCGGTTATATTGTGAGTATTCCTATTTTTGTAGATTCCGCCTTTGTGATTTTATATCCCGTTGCGAAAGCGTTGGCGAAAAACGGAAAACGTTCATTACTAACCTTGGGCGTGGCACTTGCCGGTGGTTTAGTTGTGACTCACCATACTGTGCCGCCAACACCGGGTCCATTAGGCGTTGCAGGTCTATTCGGTGTGGATATTGGTGCAATGTTACTGGTTGGTATGTCATTTGCCGTATTGCCGGTGATTGGTATGGTTTTATATGCGAAATGGTTAGATAAAAAATATCCGACTTTCAACCAAGAATCTTTTTCTACGGAAGAGTTAAAGCAAAAATATGATGATTATATTGAGAAGCACGAGAAGAAAAATCTTCCAAGCTTAGGGTTATCGTTACTTCCAATCGTACTGCCAATTTTGCTTATTTTTATCAAAGCGATTCTTGATTTAGCGATTAAGAGTAGCCCGGCAATTGCAGAGATGAAAATCTACCATTTCTTTGCTTTTATTGGTCATCCGATGATTGCATTAGCATTAAGTGTTTTAATTTCTGTTTATACCTTGTTGCCTAAAGTCGATAAAAATACGACCGCACTTCATCTTGAAGAAGGGGTAAAAACAGCCGGTATTATTTTATTGGTAACCGGTGCCGGTGGGGCATTAGGTGCGGTATTACGCGATAGTGGCGCAGGCAAACAATTAGCGGAACAAATTGCCAGCCTCCCAATTTCGCCTATTTTAATTCCTTTTATCGTCTCAACACTTGTCCGTTTTATTCAGGGCTCCGGTACGGTGGCGATGATCACTGCAGCATCAATTTCTGCGCCTATTCTGGCTCAAATTCCGGGCGTCAATATGCTGCTCGCTGCTCAAGCTGCAACAATGGGATCACTTTTCTTTGGTTACTTTAACGATAGTTTATTCTGGGTGGTCAACCGAATGATGGGAATTAATGATGTGAAGAAACAAATGATCGTTTGGTCCGTCCCTACCACAATTGCATGGGCAATTGGGGGAAGTTTGGTGATTATCGCCAATCTAATTTGGGGTAATGACGGTTCTATAACGGATTTGATTTTCCCATTAGGCATCCTCGCGTTAATCATGGGGTATGTTCAGATTCAGAGTAAAAAGCTATAACCGCTAATCTGTTGAGTGGGAGGGGGATTTCCTTCCTCCCACTCAAGATTAAAAATTTTACCATGACAAGCGAAGGGCGTGATTCACCTGTATTGTCATTATTGCGTAAAAAGTAGCTCGCTTTGTATAAAAAGGAGAGATTTACATGTTCAAAAAAATACTCGTTGGTATCTTTTTATTTTTTACGTTCTCTCATGTTTGGGCTGAAGAGGATAGACCCAAGCCAGGAAAACCGATACAGGCTACATTACTGGCTGAAATTACCTCATTAGGTCAAAGGGTGACAGGCGTTGCATTGGAATATGAAGATAATGTTCTGGCAACCAGTGATTTGAGATATTCCTACCAAGTATTCACCCAATTAGAAGAAAAAGAAAGGTTCCCTCGTTCTATTATTCGTGCTTATGTCAATGATTTGCCGAAAAAAGCAATACAGGCCAAATCAGGTAAGTTTGTCATCCTTGAATTAGATGATAGGGATGTGAATGCGGCTTTATATTCGTTGAAAGCGGATAATCAACAGCCTATGAAATTTCAATCAAAAGACAATTCAGGCAATATTGTTGAGGTTGAGAAAGTTCAAGGAATAAAGATTCCGCAATATTATGGCGAGAAGTTAGTCTATCAAATTGACCAAACCGGTTATATCAAACTTTCCAATGGGAAAACTGTTGAACGAAATTCAGTGTCTTTGAGTGCCGAAAAAGATCACCTTAAAACTTTATTTATTGATGATTTTTCTGAACAAGTGGTCAGGCTTAATGAAAATAATTTCTTGAAATATCGTTTTTATCGTCCCGATTTAATGGCAAACAAAAAATATCCTCTCACGATTTTCTTACATGGCTCCGGTCAAGTCGGTACAGATAATTTAGCCCATATTGTTTCAAATAAAGGTGCAATTTCGACATTACAATATGAAGACGGATTTGTACTTGCTCCTCAATATAGTATGGTTTTTGATCCCTTTGATGATAAAGCGAAAGGGCAAAAGGGGGGTATTCATTGGCAAACTCAGAATCGAGTGAATTTAGTATTAAAGATGATCGATGATGTGGTGCAGCAAAATCCTGCTATTGATAAAGATCGTATTTATTTGGTGGGCTTGTCTCGAGGTGCGGAAGGTGTGCTAAATCTTTTACTAAAACGACCGCACTTTTTTGCCGGTGCATTGTTAGCAAGTGGAAGGGAAGCTTATACAACGGAATGGGTTGATGGGCATGCTAATAAAGAAAATTTAGCGTCAATTAAAAATGTGCCTATGTGGTTTTTCCATAGTAAGGAAGATCGAATCTCACCGGTTAAAGGAGCTCGTATTAACTATGAGATTTTGCACAACCAACTTGATGCCCCTTATGTGAGATATACCGAGTTTACTACGGAAAAAGCGGGTGATAACGGCATCATTAATAATAATCCGCACAATACTTGGGATGTTATTTTTAACAGCCCGGAAGTCATGCAGTGGTTATTACAACAACGCCTTGGGAAGAAATGACGGTTAATTTTCAACAAGTCCACTATATTGATGGATATAAATTTCAATTCGTATAAGGAAAATTGCATTTTTCTCATTTAGTCAAAAATAAAAGTGCGGTCATAAAGTTGAATGAATTTTTGACCGCACTTATGCTCCCCCTCCTCATTTTATTTACCTAAAAGTTCATTGACGAATAGCCTTGTTGGTTATACCGTATATCAATCTCCCCTTTAAGAAAATCAATATGAAAGTTGATACAACTATTGCGCAAAAAATCGTTAAACGTGCGATGCAAATTATTCACTATTCTGTGAACGTGATGAATGACGATGGCGTGATTATTGCCTCCGGTAATCCTGAACGTTTGTCGCAACGACATACCGGTGCGGTATTGGCATTGAGAGAAAATCGGGTCGTGGAAGTGGATCAGATCCTGGCACAAAAGTGGAATTTTGAAGCCCAGCCGGGGATTAATCTTCCCATTCATTATTTGGGAAAAGCAATTGGCGTAGTGGGGATTTCCGGTGAGCCTATGCAAGTGAAACAATATGCGGAATTGGTGAAAATGACAGCGGAATTGATTGTGGAACAGCATGCATTATTGGAGCAAGAAAGATGGCGGCATCGCTATAAAGAAGAGTTTATTTTACAGTTGTTGCATGGCAATTTGAGTTGGCAAGAAATTGAACAACAAGCGAAATTTTTTGCTTTTGATTTAACTCAATCCCGTGTGGTGATTTTGATCAAATTGCTACACTCGAATCCTGATTCATTACAGCATTTGATCAATTATTTAGAACAACCCGAATTTGCACAAGATGTGGCGATTTTATCACTTGATCAGGTTGTCGTGTTAAAAACGCTGTCGGTTTCAACCGCACTTTCTCAACAAATAAAAACCTTATTACCGGCAGATTACACAAAACAGGACTACAAAATTGCCGTAGGTGCCAGTTTGAATATGCCTTTATCTGAACAGCTTCCCCTTTCTTTTCAAAGCGCGCAAAGTACTTTGGCTTACGGTATGAAACATCACCCGAGAAAAAATCTTTATCGCTTTGAGGAATATCGTTTGCCGGTATTATTGACGGATTTATCCTCTTCTTGGCAAGGTAAGGAACTATTAAAACCGGTTGTCCCTTTATTCGCCGAGGAAAATGCCACGCTTTATAAAACGTTGCAACAATATTTTTTTGCAAATTGTGATCTCCATCTCACTGCCGAAAAATTGTTTATTCACCCCAACACCCTACGTTATCGACTTGCTAAAATTGAACAAGTCACTGGGTTATCTTTCAATAGGATAGATGATGTGTTGAGTCTTTATTTAGGGACATTGTTGGAACATTGATTTGTTTAAAATTACAAAGTGCGGCAGATTTGACCGCACTTTTTTGTTCATATGAATAAAGCAATTTTTTGTTAAACAAGAAATAATCTTTCTGATCTTATCATTCAAGAGGAGAGAAACTATGACAACCGTATCTGCCTTTGGGGCATTGGTGGCATTAGTCGTCGCCATTTTTCTGATTTTGAAAAAAGTATCGCCTGCTTATGGCATGTTAGTGGGTGCATTGGTGGGAGGTTTGGTTGGTGGTGTGGATTTATCACAAACGGTGACCTTAATGATCGGTGGCGCACAAGGGATCACCACTGCCGTAATGCGTATTTTGGCTGCCGGTGTGTTAGCCGGTGTGTTGATTGAATCCGGTGCGGCAAATAGCATTGCAGAGAGCATTACCAATAAACTCGGTGAAACCCGTGCCTTATTGGCGTTGGCATTAGCCACCATGATTTTGACAGCAGTCGGGGTATTTGTGGATGTAGCGGTGATTACCGTATCACCGATCGCCTTAGCTTTGGCACGCCGTACCGATTTATCCAAGGCTGCAATTTTATTAGCGATGATTGGTGGAGGGAAAGCGGGCAATATTATGTCACCAAACCCCAATGCCATTGCGGCGGCAGATACTTTTCATTTACCGCTGACCTCTGTGATGATGGCAGGCGTTATTCCTGCAATATTTGGGTTAATACTCACTTATTTCTTGGCAAAACGACTGATCAATAAGGGAGCAAAAGTGACGGATCAAGAAGTGGTGATGGTGGAAAGCCAAAATCTTCCTTCATTTTCCACCGCACTTGTCGCACCGTTGGTGGCGATTTTATTACTTGCCCTTCGTCCTTTGTTTGATATTAAAGTGGATCCCCTTATCGCCTTGCCGCTAGGCGGCTTAATCGGTGCGCTTTGTATGGGAAAATTACGTCAGGCGAACAGCTATGCCATCAGCGGTTTAGGAAAAATGGCTCCGGTGGCGATTATGTTACTTGGCACGGGCGCATTAGCAGGCATTATTGCCAATTCCGGTTTGAAAGATGTGTTGATTCAAGGATTGGAACATTCCGGCTTGCCTTCCTACATTCTTGCACCGATTTCAGGGGCATTAATGTCTCTTGCCACAGCTTCTACTACCGCAGGCACAGCGGTTGCCTCTAATGTGTTTAGCAGTACCTTATTGGAACTTGGCGTGAGTAGCCTTGCCGGTGCTGCGATGATTCACGCCGGGGCGACGGTGTTTGATCATATGCCTCACGGCTCTTTCTTCCACGCCACCGGTGGTAGTGTGAATATGGAGATGAAAGAGCGTTTAAAACTTATTCCTTACGAAAGTGCGGTCGGTTTGATCATGACTATCGTTTCAACCTTAATTTTCGGTGTATTTAACTTATTCTAATCAAGGAGTTCAAAATGAAAATTGTGATTGCCCCCGATTCTTTTAAAGAAAGTTTAACTGCACTGGAAGTGGCAACCGCCATTGAAACCGGCTTTAAACGTGTTTTTCCTGATGCGGAATATGTGAAATTGCCTATGGCGGACGGTGGAGAGGGAACCGTCCAATCTTTAGTAGATGCCACACAAGGTAAAATTGTAGAAGCTGAAGTCACCGCCCCATTGGGGGAAAAAATCAAAAGTTTTTTTGGCTTATCCGGTGATGGTAAAACCGCCATTATTGAAATGGCTGCGGCTTCGGGATTGCATTTAGTGCCGGCGGAAAAACGTAACCCATTAATCACCACCAGCTATGGCACCGGAGAATTGATTAAACATGCTCTCAATCTTGGTGTGGAAAAATTCATCCTTGGTATTGGCGGTAGTGCGACCAATGATGGTGGCGTAGGGATGTTGCAAGCCTTAGGTATGCAGTTTTTAGATGCGCAAGGCAAGCAAATTGAATTTGGTGGTGCACAGCTCATCAAGCTAGCCAGAATTGAGGCGAAAGGGTTAGATCCACGTTTGCAAAATGTGCATATTGAGGTGGCCTGTGATGTGAATAATCCCCTTTGTGGTGAACGTGGCGCCTCGGCGATTTTTGGTCCGCAAAAAGGGGCAACACCGGAGATGGTGCAACAACTTGATCGTGCATTAGGGCATTTTGCAGCAATTGCCAAACGGGATTGCGGTAAGGATATTGCTGAACAAGCAGGTGCGGGGGCGGCAGGCGGAATGGGGGGCGGTTTGCTATTATTGCCAAATGCACAGCTCAAAGCCGGTGTCCAAATTGTGTTAGACACACTCAATCTCGCTCACTATGTGCAAGATGCGGATTATGTGATTACCGGTGAAGGGCGAATGGACGCTCAAAGTATTATGGGCAAAACCCCAATTGGTGTGGCTCGTACCGCAAAACAATTTAACAAGCCTGTTATTGCGATTGTCGGCTGTCTGCGCGAAGACTATGATGTAGTGTTTGCCCATGGTATTGATGCGGTGTTCCCGATTATCCGTCAGTTAGGCGCATTGCCTGATATTCTCAAACAAGGCGAACAGAACTTAATTTCCGCCGCTCAAAATGTGGCGAGAGTGTTGGCATTGAAGTAGTTTTGTTAGATTACCTATAATGATGTTGCAAAAGTGCGGTGATTTTTAACCGCACTTTTTTAACCTCTCGGATGAAACCTTTCATGCAGGCGTTTCAATCGTTCTTTTGCCACGTGGGTATAAATTTGCGTGGTGGATAAATCGCTGTGTCCGAGTAGCATTTGTACCACCCGTAAATCTGCACCGTGGTTCACTAAATGAGTCGCAAAGGCGTGGCGAAGCACATGGGGAGAAAGGGTATCGCCATCAATATCGGCTAAAATCGCATAATGTTTCACTCGATGCCAAAAGGTTTGTCGGGTCATTTGTTGGGCACGCTGGCTGGGAAACACAATATCCGAACTTTGCCCGTTTAATAACACTGGGCGGCCATAAAGCATAAATTGACGAATCCAATAGGCGGCTTCCTCCCCCATAGGGACAATTCGTTCTTTATTGCCTTTACCAATCACTCGCACTACGCCTTGTTGCACATTCATATTTTCAATGGTGAGTGAAACCAATTCTGTGACACGCAAACCTGTGGCGTAAAGCAATTCCAACATGGCTTTATCACGCAGTTCCAAAGGAATATCCACATCAGGCGTATTCAACAAATCACTCACTTGTTGCTCGCTTAAATATTTTGGCAAACGACCGGGTAATTTGGGTGAACTAAGGATTGCTGTGGGATCATCAGTACGATATTTTTCACGGTATAAATATTGAAATAATTTCCGCATGGCACTGAGCATTCGGGCAGTACTCGTTGCCTTATAGCCCTGTTCCACCCGCTCCCCAAGAAAGCCTTGTAAATCCACCGCATCGAGAGTTTCTAAGGAAAGATCATTCTTATCTAACCAATCGCAAAGTGCAGTCAGATCTAAGCGGTAAGATTGCACCGTGTTTTCCGAAAGCCCTTTTTCGATCCAATATTCATTGAGGAATAAATCAACTAATGCCGTGTTTTTCATTATGTCATCCTCTCTATGATTAATTTGCCTTCACCAAAAAGGCATCCAATTTGCGTGGAATGATGAAAAATGATGCAGCAGCAATACCGCTCATCAGTAAGAACGTCATTGTCGGTGAAATCGGGTAAATCAGACCTGAAATTGCCGTGAAAAAGGCAATCAGCGCACCATTTGATAAACCATTATACAAACCTTGTAATTTGGCAATATGGTTTTGTGGTTGCGTGGTGATATAACGCACAATGGCATAGTGGCAAGCCGCATAGGTGAGGCTGTGTGCCAGTTGGAGCGGTAAAATTTGCCAAAAGGTGTTGGCGTAAGCCAAACCTGCCCAACGTAAAATACTTACAAATGCAGAAAGAAAGAAAATACGGCTCACCGACCAATTTTGGAATAAACACCGTGAAAAGAAGAACAAGAGAATTTCTGCCAATACGCCAATGCCCCAAAGCAGGCTGGTTTGGGGAACGGAAATGTCGATGCTTGTCCAATAGATCGTGCTATAAACATAATAAGCGGCATGAGCCCCCTGAATTAGCCCCACGGCAAGCATAATGCGTAAGGTGATTGGATTTTTTAATAGGGCTAAAAAGCTGATTTGGCTTGATACTCCCTCTTCTAAAGGCTCGTCTTTCGGAGGAATACTTGGGGTTAACAATTGAATTAAGGCATAAAAGAATAAAAGTGCGGTCAAAATCCACACGATATTTTGTTCGCCCAGCCAACCAATCATTCCACCAAAAACAACCACACCTAGAATGAATGCGATGGAACCAATCAATCGTACCTTGCCGTAATCCAGCCCAATTTGCCGTTGCCATGTGGATGCTAGCGAATCACCAATGGGCATACCGGCAGAATTAACCATGGCAAAAAGCCCAATAGCAGAAAACAGCAACCAAAAATTGTGTGCTACCAAACTCATTGTCGCCATAATCAGGGCGGAAGCTAATGCCAGTAAACGCAGTGCGTTGATGAGGTGATCGGCTTTTTTAATTAATGAAGAGAAAAATAATCCGCCAATAAAACGGAAAATATAGGCACTACCAATGACCAAGCCGATCATTTCTTCGCCATAGTGTTGTGATTTCAACCATGCCGGAAAGAATGGCAAGAACACACCATAAGCACAATAATAGCCAAGAAAGCTCAGGGCGAGCCAGTAAAAGGGACGAATTTGCATTAGAATAAGGTTTCCATTTCTTGTGAGCGTGCAACACAGGATTGCATGGCTTCTTCCATAGTTTGATTAAATTGCCGCTGATGAAATACCGCTAATGCGGCGGCTGTTGTTCCCCCTTTTGAGGTGACATTTTCTCTTAAGGTCGAAAGAGGGATTTGTGGGTTTTCTACGACCATTTTTGCTGCCCCCAGCATCGCTTGTTGCACAAACTGACGGGCCGTGTCGGCATCCATATTCATTTCCATCAATGCTTGCTGCATGGCTTCCAGCATTAAAAAGAAATAGGCAGGGCTACTACCGGATGCGGCTGTGACGGCGTGCATTTGATTTTCCTCTTTTACCCACTGTGTTTTACCCACCGCATTTAATAAGGTTTGGGCAAAAGTGCGGTCGGTTTCCGCGGTATTTTCAGGGGCAAATAATCCCGCCATTCCTTCTCCCACCAATGCCGGGGTATTAGGCATCACTCGCACAATGGATTTTGCGCGAGGAATAAGGGCTTGTAATCGGGTGGTGGAAATGCCTGCGGCAATGGAAATCAGTAATTTATCGGAAAAATCTACCGCACTTAATGGCGCACAAACTTCCGCCATCATTTGTGGTTTCACGGCAAGTAAAACAACTTCCGCACGAGTGACGCTTTCCACATTATTGTCTGCCGTTTGCACGCCCAGTTTGGCGAAATATGCCCGTTTTTCTTCATTGGGATCATTCACAATAATTTGTGTCGCCGGATAACCTTGTTTCAATAATCCCAGTACAATCGCCTGAGCCATATTACCACCGCCAATAAAGGCGATTAATTTTTGTTGCATCATTTTTTCCCATCAGTTTATAGGCTACAATGTCGGCTATTTTACCCGATTATGAAGGATCTGTACGATGTGGTTTAAAAATTTAATGAGTTATAGGCTCACCAAGCCTTTGGAATGGGAGCGCAATCAACTTCAAACTCAGCTTGAAAACTGTCAATTTCATCCTTGTGGCGCACAAGATCAAAGTAAATTCGGTTGGGGTTATCCGTTGCGGGGTTCGGATTTACTCTATTTTTCCGTGGGCAATCACATTTTATTAGTAGCAAAAAAGGAAGAGAAAATCCTGCCGGCAAACGTGGTAAAACGTGAGTTGGATGAACGTATCGAAAGTTTGGAGCAAAAAGAAAATCGCAAATTGAAAAAAGTGGAAAAACAAACTTTAAAAGATGATGTGGTGATGAATCTCTTGCCGAGAGCCTTTAGTAAAAATCAACATACCGCTTTATGGATCGATACGGAAAATCAGCTGATTCATGTGGATGCCGCATCAAGCAAGCGGGCGGAAGATGCCTTGGCATTATTGCGAAAATCCCTAGGCTCTTTGCCTGTCGTACCGCTTGTTTTTGCCAATGAACCTAGCACCGTGATGACAAATTGGATCGCACAAGACAGCCTACCACATTGGCTGATCGCCCTTGAAGAAGCAGAGTTGCGGGGCAGCCAAGAAGATAGTGTGATTCGCTGTAAAAAACAACCCCTTGAAAATGAGGAAATTCTTGCCCTTTTACAAGAAGGCAAAAAAGTGGTGAGTAAACTGGCATTAGAATGGGAAGACACCCTCACTTTCATTTTTAATGAAGATTGCACGCTCAAACGGCTAAAATTTGCCGATACGGTACGTGAAAAAAATGACGATATTTTAAAAGAAGATTTCGCCCAACGCTTTGATGCGGATTTTGTTTTGATGACAGGCATTCTTAGCAAACTTACTGAAAATTTATTGGACGAATTCGGCGGTGAAAAGGCGAGATTATAAGGGAAAAGTGCGGTTAAAAATGACCGCACTTTTTGTTTGATTTTGCCTATTCTGACTTTAGGTTAAATGAGAGGCTTTGTTTTGAGCGGTTAAAATTTGAAGTTTACGCAAAATAAAGCTTAGTACCACGCCATAAGCCGGCACAAACAATAAGATACCAATAAATAGTTTGAACAAATAATCCACAAAACCAAGCTGTACCCAGTGCTCCGCCATAAAAGTATCCGTACTTTGATAAAATGCCACGCCGAAAAAGACAAAAGTGTCGGCGAGTGAGCCGAGAGTCATCGAGCTGCTTGGTGCCACCCACCATGTTTTGAGTTGTCGTAATCGGTTGAACACTGAAACATCCAATAATTGCCCTACCACGTAAGCCAAAAAGCTGGCAAGCGCAATACGGAAGACGAACATATCAAAATTTCCTAATGCGCCTATACCTTGATATTGGGAATCGGAAAAGAGTACGGAGATGACATAACTCACAATGAGCGCCGGAATCATCACGATAAAAATAATCCAACGGGCTTCTTTGGCACCAAATACCCGTACGGTTAAATCGGTGGCGAGGAAAATAAAGGGAAATGTAAGCGTTCCCCAGGTGCTGTGAAAAGAAAAGTTTTCCGCAGCACCAAGTGCGGTCAGTTTTAGCGTAATTTCAAAGGGAATTTGTACTAAATAATTGCTTGCTGCAATGATCAGAATATGGAAAAAACTGAGCCAAATAAGGGCGGTACGCTTTTGTTGCGCATTAAAAACAGTATGTTGGATTTTCATGTTTTACCTTTTTAATTTAATGGAAATTCGGGGTGAGGGAACCCGAGTGAAAATTAGGGATTGAATCTTACTCAGATTTACCGGGATTGCAAGTAAAGATAAGAAAAGTATTCAATTTATCAATCAGCCGGTGAGGTGGCATAGTGGCATCGATTTAATTGATTATTTCCTTTAACGGAAGTGTCAAAATACGGTAAAAAATAACCGCACTTTTACTTCAATATAGACATTTCCAATTATACTAATTTATGGCTTTATCTACGAAATTTAGGCAGAATGTAGAAAATTTTTATATTCGGAAAAAGGATAAAATGATGACTAAACATTACGATTATATTGCTATTGGTGGTGGCAGCGGTGGCATTGCTTCAGTTAATCGTGCGGCAAGCTATGGCAAAAAATGTGCAATTATTGAAGCGAAATATTTAGGTGGAACTTGCGTAAACGTGGGCTGTGTGCCGAAGAAAGTCATGTTTTACGGAGCGCAAATTGCGGAAGCGATTAATCATTATGCGCCGGACTACGGTTTTAATGTGGATGTGAAAAAATTTGATTTTGACAAACTTATTGAAAGTCGTCAGGCGTATATTAGCCGTATTCACACTTCTTACAATAATGTATTAGCGAAGAATAACGTTGATGTGATTAATGGCTTTGGGAAATTTATTGATGCACATACGATTGAAGTTACGTTAGCGGACGGTTCGGTTGAACATGTAACGGCGGATCATATCCTGATTGCAACCGGGGGGAGACCTTTTCGCCCTCATTCGGTAAAAGGCCAAGAATATGGCATTGATTCGGACGGTTTCTTTGCGTTAAAAGCATTACCAAAACGTGTAGCGATTATCGGCGCAGGGTATATTGCGGTCGAGATTGCGGGAGTATTAAATAGTCTTGGCTCGGAAACTCATTTAGTGGTACGTCGCCATGCGCCAATGCGCAATCAAGATCCGTTAATTGTTGAAACCTTGCTTGAAGTGTTGGAGCAAGACGGTATTGCTTTACATAAACATACCACGGTTCAGGAAATCATTAAAAATGCAGATGATTCTCTCACCGTAAAATTTGATCACGAACGTAGCGTAACGGTAGATTGTGTCATTTGGGCGGCAGGTCGTGAACCGGCGACGGATAAAATCGGCTTAGAGAATGCCGGAGTAGAAACGAACGAACGTGGTTATATTAAAGTCGATAAATATCAGAATACCAATGTGAAAGGTGTTTATGCAGTAGGTGATATTATTGAAGGCGGTATTGAATTAACACCGGTTGCCGTCGCAGCCGGTCGCCGTTTATCCGAGCGTTTATTCAATAACAAACCTAATGAACACTTGGATTACAATCTTGTGCCGACAGTGGTATTTAGCCATCCGCCGATCGGCACTATTGGTTTGACCGAACCACAAGCCATTGAACAATACGGCGAAGGAAATGTGAAAGTGTATAAATCCTCCTTTACTGCGATGTACACGGCTGTTACTCAGCATCGTCAGCCTTGCCGAATGAAATTAGTCTGTGTAGGAAAAGATGAAAAAATCGTCGGCTTACACGGCATTGGTTTTGGTGTGGATGAAATGATTCAAGGTTTTGCCGTAGCAATCAAAATGGGTGCGACAAAGGCTGATTTTGATAATACAGTGGCGATTCATCCGACCGGTTCGGAAGAATTTGTCACCATGCGTTAATGTTATCAAGAACAACAAAAAGTGCGGTTAATTTTGACCGCACTTTTTTTTGAAGTGTGAAATAGTTGGCGTAATCTCTATTTGGGGGTCACAGTGTTCCGTCATCTACCGCTTCTTTTGCGACACCAATGATTTCTGCCACTTTATCCCCTTCTTTGAAAAAGACGAAACCGCCGTTTTCCATTTTTGTCCAAGATTCATCTTTGGTTAGTGGAAAGGTGGTGATAATAGTAACTTTATCTCCATCTTTGGCATAATCGTTAAAATCAATTACTCCCTCATCATCAATACGGTGAGCTTTACCAAAAGGTGCTTTCCGAGTGAGATAATGCAAATTAGTTGCACAGTGGGCGATCATCCATTCACCATTAGAAAGGATAAAATTAAATGTACCATGTGTCGCCAATTTTTTGGTGATATCTTGAATCGCTTCAAAAATTTGCATTTCTGACGGTTTTTTACGAAAACGATTTTTTAAATATTCAGCCATATAACAAAATGCGGCTTCGGAATCTGTCGAACCTATCGGTTGGCAGAAACTCTCAGACATATCCGGTAAATCTTGCAAATTACCGTTATGGGCAAACACCCAATTTTCACCCCAAATTTCGCGAATAAAAGGGTGGGTATTTTCAATATTTACCTCACCTTGTGTCGCCTTACGAATGTGTGCAATCACATTAAGTGATTTTATTTGATATTGTTTTACACAATCGGCGATAGGAGAATCAGATGCGGGGCGATTGTCTCGGAAAATCCGTACTCCCCGTCCTTCGAAAAAAGCGATACCGAAACCATCGGAATGACATCCTGTTAAGCCTGCACGGCGACGGAAACCTTCAAAAGAAAACACGATATCTGTTGGTGTGTTACAGTTCATGCCAAGTAATTGACACATAAAACCCTTCTAAAATATAACTAAATGAATAACCCTATAAGAGGTGTAGATTTAACACCATTATAGGGTTGATTTCAAGAGAGATAAGGTAGGATTTTTAGACAAAAATATTACATAAAATAGCGTAAAATTATTTATACAATTTATGATACATTGTTCTTAGCTCCGGTAGTTCGCTGAGCTTTTCTTTGGCTTCACTTAATTTATTCTGTTTCGCCAACTCGGAGGCTTCCGTTGCAATGTCAATGACTTTTTGTAAACCCTGTTGATAGCCTGAAAATTGTGATGTATCGCCGTTCCATTTAGGTGGAATGGTCGCTTTGGATTTTTCTGCTGCATCAATAAATTTTGCCATGCTATTTTGAAATTCTTCAGCAGAATCTGCACGGTTAGCAAAATTTAAACGTTGCGCCATAATGGTCATTTCATCACGAAGATTAATGGATTCTTCTGATGCCGCAAAAGTAGAGGTGGCAGTGATTGCGATTGCCATAAGAGTAAAAAGTTTTTTCATAGTATGTCTCAATTTTGTTCCTAATAGAATTGATAATGCTATTTAAAAATCAGTATGATAAATAGCGGAGTAGATTTTATCCTATCAATAAAAATGCGGTCAAATTTAACCGCACTTTTTATTTCATTTTTCCAAAGCTTTCCGCAAAAGCCCTCGTTCTTTCTCTAACAATGCTTGTGCTTCATTTTTTTCTAATCCGCTTAGAATCATCATGATCGCCAATTTTGCATTTTGTTCGGCAAGAATAAGATTTTTTTCTGCGATGGTTTTATCACAATCGGTCGCTTGCATCACGATTCGAATAGCACGTGCTTTAAGCTTTTCATTACTGGCTTGCACGTCCACCATTAAATTTTCATAGCATTTACCAAGTAAAATCATCGATGCGGTAGTTAGCATATTGAGCACTAATTTTTGAGCCGTACCTGATTTTAAACGGCTAGAGCCGGTTAGTATTTCTGCGCCGACGACGGTATCAATGGCAATATCGGCGATTTGAGCCATTGCCGAATGTGGATTGCTGGCAATAGAGATCGTGATCGCCCCCAACTGTTTTGCATAATTTAATGCGCTTAAAACATAAGGCGTACGCCCACTGGCGGCAATGCCGACCAAAATATCTTGAGCTGAAAATTTGATTGCGCGTAAATCATCGATTGCTGCGGTTTGGTTATCTTCAGCGCCTTCTACAGGATAGCGGATAGCAATATCACCACCGGCAATAATTCCTTTCACCATCTCATCACTGACACCAAAAGTCGGCGGACATTCAGAGGCATCAAGAACCCCTAAACGTCCACTTGTGCCGGCACCTATATATATCAATCTTCCCCCCTGCTGAAATGCGCTAACAATAGTTTCTACCGCTTGGGCAATTTGGGGTAATACCGCTTCAATGGCAAGGGGAACTTGGCGATCCTCTTGGTTCATTAAGGTGACAATTTCTAAGGCAGAAAGCTGATCGATATTCATAGAACCTGGATTACGCTGTTCGGTAATCAGAGTTGAAAGCGTTTGCAAGAGTTGTTCGTTCATAAGTGTTCCGATTGAAATAGTTAGGATAGAAGCTCGTGTATTATGTTTTACTCATTTTATACATTTCGATGAATAAAATAAAACGATGAAAGCAATCGTTATTGGGGTTATATGACGGGAAAGTGTGGGGTTAATAATGATTGGCGGATGATATATACGGCAAAATCCGTATTTATTAGGAAAACCTTATTAATTCTGTCACTTACAAATTAAAAAGGGGGGCTTATCCCACTTACTTTTCCACATGAAAGTATGCTACCATCCGCCCGTTTTACATTCACTTATAAAAAGGAAATCTTTATGAAAAAGACCGCACTTTCCCTTGCATTAGGGCTAATCATGTCGACCTCTGTTTTTGCCAAAGCCGGTGATAAATTTGATACCCAACAAGCGGAGCCGTTCAGCGGTAAAGTTTTGGTTGAGGGGTTGCAAAGTCCTTGGGATATGGCGATTGACCGCAATGGACAACTTTGGGTCACGGAAGTGGGCGGCAATATTTTATTGATAGATGCGGAAACGGGCAAGCATCAGGTGATTCATCATTTTGATGATGTGGTGAATGGTGGCCAACAGCAAGGTTTGTTGGGCTTGACACTTGATCCGAATTTTCTATCCGGCAACAGTGAAAACGTACTTTATGCTGCCTATGCGTATAAAGGAAAAGACGGGCAAGAGCATACTAAAATCGTCAAGCTCACCTTAGACAAAACTGCCCGTAAAGTGGAAAAAGCGGAGATTGTGTTGGATAATTTGGCATCTTTCACTGATCACCAAGGCGGCCGCCTACGTTTAGGGCCGGATGGAAAACTTTACTACACCATTGGTAATCAGGGCGCAAACCAATATTCCCGTACTTGTTATGCAGATCGTGCACAGCGTTTACCAACCCAACAAGAAGTGGATAACAAAGATTTCGCTGCTTATGAAGGCAAAACCTTGCGTTTCAACGTTGATGGTTCGATTCCTGAAGATAATCCTGTCATCAACGGCGTGAAGAGCCATGTTTACACTTATGGACACCGCAATCCACAAGGTATTGTATTCGTGGGTGATAAATTATTCCAAGAGGAACAGGGGCCGGGTTCGGATGATGAGGTGAATTTATTGGAAGCGGGGGCAAACTACGGTTGGCCGCATGTGGCAGGTTATCCCGATAACCAAAATTACGTTTATACCAGTTATGCTACGGCAGAAAAATGTAATACTTTACCGGAAACTATCGGCGATACGAAATTTGAAACCTCTGGCGGAGCAGCGCCGAATAAAATGGTGGCACAAAAAGAGACCGACTTTAAACAGGAAGAAAATTATCGCAATCCGTTAAAAACCTTCTTCACTGTGCGTAACGGACATAATATGTTCGACCCGAATTGCCCGGATTCCAGCTATCTATGCTGGCCAACTGCGGCACTCTCAAGTATTGCTTATTACCCGAAAGATGGCAAAGTGAAAGAATGGCGCAATTCTATTTTAGTGTCAGGGCTAAAAAGTGGCGGAATTTATCGTATGCCATTGAATGGTAACAGCGATGATGTACAAGGTGAACTCTATAAACATTTCACCAGCTCAAATCGTTATCGTAATGTGGAAGTGAACCACGATGGTAGCAAAATCTATGTGATGACTGACACCGCCGGTGCTTCTCTGGGATTAGACGGCAAACAAAATATGCAAATGCAAAATTCGGGCGCAATTTTGGTGTTTGAGGCGAAGTAATTTGCGATAGCAATAAAATACGAAACGGAAGCCGATGCTTCCGTTTTTGTTATCTGTATCAGCTACAGAAAATGTTTCCTGTTTTGACCGCACTTTGGGATATTGCTTTGGGCTGAATATTTTCCTTATGGCACAAAATAATGTGGCACAAAATGGCTGTCATTGCCGGTAACTGCGGTGAAATCTTCACGTAATCCCATTCCGCACGCCACATCACCAATCACCCAAGAGCCGATAACGGGATACATTCCGTCAAAATTCGGCAGCTCAAATTTCTGTTGATAAATGTACCCAGAAGTATCGTAGAAAGCCGAATGTTCACTGCCTTTGGCGGCGAATTCTACTCCGTTGCTTTTTTCATAATAGAAGACATTTGCTCCTTCCCGACCAAGTAGTGGTTTTTTCACCCAAATAGCGTTGCGATCGGTAATGTCGAATTTATTGAAATAAGCCGGTAGTAAATTCGGATGGTTTGGATGTCGTTGCCATAATTTTGCTAATATGGCTTTGTTACTTAGCAACATTTTCCACGCAGGTTCAATAAAATGTGTTTTGGCTGTCGGGATATGTTGGGCAAATTCCGCTCCGCTTAACCATTCTAAAGGATAAAGTTTAAAAAGCATCTCAATCGGCGTATCGTTTAAATCGACAAATTCTTTGTTTTCCCGGTTATAGCCAATATCCTCTACAGCAAGTTGATGAATATTCCAACCTGCGTTGTAAGCAACGTCGGCAAGATAATCTAAATTACCCCAATCCTCCCGACCGGCTTCTTGCATGGCACTGAAATAGAAATCGTGTTTTCCGCTTTGCTGTTTGAGAAAAGTAAAATGTTTAAGTAACTCTTCGTGAATCCAATTAAATTGGTCACGATGTTGCAAGCCCTCAATTTGTTCTAACCATTGCCATTGCACAATTGCCGCTTCTAACAAGGAAGTGGGCGTATCGGCGTTGTATTCAAAAATTTTTAAATTTTCGCCATCATAACCAAAATCAAAACGTCCGTATAGATAGGGGGCTTGCTTGCGCCACGAGTCTTCAATTAACTGTTTTTGCAAATCGGTAAAACGATAATGGGCATAATCACCTTGTCTGATTTCATCAGCGACAAAATCTAAACACATGGCGTGCAATTCATTCGTGGTATCTTCAATCCGATCAATTTCCGCTAAGGTAAATTCATAAGCGACATTATCCGACCAATAATGAGAACCGTCACTGGAAGGCAAATTGTAATAATCAAATCCGACATCAAGCAGTTGTTGCACCATATCGGGGCGGGTTGGGAAGCCGGTCACGCGTTTCATTTTAGCCTCCGCTACTACGATTTGAATTGCTTGGGCTGCTAAAACCGCCTCGTGAAACCGGTTTACTGTTCATACTTCCTGCATTGCCTTTTATGAGCATTGGTTTGCCTACAGAACGGTTGGTTTGAGGTTGGATGACTTGTCCGCTCGGGGTGGAGACGGCACGATTACTTGGATGATAGCTTGGGCCTAAAAAGCTACTAACCGCACGGGCTGCCATATATCCCATCACCCCACCGGCAATTGCCGCACCTAAGGACGGATCACTGCTTTCAGCATTGGCAGTCGTTTCACCCGTTGCATTGTTGGACTCAGCTGTTGCCGGATTATTTTGCTGACCATTTTGCCACTCACCATTGACGGCATTGGGATTTTCACCGTTATTGCGTAAGCCTAGCCCAGAAAGAGAGTTGTTGTTTTGTTGGGGTTGGGCCGGCATATTAGCAGGTGCCGATTGAGTATTTTCTGTATTTTTGTCTGCTTCGCATAACTCAATTCTTTTCCAATCGGCAAGACAGTCATCAAGGGAATGATATACATCTCGTTGTACTTCTTCTTCCGAACAACCGCCGAGTAAAGCGACAATAGAGAGTGTAACGAGGATTTGATTTTTCTTTTTCATAATAATAACAGTTCAGTTAAGTGATTGATTTCTAAAGTTGGTAGAAGAGTGGCTGTGGTAAAGTCAGCGATCTGGCAACCAGATAAATTAATCCACACAGCTTGACAACCAGCCTGAATTGCCCCTTGAACATCTGTTGTTAAATTATCTCCTACATGCAAAATTTCTTGTGGGGAAACCTTGAAATAGCGTGAAGCTTGTTGGAACAGATCTTCATGAGGTTTTGCTCTGCCATGTTCTCCGGCACGTAAAATAAGGTCAAATTGTGATAATCCGATACGCAAAGGATCCACATTGCCGTTGGTGATGGCACAGAGTTTGTAGCCTGTTTTTAAATGATTTAATACGTTTGGTGTATCTTGGGGAATATCAATTTGATGGCGCCAATGTAAAAATTCATTCATTGAGAGTGCTAAAGTGCGGTCAATTTCAACCGCACTTTTTCCCTGTGCATTTAAAAATTGGCGTAGTGCTTCTTTTCGCCATTCTGTCACATCTTCGCTTAAGAGCGGATTTTCTTGTGCAACACGTTCTTTCCAATCCCACCATTCTGTTTCAAAGGTTGGGCATTGAGTGAGGCCTTGGGTGAATTGCACAAAACGCGAGATAGCAGTGCGAATCACATCATGGTTATCATAGAGTGTGTCGTCCAGATCAAAGCTAATGACTTTGAAAGGCTGAAGATTGCGATAAAATTTCATTTATTTGATGGTTTTTACACCAAGCCATTGCTCGGCTTTATCGTTGCTGAGTTCTTCTCGTGTCCACATACTCATTAAATTCGGTTGCGGATATTTGTTACTGTTATAACCGACTAAGCAAGCAAAATCAAATACTGCATGGGGATAACCATTAATTAAGAGTAAGGCTAAATAACCGCTTTCATCCCAACAAATTTCCAATTTACGGGCTTCGTGATGATTTGAGGTAGAATCCACATTGTAAACGTGCAACACATCCACAATGGGTTGACCGTTTTGGCGCATATCAAGCGCATAAAAATAGCCGGTCTCACCATCATCTTCAAACATCACAGCAAGATGATCATAGACAGTAGAATGAGTCCCCACTTGTTTTGGTTGACCGAGAAAGAGTTCGTCTTCAAGGGTGAGGTGGAGCATATAAATTCCTATTTTTTAGCATTTAAAAGAAATGACTTATTATAGTCGAGTATGAGGCTATCGGCAGTCATAAAGTAAATATTTTCTACATCCGCTTGTGCCAATAATAGCCTGTCAAAGGGATCCTTATGAACAAAGGGATAGCCTGATGATTTAACAATATGAGAGAGTTCAATCGGTAATAAATGACATCCCACGGAAATAAGCCCTTGTTCAAGCTTTTCAACATCAACATTAAAGTGAGGTTTTCCTAAGCTGGATTTTATTGATATTTCCCAAAGACTTGCTAGGCTAAAATATAATTCATTTTTAAAATCCTCTAATAATTCAATGGCTTGTGGTGAGAGTTTTGATTTATCGTCAAAGGCCAACCAAAGTAAAATATGAGTATCCAATAAAATTTTCATTCATCAGATCCTTCAAACATGTCGATAATTTCATCTTGGTAGAGATGGGCAAAATCATCAGGAATCACCATATTAGTCGCTTTCATAAAACCAAAACGAGAGCCTGTTTCATTTGAATCTAAAGGGACAATTTTTACTTGGGGTTTTCCAGCTTTGGCAATAATCATAGGTTTGCCAAATTTTCTAACATTTTCAACGATAGACGAAAGATTTGTTTTTGCTTCGTGAATATTCACACTGGGAATTGATAATGTTTTCATAAATCCCTCCTTTTTAGTTAGTTTAATTTTTTAGTTTAATTTTATCAAGGAGAATATGGGGCAAAAAAACACCGCACTTTCTTTCAAAAGTGCGGTGCGATTTCAGTTTAAATCAACCAAAGATTATGCTTGACCTTTAACCGCTTTTAAACCAGGGAATGCAGCCGGAGTACCTGCACGTTCTAATGCTTCTTCAATACGGATTAATTGGTTATATTTTGCAATACGATCAGAACGGCTCATAGAACCGGTTTTGATTTGACCTGCAGCCGTACCTACCGCTAAATCTGCGATAGTGGCATCTTCGGTTTCACCGGAACGGTGAGAGATAACCGCAGTATAGCCTGCATCTTTCGCCATTTTGATTGCGGCTAAAGTTTCAGTTAAAGAACCGATTTGGTTGAATTTGATTAAGATTGAGTTTGCAATGCCTTTTTCGATACCTTCTTTTAAGATTTTGGTGTTGGTTACGAATAAGTCATCACCGACTAATTGTACTTTGTCACCTAATACTTTAGTTTGGTATGCAAAACCATTCCAGTCAGACTCATCTTGACCGTCTTCAATAGAAACGATTGGATACTGTTTGCAAAGTTCTTCAAGGTAGTGAGTGAATTCTTCAGAAGTGAATGAACGACCTTCGCCTTTCATTTCATATTTGCCGGTTTCTTTGTTATAGAACTCAGAAGACGCACAGTCCATTGCCAAGGTTACATCTTTACCTAATACATAACCTGCTTTTTCTACCGCTTCTTTGATACAAGCCAAGGCATCAGCGTTAGAGGCAAGATTTGGTGCAAAACCACCTTCATCACCAACAGCGGTGCTCATTCCTTTTGCTTTTAATACTTTAGCAAGATTGTGGAATACTTCCGCACCGATACGAAGTGCTTCACGTAATGTTTTCGCTCCAACCGGTTGAATCATAAATTCTTGAATATCAACATTGTTGTCTGCGTGCTCACCACCATTGATGATGTTCATCATCGGTAATGGCATAGAATAGACGCCCGGAGTACCGTTGAGTTCTGCAATGTAAGCGTACAGCGGTAAGCCTTTAGATGCCGCCGCCGCTTTAGCGTTTGCTAATGAAACCGCTAAGATTGCGTTTGCACCGAAGTTAGATTTATTTTCTGTACCGTCTAAGTCGATCATAATTTGGTCGATTTCAGCTTGGTTTAAAGCATTCTTACCCACTAATGCATCAGCAATCGGACCATTGACTGCGGCAACCGCTTTTAATACACCTTTACCTAGGAAACGTGATTTATCGCCATCGCGTAATTCCAATGCTTCACGAGAACCGGTTGATGCGCCTGATGGAGCTGCCGCTAAACCCACGAAGCCACCTTCTAAATGTACTTCAGCTTCAACAGTTGGGTTACCACGTGAGTCGATGATTTCACGACCAATCACTTTAACGATTTTTGCCATTTTAGCTTTCCTCTTTAAGTTAATGAAAATGTGTATTAGGCGAACCTAAATTGCGGGCTATGATAAAGCTATTTTGTTTCTTTGTCTTGCAAAAAATGCACTTGCTTTGATCTTTGTCTAATTTATGAGGTAGCTGAAAAGCTAAAGTGCGGTCAAAATTTTCATAGAATTCCGACCGCACTTTTTATTATGTCAAATTAGAGTTTTTCCACTAATTCAACGGCTGCACCGATATAGGTTGCAGGGGTGAGTTGTTGTAAACGGGCTTTTTCTTCAGCCGGAATCTCAAGTTTTTCCACAAATTCGCGCATAGCTTGCTCGTCCACGCGTTTTCCTCGAGTTAATTCTTTCAGTTTTTCGTACGGTTTTTCAATGCCATAACGGCGCATGACGGTTTGAATCGGCTCTGCTAAGACTTCCCAGTTTTGATTGAGTTCATCACGTAAATGTTGCTCGTTCACTTCTAATTTACTGATACCTTTACGGGTTGCGGCATAAGCGATCAAGCAGTAGCCCACGCCCACGCCAAGATTACGCAACACGGTGGAATCCGTTAAATCCCGTTGCCAACGGGAAATTGGCAGTTTTTGTCCTAAGTGGGTCATCACCGCATTGGCAAGCCCAAGATTGCCCTCAGAGTTTTCAAAGTCAATTGGGTTCACTTTATGCGGCATCGTGGAAGAACCGATTTCGCCGGCGATGGTGCGTTGTTTGAAATGATTTAATGCAATATAGCCCCAGAGATCGCGGTCGAAATCAATAATAATAGTGTTGAAACGCACGATAGCATCAAAATATTCGGCGATGTAATCATGAGGTTCAATTTGCGTAGTGTAGGGATTCCAGTTCAAACCCAGTGAGGTGACAAATTCTTCGCTGAATTTATGCCAATCAAGGTTTGGATAAGCGGATAAATGCGCGTTGTAGTTCCCTACCGCACCATTAATTTTGCCGAGAATCTCATTTTGTTGCAGTTGTTTGAATTGACGGCGTAAACGATAGACCACATTGGCCATTTCTTTTCCGATCGTGGTTGGGGAAGCAGGTTGACCGTGCGTGCGTGAAAGCAATGGGATGGTTTTGTATTCATTGGCAAGACGGGTAATTTCATCAATCAGTTTTTGCCATTCCGGTAAAATTACGGTATCACGCGCCGTTTTTAGCATCAAGGCATGAGAAAGATTGTTAATGTCTTCGGAGGTACAGGCAAAGTGAATAAACTCTGACACTTTTGCTAATTCAGGCAACGCTTCGCTTTTTTCTTTTAAGAAATATTCCACGGCTTTTACATCGTGATTGGTGGTGCGTTCAATTTCTTTGATGCGCTCGGCATCGTTTAGGCTAAATTCACTGATGATTCTATCAAGGTAATCGTTTGCTTCTTGAGATAAATGGGAAACTTCTGGAATTTCGGCGGTCGCCGCTAATTTTTGTAACCAGCGAACTTCAACGGTAACACGGAATTTAAGTAAACCAAATTCGCTAAAAATATCGCGAAGTGCGGTGGCTTTGTCTTGGTAACGCCCATCAATCGGGGAAATCGCAGTGAGTGCGGAAAGTTGCATAAAATACTCCGGTGTATTAAGGGATGTTGATAAATTTAAGAATAAATCGTTGAATAGATTTCTTTCGCTGCATTAATGATTTTGCTGCGGAAGAATAATAATCGCCATTTATTGCCGCCTACTTGTCGCCATAGCACGGTGGCACGAATTCCGGCAAGCAAACAGGCTCGAATTTTGTCTTGCACAAATGGTTGCTGGAGGTAATGTTCTTCACCAATAATATGAATTCTTCGTCCTAAAGGGCTAATTACATCAATGTAAATATTAGCCATAATGGAAAGCATCTGTTCATCAAGCAATTTGTGATATGCCATCTGTTCTTGCAAACGTTGAATACGTTGAGCCAGTTTGGATTTGGCTTCAGAATTCTTGTTTAGGATACTTTCCAAGCCTAATAAACTACTCCAATAACTCACGATATTTTTATCATTTAGTGTAGAAAGTTGTTCAATCAGAGTTTCCAAGCCCAGTTTCAAATGATGAACTTGTCCGCCAAAAACGGCAAGCGTGTTTTCCGGGCTGGTTTGAAAAAGGGAATTGATGGTGGCGTGGAAAGCATCTTGATTTTCCACGTTGCCTTTTGTTGCCAGTTGATTGGCTAACGCAGTGGATTGATAAATGCCGGCTAGGGCCAGCGCCATATCATGATAATTTGTCATATAAAAATGTAATAGACGCGATAAACAGGCTGAAATTGCGCGCAATATAGCATTTTTGCCGTCTGTTTTGAACTATCTCATTAAAAAAGAAGCGATCTTTTGATATGATATCCACAATTTATTTTCAAGATGAAAAAAGGATAAGTTATGACAAAACCAATTGTATTTAGCGGTGTGCAGCCTTCCGGTGAGCTGACTATTGGGAACTACTTAGGCGCATTACGTAATTGGGTAAAAATGCAAGAGGATTACGAATGTATTTTCTGTGTGGTGGATTTACATGCGATCACAGTTCGCCAAGATCCTACGGCACTGCGTAAGGCAACCCTTGATGTGGTGGCGCTTTATTTGGCTTGTGGTATTGATCCTAATAAAGCAACGATTTTCGTACAATCTCATGTGCCGGAGCATACCCAATTGGGCTGGGTGTTAAATTGCTATACTTATTTTGGTGAGATGAGTCGTATGACGCAATTTAAAGATAAATCAGCACGTTACGCGGAAAATATTAATGTGGGCTTGTTTGATTATCCGGTGTTGATGGCGGCAGATATTCTACTTTACCAGGCCAAAAGCGTACCGGTAGGGGATGACCAAAAGCAACATTTGGAAATTACCCGTGATATTGCAAACCGTTTTAACGCACTTTATGGCGATATTTTCACCATTCCTGAAATTTTTATTGGTAAAGCCGGTGCACGCATTATGTCGTTGCAGGATCCTGAAAAGAAAATGTCAAAATCTGATGATAACCGCAATAATGTGGTGACACTGTTAGAAGAACCGAAATCCGTGGCGAAAAAAATTAAACGGGCGGTGACGGATTCTGATGAGCCACCGGTGGTTCGTTATGATGTGAAAAACAAAGCTGGAGTATCAAATTTATTGGATATTCTTTCTGCGGTAACGGATAAATCCATTGCGGAACTGGAACAAGAATTTGAAGGTAAGATGTACGGTCACTTAAAAACCGCCGTAGCTGATGAAGTGTCTAATTTACTGGAAGGATTGCAGGCACGTTTCCATGAATATCGTAATAACGAAGCTTTGCTTGATGAGGTGCTTCGTCAAGGGGCTGCAAAAGCACGGACGAAAGCGCAAGAAACCCTCGCAAAAGTGTATGACGCAGTGGGTTTTGTGGCGGCAAAATAGTGAATTGAAATTTCAATGATACTGCGTTGGCTTGCCTTGCTGTCCCTATTTGTACTGTCTGCGGCAAGCCGTCTTGTCTCATTTTTAACCCACTATAGCAATTAAAGAAGGAGTGAAAGATGGCAATTCAAACAGAAAAAACCATTGAATGTGTGGGCTGTAATACTTTCGATATGAAATCATTGTTTGATAATCGAGATTGCACACAAGAGATCAGCTATATCTATGACACCCAAGAGCAAGCGCAAACCGCACTCGATTTCTTCACTCAGAAAGCCCGTGAGGTTGAAAGCGAGCCTTGTGAAATTCATTCAGAAATCAATAAAGTTGATGATGGCTATTTGCTAAACGCAAAATTTGCCTTCTGCTGTCAGGCAGAGTTGGTGATTTTCCAAATGAAGGCGGCATAATGCAATGAAGCAGTGTGGTTGAAATTCTCCGTGAAAATCAACCGCACTTTTTATTTATTTAGCAAGTAAAATTTTGATTAGTAGCCACACGGCTGCGGCATCATCGACGAGGCCCAGAGGACCGAGTACGGCTTCCGGTAGAATATCGATAGGACTAAACAGATAAATCAAAATCACCACGATTTTGAGTAACTTTGTTTTATTCATTCGAGAAAACATGGTTTAACCTTCAAGTTTATCGGCATGGTGAATCATCACAAAACGCTCCCAAAGTTGTTCTTCCGTTTCTTGATGGTCGGGATCAGGTTTAATACAGTTCGTAATTGGGCAAACTTTTTGACAGGTTGGTGTGTCATAATGGCCAACACATTCGGTACAAAGTACAGGATCAATTACGTAAATGTCATCACCGACAGAAATGGCCTCATTAGGACATTCCGGTAGGCACATATCGCAGTTTGTGCATTTTTGAGTGATGAGTAATGCCATTGTGATCCTTTAACTATGTTAGATATGAAGGCGGCGAATTATAGCCGACAAATGTAAAATTGACAAAAAACAAACATATTTTATGAAAAAACAAATTTCCACACTTTCTGTTATTGCGCTTGCTACATTTAGCATTTGGCAATATTTTAGCGAAAGCAAAACGGCTTCCAAACCCTCTCAATCTTCAACGTCAATATCCTCTTCCCAAACGAACAAAAGTGCGGTCAAAAATAAGGATGTTTTTGCCGATTACGATGTGATTATGCGTGATGATCCTATTGGGCAAAATGCC
Source organism: Rodentibacter ratti (assembly GCF_002000485.1). Classification (GTDB taxonomy): domain Bacteria; phylum Pseudomonadota; class Gammaproteobacteria; order Enterobacterales; family Pasteurellaceae; genus Rodentibacter; species Rodentibacter ratti. The sequence continues at coordinate 407,225 of NZ_MLAJ01000002.1, read as the reverse complement.
AATGCATCGGTGGATTATTATATGTTGGCGCTTTCTTGGTCACCGGGATTTTGTGACTCACAGTATGAAAAATATGGCGATCAGTTACCCTCATCAGCGCAATATCAATGCGGAATGAATCGTTCTTTCGGCTGGGTTGTACATGGTTTATGGCCACAAAATGCAAAGGCGCGCTCTGTTGCTGATCATCCTCGTTTTTGTCAAGGTGATTTGCCTGCATTACCAAAATCAGTTATCGAACCCTATTTGACGCTTTCTCCCGGTGCAAAATTATTACAAGGGGAGTGGGAAAAACACGGTAGTTGTGCTTTCGGCTCGGCAGAACAGTATTTTGCCAAGGAATTGGAGTTATTTAGTGCGTTACGTTTACCGAAAGAAAATTTAAGCCGACGTGAATTATTCCGTTGGATGAAACAACACAATCCACAGCTTAAAAATGCTTATCTTGGCGCAAGCCGAAATGAATTGTTCATTTGTTATAACAAACAATGGCAAGTGATTGATTGTCAGAAGTAATAGGCGTTTCTTTGATCTAAATCGTTACAACCTAGCGAGATCTAGGTATAATAGACGAAGTTTTAATTTTAACTAACCAAGAGGATAGATTATGTCAGTAATCAAAATGACCGACTTAGATTTAGCGGGCAAACGTGTGTTTATCCGTGCAGATCTTAATGTACCGGTAAAAGACGGCAAAGTGACTTCCGATGCACGTATCCGTGCAACCATCCCTACGTTGAAATTAGCTCTTGAAAAAGGGGCAAAAGTGATGGTGACTTCTCACTTAGGCCGTCCGACTGAAGGTGAATTTAAACCTGAAGATTCTTTACAACCGGTTGTTGATTATTTGAACGAACATCTTGATGTTCCTGTGCGTTTAGTGCGTGATTACCTTGATGGCGTGGATGTGAAAGAAGGCGAAATCGTTGTTCTGGAAAATGTTCGTGTAAACAAAGGTGAAAAGAAAAACGATCCTGAATTAGGGAAAAAATATGCCGCACTTTGTGATGTGTTTGTGATGGATGCATTCGGTACCGCACACCGTGCGCAAGCTTCAACTTATGGTGTTGCTGAATTTGCGCCGATTGCTTGTGCAGGCCCATTGCTTGCTGCTGAGTTAGATGCCTTAGGAAAAGCGTTAAAAGAACCGGCTCGCCCAATGGTGGCGATTGTAGGTGGTTCTAAGGTTTCTACTAAATTGGAAGTGTTAAATTCCCTTTCAAAAATTGCTGACCAAATTATTGTGGGTGGCGGTATCGCAAATACTTTCATTGCAGCAGCCGGTCATAACGTAGGAAAATCTTTGTACGAAGAAGATTTAATTCCTGTGGCAAAAGAATTAGCGGCAAGTACGGATATCCCCGTGCCGGTTGATGTGCGTGTGGGAACAGAATTTTCTGAAACCGCACCGGCAACAGAAAAAGCGGTGACGGAAGTGAAAGACGATGAATTCATTTTTGATATTGGTGATAAATCAGCAGAACAGTTGGCTGAAATCATCAAAAATGCGAAAACCGTTTTATGGAATGGTCCGGTAGGCGTGTTTGAATTTCCTAATTTCCGTAAAGGGACAGAAGTGATTTCCCACGCTATTGCGAATAGTGATGCGTTTTCTATTGCCGGTGGTGGTGATACCCTTGCGGCGATTGATTTATTCGGCATTGCGGATAAAATTTCTTACATTTCAACCGGTGGCGGTGCGTTCCTAGAATTTGTCGAAGGCAAAGTATTACCGGCCGTAGAAATTCTTGAAAAACGTGCGAACGGTTAATTAACCGAATATGATGATAATGTGTGGGTTGAATGATCCACACATCAGTGCAAAAGTTCTCAATATTAAAGAAGGAAACAATAAGATGGGTTTATTAGATATCGTAAAACCGGGTGTATTAACTGGTGAAGATGTTCAGAAAGTATTTGCTTATGCGAAAGAACATAATTTTGCAATCCCTGCGGTAAACTGTGTGGGATCTGATTCTGTGAATGCGGTATTAGAAACAGCGGCACGCGTAAGAGCGCCGGTTATTGTTCAATTTTCTAACGGTGGCGCCTCTTTCTATGCGGGTAAAGGCATCAAACCGGCATCCGGTGCTCGTGCTGATGTGTTAGGTGCGATTGCAGGGGCAAAACACGTTCATACTCTTGCAAAAGAATATGGTGTGCCGGTTATTCTTCATACCGACCACGCAGCGAAGAAATTACTTCCATGGATTGACGGCTTATTAGAAGCAGGTGAAAAACACTTCGCTGAAACCGGTCGCCCATTATTCTCTTCCCATATGATCGATTTATCTGAAGAGCCTATGGAAGAAAATATGGCAATTTGCCGTGAATACCTTGCCCGTATGGATAAAATGGGTATGACCCTTGAAATCGAAATCGGTATCACCGGTGGTGAAGAAGACGGAGTGGATAATTCAGATGTAGAAGAATCTAAACTCTATACCCAACCTGAAGACGTATTATACGTTTATGACCAATTAAATCCGGTTAGCCCGAACTTCACGGTTGCAGCGGCATTCGGTAATGTGCACGGTGTGTATAAACCGGGTAACGTAAAATTAAAACCGTCTATCTTAGGTGCATCACAAGAATTTGTGGCAAAAGAACGTAATCTTCCGGCTAAACCAATCAATTTTGTATTCCATGGTGGTTCCGGTTCTTCCCGTGAAGAAATTCGTGAAGCTATCGGTTATGGTGCAATCAAAATGAACATTGATACCGATACACAATGGGCATCTTGGAATGGTATTCTTGAGTTCTACAAAGCAAACGAAGCCTATTTACAAGGTCAATTGGGTAACCCTGAAGGTCCGGACGTACCGAATAAAAAATATTACGATCCGCGCGTTTGGTTACGCAAAATGGAAGAATCTATGTCTAAACGCTTAGAACAATCTTTCGAAGACCTAAACTGTGTTGATGTTTTATAATCCACAAAAATAGCATAGAATACAACCGCACTTTTTGAGTGCGGTTTTTTATTTTTGGTGATTATTTATGCAAATTTCAAAACAAAATTTATTGCCGCTTCTTGCGAATTTTAGCATTAGTTTCTTTTTTTTATCTGTGCTGGCATTTAAAGGTGGACATAATGTTGCACCGTTCTTTTTAATCGCTTTAGGGATCGGCTACGGTATTTATGGATTAATTAAAAAGTTTAAATGGCACTTATCTAAAGAAGATAAATGGTTAATTTATAGTTATATTTTTTATTTTTCAGTATTTGTACTTTCGTTGTTTATCAATGAAGGAAGGGGAAGAGAGCTAGATAATCCAAGTCGCGCTATTTTATTAATTCCTGCTTTAATTTTCCTATTAAGAATGCCGTTAAAGCACTGTGCATTGATTTATGCTATCCCGTTAGGTTCAGTCATTGCAGGACTTGTTGCCCTTTATGATAAATTTATTTTACATAGTTCAATGGCATATTCTCCCCGAACTATGCATATCCAAGGTGGCGACATTGCGATGTCACTAGGCTTATTCAGTATTGTGATTGGGATTTATTACTGGCAGAAATCACAGAAAAAAATGACCGCACTTTGTATTTTCGCCTCTTTCTTTGGCATCGTGGGAAGTATTCTTTCCACCGCTCGTGGTGGCTGGGTCGCATTACCGGTTATGCTTGTGGTGATGTTATGGATTTATCGCCATTCGCTCTCAAAAAAATTCTTCTTTGGTGTTATCAGCTTATTTACGCTTACTCTGGTTGGGATAAGCCAAATGCCAAATAGCCGAGTGATGGAACGCCTTTCCTTAATTCAGCATGATATTGCCAGATATGAGAAAAATAGCGCCAATACCTCACTTGGATTGCGTTTTGAAATGTGGAAAAGTGCGATTCAAATGATAAAAGAAAAGCCGATTCTAGGCTGGGGAGAGCAAGGAGCGACAGACAAGCGTAAGCAAGATGTGAAAACTAAGGCTGTGGCAGGGAATATAGGGCGATTTACCCATGCTCACAATCAATATCTTGATGATTTTTCTAAGCGGGGACTTGTTGGGTTTATCGCATTTTTAGGTATTTTGTTAGTGCCGCTATATCAATTTAAACGTCGTTTAAACAGTATTTATCCTGAAACAAAATTCATTGCCACATTAGGTGTGGTGCATATTCTTTCGGTAATGGTTTATTGCTTAAGCCAAGGTTTTTTCACGCATAATTCTGGTAATATTTTTTATCTTTTCCTAACAATCGTGTTTTATGCCATGTTAAAACAAAGTGAAAAAAGACAATCTTCGGAGCAAGTGTAATGGAAAAAATTCTGGTTATTCGTAACGATAAATTGGGGGATTTTATGCAGGCATGGCCGGCTTTTGCTATGTTGAAAGCCTCAAATCCTTCACTAAAATTGACCGCACTTGTGCCGAGTTATACTGCACCGCTTGCAGAAATTTGCCCTTATTTGGATGATGTGATTGTTGATAGTAAAAAAGATGATAAAGAAGATTTCAAGCGCCTTCTTCAGGACATTAGAATAAGAAATTTTGATGCGATGATCAGTTTTTTTTCCAATACGCATAATGCTAAATTAGCCTGGAAAAGCGGTATTAAGTATCGCCTTGCTCCTTCGACAAAGCTGGTTCAATTTCTTTATAATCATCGCCTTACACAACGCCGTTCCCGTTCAGAAAAATCGGAAGCGGAATATAATCAGGATTTAGTTCGGGCTTTTTTAAAAAAATACAATATGCCGATTGTTGAACCCAAACCGCCCTATCTTGCATTGGAGAAAAGTGCGGTTGAAAATCAGCGTGTTTTTTTACAAGAAAACTTGGGGCTTTCAGCTGAGAAAAAATGGATTTTTGTGCATAGCGGCTCAGGGGGATCGGCAACCAATCTTTCACTTGCCCAATATGCCGAATTAATTCAAGGATTACTTGCTGTTTTTGATTGTCAAATTGTGCTCACAGCCGGCCCTGGTGAAAGCGAAAAAGCTCATGAACTGGCGCAGTTAGTGGGGGATTCGCGCCTTGTGATTTACGATAAAAATAACGGCTTGGTTGATTTTGCTCATTCCTTAGCTTGTGCGGATTTATTTATCGCGGGGTCAACCGGACCTCTGCATTTGAGTAGTGCCTTTAATCTTCCAACGGTAGGTTTTTATCCTAATAGCCGTTCCTCTCAACCAAGGCGTTGGAGACCGATTAATGATCCGGATAAGCACCTCGCATTTTGTCCGCCCGCCGGTAAAGAAACACAGATGAATTTAGGCTTGATTTCAATTGAGCATGCTCTAGTTGAAATTATTCCTTTTATTCGTCGAGTATGGCAAATAGGGTAATTTAATGTTCGGTATTTTCCATAAAAATTGCCGCCACGATGCTGGATGGGAAAGAAAATTTAATCTTCACTTAATGGGTAAGTAAAAATTAAACGATTTTTGACCGCGCTTTAGGCTTATTGAAAATAAATTCCCTTTAAAGGTTGAAAATTAAGGCGGTTTATTGCGATAATCCCCATTATTTTTTGGGTGATCTTTTGGCAACCTTCATTTCATGGTTTTGCTTGGTATTAAAAAGATCAATTTGAGTAAATTTATCATTAGAAAAAAAGAGTAATGGCAGAAAAACGTAATATTTTTTTAGTAGGGCCGATGGGGGCGGGTAAAAGCACAATTGGTCGTCAGTTAGCACAACAGTTAAATATGGATTTTTTAGATTCTGATGCTGTGATTGAAGAACGTTCGGGCGCAGATATCGGTTGGATTTTTGATTTAGAAGGCGAAGAAGGCTTTCGTAAACGTGAAGAACGTATCATTAATGAATTAACCCAAATGCAGGGTATTGTTCTCTCGACCGGTGGTGGAACTGTGCTTTCAAAGGATAGTCGTAACTATTTATCGGCACGTGGTATTGTGATCTATCTGGAAACTACCGTAGATAAACAATTTCAGCGTACGCAACGGGATAAAAAACGACCACTCTTACAAGATGTGGAAGATCCTCGCCAAGTGTTAGAAGATCTGGCAAAAATCCGTAACCCATTATATGAGGAAATTGCGGATATTACCCTTCCTACCGATGACCAAAACGCCAAAGTGATGGTGAATCAAATTATTGATTTAATTGATAATATGAATGGGCTCAATGGTTCGCTTTAGCTTTAATTAGTTGTATTTAATCATTACTGTAAGGATAAATTATGCAGTGCATAAATGTGGAATTACAAGAACGTCGTTATCCGATTTTAATCGGCAGTGGTTTGTTACAAGATGAACATCGCTATCCGGTTGAAGATGGGGAACGAGTGATGATTGTAAGTAATCCAACGATCGCACAGTTTTATCTGAAAGCAGTGACAGAAGCCCTTGAAAAGCGGGGATGTGTTGTCGATCATGTCTTATTGCCTGATGGAGAAAAGTATAAAACTCTTGATTCTCTTAATCTGATTTTTACCAAACTTTTACAAGGCAATCATGGTCGTGATACAACAATTATCGCATTGGGTGGTGGGGTTATCGGAGATGTTGCTGGTTTTGCTGCGGCAAGCTATCAGCGTGGTGTCCGTTTAATTCAAATTCCGACTACTTTACTTTCTCAGGTAGATTCTTCCGTAGGAGGGAAAACAGCAGTCAATCATGAGCTTGGTAAGAATATGATTGGTGCGTTCTATCAACCTACTGCAGTAATGATTGATACGCTTACGCTGAATACCTTGCCAAAACGTGAAGTCAATGCAGGGCTTGCGGAAGTTATTAAATACGGTGCAATTCTAGACTATGAATTTTTTGAATGGTTAGAAAAGAATATTGATGATCTTGTTGCGCTGAAACAAGATGCACTTCAGTATTGTATTGCCCGCTGCTGCCAAATAAAAGCGGATGTTGTGGCTCGCGATGAAACAGAGAAAGGCGATCGTGCCTTGTTAAATCTTGGGCATACTTTTGGGCACGCTATTGAGACACATCTTGGCTATGGCAACTGGTTACATGGTGAAGCGGTTTCCGTAGGAATGATGATGGCAGCCGCACTTTCAGAGGAATTGGGCAATATTTCCGTAGAAGATGTCGCCCGTTTAGAAAAATTACTTGCCCGTGCCAATTTACCCACTGTATCACCGGATGGTATGCAACCGGAAGACTATTTGCCGCATATGATGCGTGATAAAAAAGTTCTCGCCGGTAAATTACGCCTTGTATTACTTAAATCGCTAGGACAAGCTTATGTGGCAACAGACACGGATCATAAGCTTGTGCTAAATGCTATCCGCCGTTGTTCTCAAGCGGACTAAAATGTTACGTCCGAAAAAACAAATTAAATCTAAGATAAAGCACCGCCCTTTTTTGAAATGGGCGGGCGGCAAGTTTCGTCTAACGGATGATATAAACAAAGCTTTTCCAAAGAAAAAACAATGTTTGATTGAACCTTTTGTAGGCGCGGGAGCCGTTTTTTTAAATTCTAATTTTGAGCGCTATATCCTGGCGGATATTAACCCTGATTTGATTAATTTATTTAATATTGTTAAAGATAACGTAGATCAATATATTGACGCTTGTAAACCGATTTTCTTTTCACCTCAAGCCAATACGCCCGATTACTATTATGCGAAACGCCAACAATTCAACGAATCCCGTGATCCCTTTGAGCGCTCTGTTATTTTTCTTTATCTAAATCGATTTGGTTTTAATGGGCTGTGTCGTTATAACAGTAAAAATGAATTTAATGTGCCTTTTGGCGACTATAAAACCCATTATTTCCCGGAGGATGAACTTCGTTATTTTGCACACAAAGCTCAAAGTGCGGTCTTTTTATGTAGTGATTTTAAACAAACCTTTGAACTGGCGGATAAAACATCGGTGATTTACTGTGATCCGCCCTATGCGCCGTTGCAACAAATGACTAATTTTACCAGCTATGCAGGCAATGAATTTGATTTGGAACACCAACGAGCCTTAGCAGAACTCGCTAAAAAAGTACAAAAGGAAAAACAAATTCCCGTTTTGATTTCTAACCATGATATAAAATTTACCCGAGAAATTTACAAAGGTGCGAAATTTAAACGGGTCAAAGTGCAGCGCTCAATTAGCCAAAATTCAGAAAAACGGGTGAAAGTGAAAGAGTTGATTGCAATTTTTAAGGCATAGCGCTGTTAAATTCAGGACTGATTTTCAAATCAAGTTTTTTTACCTGTGGGTAATCTTTTTGAATCAACGCTAATAAATCCTGTTGGCGAAACAACATCCCCTGTCTAACAATCGCATTTGCGACTTCAATAAACAATGTATCCCCGTTTATCTGACCGATACGAAATAAACCTTGAAATTCAGGGGGAAAAGTGCGGTTAAGTTTTTGGTTTAATTCATGTATTGCCAAGCCTTTTTGCATTATTTGGGCAAAGGGTGACTGTTCTATTATCTCGACGATATTCACGGCCTTTTGATAACGTTCCACCTTGTTTTTCATGAAATAACCCCAATAAATGACATCAGTTTAGATTTCCGCTACAATACACGCAATTTTTGTAATAAACAACGAGATGATGATTTCAGGCAAAACCAAACCAAATTTTTGGTCGCGATTACTTTTAAGTATGATCGCTATCTTTGCTTTGCCTAATGCTCAAAGTTTAGAAAATCAACCGGCGGAAAACTATTCATCCAATGTGTCGGTTCAACAAGTGTTGGAAACAGTAAAAGTGTTGCACAATGAGCAACACCAACAATTCCAGCAACCTTCTATTTCTCATTCAACAAAAAAACAAGTTGAAATTCAACCGCACTTCATCGTGGCGGTATTGAATCCTCTAGCTCCTATCCGTGCAGGTCCTTTACTCATTTAATTTCTGATTTTCTATAATCAGTACGAATGTGGAAAATTCGTATTATAAGATCATTGTGATATGCAAAATTTAAGAAATTTTACACATTGATTCGTCTAACCTATTATTTTTAAAGAGAAATTATGAGTATTTTAACAAAAATCTTTGGTAGTCGTAACGACCGAATTTTACGTAAACTTAAAAAACAAGTTATCAAAATTAATAAATTAGAACCGGAATTTGAAGCCTTAACCGATGAACAACTTCGTGCTAAAACTGATGAATTCCGTGAGCGTTTGAATGCAGGCGAAACCTTGCAAGATATTTTACCGGAAGCTTTCGCTACGGTGCGTGAAGCGAGTAAACGTGTGTTAGGGATGCGTCACTTTGATGTGCAACTTATTGGCGGTATGGTATTGACGAATCGTTGCATTGCGGAGATGCGTACCGGTGAAGGGAAAACCTTAACCGCAACCTTGCCTTGTTACCTGATTGCTCTTGAAGGCAAAGGGGTACATGTGGTTACGGTCAATGATTACCTAGCACGCCGAGATGCGGAAACCAACCGTCCATTATTTGAATTTTTAGGGATGAGTGTGGGGGTAAATATTCCGGGCTTGCCACCGGAAGCAAAACGAGCAGCTTATGCAGCGGATATTACTTACGCCACTAATAGCGAACTCGGTTTTGACTATTTACGTGATAATTTAGCCCACTCAAAAGAAGAGCGTTTTCAACGTACTTTAGGTTATGCGTTAGTGGATGAAGTGGATTCTATTTTAATTGATGAAGCTCGTACTCCGTTAATTATTTCCGGTCAGGCGGAAGACAGTTCGGATCTTTATATTGCCGTGAATAAACTGATTCCGAGCTTGATTAAGCAAGAAAAAGAAGACACCGAGGAGTACCAAGGTGAAGGTGATTTCACGCTGGATCTTAAATCCAAACAGGCGCACCTCACTGAACGCGGACAGGAAAAAGTTGAAAATTGGTTAATCGAACAGGGTTTAATGCCGGAGGGCGATTCACTCTATTCACCGGGTCGCATTGTGTTATTACACCACGTGATGGCGGCATTACGCGCCCATACTTTATTTGAACGTGATGTGGACTACATTGTAAAAGATGGTGAAATTGTGATCGTAGATGAGCATACCGGCCGTACTATGGCAGGGCGTCGTTGGTCTGACGGTTTACATCAAGCCATTGAAGCCAAAGAAGGGGTGGATATTAAGAGTGAAAACCAAACTGTCGCTTCTATTTCTTACCAAAACTACTTCCGCTTATATGAAAAACTTGCAGGGATGACCGGTACAGCGGATACCGAAGCCTTTGAGTTTCAACAAATTTATGGTTTAGAAACCGTGGTGATTCCGACCAATCGCCCAATGATTCGTGATGATCGAACAGACTTAATGTTTGAAAATGAAGAATACAAATTCAATGCGATTATTGAAGATATTAAAGATTGTGTCGCACGCCAACAACCCGTATTAGTGGGGACGATTTCTGTTGAAAAATCGGAAGAATTATCCAAAGCATTGGATAAAGCAGGGATTAAACACAATGTATTAAATGCGAAATTCCACCAACAGGAAGCGGAAATTGTAGCTGAAGCCGGCTACCCGGGAGCAGTAACCATCGCAACCAATATGGCCGGGCGTGGTACAGATATTATCCTAGGTGGTAACTGGAGAGCGCAGGCGGCGAAATTAGATAACCCAACCCAAGAACAACTTGATGCGTTAAAAGCCGAATGGGAGAAAAATCACGACATTGTGATGAAAGCCGGCGGTTTACATATTATCGGCACTGAGCGTCATGAATCACGCCGTATCGATAACCAGCTGCGTGGTCGTTCCGGTCGTCAAGGCGACCCGGGCTCGTCCCGTTTCTATCTTTCTTTGGAAGACGGCTTGATGCGAATTTACCTCAATGAAGGCAAGCTCAATTTAATGCGCAAAGCCTTCACGGTGCCGGGTGAGGCGATGGAGTCCAAAATGTTGGCAAAAGTGATCGCCTCTGCACAAGCAAAAGTAGAAGCTTTCCACTTTGATGGACGTAAAAATTTACTTGAATATGATGATGTTGCTAATGATCAACGTCATGCTATTTATGAGCAACGTAATCACTTGTTGGATAACGATGATATTTCAGAAACGATCAAAGCGATTCGCCATGATGTATTTAACAATGTGATTGATCAATATATCCCACCGCAATCTTTGGAAGAGCAATGGGATATCAAAGGGCTTGAAGAACGTCTTGCACAAGAGTTCGGTATGGAGTTGCCGATTGCGCATTGGTTGGAAGAAGATTCTAACCTTCACGAAGAAAACTTGCGTGAACGCATTGTAGAAATTGCAGAAGAAGAATACAACGAAAAAGAAGCGCTTGTCGGTGAAGAAACCATGCGTCATTTTGAAAAAGGTGTGATGTTACAAACTCTTGATGAACTCTGGAAAGAGCACTTGGCTGCAATGGATTATCTCCGCCAAGGGATTCATTTACGTGGTTATGCGCAAAAAGATCCGAAACAGGAATACAAAAAAGAGTCTTTCCGTATGTTTACAGAAATGTTGGACTCTTTAAAACATCAGGTTATTACGACTCTTACTCGTGTCCGTGTGCGTACTCAAGAGGAAGTTGAGGAGGCGGAACGTCTGCGTCAAGAAATGGCAGCACGTGAAACCCAGAGCCATAAGCCTGTAGATGAAAATAGTTCGGCACAACAGGCGGAAGATTATTCTGATCGCCATGTAGGACGAAATGAGCCTTGCCCTTGCGGTTCCGGCAAGAAATATAAACATTGTCATGGTAGCCGCGCTAAATATAATTAATGGCACTCACCAAAAGTGCGGTTGTTTTGACCGCACTTTTTTCATATTGGATTTAACAAAATGGAAAAACCAGTAATACAAGTTGCTGCAGGCATTATTCGTAATGAATTCGGGCAGATTTATTTAACCCAACGTTTGGAAGGGCAGGATTTTGCCCAATCTCTTGAATTCCCCGGTGGCAAAGTGGATGCCGGTGAAACGCCGGAACAGGCTCTAAAACGTGAATTGGAAGAAGAAATCGGTATTGTGGTATTAAATGCCGAGTTGTATGAACGCTTTCAGTTTGAATATCCCACTAAGCTGATTTCGTTCTTTTTTTATATTGTAGATGAATGGATCGGTGAACCTTTTGGGCGTGAAGGGCAAGAAGGTTTTTGGATTGAACAAAGAGCATTAGATGCCGGATTATTTCCACCGGCCAATGCAAAGCTCATTCAGCGTTTGATTGCGGAAACCGATTTATCTATGAGCAAACTTTAACGGATAAATCCGCTAATTTTTCCCACACATTATGGCTAAATTCTTGTTTGGCGAGGCGTTCGATATCGGCTAACTCTTGGATAATTTCATAGAGTTTTTGATAGGTTAATCGTTGTACTGCGGTTAAAAAGAGCGGTCGGCGATTTTGCCAAATTTTAAGACGATCAAATTCTGACTTAATTTGTTGAATAGGTAAAGCATCGGTTATGCGAATGTGTTGTTGGGGTTTTGTAAGCTCAAGTATTGTCAATAATTCACGTTGTAAGGTACGAAGTAAAATTATTGGTTGAATATCCTCCGCTTGTAAACCGTTTAAAATTCGTTTAGCTCGATTTGCTTTGCCCGCAAGAAGTGCGTCAATCCATTGAAAAGGTGTAAATATGGAAGATTGTTCAACCACTTCAATCACTCGGTTGTAATTGAGTTTGTGATCAGGATGAAGTAAATCCAAGAGTTGCAAAGTTTGTTTTAATGCAAGCAGGTTATTTTCATAGCTATAACAAAGCTGCTGAATGGCTTCATCATCAGCCGTTAACCCCATTGATTGAATCCGATTTTTTACCCAGCGGGGAAGATTTTCCACCGTTGGCGTTTGGCAATTAATCAATATCAAATCTGGTTCATACTGACTAAGCGTCAAAAACCAAGCTTGTTTCTCCATTGTTTTGGGGAATTTCGCTACGCTGAGCATAAGCAGAATATCTTCGGTCAATGAGCTAACGAACTCTTGCAGATTTTTCTGCAAAGATGCGCTCAAGGTTTCCGGTAAATTGAGAACCAGAATTTGTTTGTTAAAAAATAGTCCCATCGACTGACTGGTTTCAATAAGTTGTCCCCAATCGGTTTGGCTATCAATTTGCACTGTATGTTTTTCATCAAAATCTTGCTGAATAGCAGTTTGATAAATAGTATCTTCACTTTCACTGAGTAACAGCGGATCTTGCCCAACCAATAAATATGCCTTGGCTAGACGTTGGCTTACATGGTGGGCTAGTTGCTCAGGAAAAAGACGATTCATTACTTACCTTTTACTTGGTGTTGTAATGCCACCATTTTAGTAATGAGTTGGCGTGCGGCTTGATCACGCATATCGTTCCAAATCACATCACGCTCGGCGGCTTTTGCCAATGCTGCCCGTGAATTATCAAAGAAAGTACGGTTTACTTTTGCGCTGATTGGATAAGTTTCACCATTGGCTAAACGTACGCTGGCTTCCACCTCCAACGTTAAGACTTTTTCTGCTTCACGTCCTCGTTTAAAAATGGATGCGACCTGATTATCGCTGGTTTGCTTATTGATACGCAGAACGGGTACGCCTTGCGTTGGTTTAACAAGATTGACATTATTGATTTGTAATTGGCGACGGACTGCCATTGACATTTCACTATAAGGATCACTACTTGCAAAAGTTAAAGTTTGTAATTCTTGCGGAATTAATGCACCATTTTGAAGATGCCAACCACAGGCTGAAAGTGTTGCCACTGTCGTCGCAAAAAATAATCTTTTGATTGATTTCATCATAAAAATCACCTTTAAAATCAACCGCACTTTGGTAATAAGTGCGGTTATTTTTTTATGGGTTATTGTGGTTTCACCACAACATTTAATAATTTACCTGAGACATAAATCACTTTCACGATTTGCTGACCATCGGTAAATTTCTTCACATTTTCATCGGCAAAAGCAATGGTTTTTACCATTTCTTCATCGGCATCTGCCGCCACCGTCACTTTGCCACGCACCTTACCGTTCACCTGAACAACAATGAGTTTTTCATCTTCGACCATCGCCGCTTCATCGGCTTTCACCCATTCTGCGGTATCAATGCTGTTTTCGTTGCCGAGAGCCTGCCATAACTCAAAGCAAATATGTGGGGTAATCGGATAAAGCATACGCACGACGGCACTTAAGGCTTCTGCCATGACCGCACGATCCTGCTCGCTATCCAATGGCGCTTTGGTGAGTTTGTTCATCAATTCCATAATTGCCGCAATAGCCGTGTTGAAGGTTTGACGGCGACCAATATCGTCACTCACTTTGGCAATGGTTTTATGTACTTCACGGCGAAGGGCTTTTTGATCCGCAGAAAGAGCGGTCACATCTAAGGCTGTTTTTGCCGGGTTTTGTTGATATTGATACACCAAGTTCCACACTCGGCCTAAGAAGCGTTTTGCCCCTTCTACACCGGATTCTTGCCATTCAAGGGTCATTTCCGCAGGGGAGGCGAACATCATAAATAGGCGAACGGTATCCGCACCGTATTTTTCCACCATTTCTTGTGGGTCGATACCGTTGTTTTTCGATTTCGACATTTTGGTCATACCGGAATGGACCAGCTCATGTCCTTCAGGATCCGTCGCCTTGATAATGCGGCCTTTCTCATCTCGCTCGAGGGTCACTTGCGTTGGGCTGACCCAAATACGCTCGTTAGTCGGGCTGGTGTAATAGAATGCATCGGCAAGCACCATACCTTGACATAACAACTTAACGGTCGGTTCATCACTTGTTACAAAACCTGCATCACGCAAGAGTTTGTGGAAGAAACGGAAATATAATAGGTGCATAGTCGCATGCTCAATACCGCCGATATATTGATCCACCGGTAACCAGTAATTCGCTTCTTCTTTATCTAACATTGCCTCTGCAAAGGTTGGTGAGGTGTAACGGGCGTAATACCAAGAAGATTCCATAAAGGTATCAAAAGTGTCCGTTTCTTTTAATGCAGGTGCACCGTTAAAGGTGGTTTTTGCCCAGTTTGGATCCGCTTTAATCGGGCTTTTCACCCCATCCATCACCACATCTTCAGGCAGAATAATCGGTAAATCTTCTAATGGAGCAGGCACGACATCACCGTTTTCAAGGGTCAGCATTGGGATTGGTGCGCCCCAATAACGTTGACGGGAAACACCCCAATCACGCAAGCGGTAGTTCACTTGGCGTTTACCCACGCCTAATTTTTCAAGTTTATTTGCAATACCGTTGAATGCGCCGTCGAAGTCTAAGCCGTCAAATTCGGCAGAATTAACTAATACACCATGTTCGATGAACGCTTCTTTGGTTAAATCAATTTCTTGGTCGGCAAGTGGCGCGATCACTTGTTTTAATGGTAGGGCATATTTTTGTGCGAACTCATAGTCACGTTGATCATGTGCCGGAACCGCCATTACCGCCCCCGTACCATAGTGCATTAATACGAAATTTGCCACCCAAATCGGTAATTTTTCCCCGGTTAACGGATGAATTGCGAACAAGCCTGTCGCCATCCCTTTTTTCTCCATGGTGGCAAGATCGGCTTCGGCAACTTTGGCGTTTTTCGCTTCTTGAATGAATGCAGCCAGTTCTGGATTATTTTGTGCTGCAAGGCTTGCCAAAGGATGAGCGGCGGCAATGCCTAAATAACTCACGCCATAGAAGGTATCCGGGCGAGTAGTGTAAACCGCCACTTTCTCATTGGTATCCGCTACTTCAAAGATAATTTCCACCCCTTCGGAACGTCCAATCCAGTTGCGTTGCATGGTTTTCACCATATCCGGCCATTGCGGAAGATTATCCAGCCCGCCTAATAATTGCTCGGCATAATCCGTGATTTTAATAAACCATTGAGGAATTTCTTTTTGTTCCACCGGGGTATCGCAACGCCAACAGCAACCATCATGCACTTGCTCGTTGGCAAGCACGGTTTCATCATTCGGACACCAGTTTACCGTTGAGGTTTTTTTATACACTAAACCTTTTCTATAAAGCTCGGTAAAAAACCATTGTTCCCATTTGTAGTATTCAGGTTTACAGGTCGCAATTTCACGATCCCAGTCATAACCAAAACCCAACATTTTGAGCTGGTTTTTCATATATTCAATGTTTTCGTATGTCCATTTTGCCGGTGCGGTTTTGTGTTTAATTGCCGCCCCTTCAGCAGGTAAACCAAAGGCATCCCAACCGATGGGCTGCAATACATTTTTACCGTTCATACGTTGATAACGTGAAACCACATCACCGATCGTATAGTTACGCACATGCCCCATATGCAGGCGGCCGGACGGATACGGGAACATAGAAAGACAATAATATTTCTCTTTATTGGTATCTTTAACGGCTTTGAAAACCTTATTCTCTGCCCAATATTGCTGAACTTTCGGTTCAATCATATCGGGACGATATTGTTCTTGCATAAAATTACCTTTAATTTTGACCGCACTTTAGCGGGATTTTTATATGAAAAAATTGACTCATAGAATATCGTAAAACGCCATAAATTGGTAGGCTAAGAGGCATAAAGTGCGGTGATTTTTTCGTTTGTTTTATAATAAATTTTCGATTTCTTTTGGCATTAATTTAGGAGAGGGAATCCAAATTTGTTTGTGGCGATTTAATTCGCCTTTTTCCAGCAGGATACTGCTTTTCGGTACTTTGAAGATTTTGCTTAAGAATTTTAATAAATGAGCGTTTGCTTGCCCTTCTATCGGTGGGGCGGTGATGGTAATTTTGAGTTCTTCATTATGTATTCCAACAATTTGATCTTTGCTGGCTTTGGGTTGTAAAAAAATCTTTAGGCGAATGCCATCAGACAGTTTTTCGATTGCTGACATATTTATAACCCCTATAAAGAAAAGCCACGTAGAACGTGGCTGAAAACATGTTATTTTATGACCGCACTTTATCCGGCGATCACCCAAAGTCCCTGTAACATATCAATCATAAGATTATTGATAAATAGTAGGATAAACACAATCACCATGGGTGAAAAATCAATCATTCCAATAGTTGGTAAGATTTTTCTAACAGGCCGTAATAGTGGTTCTGACAATTGATAGAAAGCGTAGAAAGTAGGATTGTTACCACGATTAAACCAGCTTGAAATTGCTCCGATAAATAACACATAGAAAATCGTCATTCCGGTTGCTTTTAGAATGCTTAATAGGCCTAAAAGTATCATGACATCAATGGCTAATCCGAAGTAAAGCACGGATTTTAGCGCACCGAGGATAAAAATCACAAGGACAGCTGAAGTGTCAATGTTTTTGACGGTCGGCATCATTTTACGAATGGGTTTAAGTACCGGTTCTGTAATTTTTACCACAAACTGTGAAAGAGGATTGTAGTAATCCACTCTAGCCAATTGCAACCAAATACGTAAGACCAACACTAGCGCATAAAGATTGATGATTGAACCGACAAATAGTGCGGTTTGGGATAATTCCATTATAGCCATCCTTTTCGTTTAAAATAAATATATGGGGTGAGTGCTGCGGCGATCATTAAACCGATAGCCATTGGGTAACCATATTTAAAATGCAGTTCCGGCATAAACTCAAAGTTCATTCCATAAGTAGAGGCAACTAATGTTGCCGGTAAGAACATCACGGAGACTACCGAGAAAAATTTCATAATTTTATTCTGCTCAATATTAATGTAACCCATTGCTGCTTGCATAAGGAAATTTACTTTTTGGAACAAGGATTCGTTGTGCGGTTGTAGGGATTCAATATCTCGCAGGATTTCTCTCGCCTGTTCCAACTGGTTTGCCGGTAAACGGGTTTTGCGCACTAAAAAACCGAGTGCGCGTTGGGTATCCATCAGACATAGGCGCACTTTTGAACTGGTATCTTCCTGTTCTGTGAGGGTGTTTAACGCTTCATCAAACGCCTCACCTTGTGTGCCGTTTAGGATTACGCGACTTAATTCTTCTAGATCGGCGTAAACATTTTCGATGACATCGGCAAGTTGCTCAATTTTGGTTTCAAATAAATCAAGCAGCACTTCATAAGCATTGAATTCCAATAAACGCTGACTACGGGAACGCATACGATACAAACGAAATGCAGGCAGTTCTCGATCACGTAAGGTAAATAAGCGGCCATCGCGGATAGTAAATGCTACACTAGCGAGATCGGCATAGTTATTTTCATCTTCACAGTAAAAGAATGAGTGTAAGTGTAATCCGTCTTCGTCTTCAAAGAAACGGGCGGAGGCTTCGATATCTTCTAATTCCAGAAAAGAAGCGAGGCTTTGTCCTAAGCTTTCTTGTAGCATTTCACGCTCTTCGCCGGTAGGTTCGAGCAAATCAAGCCAGATTGCGCTATTGAGATCCGTTTCATTTTCGTCGATCCGAAATAAACGGGAATCGTTGATAGTAAAAGCATTGATCATTTCATACTCCTTGTGGGATTATGAACAGTTAGCCGTGAACAAAAGAATGTCAAACGAATAAAAGTGCGGTTAAAAATTGCGGTATTTTCGTTTTGTATTAAGGATGCCGAAATCGGTAAATCTACCGACGAACTCTCGCCGATAGCCATTTTGGCGTTGGGCGGGAGTCTAAAGCGATATTCGGTATCGACTATGACTGTCCAAAGTGTGTGTCCTTCTCGTTAAAAAATCGGGCGAATGTTACGCTTGAAAGGGGTATTCGTCAAGTTTTTATAGAAAATAATGGGGCGAAACGCCCCAAAAGAAATTAGCGGGTATATTGATTGATTGCCGTAACGACTTCTTGATCTTGATAGATGTTATTAACAATATCTTTGAAAGTTTCACCAAGCACTTTTTGGATTTCGTCATTGTCAGCATTAAATGCGCCGGATTGTGAACGGCTGGCGTTAAAGTCTTTGTTATATTTCCCACCGCTACCCTGTACATGCACGGTGACTTGAATTTTGCTGTTTAGATTGTAGCGTAAATTGCCCTGATCCACCTGAGTGAAAAAATCTTTTACTTCAACGGTAACGCCGGCATTTGAATTATTTACCTGCCCAATACGGAATCCCTTACTGACCAAATTTTGTTGCATCACTTGTTGGAATAGTTGTGTCACACTTGGTGAAGCATTGAGTTTTACTAATTCCCCGTTTTTTACATAGCTGGCGATATCTTGTTTTGAACGGGCATCGCTTGTGGTGACATAAACAACGGCGGATTGATTAACGTTCATCGACGCATTAGGGGCTGGAGGGGTGAACGTTAATGTATTGGATTGAGCTTGGCAGCCGGTAAGAAACACTGTTGCGGCGGCAAGGGTAACAGCAGATAATGTTTTGATTTTATTTGCGAGCTTCATAATTTCCTCAATTAAAATAAGTTGATTTGTGCTATTCTTGCAGACTTAATGACGGATGTATAGCCTTTCAGCAAAATTTTATTGGAGATAAATGATGTCAAAGCAACAAGAATTATTAGATAAAATTCACACTGAATTTCAACCGCACTTTGCGGCAGTAGAAAATGAAAGTCACATGCATAGCTCCGGTCGTGGTGCAAATTCTCATTTTAAATTAGTGATTGTGAGTGATGTTTTTGATGGTATGAGTAAGGTTAAACGCCATCAAAAATTATATCAATTATTTGCCGAGGATTTAAAAAACGGTATCCATGCCTTCGCCCTCCATCTTTATACCAAAAAAGAATGGGAAGAGCGTGGTGAAGTATTTCCCAACTCACCAAACTGTGCCGGAGTTGGCTTATAGTTTGATTGTTTTCCGTTCATAACTCTTTGTGTGTATCTTGCAAAAAGTTCACAAATTTTTCACAAAAAGTGTGGGTTAAAGTGGAATGAAACGCAGATTTTAGCTAGAATAAGTCGCTTTAATTTTTATATTTTCAATTTTTTGATGTTGTAAAAGCTCGCTTACTTTGTCAAAAAATTAAACCAATTTGAGTTTTTTATTTATGTGTCAGTAGTTAATACTTTGATGGTTTAACGTATTCTCTGTCACGCTCAAACACGAGATTGCATTTAATTTCAGTTATTTGCAATCGTATTTTTAACCTTGAAAAGTAGTGCAAACAATATGATTACAATTAAGAAAGGCTTGGATCTTCCTATTGCAGGAAAACCGGCACAAGTAATCCACAATGGCAACGTTGTGAATCAGGTTGCGATTCTTGGTGAGGAGTATGTGGGGATGCGTCCTTCTATGAAGGTACGCGAAGGTGATGTTGTCAAGAAAGGTCAAGTGCTTTTTGAAGATAAGAAAAATCCCGGTGTGGTTTTCACAGCCCCAGCAAGTGGTACTATCACAGCAATAAATCGTGGCGAAAAACGTGTATTACAATCTGTGGTCATTAACGTGGAAGGCGATGAACAAATCACTTTCGCGAAATATAATGCAGATGAGCTCAATACGCTTTCTCCTGAACAAGTAAAACAAAATCTTGTGGAATCGGGTTTATGGACCGCATTACGTACGCGTCCTTTCAGCAAAATCCCTGCGATTGAAAGCGAACCTTCTTCTATCTTTGTTAATGCGATGGATACTAATCCTCTCTCGGCTGATCCTGAAGTCGTGTTAAAAGAGCATTGGCAAGATTTTATCAATGGGTTAAGCGTATTAAGTCGTTTATTCCCAAGCAAACCGTTACATCTGTGTAAAGCCGGTGATACCAATATTCCGACTGTGGATTTATCAAATCTTCAGGTTCACGATTTTGGTGGCGTTCATCCGTCAGGTTTAGTGGGCACTCACATTCACTTTATTGATCCTGTCGGTGCACATAAAACCGTATGGCATATCAATTATCAAGATGTGATTGCTGTTGGTAAATTATTTACCACGGGTGAACTTTACGTTGATCGTGTTATTTCTCTCGCCGGTCCACAAGTGCAAAATCCACGTTTGATCCGTACAGTGATTGGTGCGAACCTTTCTCAATTAACTGAAAATGAACTCAGTGCGGGTGAAAATCGTGTCATTTCAGGTTCCGTACTTTGCGGTAATACGGCGAAAGGTGTACATGACTACTTAGGCCGTTATGCATTACAAGTTTCTGTAATTGCAGAAGGGAACAATAAAGAATTCTTTGGTTGGATTACTCCGCAACCAAATAAATATTCGATTACCCGTACTGTATTAGGTCATTTTGGCAAAAAACTCTTCAATTTCACTACCGCTGAAAATGGTGGTGAGCGTGCGATGGTGCCAATCGGTAACTATGAGCGAGTCATGCCGTTGGATATTTTACCAACTTTATTGCTACGTGATTTAATCGCCGGTGATACTGATAGTGCTCAAGCATTAGGTTGTTTAGAGTTGGATGAAGAAGATTTAGCACTTTGTTCATTCGTTTGTCCGGGCAAATATGAATATGGTTCAATCTTGCGCCAAGCTTTAGAAAAGATTGAGAAGGAAGGTTAGAAATGGGTTTAAAAAATCTTTTAGAAAAAATGGAACCCGCGTTTTTACCAGGTGGTAAATACAGCAAGCTTTATCCGATCTTTGAATCGATTTATACCTTGCTTTATACACCGGGTACAGTGACGCACAAAAACACGCATGTTCGTGATGCGTTAGACTCAAAACGTATGATGATCACAGTGTTTCTCGCACTGTTTCCTGCGATTTTCTATGGTATGTACAATGTGGGTAACCAAGCGATTCCCGCATTAAATCAATTAGGCAATTTAGAACAATTAATTGCAAACGACTGGCATTATGCGCTCGCCAATGGTTTAGGGTTAGATCTAACCTTAAATGCCGGTTGGGGAAGCAAAATGGCATTAGGGGCAATTTTCTTCCTGCCAATTTACCTAGTGGTATTCACCGTTTGTACTATTTGGGAATTATTGTTCTCTGTAGTTCGTGGCCACGAAGTGAATGAAGGGATGTTTGTTTCTACCATTCTTTTCGCTTTAATTGTTCCGCCAACATTACCTTTATGGCAAGCGGCATTAGGTATCAGTTTTGGTATCGTTGTGGCAAAAGAGATCTTCGGTGGTGTAGGGCGTAACTTTATGAACCCGGCACTTGCAGGTCGCGCCTTCTTGTTCTTTGCCTACCCGGCACAAATTTCCGGTGATACGGTATGGACAGCAGCAGATGGCTTCTCCGGTGCGACCGCACTTTCACAATGGTCACAAGCAGGTCAGGGTGCATTACAGCATACTGTAACCGGTCAGCCAATCTCTTGGATGGATGCGTTTATTGGTAACCTTCCGGGTTCTATGGGTGAGGTTTCAACCTTAGCGATTTTAATCGGTGGGGCAATTATAGTTTTCACCCGTATCGCTTCATGGCGTATTATCGCCGGGGTAATGCTCGGTATGATTGCAACCTCAACATTATTTAACCTCATTGGTTCTGAAACCAATCATATGTTCTCAATGCCTTGGCACTGGCATCTTGTTTTAGGTGGTTTTGCTCTAGGTATGGTGTTCATGGCAACGGATCCTGTTTCAGCCTCGTTCACCAATACAGGTAAATGGTGGTATGGTGCGTTAATCGGTGTTATGGCCGTGTTAATTCGTACTGTAAACCCGGCTTATCCGGAAGGAATGATGTTAGCAATTTTATTTGCAAACTTGTTTGCACCAATTTTTGACTACATCGTTGTTCAAGCAAATATCAAACGTCGGAGAGCAAGAACAAATGGCTAAGTTTAATAAAGACAGTGTTGGCGGCACAATTCTTGTTGTGTTGTTACTGAGTTTAGTTTGTTCCATTATTGTTGCTGGTTCCGCTGTGGTGTTAAAACCTGCACAAGAAGAGCAAAAATTACTCGACAAGCAAAAAAATATCCTCAATGTTGCAGGACTTTTACAAGAAAAAACGAATGTAAAAGAAACCTATGCAAAATTTATTGAACCACGTTTTGTTGATTTAGCAACAGGTGACTATGTTCAACAAGCTGATGATTCGCAAGAAGCGATTCCTGCAGAACAGGATAAAGCGAGAATCCGTACTCGTGGGAAAACTGCAGAAATTTATCTTGTTAAAGATGAACAAGGTCAAACTCAGCAAGTGATTTTACCTATTTACGGCACCGGATTATGGTCTGTTATGTATGGTTTGGTTTCTGTTCAACCGGATGGCAATACGGTGAACGGTATCACCTATTATCAACATGGCGAAACTCCAGGGTTGGGTGGTGAGATTGAAAACCCAAATTGGGCCGGTTTATTTAAAGGTAAAAAACTTTTCAATGAACAGCATCAACCGGCTATTCATATTGTGAAAGGTCAGGCACCGAAAGATGATCATAGCGTTGACGGTTTATCCGGAGCGACCTTAACCGCTAACGGTGTTCAAGGTACTTTTGATTACTGGTTCAGTGAAAATGGCTTTAGTAAATATCTTGAAAAACTTCAAGCAGGAGCGAACTAATGTCTGGAAAAACAAATTTAAAAGATCTGTTATTAGCTCCTATTGCTAAAAACAATCCAATTGCGTTGCAAATCCTTGGGATCTGTTCTGCATTAGCGGTAACAACGAAATTAGAAACTGCATTTGTTATGGCTATTGCGGTAACTTTAGTAACCGGGTTATCAAACTTCTTTGTTTCTTTAATCCGTCACTATATTCCTAACAGTATTCGTATTATCGTACAACTTGCGATTATTGCTTCATTGGTAATTGTTGTTGACCAAGTATTAAAAGCTTATGCTTACGGTTTATCTAAGCAGCTTTCAGTATTCGTTGGGTTGATTATTACGAACTGTATTGTAATGGGTCGTGCAGAGGCCTTCGCAATGAAATCCCCTCCGCTTGAAAGTTTCGTGGACGGTATTGGTAACGGTTTAGGTTATGGCGCAATGCTAATCATTGTTGCGTTCTTCCGTGAACTTATCGGCTCAGGTAAATTATTCGGTATAACCATTCTTGAAACAATTCAAAATGGTGGTTGGTACCAAGCAAACGGTTTATTCCTACTTGCACCAAGTGCATTCTTTATCATCGGATTTGTCATCTGGGGATTAAGAACTTGGAAACCGGAGCAACAGGAGAAATAATCAATGGAACATTATATTAGCCTATTTGTGAAGGCCGTCTTCATTGAAAATATGGCACTGTCCTTTTTCTTGGGAATGTGTACATTCTTGGCGGTATCAAAAAAGGTTTCTACGGCTTTTGGTTTAGGGATTGCAGTAACCTTCGTGTTGGGCGTTGCGGTACCGGTTAACCAGTTAATTTACGCTAACATACTAAAAGAAAATGCGTTAATTGAAGGTGTGGATTTATCATTCTTAAACTTCATCACTTTTATCGGTGTGATTGCAGGTTTAGTACAAATCCTTGAGATGGTATTAGATAAATTTATGCCGTCTCTTTATAATGCATTAGGGATCTTCTTACCGCTTATCGCAGTAAACTGTGCGATTTTCGGTGGCGTATCCTTTATGGTTCAACGTGATTACAATTTCCCTGAGTCTATCGTATATGGTTTTGGTTCCGGTTTAGGTTGGATGCTTGCCATCGTTGCCCTTGCTGGTTTAACGGAAAAAATGAAATATGCGGATATTCCGGGTGGTTTGAAAGGCTTAGGCATTACTTTCATCACCGTTGGTTTGATGGCGTTGGGCTTTATGTCCTTCTCCGGTATTCAATTATAAGGAGTGTAATCAATGAGTGATTCAGTAATTCTTGCACTCGGTATTGCTGCATTTACGGTTATCGTATTGGTATTAGTAGCAATCATCTTATTTGCGAAATCAAAACTCGTAGATTCCGGGGATATTACAATCGGCATTAATGATGATCCTGAAAAGGCGATCACCTTACCGGCCGGTGGCAAATTATTAGGTGCGTTAGCAAGTAAGGGTATCTTCGTATCTTCCGCTTGTGGTGGCGGTGGCTCTTGCGGCCAATGTATTGTGAAAGTGAAAAGCGGTGGTGGCGAAATTCTTCCTACCGAGCTTTCTCACATCAACAAACGTGAAGCCAAAGAAGGTTATCGTTTGGCTTGCCAAGTGAATGTGAAAGGCAATATGGAAGTTGAACTTCCGGAAGAAATCTTCGGTGTGAAAAAATGGGAATGTACCGTTATTTCTAACGATAACAAAGCGACATTCATCAAAGAGCTTAAATTGGCGATTCCTGAAGGTGAAGAAGTACCATTCCGTGCCGGTGGTTATATCCAAATCGAAGCAGAGCCTCATACGGTTTACTATAAAGACTTCGATATTCCGGAAGAATATCACGAGGATTGGGATAAATACGATTTATGGCGTTATGTGTCTAAAGTGGATGAGCATATCATTCGTGCTTATTCCATGGCTTCCTATCCGGAAGAAAAAGGCATCATTATGCTTAACGTACGTATTGCAACGCCTCCTCCGCGTCAACCGGATGCCCCTCCGGGTCAAATGTCTTCTTACATTTGGTCATTAAAAGAAGGTGATAAAGTGACAATTTCCGGTCCATTCGGTGAATTCTTTGCAAAAGACACCGATGCGGAAATGGTCTTCATCGGTGGTGGTGCGGGTATGGCACCAATGCGTTCACACATTTTTGACCAGTTAAAACGTTTACATTCTAAACGCAAAATCTCATTCTGGTATGGTGCACGTTCTAAACGTGAAATGTTCTATGTAGAAGATTTTGATACGCTTCAAGCGGAAAATCCAAACTTCAAATGGCATGTGGCTCTTTCTGATCCATTGCCGGAAGATAATTGGGATGGCTATACCGGCTTCATTCACAATGTACTTTATGAAAACTATCTGAAAAATCATGAAGCACCAGAAGATTGTGAATACTATATGTGTGGACCTCCGGTAATGAACGCAGCGGTAATCAAAATGTTGAAAGACCTCGGCGTTGAAGACGAAAACATCTTGTTAGATGACTTCGGTGGATGATTTAATGAGTTAAAACACCATGAAAATTGACCGCACTTTGTGATGAAGTGCGGTCAAAATTTAAAGCGTTTTTTAGGGGCGTATGGCATACGCCCTTGTTGCTATTCAGATTACAGCAAGCTGATTGAAAAGTCAGTTTGCCTATATTCACCTCATTAGGAAAAATAAATGAAGAAAATATTGAGTGGACTACTTGCCGTTGTTTTCGCTTGCTCACTGGCGGCCTGTAAGAAAGAGGCCGAAGTGATCTCATTAAGTGGTAAAACCATGGGCACAACCTATCATGTAAAATATATTGATGATAGTGCTGTGAGTGAAAGTTCACAAAAGACCCATGAACAGATTGATAGCATTTTAAAAGACGTCAATGCCAAAATGTCCACTTATATTAAGGATTCGGAATTGAGCCGTTTTAACCAAAATACTCAAGTCAACACGCCTATTGAAATTTCAGCAGATTTTGCGAAAGTGTTGGCCGAAGCTATTCGGCTCCATCAAATCACTGAAGGGGCGCTTGATGTGACTGTTGGACCGGTTGTGAATTTATGGGGATTTGGTCCTGAAAAACGCCCGGAACGCCAACCGACACCGGAACAACTTGCAGAGCGTCAATCTTGGGTAGGGCTTGATAAAATTACCCTTGATATGAGTGGTCAAACCCCAACATTAAGCAAATCTGTGCCACAAGTTTATATCGACCTTTCTTCTATTGCGAAGGGTTTTGGGGTGGATCAAGTGGCAGAGAAATTGGAACAGCTTAATGTACAAAACTATATGGTGGAAATTGGGGGCGAAATTCGAGCCAAAGGAAAAAACGCGGAAGGAAAACCTTGGCAAATCGCCATTGAAAAGCCTAATATAACGGGAGAAAGAGCGGTTGAAAATGTGATTGGTTTAAATAATATGGCAATGGCAACCTCCGGCGATTACCGTATTTATTTTGAAGAAAACGGCAAACGTTTCGCCCATGAAATTGATCCGAAAACAGGTTACCCGATTCAACATCATCTTGCCTCCATCACGGTGTTTACTCCAACAACCATGACTGCGGACGGTCTATCAACGGGTTTATTTGTACTCGGGGAAGAAAAAGCCCTTGAAGTGGCGGAGAAAAATGATCTTGCGGTCTATTTAATCATCAAAACCGAAAATGGCTTTGAAACAAAAATGTCATCCGCATTTAAAAAATTGATGGAAACAAAGGAATAATCATGCAAACGTTATTTTTTACCCTCATCGCCTTTGTGGCGATTATTTTACTGATGTCGATTGGCTTTATTATCAAAAAACAGAGCCTAAAAGGCAGCTGTGGTGGCTTGTCCACATTGGGAATTGCCAAAGCCTGTGATTGTGATAAACCTTGCGATACACTTCAATCAAAACTTGATGCAGGTGATGAACAAGCCAAAGCGGAATACGAACAAAAATTTGCGAAGAAAAATGATGATACATCGTTTTATGAAGTGAAATAAATTTCGTTGAATTTTGACCGCACTTTTTATCGGATAGCTGAAAGAAACAGGCTTATTTCGCCGATTTTTAACAATAACCAATGTGCTTCGCCTTAACCGAAGTTACGGGAGAATTTATGTTAATTTCAAAAACTTACAATCAATATTTCCCTCAACTCACATCAGAACAACTTGCCGAAAATAGTAAGAAACAAGTGATTTGTGGAATGTCCGGTGGGGTGGATTCTTCTGTTTCTGCCTTTATTCTTCAGCAACAGGGCTACCAAGTGGAAGGCTTGTTTATGAAAAACTGGGAAGAGGATGATGATACGGATTATTGCACGGCAGCAGCGGATCTTGCCGATGCGCAAGCAGTGTGTGACAAACTTGGCATTAAACTGCATAAAATTAATTTTGCTGCTGAGTATTGGGATAATGTCTTTGAGCATTTTTTAACGGAATACAAAGCAGGGCGAACACCAAATCCGGATATTTTGTGTAATAAAGAAATTAAATTTAAAGCTTTTTTAGAGTATGCGGCAGAAGATCTCGGCGCTAATTATATCGCCACCGGGCATTATGTTCGTCGCTCAGGTGATGACAATCAAGCCAAATTATTACGTGGTTTGGATGCCAATAAAGATCAAAGCTATTTTTTATATACCCTAAGCCATCAGCAAGTGGGGCAAAGCCTTTTCCCGGTGGGGGAAATTGAAAAGCCGATTGTGCGTGCAATTGCCGAAGAGCTAGGTTTGATCACGGCAAAAAAGAAAGATTCAACGGGAATCTGCTTTATTGGTGAACGTAAATTCAAAGATTTTTTAGCCCGTTATTTACCGGCACAACCAGGAGATATTCGTACGGTGGATGGAGAGGTGATTGGTCGCCATGAGGGCTTAATGTACCACACCTTGGGACAGCGTAAAGGCTTGGGTATTGGCGGATTGAAAAATGCCGGTGACGAAGCTTGGTATGTGGTGGATAAAAATGTGGAAAATAACGAACTCATTGTGGCGCAAGGTCATGATCATCCACGTTTATTTTCCAAAGGATTAATCGCTAAACAGCTTCATTGGGTAGATCGTCAAACGATTCAAGATCCCTTATGTTGCACAGTGAAAACCCGCTATCGTCAAGCGGATATTCCTTGTGTAATAGAGCCTATTGATAATGACACTATCCGTGTTGTTTTTGATGAACCTCAAGCTGCCGTGACCCCCGGACAATCTGCCGTATTTTATCTGGACGAGATTTGTTTAGGCGGGGGCATTATTGAAGAACGGATATAGTTTTTCTTTCAAATGCGGTAAAAATATTGATATTACATAGCAGTTATACAAACCTGAGTCTGTTTATTGAATAGTAATCCCCTCGCCCGTTCACGGGAGAGGGGGGAGAAAATCCGTAGGATTTTCGGAGGGAGAGGGGGAACAACAAAATTTATTGCAAAGATAACTACATTTCCCCTCTCTCTGACGAAAATTGCCGAACGCAATTTCCGTCGTCTCTCTCCCGCAAGCGGGCGAGAGGATTTATATTAAACAAGGGAAATCACCTTATCTTTCATTGAAATAACTATCTCGAGCATTTGCTACATAACGCCGGAAAATATCGGTGTTTTTCACTGCACTTTTACTCGTCAATATCTACTAATTTGAAATAATCATCATTTTTTGATAGAATTCGCCCGTTATTTAGAAATAATCTCACAATGCCTACTGAGTATTTCTACCAAAATCGCACTTCTATGTGCTGTCATTGTAGTGGTTCCACTACACACTTTTTTGCCTAATGGCAACGTTTTGAATAAATCGAATTTTTAATTAATAGACTTCATTTTAAGGGGAAAGGTTTGTCTTTATCTCAATTTATGGAAAAGCGAACGTCATTTAATCCTTTTGTGATTGGATTAACGCTGTTTTTTGTTTTATTACTGGTGGCGATGATTTTAATCGCACCGGCTCAAACTCAAGCATTATTAAACCAAGCGAAAGCCGGTATCTTTGCAAATTTTAGCTGGTTTTATGTATTGGTATTCTCCGTTTTTTTAGGCTTTTTACTGATTTTATCCGTAAGTAGTTTGGGGAACATTAAACTTGGTAGTGATGAGGAAGAACCTGAATTTAGTTTCCTCTCTTGGCTTGCCATGTTGTTTGCTGCCGGCATGGGCGTGGGGTTAATGTTCTTTGGTGTTGCTGAGCCATTAACCCACTATCTTTCAGAAATAACCAGCGGTGCGGCGGAACATCGACAGCAAGAGGCATTATTACATACTTTATTTCACTGGGGGATTCATGCTTGGGCGGTATATGGCACGATTGCATTAGCTTTGGCTTATTTTGGTTTCCGTTATAAATTGCCGTTAGCATTACGCTCTTGTTTTTATCCGTTGTTGAAAGATCGCATCAATGGAAAAGTAGGAGATCTCATCGATATTGTGGCATTGCTTGCCACCTTATTCGGTATTATTACTACGCTAGGTTTTGGTGCTTCTCAATTAGGTGCAGGTTTGCATCAAATGGGATGGGTGAGTGAAAATACTTTTACATTACAAATTATTGTGATTGCTGTGGTAATGAGTCTAGCGGTTTTTTCTGCTATCTCAGGCGTAGGGAAAGGGGTAAAAATGCTTAGTGAATTGAATTTAACATTGGCATTTTTATTACTCATTTTTGTGTTAGTTACCGGGCCAACGCTTTATTTACTCTCGGCATTTAGCGATAACATTGGCAGCTATCTTAGTAATTTAGTACAACTTAGTTTTAAAACCTATGTGTATGAGCAAGAACATACCGAATGGTTTAGTGGTTGGACGGTGCTTTATTGGGCGTGGTGGTGTTCATGGGCACCCTTTGTCGGGCTATTTATCGCCCGCATTTCCAAAGGGCGTACTATCCGTGAATTTATTTTTGGTGTATTAGTCATCCCAAGTTTATTTGGTATCCTCTGGTTTACAGTATTTGGTAATACCGCTATCTGGTTAAATGATGGTGAGGCTGCCGGTGTACTGGGACAAATGATTTCATCACCGGAAACTTTATTGTTTAAGTTCCTTGATTATTTGCCATTACCTACTATGAGCGGTTTGGTAAGTTTGATCGTTATTTCTCTATTTTTTATCACTTCGGCGGATTCGGGAATTTATGTTTTGAACAATATTGCTTCTCGTGATAAAAGCCTTGTATCACCTAACTGGCAAACCGTGATGTGGGGTGTATTGATGTCCATAGTAGCAGTTGTATTAATGCAATCAGGTGGTTTAGCAAACTTGCAGGCTATGACATTAATGGTGGCATTACCTTTTGCCGTATTGATGTTAGTGATGTGTTTTAGTCTATGGAAAGGGTTAAATGCAGATAAAAAATACTTTACAACAAAGGTGAATCCGACCAGTATTTTATGGACGGGTGAAAAATGGAAAGAACGTTTGGAACAAATGATGAACCAAACACAGGAAAAAGATATTTTACGTTTCTTAAAATACACAGCGTTGCCGGCAATGCGTGAATTGCGCCAAGAACTTATCGGTAAATATAATTTAAACGTACAAGTTAATACCTTATTTGAGCAGGAAGAACCCGCAGTAGAATTAGTCATTCAAAAAGAATTGATGCGTGATTTTATGTATGGGATTAAATCCGTCGGACATGAGGTTTCCGAACAGCTAATTAACGATGAAAATCTTCCACATATTCAACATGGAACGAGTTATCAGCCTTATACGTATTTTTTTGATGGGCGTGTTGGTTATGATGTGCAATATATGGATCAAGATGAATTGATAGCCGACATATTGAGACAATACGAGCGTTATCTCACTTTACTTGATGATGTCGGTCAGGAATTAATGGCACATGAACAAGTAGAATTAGCTGAGTAATTTTTATTAGTATCAAAAAGTGCGGTCAAAAATGACCGCACTTTTTTAATATGCCGCTTAGGATAAATATAAAAAACTCACTTTATGTTAAGTTAATTAATTTTGGAATGTAGTACTTTTTTAGTATTTGGTAAAAAATCATGATAAAAAATGAGATATTCCTTAAATAATTTTAACGACTATATTTTAAAAATAAGGTATATTGCGTGGACTTTTAATGTAGTAGCAATAGAAATTATTATTTAATGATATGGAAATTAGTGGGGAAATCTCTTATGTCTAGTTGGTCAGAAGGCTATGTTAGCGATATAAATTACACATTTGGTTATTATTCGGAGCTCAATCCTAATAATGCCATTATTCCTTTTTTAATGGCAGGGATTGCACTACCGGAATCAATTTTAACTTCTCAATATCATGCTTGTGAGCTTGGGTTTGGGCAAGGTATATCGATGAATGTACATGCGACAGCCGGTCATGCTAAATGGTATGCTACGGATTTTAATCCATCTCAAGCCAATTTTGCCAGTTATCTTTCTGAGGTGGCGAATAATGGTGCATTAATCGCAGATCAAGGTTTTAATGAATTTTGTAAGCGTGATGATTTACCTGAATTTGATTTTATCGGTTTACATGGTATTTGGTCTTGGATTTCTGATGAAAACCGTGCCATTGTGGTGGATTTTATTCGTCGTAAACTAAAAGTCGGCGGCATCTTATATATCAGTTACAATACGTTGCCGGGATGGTCTGCGCCATCGCCACTGCGCCATTTATTGCTTCAACATCATAATACAATGACCGCACATTCCAATAGTCGCCAACAAAATATTAAGGATAGTATAGAATTTGTTGGTAAAGTATTTGCTCAAAGCACTAATCTAACACAAAAATCACCGGAATTACTCTCTCGGGTCGAGCAACTTAAAAACAAAGATCCACATTATGTTGCTCACGAATATTTAAATAAAGACTGGCAACCGATGTATTTTGCCGATATGCAAAAATGGTTGGAATCCGCCAAATTGACTTTCGCTTGCTCTAGTAATTATTTAGACGATTTTAATGAAACGCTATATAACCAAGAGCAACGTGAATTAATCGCAAGTTTTAGTGATCCGTCATTTGCTCAAACCGTTAAAGACTTTATTTTAAATAAACAATTCCGCAAGGATTTTTGGATAAAAGGTGCGCGTCGATTAAATAGCTATGAACAAAGAGAAGCATGGAAAAAATTGCGTGTCTTGTTACATACCCCTCGTAAACAAATTGAAATGAAAGCTTCAGGTCATTTGAGTGTTGATTTGAACGTAGATTTATTTAATCCGATATTGGATATACTGCAGGATCATAAAATCCACTTGGTTAAGGATATCGTTGAAACATTAAAAGGTCGCTTTAATGAAGCGGATATTTTTACTGTTTTAGCTATTCTTGTCGGTAAAAATAATTTGGCGGTGGCACAATCGGAAGAGACAATTGAGCAAGCGCGCCCACATTGCATGGCATTTAATCGCTATGTTTTGGAGCAATCCCGTTCTTCGCAATTCAGTATTAACTATCTTGCTAGTCCAGTTACCGGCGGTGCATACAATCTTGATATGATACAGCGTTGGTTTTTACTTGCCCATATTGATGGGTTTACGAAGAAAAAACAATTGGATTTTGCCTGGAGTTTATTAAAAGAAAATGGTCTATTTATGGTTGAAGACGGGAAAACTTTGGAAAAGGACGAAGAAGGAAAAGCCGCAATGGAAAGAATCTACAATAAATTTGTAGAAAATCAATTGCCACAGTTAGAATGTTTAGGAATTATCTAAACTGACTGAAAATGCTATTAATAGCTTAATATTTTTTATTAAGGATAAAATAAAGCCCGATCTTATTGAAAGGTATCGGGCTTTAAATATATTTCTAGTATAGAAACATTTTATGAGTATTAAATCGGCACCAAAAGGTGCCGATATTTATATAAAGTGCGGTCAAAAATTAATTATTTTTCCGCTTTATCCGATGCCTCTTTTTTAAAGCCGGATTCTACATTACTCATGTCAGGTAGCTGGTGAGCAATACCTTTATGACAATCAATACAGGTTTTTCCTTCTGTTTTGATTTTTTCGTGCATTTTCGCCGCAACAGAGCGTTGTGCATTGAAATTCATTCGATCTACATTATGACAATTACGACATTCTTGAGAATCATTGGCTTTCATTCTTGCCCATTCTCTTTCAGCCATTTCCAAACGATGCTGATTAAATTTCTCCAATGTATCCACTTTACCAGTGTAATGGGCATAGACCTCTTTTGCGGCAATGATTTTGCGTTTCATCTTCGGCCCAAATTCGTGTGGTACATGGCAATCCGGACAGCTCGCGCCTACACCCGTACGGGTTTGGTAATGTACGCTGTGAAGATATTCCGGATAGGCGTCATTCATATGGCAGCTTGCACAGAATTTTTCAGTATTCGTTTGCTCTAAGCCGTAATTAAAACCTACCCAAGATAAAATACCGCCGATAAAAGCAAGAGTAATGATTGTTCCCACGGCTAGACGGCTTGGTTTACGAAACCAACGCCAAAAGCGCACGATGAAATTTGGTTTTTTCTCTGACATAATCCTTCCTTATTAGTTACCGTAACCTTTCATCGGTTTGAAATCATTTGGTACGATAGGATCGACATTTGATTGAGAAACATGGCATTGTAAACAAAAATAACGGCGTGGTGATGAGCTTGAACCAATGTTTCCATCACGATCCATAAAGTGTGTCGGGCTGATTCGGGTTGCTCCACTTAAACGTGAATTTTCCGGGCTGTGGCAGTTTAAGCATTGATTCACATTTTTGGTCACCTGATAATTAGCCACACTGTGTGGCACCATTGGTGGTTGGTTCACATAATTTAATGCCGGTAACTCCGTTTCACGCGGTGCAGTGTGGAATGCCGGTGCAATATTTTCCGGCGATTGAGTTAGGTCTTTACCGATAGGTTGGACATCGTTCGCCATTAAGTAACCGGCAAAAAGTGCGGTCATGAATCCCACTAAAATTTTAGATACCTGATTGGTCATATTAATCACTCCCCTGAATGATTGAATCGAGTTGAAAATTTAAAAACTTTTTCAGCGCAGACGTCAATACAACGTCCACAGCTGATGCAATCTTTCGAAAGCACAAGTAGGCTATCATCTTTTTTTCCGTGTAAAGGTGAACGTAACACTTGTGCTTCCGGACAGACGTTATAGCAATCCATACAATTGTCACATTTGCTGCGATCAATGACTTTAATTCGGAGAATACTTTTGGCACCAATAATGCCGTAAGTCGCGCCGATTGGGCATAAATGTCCGCACCAACCGTGTTCGACAATCAACAAATCAAAAAGAAAAACTACCGCGATTAACCAAGCTGTCGCACCCAATCCGAATACAAAAGCGCGTCCTAATGCTGCAACAGGATTAATCCATTCCCACAGTAACATTCCGCTTACAGCACTGCCG
This sequence comes from Rodentibacter ratti, assembly GCF_002000485.1. Lineage (GTDB taxonomy): Bacteria > Pseudomonadota > Gammaproteobacteria > Enterobacterales > Pasteurellaceae > Rodentibacter > Rodentibacter ratti. The sequence goes on along the minus strand of NZ_MLAJ01000002.1, from coordinate 372,744 downwards.
ACTAAAATCATCGTCAAAATACCATAGCGTAATCCTCTAGGGAGTTTTGCCGTTTGACGAATACCAAGTTTACGACGTAACCATGCTGCAGTATCTGTCACAATGTTTAGTGGACAAACCCAACCACAAAATACTTTACTTCCCAGTATTGCGTAGCAAAGTACAATAATTATGGCACCGATTAAGGTCAGAAGATCGGGTAAATGACCCGCAGCAAGGCTTTCAGCAGTGATTAAGGGATCACTCAAAGGAATCGTATCAAACAGTAGGCTACCACTGTAATTACCTTTTAAGATCCACACATTAAAACAAGGACCACTTAAAAACATCGCAAGAATGCCTAGTTGACTTAAACGTCGCCAAAACAAAAAGCGGTTGGCATACCACCATCCCCATTTTTGACGGGCTTCTCTCCCAGCATGTTTAGGTGCATTTGCTGCCATTATTTGGTTACCTCTAAAATTGGTGCCAAAACAGGTTCTGCGACCTCCGGTATCGTCACTGTAGCCTCTGGTGTGCGGGCAGGTAAAGAAATGATATCTTTCGGTGCAAGAGAATGCCCGGCTTTTTCTTTTTCCTCCCAACCTAAACGATAATGTTTGCCTAACATACCTTTCGCCAGATCCATTGGTAAAATCTTAATTGCCGCTTCTTCCAGCACACAGGCTTGTTCACATTTACCACAACCGGTGCAGGCATCGGAATGCACTGTCGGGATGAGTAAAGCGTGTTTATCCGACCGAGGATTGTGTTGTTTTTCCAAAGTAATTGCTTTGTCGATTAGCGGACAAACACGATAGCACACATCACAACGGAGACCTTGCCAGTTGAGACAGGTTTCATGGTCTAACAATACGGATAATCCCATACGTGATTCGTTGATATCCGTTGCATCGCGGTCTAGTGCTCCACTTGGACAAGCGTGTGCGCATGGAATATCAGGACACATTTCACAAGGTTTATCACGTGCAATGAAGTATGGTGTACCTGCTTCTACCGGCGACAGAAGCGACGCTAGATGCAACATATCATAAGGGCAAGCCTGTACGCATTGACCACAACGAATACAAGCAGCAGAAAATGCTTTTGCATCTTGCAGTGCAAACGGCGGGCGTAGCGCTACACCTTCACGGGCTAAGCTTTGATTTTGTTGTAACCCCAGCAAAATTCCTATGCCAACAAGACCACCCGCAGTACGGGTAGTCTCTTTTAGAAAGCGTCGGCGTTCAGGATTTAGTGTGGCTTTTTTCATTTTCTCTTTAAATATTGATTGCACTTTTGATAGGAAATGAATTTGTTTCATTTCCTATCCTAGTGACAAGTGCGGTTGGTTTTTATGTCGTTTTTTACACAGCCTTTTCTACTTTTACCGCACATTTTTTAAAGTCGGTTTCTTTTGAAATTGGGTCTGTTGCATCAAGTGTTAATACATTAGCAAGCTGACCTGCATCAAAGAAAGTAGTATAGACTAGGCCACGAGGCGGTTTGTTACGTCCGCGAGTATCCAGATAAGAAATCATTTCACCACGGCGGGATGAAATTTTAATTTTATCTCCGTGACGTAGTCCCCGAGCTTCTGCATCTAATGGGTTCATCCACACTAAATTATTTGGGAATGAGCGATGCAATTCTTGCACGCGGCGAGTCATGCTTCCTGTGTGCCAGTGTTCAAGAACACGACCGGTTGATAACCACAAGTCGAATTCCGCATCCGGAGATTCTGCAGGTGGTTCATAAGGTACGGCAAGGATAATCGCTTTTTTGTCCGGATAACCATAGAATGCCACACCTTCGCCTTCTTTTACGTAAGGATCGTAACCTTCACGATAACGCCATAAGGTTTCTTTTCCGTCAACGACCGGCCAACGTAACCCGCGAGCTTTGTGATACATATCGAAAGGTGCTAAATCATGCCCGTGACCTCGACCAAATTCGGCATACTCTTCAAATAGACCTTTATGCACATAATAGCCAAAGTGTTCGGATTCATCATTTAATTGACCTTCAGCCAGTTCGCTGAGTGGGAATTTATCCACTTGACCATTTTTAAATAGCACGTCATACAGTGTTTTTCCACGATATTCCGGCATTTGTGCGAGCAATTCTTCCGTCCACATTTCATCAGTTGTGAAATATTTAGCAAATTCCATTAATTGCCATAGGTCAGATTTCGCTTCTCCCGGTGCTTTTACTTGTTGACGCCAAAATTGCGTACGGCGCTCGGCATTACCATATGCCCCTTCTTTTTCTACCCACATTGCTGTTGGAAGGATTAAATCGGCGGATAGTGCGGAGACTGTTGGATAAGGATCGGAGACAATCACGAAGTTGCCTTCTTTACGCCAGCCCGGCAAGCGGTCGGCATTGATATTGGGGCCGGCTTGCATATTGTTGTTACACATCTGCCACAATACGTTCATTTTACCATCGTGCATTGCACGATCTTGTGCGATGGTATCCAAACCTACTTTGTCAGAGATGGTACCTTTCGGTAATTTCCAAATACGCTCGGCTGTTTCGCGGTGTTTCGGATTTGTCACCACTAAATCTGCCGGTAAACGATGTGGGAAAGAACCGACCTCACGAGCCGTACCACAAGCGGAAGGTTGACCGGTTAATGAGAATGGACCACAACCCGGAATAGAAATTTTGCCGGTTAATAGATGAATATTGTAAATCAAGTGGTTTGCCCATACGCCACGTGTATGTTGGTTAAAGCCCATTGTCCAGAACGACACCACTTTTTTATTTGGATCTGCGTAAAGTTTCGCTAAATTCTCAAGTTGAGCTTTGTCTACCCCTGACATTTCTGATACTTTTTCAAGGGTATATTCCGACACTAATTGCTTCAATTCTTCAAATGATGAATCGTGCATTTTACCTGCGGTTTTACGATTCGTGTCTTTCTCTAACGGATTTTCAGGACGTAAACCATAACCGATATTGGTTTCACCACGTTTAAATTTGGTGTGTTTATTCACAAAATCCCAATTGATCGCATTATTTTGAATGAGATAGTTAATGATGTAGTTCATAATCGCCAAATCGGTTTGCGGTGTAAACACTAAACCGTGATCGGCAAGCTCAAAACTGCGATGTTCAAAAGTTGAGAGAACCGCTACTTTCACATCAGGATTAGAAATGCGACGATCTGTGATACGAGACCACAAAATCGGGTGCATTTCCGCCATATTTGAACCCCAAAGGACAAATGCTTCGGCTTGCTCAATATCATCATAGCAACCCATTGGTTCATCCATACCAAAGGTACGCATAAAGGCGACCGCAGCGGATGCCATACAATGACGTGCATTCGGGTCCACATTGTTTGAACGGAAACCGGCTTTCCAAAGTTTGTTTTTCGCATAGCCTTCCCAAATGGTTGATTGACCGGAACTGAACATCCCAACCGCATTTTGCCCGTTTTGTTTAAAGGCTTCTTTAAATTTTTCAGCCATGGTTTTAAAGGCAACATTCCAAGAAACAGGTGCAAAATCCCCGTTTTTATCGAATTTGCCGTTTGTCATACGCAACATCGGCTGCGTTAAACGATCCTTACCATACATAATTTTTGGTAAGAAATAACCTTTAATACAGTTTAAACCACGGTTTACTTCGGCATCAGGATCGCCTTGGGAAGCAACAACACGTCCATCTTTAGTTCCTACCAGTACGGCACAGCCGGTACCGCAGAAACGGCATACTGCTTTATCCCATTTAATTTCGGATTCTGCCGCAACCACATTTTTGACTGGGATAGTTAATCCCGCTGCCGTTGCTGCTGCCATAGCTGCATTGGCCTTCATAAAGTCTCGACGACTTAAGCTCATCGCGTTTCCCCCACATTACACGTTGATTTTCAAAATTAAGTTTATATTTTTAAGGATGAATGTTCTGCTGCTGCGGAACAATAAATATACAAAAATAGATTATTTTTTCTGTTCATCCTGTTCGTGATAGATCAGTGATACGTTAATTACACCATCAATGTTGTTCACGCTTTCCATATTATCAAGCAGAACATGCTGATCATGAGATTGCATCACTACAACCAATTTACCCATTTTCTCATCAAATGTCGGTATTTCGGTATGCTCAATTTCCAAAAGTGCGGTCTGAATTGCCGCCATTTTTTTAGGATTGGCTTGTACTATCAAGCCGACCACATGCCAATCCTGTATATCTTTAGCTACTAAATTTTTTTTCTTCATTATGTTTTAGATGATTAATTTTTATGGCATTAACAGGGCAATTTTGTAAACAAGCACCACAGCCATTACAAGTATCTAGATTTACAAAAGGTTGCGCCACACTACCTATTTGGAAACGAAAATAAATGGAACTTACAGGACAGCTGTCTTGACATGAACGACATTCAATACTTCGTTGTGTTAAACAATTCTCACTAATTTCAATTTTATGTGACCAAGGTTGTTCATTTGATGGACGGAAAATCGGTTGTTGACAAATTTCCACGCATTTTCTACAAAAAGTACATTCACCGTTGTCAAACTGAACCTCCGGAAAACCCCCATCACCTTTCACTAAAATTTTAGTTTCGCAAACTGACAAGCAATCACCACAGCGTGTACATTGTTCAATAAATTCGTTATTGGCAACGGACCATGGAGGAAGAATTCCCTCAACGCCTTGTTTTTGTTCGTTTTCAGTGTGTAATGATGCTAAAAATTTACCTCGTAAAAACTGCCTGCGGGGTAAGTTCTTAACGCTCATTTAGTTTACCTTCGTGAATAAATCTATACCTTATCTGGATAGAGGATTATCTAATTGTGATTACAATAGATAAACTACCAAAAAGAGGTAGATTGATAAAGAGTTGAACTTTTGTTGTGTTAGATCAAGAAAAGAAGGTTAGTTGTTGATTTTTTTTAGAATCTTTTTATAAAGATGGATAGCATCCTTTTGGGGACATAATTGAAGGCGATATATTATAAAAAATACTCTTAAAGTTACTAAATAATAATAATTCTTATTGACGGTGATTGGATAACCTTTTAGAATCTTGCCGAATAATAAACCTACCCATATGGAGAAAGTCCAATGAAAAAATCCCTCACGACACTTGCATTATCTCTTTCTGCAGTGCTTTCAACTTCCGCATTTGCAGCACATGAAGTGAATGTTTACTCTTATCGTCAACCTTATCTCATTGAACCAATGCTTAAGGACTTTGAAAAAGAGACCGGCATTAAGGTGAATGTCATTTTTGCCGATAAAGGTTTAGTTGAACGGGTTAAACAAGAAGGTGAGTTAAGCCCTGCAGATGTGTTATTGACAGTGGATATTTCACGCGTGATGCAGATCGTCAATGAAGGTTTAGCACAGCCGTTTACCTCTAAGGTTTTAGATGAAAATATTCCTGCGCAATATCGTGATTCAGATGGCAAATGGTATGGTTTAACAACTCGTGCACGTGTCATTTATTCATCTAAAGACCGAGTAGGGAAATTACCTGCTGATTTTGATTATTTAGATTTAGCCAAACCGGAGTTCAAAGGTAAAGTATGCGTGCGTTCAGGTAAAAATTCCTATAACGTTTCACTTTTTGCTTCAATGATTGAACACTATGGCGAAGCAAAAACTAAGGCCTTTTTAGAGGGGTTAAAAGCGAATCTTGCACAAAAACCTCAAGGTGGTGACCGCGATCAAGTAAAAGCAATCAAAGAGGGGATTTGCGATTATTCATTAGGCAACAGTTATTACTACGGTAAAATGTTAGATGATGAAAAACAAAAAGCTTGGGCTGAATCTGCGGTGATTAACTTCCCAGCCGGCAAACACGGTACGCATGTTAATATCAGTGGTGTGGCATTGGCAAAACATTCACCGAATAAAGAAAATGCCGTAAAACTCGTGGAATATTTAAGTGGTGAAAAAGCCCAAAAACTTTATGCCCAGCTTAACCATGAGTATCCGGTAAAACCGGGTGTTGAACCTTCTGAATTAGTGAAAGGTTGGGGAACATTCACACCGGATACCTTAAAATTGGAAACTATCGCAAAAAATTATGAGAAAGCCTTGAAATTAGTTGATGAAGTGAAATTTGATGAATTTTAATTATTAGACTTTCTTTAATTAAAATAAAACGAGCTTTTTACAAAGGATAAGGTATTATCTGAAAATTTGTTAAAGCTCGTTTTAGTGTCTAAAATACTTTATTCTTAATAAAGCATACCTTTAGTACTAATTATGTTTGCTAGGCTTACTAAATCATACGGTCCGTATGGGAAAATAATTTAAATAAAAATGACCCGTAACCTATCTTGGAAACTGTTTGCGATTTTAACCGCACTTTTCATTCTGTTACCATTATTGGCGATCACTTACCATGCTCTGAATGGTGAGATGGATAATCTTATTCATCTTTGGAACACGATGCTTGGTCGCTATGTGATTAACTCCTTATTGTTAGTGATTGGTACTGTCGCACTGGCATTATTTTTTGCATTACCCTCTGCATGGTTGGTGGCGAATTTTCAGTTTTGGGGGCAACGTTCATTACAGTGGTTGCTTTGCTTACCTCTTGCTATGCCGGCTTATTTAATCGCTTATCTTTATACGGATTTACTTGATTATTCGGGGGCACTTCAGTCATTATTACGTAGTATTTTCGGCTGGCAAACGCCACGTGACTACTGGTTTCCCCAAATTAGAACGCTTTACGGTGCTTGTTTTGTTCTCGCCTTGGTACTCTATCCTTATATTTTTCTCCTTGTGCGGGTTGCATTTTTGGAACAGTCAGAAAATTTGCAACATAGTGCCAAAATGCTTGGCGCAACCCCTCTCCAAATTTTTCGTCGTGTAACTTTTCCGCTTATTCGTCCCGCTATTGCGGTAGGTATGGCATTAGTTGCAATGGAAACCTTGGGGGATTTCGGCACTGTCGCTTATTTTGCACTTCCCACATTGACCACTGCAATCTACGATTCTTGGCTGAGTTTCCACGATCTTGGCACTGCAAGCCGTATCTCGATTTTTATGCTGCTGATGATTTTTTTGTTTATCAGCCTTGAACAATATAGCCGTCGCAAGCAGAAAAGCTATCAACGTGGTTATGAAAAGAAAACGCATTTTAGAACGCTAACAGGATGGCGTTGTGGTTTGGCATTGGTATGGTGTTGGGGCCTGTTGGCAATGGCATTTTTTATTCCATTTGGGCGATTGATTTTTTGGTCGATAGATTATTTTGAGCAGTCGTGGAATTTAGATTTTGTCAAATTTGCCATGAATAGTTTGAAAGTCTCATCTCTTGCTGCTATCACGACGGTTAGTATTGCTCTTTTATTGCATTTTGCTTACAGGCTTTCCAAAGATAGTCGGTTTTTTAGTAAAATAGCCCGATTATCACTCGGTTTATCCAGTTTCGGTTATGCAATTCCGGGGACGGTGTTAGCGATTGGCTTGCTTTCACCACTGAGTTTTGCTGATCATCAGTTACATAACCTACTCAAATCTCTAGAATTAAAACCTGTCGGGCTGATTTTCTCCGGCTCGATATTTGCGTTAGTGTTGGCTTATACTATTCGTTTTTTGGCTATGGCAATCGGAAGTCTTGGTGCTTGTTTAGAAAGGGTTTCCCCTACATTGGATATGGCAAGTCAAACCATGGGGAAAAGTGGGGCAAAAATGTTTAAGCATATTCATATTCCATTGATTTCAAAGGGGATTATTACCGCAGCCTTAATGGTTTTTATTGAAAGTATGAAAGAGCTCAATGCCTCACTGTTACTGCGTCCTTTCAATTTTGATACGCTTGCAACTTACGTTTTTACTTTTACTTCGGACGAACAGCTAGAGCGGGCGGCGATGCCGGCAATTGTCTTGGTATTGGTCGGGTTAATCCCAGTGATTTGGCTCACTCGTTCGCTGATTTCTCAATCACAAAAAGAGCGTTAAATGAAATTACTTGAAGTGCAGCAACTGAGCTGCAAGTTTGGACAGAATCAGATTTTAAAATCCCTTGATCTTGACGTTGAAGAAAATGAGATTGTCTGTTTACTCGGTGCAAGCGGTTGCGGTAAGACAACCTTACTCAAAGCGATTGCAGGTTTAATTCCGAGTTCGCAAGGCTCAGTAAAACTGGCCGGGAAGGTGATAAACTCAATGCCTGTGGAACAGCGTAAAATCGGTTTGATTTTTCAAGATTATGCACTTTTTCCACATTTAACCGTTGCGGAAAATATTCAATTTGGGTTGGCTAAATTGACAAAAGATGAACAACAAATCGTTACGCAACAAATGCTGAACGTGGTGAAACTGGATGGTTTTGAACAACGTTTTCCACACGAACTATCCGGTGGGCAACAACAACGGGTTGCTATCGCCAGAGCCTTAGCTTGCAAGCCTGAATTGCTTTTGTTAGACGAGCCTTTTTCTAACATTGATAGCCAAACTCGCTATGCGATGATCCAAGAAATTAAACAAATCTTGAGAAATCAAAAAGTGCCGGCAATTTTTGTGACGCATAGTAAGGAAGAAGCTTTTGCTTTTGCGGATAAAATTGCCGTCATGGATCAAGGCAAAATTGTACAAATTGGTACGCCAACCCAGCTTTATCACAATCCAATCAATCACTTTGTCGCAGATTTTCTTGGTAGTACAAATTACCTCGATTGTGAAATTCAAGCCGATCGAAGCCTTAAAAGCCCGATTGGTACTTACCATCTTTTCCCTGAAATGGACTATGCCACCGGCCGTTATCAATGGTTACTGCGCCCCGAACAAATTTTGTTTAAACGGGATAAAGCAGGGCAGGGAACTGTGGTTGATAAACTTTTTCTAGGGCAGTACTATCGTTATCAGCTTGCAATTAATGGTATTAATCTTATTGCTTATGCAAGTACAGATTTCCCCCTAAGATCTACCGTGAGTGTCACTTTTCAATGCCGGGAATTTGTCTTTTTCCCACGCCATAATGAGGAGTTAGGGGATTAATAAAATAAAGAAATTCTTTTGCAAAGTGCGGTCGATTTTTTATTAGTTTTGAAAAAAACAGCATGAAAGATAACTGTTTCATGCTGTTTTTTTTAACTAGAAGGATTTAAGCTTTTGAGGCCGGGTAATCCCACCAAATATCAAATAATTCACTGATTTCGATTTGTTGTAAACCGTTGCTTTCAAGCCATTTTTTCACGGTTTCACGGTGGCTTTCATCACATTTGCCGATTTTTTCTAAGCATACTAAACCTTCCCAGTGTAAATAACCGCTGCCTTCATAAGCGAGTCCGTTTGGTTGGATCACTTCGCTGATAAAACGATCAACAACTTCATCCACGGTATCAATTGAAGAGCCTTCGGCAAATTGGAAATTGACCAAAAAGCCTAATTCTTGGAACTCGGCAAGATGAAGTTTTTTACGCTGGCGTTGATTGTAAGATTTAGACATTTTGAGGTTCTCCTATTTGGATTGTTATGAGGAATTAATGGGGCAGCAGAATTTTACTGATGCCTTTATAAAATCAAAAATTATTTCTTCGTAAAGAACAAATCCCAGACACCATGACCGAGCCGTTGTCCACGCGCTTCAAATTTTGTTAATGGACGAAAACTCGGGCGGGGAATATAGTCCCCCTGTGCTGATGTGTTGGCTAAATGGGTATTGGCACTAAGAACTTCCAGCATTTGTTCGGCATAGTTTTCCCAGTCCGTTGCCATGTGGATAAAGCCCTTTTCACCCAGTTTTTTAACCACTTGATCGACAAAGTGCGGCTGAACAATACGGCGTTTGTGATGTTTTGCTTTATGCCAAGGATCGGGGAAAAACAGCTGTAATCCACCCAATGTATTATCCGCAATACTATCACGTAAAATTTCAGTGGCATCGTGGCAGATCACACGAAGATTTTTCACGCCTTTTTCTACGGCATAGGCAATACAGGCACCGACACCCGGGGTATGCACTTCAATACCGAGATAATTTTTATCAGGATTGGCATACGCCATATCCACAAGGGATTTTCCCATACCGAAACCGATTTCCAAAATCACCGGATGGGTATTACCATAAATGCTGACAAAATCAAAAGGGGCGGTTTGATAATCTAAGCCGAGTTCTCCCCAATGCTCGTTCATCATATTTTTTTGAAATTCACTTAAACGCCCGGTGCGTAGCACAAAACTGCGTACTTTACGTTTATAACGACCATCTTCGGTAAATTCAGCCGTTTCTACGGTTTTACGTTTTTGATCGGCAAAGGTAGGTTTCATAACTTTTAGATTGCAAAATGAATGTGTAAAATTGCCGGCGATTATACACGAAATCATTTCGTTTTCCCGTATAATACGCCAAATTTTTTCCTGAAGGTGATTATGAAAATTGTCCGTGTCGCACTTCCTGTGCCGCTTCCCCGTTTGTTTGATTATCTGGTTTCTGATGATGTGTCATTGGTTGTGGGCGCGCGCGTACTTGTTCCTTTCGGCGCACAGAAAAAAGTGGCGATTGTGGTGGAATTGCCGGAAACCACAGAGATACCGAAGGATAAATTAAAGGAAATTGTATCACCTTTAGATTCGACATCTTTATTTTCGTCTGTGACTTGGGAATGGTTGTGGTGGGCGGCGAATTATTATCAAGCCCCATTGGGAGAAGTGCTATTTCAAGCCTTGCCGGTGAAATTGCGTCATGGGGAAAGTGCGGTGAAAAATGACCGCACTTTTTGGCGTATCACCGATGAAGGAAAAAATGCACTGTGGAATGATGAATTAAAGCGTTCGAAAAAACAGGCGGAAGCCTTGCGATGTTTGTCTGAAAAGGATTTGGAAAAAGGCGAGGGGGATTTTAGCGCTTCTGTTTGGTCGGCATTAAAAACCAAACATTTTGTGCAAGAAATCCAAATTCAAAAAGAGCCGATAAATTGGCAAACGGTTTTGGGTGATAAGCCCTTAGTGAATATTGATAATCGTCTGACGTTAAACAAACAGCAGGCTTTAGCCTTTAGTCAATTGATGTTTCAACGTGAATTTAATGTGTGGTTGCTTGATGGGGTAACTGGCTCTGGCAAAACAGAAATTTATTTGCAGTATATTGAAGAAATCTTGAAATCGGGCAGGCAGGTGTTGGTATTAGTGCCGGAAATTGGGCTGACCCCGCAAACTGTTCAGCGTTTTAAGGCTCGATTTAATGTGGAAATTGATGTTCTCCATTCTCACTTAAATGATACCCAACGGCTCAATGTGTGGTTTCGAGCTAAAACCGGGCAAAGTGCGGTGGTGATAGGGACGCGATCCGCATTATTTACCCAATTTGCAAATTGGGGTGCGATTATTTTGGATGAGGAACATGACGCCTCTTTCAAACAACAGGACGGCTGGCGTTATCATACTCGGGACTTGGCGATTGTGTTGGCTCAAAAGCTGAATATTCCAATGTTAATGGGATCGGCGACGCCAAGTTTAGAAAGCATTAATAATGTCCAAAATGGTAAATATAAGCATCTGATTTTGTCAAAAAGAGCCGGCAATGCGACCGCACTTCGCCAGTTTGTGATTGATTTAAAAAATCAGCTTGTGCAACAGGGGCTATCCCAAGCGTTGTTGGCTCGAATGAAAAATCATCTTGAAAAAGGCAACCAGGTTTTATTATTTCTCAACCGCCGTGGATTTGCCCCGGTGTTGCTTTGCCACGAATGTGGTTGGATTGCCCAATGTCCCCATTGTGAAAAACCTTATACCTATCACCAACATCAACGTGTGTTGCGTTGTCATCATTGTGGTTCACAGAAAGCGATTCCGCGTCAATGCGGTGATTGTGGTTCAACCCATTTAGTCACCACAGGGCTTGGCACAGAACAGTTGGAAGAAACCTTGAAAGCACAATTCCCCACTTATTCGGTTGCACGTATAGACCGAGACAGCACATCTAGAAAAGGGTCTTTGGAAGGCTATTTAGAGGCGATTCAACAAGGGAAAAGCCAAATTTTAATCGGCACGCAGATGTTGGCAAAAGGACATCATTTTCCTAATGTCACGTTGGTTGCCTTGGTAAATGTGGATAGTGCGTTGTTTTCCTTGGATTTTCGCGCAGAAGAACGATTGGCTCAACTTTATGTTCAAGTGGCAGGTCGTTCCGGCCGTGCAGAAAAACAGGGGGAAGTAGTGCTACAAACCCATTATCCGGATCATCCATTACTCACCACATTATTAGCGAAAGGCTATCAGGCATTTGCGGAAGAAACGTTGCGTTTACGTCATGGGATGGGATTGCCACCTTTTAGCTTTCAAGCCTTGTTTAAAGCGCAGGCCCGCTATTCTGAGCAGGCTGAGGAATGTTTAATTCGGATCGCAGATTTTTTTCATTCAAAGCAAATTGAAGGGTTACAAATTTTAGGGCCGTTGCCTGCACCCTTTAGCAAAAAAGCGGGGCAATACCGTTGGCAATTGCTTTTACAGCACCCCTCTCGTAGAGAATTACAAACAGCATTACGTGATTACCAGCAGGCAAATTTGGAAAAAAATAGCCAAGTGCGGTTGATTTTAGATGTGGATCCTCAGGATTTAAGCTAGAAAATCACGATATTTTTCAGTAAACTTGGAAAGTTTTATAAAATTTTTAGAAATCATTTAAAGTTTAGGGTTTTATTGTGGCACATCGAGATTTTGCCGCTCGTCGCGGTTCAAATAAGAAAAAAAAGACAACAAATAAAAATGTATTGATTGGTATTGCTTTAACAGTATTGATTGGTTTTGGTATCGGGCTTTATTTTTTAAAGAGCAAAACACCTGAGCCGGTTTCACCTGTGGTAAGCCAGCCTGAAAAAACACAGCCGAAGAGTGTATTACCCAATCGACCGGAGGAAGTGTGGAGTTACATTAAGGCGCTGGAAACCCGCACTGTGCCGGTCGATGATAAACCCTCCAGTGTAGAAAAAAATATGCGTTTAACGGAAGAACAGCGTCAAGTTCTCGTTCAAATGGAAAAAGAACAGAAAGCGGCAGAAGACGCGCGCAAATTGGCGGAAAAGCGTAAAGCGGAAGAGGCTGAAAAAGTGACACAACAAGCGGTGACAGTGAAGACTGAGGCGCCGAAACAGGAAGTGAAGAAGCAGCCGGAAACCGTGAAGAAAGTGGAACCGGTGAAAAAGCCGGAGCCGGTGAAAGTTGAGACAGCAAAAAAAGTTGAAACGAAAACAGAAGAGACCAAACCGGCAAATACTGCTACAGCCGCCACAACCGGTGGTAAACGTTTTGGTTTACAATGTGGCGCTTTTAAAAATCGAGCTCAAGCAGAAAACTTACAAGGTCGTTTAGTCATGTCCGGTATTAATGCGCAGGTGATGGTGAATGGCGAGTGGAATCGTGTTCGAGTAGGGCCATTCAACAGCCGTGATGCCGCAGTGCAAGCACAAGATAAAGCAAAATCTGTGACAGGTTGTGTGATTATCGGTATGTAGGAGCGATGATAATGTTGTTGGCAATATCAGTAAAAAATAAAACGTCAACAGACTAATGACAAAGGAAAAGTGCGGTGAAAAATGACCGCACTTTTTTATTTTTTAACTTGCTAAAAAATGAAAAATCTCTAAAATGAACGTTCGTTCATTCGGCGGGTTTACCTGAGCCCCTTTTTTACTTTCAAACCTAAGACTTTTTATGCGGCACTCTTCTAAAACAGATCTTGCCGAGCAAATTTTTATGGCGGTAGATTGCTTAATGGCAAAGGAAGGTTTAAATCAACTTTCGATGCATAAATTGGCAAAAGAAGCCAAAGTAGCAGCTGGAACGATTTATCTTTATTTTAAAAATAAGGATGAATTGTTAGAACAATTTGCCCGGCGTGTGTTTGCTATGTTTATGGCAGCACTGGAGAAGGATTTTGATGAATCAGAATCCTTTTTTCAACAATATCGACGAATGTGGTGGAACATTTGGCAGTTTTTGCAAGACAACCCCACGATTTTATCAAACTTGAATCAGTATCAGTCTTTACCTAACTTTGCTGAACTTTGTCGGGAAATTGATAATAGTCGTTGGGATCATTTTTGCCTTCAAGCAAAGGCGGCAAATGAATTAGCAGATTTACCGGATGAGGTTCTTTTTCAGTTAAGCTTAAAAACAGCAATGACGATGGCATCGGATATTAAGTTTTTCAGTGTAGAACTTACCAGTGAAATTTTAGAATCTGTAGTTGAACGCTCTTGGCGGGCAATTCAGAAATAATCGTTATTTTTATCTTTTATCGGAGCTTTTATAAAATGAGTCAAACTCAAACCAATCGACCAAAACGCTCGCATGTTTTCTATATGAAAATCATTTTAGTAGTGTTTGTCTTAATTTTTGCCGGTGTTATCGGTTTTAATGTGTTACGAGGCATTATGATCGGTAAGGCTATCGCAAATATGCCGGAGTCTTCAAGCCCTGTTACAGCATTGGAAGTCAAGGCAAAAGAATGGACCCCGGTGATTAATACCACGGGGCTTGTGCGACCAAATCAAGGAGCGATGTTAAGCGCACAGAATGCGGGAACGGTTTCCAATGTATTTGTTCAAAATGGACAAATTGTAAAAAAAGGTGATCTTTTAGTTGAACTTGATAGTTCTGTTGAACGGGCAAGTCTTAAAGCCTCTCAAGCGCAACTTCCTGCATTACGTCAAACCTATCAGCGCTATGCAAATTTATTAGCAAGCAATGCGGTTTCCCGTCAAGAGGTGGATAATGCGAAGTCCGCCTATGATGCACAAGTGGCGAACATTGAATCTTTAAAAGCCGCTATTGAACGTCGTCAGATTGTTGCGCCTTTTGATGGTAAAGCCGGTATTGTAAAGGTTAATGTCGGTCAATATGTGAATGTGGGGACGGAAATTGTTCGTGTAGAAGATACCAGTTCAATGAAAATTGATTTTTCGATTTCACAAAACGAATTAGATAAATTGCACCTCAATCAACGTGTTACTGCAACAACCGATGCCCGCCAAGGGGAGACCTTTTCCGCACGTATTACGGCAATTGAACCGGCAATTAATTCGTCAACAGGTTTAGTGGATATTCAAGCGACTTTCGAGCCTGAAGATGGACGTAAATTACTTTCCGGTATGTTCTCACGTTTACGCATTGCATTACCGACAGAAACTAATCAAATTGTCGTACCACAAGTGGCGGTGAGCTATAACATGTACGGTGAGATTTCTTATTTGTTAGAGCCTTTATCTGAAGAAGATAAAGCGAAATTTGCCGATAATCCAAAATTAGATTCACTCTATCGTGCAAAACAGATCACGGTATTTACCAAAGATCGCCAAGGGATTTATTCTCAATTACAAGGCGATGAAGTGAAAGTGGGTGATAAAATTATTACCGGCGGTCAGCAAGGTATTGGTAATGGCAGCCTTGTTGAATGGATTAAAAAAGATATCGTTGGTGGAACCGAACCTGCGAAGAAAACCAATCTCTAATAGGCTAGGAAATACGAATGAAATTTACTGATATATTTATTCGTCGCCCTGTTTTAGCGGTTTCGATCAGTTTGCTTATCATTATTTTAGGTTTGCAGGCGATTTCGAAATTGGCAGTGCGTGAATATCCTAAAATGACAACAACGGTGATTACCGTGACCACCGCTTATCCTGGGGCGGATGCGAATTTGATTCAGGCATTTGTTACCTCTAAATTGGAAGAGTCCATCGCACAGGCGGATAATATTGACTATATGTCTTCGTCAAGTGCTCCTAGCTCTTCAAGCATTACCGTAAAAATGAAACTAAATACGGATCCGGCAGGGGCCTTGGCGGATGTGTTGGCAAAAGTGAATGCCGTGCGTTCGGAATTGCCTAGAGGTATTGAAGATCCTACGGTGGCCTCCTCATCAGGGGGAACGGGGATTATGTATATTAGTTTCCGTTCTAATAAGTTGGATTCCAGCCAAGTGACGGACTATATCAACCGTGTGGTCAAGCCCCAGTTCTTTACCATTGAAGGGGTAGCGGAAGTCCAAATCTTCGGTGCGGCGGAATATGCGATGCGTATTTGGTTAGATCCGCAAAAAATGGCGGCTCAAAATCTTTCCGCTTCGCAAGTGATGTCTGCACTTTCTGCCAATAACATTCAAACAGCGGCAGGGAGTGATAACGGTTATTACGTGAGCTATCGTAATAAAGTTGAAACCACTACGAAATCGGTAGAACAGCTAAGTAATTTGATTGTTACCTCTAACGGTGATGATTTAGTGCGTTTGCGTGATATTGCTACCGTTGAATTGAATAAAGAAAGTGATAATTCACGAGCGACTGCAAATGGTGGGGAGTCTGTGGTATTAGGGATTAATCCGACCTCTTCTGCCAATCCATTGACGGTGGCTGAAAAAATTCGTCCGCTTTATGCGAGCATTCAAAAACAGCTTCCGGACAGTATGGAGTCGGATATTCTTTATGACCGTACGATTGCCATTAACAGCTCAATTAATGAGGTAATCAAAACGATTGTGGAGGCGACGGTTATCGTATTAGTGGTGATCCTGATGTTTATCGGTTCACTGCGTGCCATTATCATTCCTGTACTCACTATTCCGATTTCATTGATCGGGGTGCTAATGATGTTACAAAGTTTAGATTTCTCGATTAACTTGATGACATTATTGGCATTGATCCTTGCCATCGGTTTGGTGGTGGACGATGCGATTGTGGTATTGGAGAACGTTGACCGACATATTAAAGAAGGGGAAACCCCGTTCCGAGCTGCGATTATCGGTACCCGTGAAATTGCATTACCGGTAATTTCTATGACGATTTCTTTGATTGCGGTTTACTCGCCAATGGCATTGATGGGCGGCATCACAGGCACACTCTTTAAAGAGTTTGCCCTCACCCTTGCCGGTTCGGTATTTATTTCCGGGATTGTGGCATTAACGCTTTCACCAATGATGACCAGTAAATTGCTGAAATCCAATGCCGAACCAACTTGGATGGAACGTAAAGTAGAACACACACTTTCTAAAATGAATAATGTGTATAACTACATGTTGGATATTGTGATGCAAAATCGCAAATCCATGGTGGTGTTTGCCGTGGCGATTTTTGCCACGTTACCGTTCCTGTTTAACTCACTTTCAAGTGAATTAACGCCGAATGAGGATAAAGGTGCATTTATTGCAATCGGTTCTGCTCCTTCTAATGTGAACGTGGATTATATCCAAGATGCCATGACCCCTTATATGAAAACCGTTATGGATACCCCGGAAGTGTGGTTTGGTATGAGTATTGCCGGTGCGCCAAGCACTAACCAATCCCTCAACATTGTGACATTGAAGGACTGGAAAGAGCGTTCACGCAAACAACCGGAAATCATGAACGAATTGAATGCCAAGGCAAAAGTGATTCCGGAAGTGTCGGTATCTGCCTTTAACTTCCCTGAAATTGATACAGGGGAGCAGGGACCACCGGTTGCCATCGTGTTAAAAACGGCACAAGATTATAATGCGTTGGCAAATACCGCTGAGAAGTTTTTAGAGGCAATGCGGGCATCGGGCAAGTTTGTTTATACCAATCTTGATTTAAAATACGATACCGCACAAATGACGATTTCTGTGGATAAAGAAAAAGCCGGCACCTATGGCATTACGATGCAGCAAATTAGTAATACTTTAGGAAGCTTCCTTTCCGGAGCCACCATCACCCGAGTGGATATTGACGGACGGGCCTATAAAGTGATTTCACAAGTAAAACGTGATGATCGCCTCTCGCCGGAAAGTTTCAAAAATTACTATCTCACTGCAAGTAATGGGGAATCTGTACCATTAAGTAGCTTGATCAGTATGAAGTTGGAAACCCAACCCACTTCATTACCACGTTTTAGCCAGTTAAATGCAGCCACGATTCAAGCTGTACCTATGCCGGGAACCTCCACAGGAGATGCAGTGGCATGGTTACAACAACACGCTGATACCACCTTACCGCAGGGCTATACTTACGATTTCCGTTCGGAATCCCGTCAGTTAGTACAAGAGGGGAATGCGTTGGCGGTGACCTTTGCATTAGCGGTGGTTATCATCTTCTTAGTGTTGGCGATTCAGTTTGAATCGATACGCGATCCAATGGTGATTATGATTTCTGTCCCTCTGGCAGTGAGTGGTGCATTATTAACGCTGAATTTCTTGTCATTCTTCGGTATTTCAGGCACAACCTTAAATATTTACTCACAAGTGGGATTAATCACCTTGGTGGGCTTGATTACCAAACACGGTATTTTGATGTGTGAAGTGGCGAAAGAAGAGCAATTATTGCACGGCAAAAACCGCATTGATGCGATTACAGCTGCGGCTAAAGTGCGTTTGCGTCCAATTTTGATGACAACTGCTGCGATGGTGGCAGGGTTGATTCCATTGCTTTATGCAACGGGGGCTGGTGCGGTATCACGCTTTAGTATCGGTATCGTTATCGTGGCCGGTTTGTCTATCGGTACCATCTTTACCTTGTTTGTACTTCCGGTAGTTTATAGTTATGTGGCAACCGAACATAAACCATTACCGGTATTTGAAGAAAACGAAGGCAAAGCCGCACATTAATAAAATACTGTAAAATTCAACCGCACTTTTGGAAACGAAAGTGCGGTTTTGTTTTTTTGTTCTCTTGTAGGGACACACTGCGTGTGTCCGAAATAAAATCAAATTATTTCAATACGTTACAAACGGACACACGCAGTGTGTCCCTACGTTCTGTTAACATTTCTGTTTTTGTGCGTTTGCTACATAATACCGAATGTTTTTTATTTTTTTGATGCTTCGTAAAGTTTTATCGCCTCAGGAAGTAAACGGCGTAAGTTTTCTTGGCGATCTTCATCTGTTGGATGGGTAGAGGCTAGGGCATCTAAGGCGCCTTTTGAACCACCGGACGCTTTTTTCATTTTATCCCATAAACCGGGAGCGAATTGCGGATTAAAGCCTGATTTTGCCATAAGCAATAAGCCGACTTCATCGGCCTCAGTTTCCGCACTACGGGAGTAAGGTTTATCTAAGGCAAAATCCTTCGTTAAGCCAATTGCAATGCCACTAAGATCTGATCCTACCACGGTAGAAAGTGCAATATGACCTAATTGTGCGGCAATGCCTGTCGCCATTCCAAAATTCGCTTTCGCTTTACCATGCTCTTTTAGGGCGTGTGCCATTTCGTGTCCCATTACGGTGGCAATTTCATCATCATTGAGTTTTAATGAGTCCACTAAACCCGTATAAAATGCCATTTTCCCGCCCGGCATTGCCCAAGCATTTAATTCTTTAGACTTGATAACAGTGATTTGCCAGTTAAAAGGTTGACCGGTTTGGTTTTCTTTGTTGGCGTAAGGGACCATTTTGTTGAAAATTCGATGAATACGTTTTGCCGTTTGAGAGGTGGTATCCACAGCCCCTTGTGTGCGAATTCTACCCATTTCTTGAGCATAGCTGGATGCCGCTTGTTGATTGATAGAGGCTGAATCTGCACAAGCATTTAGCACAAAAGCCGCCACGGAGGCAAAAGCAAAGGATTTGATGTATTTTTTCATTTGAGATTCCTATTGTGAGTATAACGGTAGAGACAGTGAAATTATAAGGAAAGTCAGCTCGCATTGTCTAATAAAAAACAATTGAGTTTTGAAATTGTACTACTATAATAGTGCAAAATTAACCTTTAGGAATCAATTATGAAACAACAAAAATCCCCTTCTTTATTAGGCGGTGCGATGATTATTGCAGGTACGGCGATTGGTGCCGGTATGTTGGCAAACCCCACGTCAACCGCCGGTGTATGGTTTATCGGCTCTATTCTTGCATTGATTTATACCTGGTTTTGTATGACCACATCGGGCTTAATGATTTTAGAAGCCAACCTACATTATCCCACAGGGGCAAGTTTCGATACGATTGTCAAAGATTTGCTTGGTAAAGGTTGGAATGCGGTTAATGGTTTATCCGTCGCATTCGTGCTTTATATTTTAACTTACGCCTATATCACCTCAGGTGGCGGCATTACACAAAATTTATTCAATCAGCTGTTGAGCACCCCTGAAAGTGCGGTTGATATTGGGCGTACTTTCGGTTCGCTTATTTTTTGTATCGTTTTAGCGGCATTTGTCTGGCTTTCAACCAAAGCGGTCGATCGTTTTACAACGGTATTAATTGGCGGTATGGTCATTGCCTTTTTTCTTTCAACAGCCGGTTTGTTAGGATCAGTCAAAACGGACGTTTTACTTAATACTGTTGCACAAGGTGAGCAACAATATTTACCCTATTTATTGACCGCACTTCCTGTGTGTTTGGTTTCCTTCGGTTTCCACGGCAATGTTCCTAGTTTGGTGAAATACTACCATCGTGACGGCAATCGGGTGATGAAAGCCATTTTTACCGGCACCGGTTTAGCGCTCATTATCTATATTTTGTGGCAGCTTGCGATTCAAGGAAATTTACCCCGTGCGGAATTTGCCCCGGTGATTGAAAAAGGGGGGGATGTTTCAGCGTTACTTGAAGCATTACGCACGTATATTGAAACCGATTATATTGCGGTGATTTTGAATTTCTTTGCTTATATGGCAATTGCCAGTTCTTTCCTTGGCGTGACGTTGGGATTATTCGATTATATTGCGGATTTATTTAAATTTGACGACAGCCTAATGGGCAGAACAAAAACCACCTTAGTCACTTTTTTGCCCCCTCTATTATTAAGTCTCCAGTTTCCTTATGGTTTTGTGATTGCCATTGGTTATGCGGGTTTAGCCGCAACCATTTGGGCAGCTATTGTGCCGGCATTACTTGCGAAGGCAAGCCGTCAAAAATTCCCGAATGCCAGTTATAAAGTTTATGGAGGCAATTTTATGATTGGCTTTGTTATCCTTTTTGGTGTGCTAAATATTGTGGCACAAGTAGGGGCTAATTTAGGCTGGTTTGCGAGTTTTACGGGATAATCGTATCCTATCGTATTCTAAGGGCGTATGATATACGCCCTTTTTAATTTTAGCCTTTAGTTTGGTAGGAATCATCAATGAACAATAAAACCAGTGTTTACGATAGGGAAAACTTCTTTGAGCTTTATCAAAAGCTCCGGGCAAACCCGATTAGTCTAAATGAAATGGTAGAAAAACCGACAATGCTCTCTCTTTTGCCTGATCTTCAAGGCAAAAAATTACTGGATCTTGGGTGCGGTACCGGTGGGCATTTACAACTTTACTTGACACAGGGGACAAGTGCTGTGGTAGGGATGGACTTATCTGCCAATATGTTAAAACAAGCGAAAACAGATTTGGAAAAGTGCGGTCAATTTCACGGACGTTTTTCTTTACATCAATTAGCAATGGAAAACTTGGCGGATTTACCTGACAGTCATTTTGATGTCATCACTAGCTCTTTCGCTTTTCATTATGTGCAAGATTTTCCTGCATTATTGATGGCCATTCGTGAGAAATTAACTTCAAACGGCACATTAGTCTTTTCTCAAGAACATCCCATCACCACTTGCCATAAAGTAGGGGAGCGTTGGGAAAAAGATGAAAATAAACAACAGGTGGCATATCGTTTAAATCATTATCGTGATGAAGGAGTGCGTGAGAGAAACTGGTTTAAACAACCTTTTAAAACCTATCACCGCACCACGGCGACCATTATCAATCATTTAATTGCCGCAGGTTTTCAAATTGAGCAAATGGCCGAGCCTATGCTTGCGGATCAGCCTCAATGGCACGCTGAATTTAAAGATTTGCAGCATCGGCCGGTATTATTATTTGTTAGGGCAAAGCTGATTAAGAAGAGCGAATAATTGGTAGGCTACCCGATGGATAATATAGCTATTACCTGTATTTGGCTGGATTATTTTATTAAAAGTGCGGTTATTTTTAGATGTGTTTTATAAAATCCGTTGTTTTTATAAACATTTTGATTATTAACCATTCAAACACACTTATTTTTTCACTTTTTTTAAATTTAGTTGTTGACCGGCAAGCGAAAAAATAGTTTAATACGCTCCGTTGTCAGGCAGTAGCCTATAGTGATAACGCCTCGATAGCTCAGTCGGTAGAGCAGGGGATTGAAAATCCCCGTGTCGGTGGTTCGATTCCGCCTCGAGGCACCATTTCAAAATCTACTCCTCCTTAGTTCAGTCGGTAGAACGGTGGACTGTTAATCCATATGTCGCTGGTTCAAGTCCAGCAGGAGGAGCCAACTTAATCTTACTTTTCCTTTTTTAGTTGTTATCCAATTTTCTATTTCTGAAAATATTAAAATAAATAATACTGTTTTATTTCTAAAATCCTTTTTTAATTAAGAGTTGTCAATCTATTTAGCTCGAATTCGTTGTCTAGAAATTATAAAAAGCACTTGATTGTAAATCATTAAGGGAGAGATTTCAGGAGAGAAAAAGTAAGAATATAAGCGATTCCTAATTTAAAGGTGATCACCTAAGCGATCACCTTTAAGCTAAGACTAAGTTTATATAGAATTTTTGACGATAACCTATCGTCTTACACGGAATTTTTTCTGTGCTTGATCAACTTTCAAAAGATAATTTCTCGCTTGTGATGATGGGTGTGCTGTTGTCAAAATACGGTAAACCTGTTCAGGATACATTTGATTGATTTTGTAAATAGCTTCATCTTTATCATTATCAAATACACGTAATACAGCACCAGCACCACTGTTGTAAGCGGAAATCATCGCAAATCGTTTAGACGTTGGATTAGTAATACCGTCTAAATATCGATTTTGCAGAAGCCATAAATAGGCTACACCGGCATCAATATTATTTTCCGGATCGTATAGATAGCGTGTGGAAGGTTGGCCTCCCCGACCTTTCATTGCAAAAATATCACGCCCTGCCGTATGAGGTACGACTTGCATTAATCCGATAGCGTTAGCATAGCTAATGGCGTAAGGATTGAAACTCGATTCGGTTTGCATAATCCCCAAAATCAAGCTTTCATCAATACCATAACGTTGAGCGGCTTTTCGAATTAATGGCAAATATTTTTGCGCACGGACTTCAACGTGGTTAGCGATCATCGGAATTGCAACAAACTGTACCATATTACCATTTTGTAATCGGCGGGTTTGTAATTTATTTTGAATTAAATAAGTTGCAAAGTTGCTTGCAATAAATTGGTTTGCAATTTGTTGTCCGTTATTATCGACCACTTGTCCTAATAGGAAAGGTCTTGAACTAATAGGCACATCTCCTGATGCAAATAAATCAATTCCCTTTGCATCAGATCCCATTAATAAGGTGTGTACAATCGCATTATGTAATCGATTGAGATCTTTTTGTGTCTCAATCACAATATTACCTTCATCAAAACTTACATGGCTACGTGTATAGAAAGAGTCCGTATATTTCACGTAGTCTTTACGGCTAGCAACGAGTAGTTCGTTAACCCCCCAAATGCGGTCAATATTATGAGAGAATTGTCCGGTGAGAATATCCAGCCCTTGCGTATCTTTCGCAAACACTTCATCGTAATTAATGCCTCGATGACGGTTAGACGAATCACCACAAGCATACAAAAGCGGCAGTAATGCCAATAACAAATACTTTTTCATTATCTTATTGCCAATTAATTTGATGGAGGAACATAGCCTTCAATATGTACATCTTTGCCTTCAAACAAAAAGTTTATCATCTCTTGTTCAAGTAATTTACGATGTTCTGTATTCATCATATTGAGTTTTTTCTCATTGACGAGCATTGTTTGTTTTTTTATCCATTCAGCCCAAGCTTGTTTGCTGATAGAATCAAAAATTCGTTTTCCTAATTCTCCAGGATAGAGTTGGAAATCTAAGCCTTCAGCCTCTTTTTTGAGATGCTCACAAAACACTATTCTTGTCATAGTTAGTCCTTAAAAATTGTGTTAATAGATTTTTTACAGGTTGCGCTAACCCTATCTGTTCAGGATTTTGGGGATCATACCAATATTTGACCTCTCTTGATAGATTTGGTTTATATTCTTTTGGTTTTTCCATCACTTTATGCCAATCTCGATTTTCCTGTTCAGCTTGAATATTGCCTATTTCCGCGTAAATAGGATGAATATCTAAATGAAAATGGCTAAATGTATGGCGAAAGCTTGGCCAAGGCTGATAGTGAGAAATATCCTCGTTAATTAAATAAGCCAGCAAATCTTCTTGTGACTCAAATTGTGGGAAACAAAATAATCCGCCCCATACACCTGAGTTCTCCCTTTGTTCTAACCATACTTTGCCATTTTTTGACAAAATCAAAAAATATGTTTCTTTTTCCGGTAACCTTTTTTGAGGTTTTTTAGCGGGAAATTGTGCCCAACTTTCATTTTTATAGGCTAAACAGCTTTTTTTCAGAGGACAAAGATCACATTTGGGTTTTGTTCGTGTACAGACCAACGCACCAATATCCATCATAGCTTGATTAAAATCCGCCACATGCTCTGTCGGTGTAACTTGCTCGGTTAAGTCCCATAACTGATTTTCTACTTTTTTCTCTCCGGGCCAACCCTTTACCTCAAAATAACGTGAAAGTACACGTTTTACATTTCCGTCTAATATGGGGTATGGTTGATCCAATACAGAAGATAAAATTGAGCCGGCAGTAGAACGCCCTACTCCCGGTAATTCCCAAACCTGCTCAAAATCAATGGGGAAATCTCCACCAAATTCATCTCGAATTTTTTGTGCCGCTTTATGTAAGTTTCGTGCCCGAGCGTAATAGCCTAGCCCTGTCCACAAATGAAGCACTTCATCTTGTGAAGCATTAGCAAGTGCGGTCACATTTGGAAAAGTTTTGATAAATCGTTCAAAATAAGGAATAACAGTTGCGACCTGCGTTTGTTGTAACATCACTTCTGAAAGCCAAACGCCATACAATGTTTTGTTTTGTTGCCAAGGCAAGTGTTTACGTCCAAATTTGTCATACCATTGTAATACGGATTGTGCAAAAGGAGCATTAGGGGAAGATTGTGCTAACATAACTTTCCTGAGTCAAAAGTGCAGTCAAAAAATTAAGTAAATTTTATTCTTTCTTAAAGAAAACAAGGGCAGATTTTACCATTTAGCCCCTCTTGATCAATCTCATTTTTTCAGTATAATTTGCGGTCTATTTGGTGCCGGATAACGGCGATTATTAACTCACGCGGTGTAAGAAGAAAGTTCTTATAGCGGCGTGGCTTCATTTTGAGGTTTTCTATGAAACAAGGTATTCACCCAGAATATAAAGAAATCACAGCGACTTGCTCATGCGGTAACGTGATTAAAACCCGTTCAACTTTAGGTAAAAATATCAACCTTGATGTGTGCGGTAACTGTCACCCATTCTATACCGGTAAACAACGTGTTGTAGATACCGGCGGTCGTGTTGAACGTTTCAACAGCCGTTTCAAAATTCCAAGTTCAAAATAGTTTGAACTTTGTTAAAAACCCCACCAACTGGTGGGGTTTTGTTTTGCCTAGAAAATGTGTAAAATCCAGTAAAACCAATGGGAAAAGAAATCTTAAATGTTACAAAAAAATAATTTTGTTCTCTTTTATTAATAAAATTATTTTAATTTTCATATATTATGTGGAATCTAATTAATTTCACTACAAATAAATTTGAAATATTTTACTATTAAAAATCAAGGATACATATGTTAAAGATAATTTTATTTTATTTGGGTTTATCAAAACGTTTAAGAGTTACTGAAAAAATTCAAAAGCTATATTCTTGGCGTAAACCAATTAAACCTTATGCATTTATTCGTGTTCATAATGAGATAAAAACTATTGATGCAGCTTTAAAAAGTGTATTACCTGTTTTAAGAGGGGGAGTAATTGGATTTAACTCATGTACTGATGGAACAAAGGAATATGTTTTACATTTTTGTAAAAAATATCCACAGTTCATTCCTGTAGAATATCCTTATGATGTAATTCCTGCTAGCAATAAAATCTATATGGAAGATTCGATAGATATAAAAAATAGACTTGACTCATACTATAACTTTGTATGGGAAAAATTACCAAAAAATGAATGGATAATAAAGATTGATGGAGATCATATTTGGATCCCTGAATTTTTAGAAAACTTATGTAGGATTCCATTTAGAAAAAAAGATTGTATTATTTTAAGTAGATTAAACCTACATTGTTATGGAGGAAAATGTTACATCCATAAGAAATACCCAGTTTTAGAAAATGGAGATTCCTGGATTTTATATAATAAAAATGTAAACTTTGAATTTTGGCGAGGTTGGATTGACAACAAATTTGAAGCCTATGAGATACTTCACCTGCCTAAGAAAGAGAGAAAGAAAATTTTTACTATATGCACTAACTGGCATTTTCCCATAGTAAAAAATCATAGGAGTAATTTCAATAGAGACGAATGGGTGTTACTTCAAGATTTTGATATAAGAACATATTTAAAGGAGCATAAATTAGAAGGTCGAGTTCAGGACTACATGATTAATGAAAGCAATATACTAGAGGCATTTTCTAGATTTAATCACTCTGGTGAGAAAATATTACCATAACGAGATAATATCATGAAGATCTTAATATTACATAAATGGCTAGTAACTGGTGGTGTTGAAACTGTACTAATGAATTATAGGAAGATTCTAGAAAAATCAGGTCATGATGTAGATATACTAATAACTTATAAAACAAACTCAAAAATAGATAGTCAAAATATAAGATTTGCTTTTAGTAATAAAGACTTTAATTTTATCTACAGTAAAAAAATAATTTATATCAAAAAATACTAATAGGATTGTATAAAAATTATCAAAAGCTACGTTATTACAATTTAATAAACTCTATATATCACAAATATGATTATATTGTTGATTTTAGTAATTGCTTAGATTCCTATATTAGGAATCCACTCTTTAGGAAACGTGAAATAAAGACAATTAGATGGATTCATAATCAACTATCAACTAATCTAATTTTAAGTAAAAAAGGGAAAAAGAAATATTATAATATTTTTAGAAATCATCATAAAGTGGTTGTTTTATGCAGGGAAATGAGAAAATTAATATTAGAACAAGTTGACATTGATGAGAATAAATTATTTATTTTGAGTAATCCAATTGATATTTCTGCAATTAAGGAAAAGGGTAGTGTCAATAAAACAGAAATAAATCAGGTTATAAATTCTACTCCCTATCTTTTACAAGTATCAAGATTAACTCATAGAAAAGGACACGAACAGCTTATAGATATTTACTACGAATTAAAGAAAAAAGGTGTAAATCATAAACTATATTTCATCGGGGATGGCAATAATAGAAAAAATCTTGAGAATAAAGTGTTATCATTAAGTTTGGAAAATGATATTTTATTCCTAGGAGAAATGGAGAATCCATATCCCTACTTCAAAAATGCAAAATTATTCTTACATTGCTCTGAATCCGAAGGGTTACCAACCGTAATACTTGAAAGTATGGTATTTGGGGTTCCTGTTATTGCGATGAATTGCCATACTGGACCGAAAGATATACTTGGAGAAAAAGGAGAGTTTGGTAAGCTCGTTCCAATGTATGATAAAACTAAATTCATAGCCGAAACCTTAGAATTATTAACTAATGATGATATATATAAAAAATATAGTAATAAATCCTTAGAACGCGTTGAAGAGTTTTCAATGGAAAACGTCGCATTAGGTTTAGATAATTTGTTTTATGAAAAGTAAAATATGGAGACATCAAATGTCTAGTTTAAATAATAGTCAAGTGTCAATATATGTTATCAATCTAGAAAAATCAACAGATCGAAAAGCCTATATGCAAGCACAGTTTGATAGTTTATTTGATCATGATTCAACACAAGAAATCCACTTCTTTAAAGGAATCAATGGAAAAGAAAATCCCAATCACCCATTATTTAAACGTTACAATAATAAAAAACGGTTAAATGTAAAAGGCTACCCGTTAACTTTGAGCCAACTAGGCTGTTATGCTAGCCATTACTCAATGTGGGAAAAGTGTGTAGAACTTAATCAACCGATTATAATTTTGGAAGATGATGCTAAATTTAAAGAGAATTTTTTAGATATTCTTGCTTTTATTAATAGTGATAAAAACACCTTTGAATTTTTTTGGTTGCAACCCGATAGATTAAAAAATAAAAGAAAATTAGTAGTAGATTTTGGAGATTTCTCAGTTCAAAAATTTAGCAAAGGCTTTATTGGTGCAACAGGGTATTATTTAACTCCAAAAGCAGCAAAAAAATTTTTAGCACAAAGCAAAGAATGGTATTTAACTGTAGATGTAACTATGGATCGATTCTTTGAAAATAAAGTTCCTCCTTATGCTATTCTTCCGTTTTGTTTAGAAGCTGATTATGAGATTGAATCAACAATCTTTGAAAAACAAAAGAAAGTAAAATCATTTAAAATTATTATAGCAAGAGAGTTATTTAATATAAAAACAACATTTAAGAGACTGATTTATAACATATTAAATTAAAAATTTTATTCAATTGGCTTATCATTTTTAGAGAGGAAACTTATATCTATATAATATTGATAAAACTAAAGTCATAGCAAGATGTATGGCTATGATGAAACTAAAAACTTATCATTTAGCCGTCTAGATTGTTATTTGGTTATTTTTTCATTAGAATAACCACAGATAATTTAGTTTTAATTTTTTTATTGATTGCAAGGTACTTATGGCAGATTGGAATGGCAAATATATCAGTCCCTATGCGGAACACGGAAAAAAAAGTGAACAGGTTAAAAAAATTACGGTATCAATTCCTATTAAGGTATTGGAAATTTTAACTAATGAACGCACCCGTCGCCAATTAAAAAGTTTACGTCACGCAACCAATAGCGAGTTGCTTTGTGAAGCTTTTCTCCATGCGTTTACCGGTCAACCTTTGCCTACAGATGCTGATTTAATAAAAGATCGTAATGACGAAATTCCGGAAGAAGCAAAAGAAATCATGCTCCAATTAGGCATAGATCCGGAAAGTTGGGATTATTAGTTTTCTTCTTTTAGTCCGTCTAAAATTGAGCATTCGGGGCAATCATTGCCTTGACATGCATCATACCAACCTTGTAATTCTCCTACCATTTCTTCTAATTGCTTAATCTGTTGTTTTAATGTTGCGATATGTTTTGCTGTTAGTGTTTTTACTTCACTACTACAGCGGGTAGGGTTATCTTGCAGAGCGAGTAATTGTCCTATCTGTTGTAAAGAAAAACCTACATCTCGCGAATGTCGAATAAAATATAATCGCTCAATATCTTTTTTTTCATAATGGCGGTAGCCGGAGAAGTTTCGTTGTGCCGGTTTAATTAAACCTAATTTTTCATAATCTCGAATTTGTTTAGCAGTGAGACCGCTTAATTTTGCTGCTTCACTAATATTCATAGAAAATACCTTGACCTTTACCTTAAGTTAAGGTTTATAGTAGCCGGCATTAATCTTTTATTCAATACAAAATAAGGAAAAAATAAATGAAAAATATTCACTTAACCGTAACTGGAATGCATTGTGTGGGCTGTGTAAAAAGTGTAACGCGCGTGTTGGAAGCATTGGATGGCGTGGAGCAAGTCAATATCGCTCTTGAGGGGGACACTGATATTCAATTTGATGAAAACAAAGTTTCTGTCGAACAATTAATTGAAGCTATTGAGGAGGCGGGATTTGACGCAACAGAATAGAAAGATTGCTATCCAAATTGAAGGTATGACTTGTCAATCTTGTGCGAGCAGAATTGAAAAGGTGTTGAACAAAAAGCCTTTTGTGGAACAAGCAAATGTGAATTTTGCGGTGGAAGAGGCGCAAGTGGTTTTTGATTCGACGCAAGCAACTGCAGAAGATATTCTTAATATTCTTCAAAAAACGGGATTTAAAGGAATTTTAAAAAACGATCGGCAACCCGTTTTACCAGAGGATAGAAAAATTCATTGGCAGCTTTGGCTATTATTGTTAATTAACATTCCTTTTTTGATTGGGATGATTGGAATGTTAATTGGCAATCATCGTTTAATGCTGCCCCCGATGTGGCAATTTGTGTTGGCAACCGTTGTACAATTTGGTCTCGCTATCCCGTTTTATCGAGGTGCGATTGGTAGTATTCGTGGTGGATTGGCAAATATGGATGTACTTATTAGCAGTGGCACACTAACCATTTATTTGTATTCCACTTATATGTTGTTCTATCACAGTGCACAAGGTCATGATGCGTTGCATCATATTTATTTTGAAGCCTCTGTTATGGTGATTGGCTTTGTGACTCTTGGCAAGTTTTTAGAAGAGAGAACCAAAAAACATAGCTTAAACAGCCTTGAGTTGCTATTACAACTTACCCCGAAAAAAGTGAGTGTTTTTCGTGATGAAACCTGGCAAACGATTCCGCTTGATCAGGTGAAAATAGGAGATCTCTTGCGTACTAATCATGGGGAGCGTATTGCGGCAGATGGTATTGTTGAAGAAGGATCGGGCTGGTGTGATGAAAGCCATCTAACCGGTGAATCCATGCCTGAAATGAAGCAGGTTCAAAGCCCAGTATTGGCGGGAGCGATGGTGGTTGAAGGTAGTTTAACTTACTGTGCCAATCAGCTAGGATCGCAAACTTTGCTTGGGGATATGATGAAAGCGCTTTCTGATGCGCAAGGTACGAAAGCTCCAATTGCCCGTTTTGCAGATAGAGTTGCCGGTGTTTTTGTTCCTGCGGTTCTCATTATTGCGGCGGTAACCTTTGGATTAACCTGGTGGATTACGGCAAATATTAGTACGGCAATTATTCATTCGGTTGCTGTGTTAGTGATCGCTTGTCCTTGTGCGTTAGGACTTGCCACACCGGCTGCCATTATGGCGGGAATGGGAAAAGCGGTGAATAGTGGCATTTGGTTCAAAGATGCAGTCGCAATGGAAGAAACTGCTCATGTAAATACCGTCGTGTTAGATAAAACGGGCACATTAACGACGGGGGAGCTTACTATTGCTGCTGTCTGGCAACCAGAAAGTGCGGTCATTTCAGAAGAAGATTTGTATCGAGTTACTGCTGCGGTGGAGCAATACGCTACACATCCTATTGCGCAAGCAATTGTGCGTTTTGCGTTGGAAAAAACCTCCACAATACCGACCGCACTTTCTGTGAAAACAGAAGTAGGCGCAGGCGTTTCAGCGGAAGTTGAAGGCATCGGTTTTGTTAAGGTGGGTACACCGGAGTTTTGTGGTTTTCAACTACCAAGCCAACTTAATGGTATATGGGATATCGCAAGTATTGTGGCCGTTTCCATTAATAACGAAATTGTCGGTGCATTTGCTTTAACCGACACATTACGCGAAGAAAGTAAAGGGACAATTAAACGCTTACAACAAAATAATATTGATGTGATTATTATGAGTGGTGATCGCCAATCTGTTGTGGATTATATCGCAAGGCAGCTCAATATTACGACAGCGTTCGGTAAACTTAATCCTCGTGATAAAGCAGCGAGAATTCAAGCCTTACAGCAGGAAGGGCGGGTTGTTGCTATGGTAGGGGATGGTATTAATGATGCGGCGGCATTAGTGATGGCAAATGTGAGTTTTGCGATGAAATCGGGTTCCGATGTCGCAGCGCAAGCGGCTTCGGCAACCCTAATGCGGCAATCGATAAAGCAACTTACCGATGGGATTTTTATCGCACAAGCCACATTAAAAAATATCAAACAAAATCTCTTTTTTGCGTTGATTTATAATGTGCTTGGAATACCCCTTGCCGCATTGGGTTATTTAAATCCTGTCATTGCAGGCGCAGCAATGGCATTAAGTTCTATTTCCGTATTAACGAATGCATTAAGATTAAAACGATTGAAAATTAAACAATAAAATAAGGCGGAATTATCCGCCTTATTTTTACTATTACTTATTCAACCAAAGCGGCAACTCAATAGTCACGGCCAGTCCTCCAAGCTCACTTTCTTCAGCCCATACTTTACCTTGATGTTCTTTAATAATATTTAAAACAATAGTTAAACCTAATCCAGTACCGCCTGTCGAACGGGTACGGGTCTCATCAACACGATAAAACGGTTGGAAGATTTTTTCAAACTCATCAGGGGGTACTCCCGATCCGTTGTCATCAATTCGGATTTTAAGGGTTTCCTCTTGGACAAAAATACTGAGCTTGATCTTACTCGTGGTGTATTTCAGTGCATTTCTAACGATATTTTCTACTGCACTTTGTAATAACTCTGAATTTCCGTTCAAAAATATATCGGAATTTGATAATTGAAAGTTTTGTTCAAATTCAATATTGCGTTGCTTGGCCTCAAACATTGCATCTTGTACAACATCAAGCCAAATTTGCTTGGCTGGAAAGATAGATCTTTTCGTTTGTGTACTCATTTGCTGTCGAGAGAGAAGCAGTAGCTCGTTAATCATTTTATCCATACGTGTAATTTCTTTCTCGATCCGTTGTACTGCATTGTTGCTACCGGTTTGATGACGAAGTAGAGCTACCGCAAGTTGAAGGCGGGTAAGTGGCGTCTTCATTTCATGAGAAATGGAAGATAATAAATTTTGTTGATTTGAAATTAAGCCATTAATTGCGGTTGCCATTCGGTTAAAACTTTGTCCTACCTGGCGTAATTCCAGTGGACCATTTTGAGCTAATTGAGGATCAATTTTAAAATTGCCTAGTGCGACACTATTTGCTGCTTTTTGCAAGCGGGAAATAGGTTTTACGATAGTATGAGTAAACCACCAAAGTAATGGTGTAGTAATTAATAGAGTCAATATGAGTAATATTAATGGGTTATCTATCATGTACCTGAGTATTTCCTGAGAAGGATTGGCACGTGAGATAAAAAAAACTGAAAAGGGCTTATCCAGATTATCAACATATACTTGAAAAGGGCCGGAAATCCGAATATTTGCAAAGCTTTTTCGCATAGGATGAGAGAAATCATTTGCCGTTTCGAAAAAACGTTCTATAAAGATTTTTTCTTCATTAAATGCACCAAAAAATTCTTTGCGGCTAGGATCGTAAATAACCGGTCGGGTTTCATCAAATCGATCAATAGGAAGTAAGGGGACTTCTGAAAGAAGTGATTTAATTTTGTGATTACGAATAGACTCTACCAATTTTTTTTGGTAAGTAGCGATTTCATATTCCCGAAGATTTGAGTAAAACCGGTTATCTAAATAAGGTAATAAGGCCAATAATGTCATCATGACAAAAAACGCAAGCCAAAAAACTGTAAAAGTACGAATAGTTAAATAATTCAGGCTAAACTTTTTTTGAGGCAGCATAAGGATTATTTGCTAATTAAAAGGTAACCACGTCCACGCAAAGTTCTGAACCATGGTAATCCATCTTCTCTAGGCGGTAATTTTTTGCGTAGGTTTGACATATGCATATCAATTGAACGATCAAACGGTGTCAGTGGTTTTCCTAGTACGTTCATACTTAATTCTTCCCGAGTAATGAGTTTACCTTGGGAATGAATTAGTGCTTCGAGCAACGCAAATTCTGATGCCGTCAGAAGAAGATCTTGTGTTTTATAGAATGCTTGTTGATGACCCGGATGGAGTTTTAATTCACAAAAATAAATCCAACCATCTTCTTCCTGTTTGGTTTTTGTCTTTTCCAAATCTTCGGAGATAGCGATCCTACGTAAAATTGCTTTAATACGGGCAATTAATTCACGATCGTTAAACGGTTTTGGTAAATAGTCATCGGCGCCCAGTTCTAATCCTAATACTCGATCGATTTCTTCACCACGAGAGGTCAGCATCATCACAGGGACATTAGATTGTTGGCGGATACGTTTAAGGGTTTCAATACCATTTAATATGGGCATCATGACATCCAGCAGGATTAATGAGTAATCCTGATCGAGTTTATCTAACGCTTCTTGCCCATTATTTGCAACATCAATATCAAAGCCCGATAAAGAGAGGACTTCCGCAAGTAAATCAGTTAATTCTGTATCATCATCAACTAGTAAAATCTTTGACATTATTAAACCTTTGGGTATGACTTATTGTTTAGTAAAACAACAGGAAATTACCAGAATTTCCACCAAGATTTTTTATTAGTGTCAGCGCTACGTTCAATAATTGTGTTGTTTTCGTTTTGTGATGTAACTTCCGGCAATGGTTTGTCTAAATGAGTTTCAGTCACAATGCCACGTTGATCAAATTTTACGGTAAAAGTATGTTGTTCCGGAGATTGGTAGGCGCGTTGCTGCAAAAATACATAATACCAAGTTAAGTTACTATAAGGATCAATTAATACGGGCGTGCCGAGTAAATATTGTACTTGTTGAACGGTCATTCCCTGTTTAACTTGTGCGACGCTTGCGGCTTCTAGATAGTTACCTTGTGGCACATCAATACGATAAACGATTTTCTCAACGGTAGAACAAGCAGAAAGGCTAAGAGCCAATACCGTTGCACCAAAAAGAGTTTTGAATTGCATTTTCTTTACCTGTATTTACAATTTTTTCAAATAATACCCAAAGTTAATTCGCTTGCCAAACTAATTCTTTGATTTTAAGGCTTTTTGCAGTTGATCTTTCAAGTTTGGCGGTAATCCTTTGATTGTAAGTTCATCTGTCATGGAATCCCAATGGACACGCGTGTTGAGTAAATCCGCATCAAAACTTAATGTGATTCCCTTACCCGAACCGGAGAATTTTGTCAGTGTCTTTAACGTGGAACGCACCGGAGGAATACTTTCTTCCAACCCATAATCTTGATTTTCTACAAAGGAAACAAAAGGTTGCTCGCTTAGAGTCGGGATATTGGCGGAAAGTTCCGCTAATTCAATTTCCGCTCCTGTGGCAAGTTGCCCTTTACAATAGTCAAAAACCTGTTTTTTTATCGCTTGGGTTTGTTCTTTATTGAGCTCGCCTTGATCGCAATAATCACTGACTGCTTGTAATAAGCATTGATTTTGTACTTGTGGGTTTAACCCTTCCTCTGCCCCTAAGAAATCCATAAAAAAGTCACTAATTTTTCGTCCAACTCGCCCTTTAATGAACGTTAAATAACGATTGGAATTAGCGTTAATTTGTAAATCTGTCAGATTTACTCTTGCCGCAATATCAAATTGCGTAATATCAAGATATTCTGTGCGGCGAATATCTAAATGCTCATCGACCAACATACTGTGTCGATTATCGAGCAATGCGATAAATAAATAATCCGTCGCTAAAAAGTTATATTGGCATAAAATAAGCGTACCGCTATCGGCAAAATTATATTTGCTTAATTCATCGGCAAGGAGTTTGGTGGCATACTGACTAAAGCCCAAAAATTCGATTTCTTGTTCCAATAAACGATTCAAATGTTGGGCGAATACTGAATTATCCTGGAAGATACCAAAGGCTTTGGCCTTGTTTTGATAGCCTTGGTGCAACTGTAACATCATCTGTTCTACTTCGGGCGTAATTGGTAGAAGCTCTTCTCGAAGAATGCTTTCCATTTTTGTGCTTTCACCGTCTGTTTGCTTGATAAGTTGATGTAGCACGATTTGATTTACAGTAATGCTCATTTTATTTTCCTTCTTTCAAAAACGTGGCAAATTATAACCGCACTTTTCCTGCATTTCCGCAAGAAAAAAGAAATTATTTATGATCTGCAAAATAATCGGGTATCATAGGGCAACCTCTTTCTTTTATTTTTAATAAAATGGCGCAACATTCTAAATATTCTGATGCACAGCTAAGCGCAATCATAAATGATATGATTGCTGTACTCGAAAAACACAAAGCTCCGGTGGATTTATCCCTGATTGCACTTGGTAATATGGCAAGCAATTTACTTACCACCAGTGTGCCTAAAACGCAGCGGGAAGCTTTAGCTCAAGCCTTTTCCAATTCTTTAATTAATGCAGTAAAAACGCTTTAGTATGATTCGATTTAAAAAAGGCATGTTTAGTGGAAAACAGTACCGTGACGAGACCTCAAGAAAAATCTCGTGGGGACATTGGTTTGCCTTTTTTAATATCATTATCGCCATATTGATCGGCGCACGTTATGCTTTTCTTATTGATTGGCCGGATACACTTGGCGGAAAACTTTATTTTTTCGTCAGTTTGCTCGGGCATTTTAGCTTTAGTGTTTTTGCCATCTATTTATTGGTTATTTTCCCGTTAAGTTTTATTGTCAAAAATCACCGCACTTTTCGTGGTTTAACGGTAATTCTATCCACTATTTGTATTACATTGTTGCTGTTTGATTCGGAAGTATTTCATCGATTTAATTTACATTTATCTTCAGTGGTATGGAATTTGTTGGTGAATCCGGAAAATGGCGAGATGTCCCGTGATTGGCAAATATTTTTTGCCCCAATGCCGATTATTCTCTTGGTACAAATGTTATTTTCCCGTTGGAGTTGGGAAAAACTTCGTAGTCTAGAACGTCAAAATTGGTTGAAGGCTGTGGGGATTTTTTTCACCTCGGCTTTTGTCGCAACTCATCTCATCTATGCTTGGGCGGATGCCTATTTGTATCGCCCAATCACGATGCAACGCGCTAATTTCCCCCTTTCTTATCCAATGACGGCACGTTCCTTTTTAGAAAAACACGGGTTATTGGACGGGGAACAATATACGCAAACATTGGAACAGGAAGGGCGATTGGATGCATTAAAAATTAGTTATCCTAAAAATCCTCTGGTTTTCAGCCCAATGGAACAGAAACCGAATATTTTGCTTATTACGGTTTCGGGATTGCGTTATGATGCAGTTTCCATCGAAAAAATGCCGAAATTAGCGGAATTTGCGATGAATTCTACACAATTCACGAATCATTATAGTAGCGGTAATTCGAAAAATACCGGCTTAGTGGGGCTGTTTTATGGTTTAAATGCAAACTATACGGATAGTATTTTAAGCAATCATACCCCTTCGGTGTTCATTGAAAAATTGCAAGCGGAAAAATATCAATTCGGCCTATTCTCGACAACAAATTTTAAAGATAGTTTGTTTCGCCAAGCGCTGTTTCGCGGTATGAAATTACCAAAAATCAAATTGGGTAACGAAAGTGCGGTCAAAAATTTCAATGAATTTATCGCTACAAAAAAATCGGATAACCCGTGGTTTGCTTATCTCGATCTTGATTTGAAAATTAATAATGTCGCTGAATATGAGCAGAATTTAATGCGCATGGATAAACTGATTGAGCAAGTATTAGCGAATGTTACGGTAGAAAATACAATGATAATTGTGACCGCACAACATGGTTTAACTTTCAATACATTGAATGAAAAAGATCAGGTAAATTATTTTGGGCGTGATCAGATTCAAGTTCCATTATTCGTTTTTTGGAAATCCTTACCGGCAGGTGTTGAAAGAGGATTGACAAGTCATACGGATTTACTGCCTGCATTGATGAAAAATGTGTTTAACGTTCAAAATCCTGCCAAAGATTATTCACAAGGACATAATTTGTTTGAGCGAAACGGTGATGATTGGGTGCTTGTTTCTAATTATCGTTGGAATGTATTGATTCAACCTGATGGCACGCAATACCATATAGATCGCAAAGGAAACTACAAAAAATTTGACCGCACTTATCAAGAACAGTCTTCCGAACGTCCGCCTTTAGGTTTGTTCCTGGAAATATTTAAACGGGAAAATTCGTTTTTTGATAAATAAAATGTAGAACAATATTTTCCCCTTATTTTATGATAAAAATGAATAGCTTTTTGAAGTTCAACCCTTTATACTCTCGCCCCAGTTTAAGACTGAAAAGATGTTATTAATGAAAATCCGTGAGTTTTTCATAACATTATTACAATGCTTCTCGCCACGTTTGTCGTGCCTTTCAATTAATACGCTTCTCGTCTTTTTATCCTCATTCTTTTTATGGAGTTTGTATGAAAAGCCATGTTCGTAGTTTTAAAACTTATATCCGTGATGAAATTATCAAAAAGGGTGGTTGGGTGAATGCCCATGCTCATGCCGATCGTGCTTTTACGATGACGCCGGAGAAAATCGGGATTTATCACACCAGTAATTTACAGCAAAAATGGGATTTGGTGGATGAGGTAAAACGGACTTCCAGTGTGGATGACTATTATGCACGTTTTTGTCAATCTATTGAATTAATGATTTCTCAAGGGGTGACGGCATTTGGTACCTTTGTTGATATTGACCCAATTTGTGAAGATAGAGCAATCATTGCCGCCCATAAAGCCCGTGAGGTGTATAAACACGATATTATTCTTAAATTTGCGAATCAAACCTTAAAAGGGGTGATTGAACCGACAGCACGGAAATGGTTTGATATCGGCTCAGAAATGGTAGATATGATCGGTGGTTTGCCTTATCGTGATGAATTGGACTATGGTCGTGGTCTTGAAGCAATGGATATTTTACTCGATAAAGCCAAGTCTCTCGGTATTATGTGTCATGTGCATGTGGATCAATTTAATAATCCAAGTGAAAAAGAAACTGAACAGCTTTGTGATAAAACCATTGAACATGGTATGGAAGGGCGTGTCGTAGGGATTCACGGCATTTCAATCGGCTCTCATTCAAAAGAATATCGCTATAAACTTTACGAAAAAATGCGTAAGGCAAAAATGATGATGATCGCCTGCCCGATGGCGTGGATTGATAGTAATCGTAAAGAGGATTTGATGCCGTTTCACAACGCTTTGACACCTGCAGATGAGATGATTCCGGAGGGGATTACCGTGGCTTTGGGAACCGATAATATCTGTGACTATATGGTGCCGCTTTGTGAGGGGGATTTATGGCAAGAGCTGAGCTTACTTGCTGCGGGGTGTCGTTTCCCGCATTTGGATGCGATGGTCGATATTGCAAGTATTAACGGACGGAAAGTATTGGGCTTAGATCCGATTTAACCATGTATAAAAATAGAAAAGTGCGGTGAAAAAATTAAGGGATTTTTTACCGCACTTTTTTATTTATTTTAGTAAGTCTTCACTTTTTGCATGAATCCATTTTCCTTTTTTCTTATCCATATATTGAAAATATTCATTAGCGAAGATGCCCTGTGCGCAGGTGAATTTGTCTCTACGGTGAGTCACTTTCTTTCCTTCTAAGGCTAGATTGAGAGTATTTGGCCCTGTTAGGGTGAATACACCGTGTTCTACCCGGCGCTGCTCAATGTTATCAATGATAATATCCAGTGTTTCCCGTAAAAATGGATTACCTTTTTCACTTGCCATAAAGAAATTTGTGTATTTGCCCCGACGTGTAATGAGCACTTCGCTATTTTGTTCTTCTAAAATAGAATCTAAACTCCAAAGGAGAAGCCCATCAATATCCATATAGATTCCGCCTTCATTATAAAGCACGAATAAACGCCAGAAATCAGCTTGTGCCGCTCCATCATTGAGCTGAATATAAGCCTGATATGTACGCTCATCTGCATGTTTTTTGATGTATTCTTCTCGGGCTTCTGTACTCACATAGCGATAATTAAAGCTGCGTGAAAGGAGACGATTTAGAAGATAATTGCAGTAAATTGGCAGTGTAACTTTATTACTATAGTTAGTTTGCCAAATAGTGCGGTTAATTTTTAATTGTTTTTTAGAAAGACGCTTCGCCGAATTAACTTCTGGAATAGTAAAGCGTTTTTTGGGGAAAATAAAATGAAAGGGATAACTTAGTATTTTGACCGCATTGCCTAAAATGCGTAGTAGGCTACCCGTTATAAGAATTAATGTTTGATATTTAACCTTCATAATTATTGAGAGTAAAGCTAAGGAGTGTGCACTTTATCACGTTATTGGGAAGAGTAAAATCAGAAAGTGAATCAATTAGAAAAATTTAGATTGGTGGGCGATACCGGTCTCGAACCAGTGACCCCCTCCTTGTAAGGGAGGTGCTCTCCCAACTGAGCTAATCGCCCGACGATATTAAGACTTATGTCTTATATTTCGGTTTATTTAAACACTTGATTAAGTGGTGGGCGATACCGGTCTCGAACCAGTGACCCCCTCCTTGTAAGGGAGGTGCTCTCCCAACTGAGCTAATCGCCCACTTAAGACAGCGTTTAAATAAAAGGGAAGTTTGAGCGGAAAAGATACTTAAATCGAATTAAGTGGTGGGCGATACCGGTCTCGAACCAGTGACCCCCTCCTTGTAAGGGAGGTGCTCTCCCAACTGAGCTAATCGCCCGCCTGGTCAAACTCTACAACATTAAGATACTTTGAAAAAGTGGTGGGCGATACCGGTCTCGAACCAGTGACCCCCTCCTTGTAAGGGAGGTGCTCTCCCAACTGAGCTAATCGCCCTTAATGTTGTGGATTGGCATTATAGGGATAATGCATTTTCAGTCAATCATTTTTTATAAAATTTAAGTTAATTGTTGTAAAAATAAACATAAAAATAGCTTTTTTATTTAGAAGTTAGCCCAGTCGTAGTAGAATAACAGACAATTTTTTGTTGAATATAGGGTTATAAAAATGAAATTAGATGCTCTTTTTGATTTAGATCCAAATATAAAAGTACGCACACGTTTTGCCCCAAGTCCTACGGGTTATTTACATGTGGGGGGCGCACGCACGGCACTTTATTCTTGGTTATTTGCAAAACATAACCAAGGTGAATTTGTATTACGCATTGAAGATACGGATTTAGAACGTTCGACACCGGAAGCAACAGCAGCTATTTTGGAAGGTATGGAATGGCTTAATCTTGCCTGGGAACACGGTCCTTATTATCAAACCAAACGTTTTGATCGTTATAATCAAGTGATTGATGAAATGCTTGAACAAGGCTTGGCTTATCGCTGCTATTGCTCTAAAGAACGTCTAGAAGCGTTGCGTCATAACCAAGAACAAAATAAAGAAAAACCACGTTATGATCGTCATTGTTTACATGATCACAGTCATTCACCTGATGAACCCCATGTTGTACGCTTTAAAAATCCAACGGAAGGCTCGGTTATATTTGATGATGCGGTGCGTGGTCGCATTGAAATCAGCAATAACGAATTAGACGACTTAATTATTCGCCGAACTGATGGTTCGCCGACCTACAATTTTTGTGTGG
Source organism: Rodentibacter ratti (assembly GCF_002000485.1). Lineage (GTDB taxonomy): Bacteria > Pseudomonadota > Gammaproteobacteria > Enterobacterales > Pasteurellaceae > Rodentibacter > Rodentibacter ratti. The sequence continues at coordinate 331,853 of NZ_MLAJ01000002.1, read as the reverse complement.
TGGTGGATGATTGGGATATGGGCATCACTCACGTCGTGCGTGGTGAAGATCATATTAACAACACGCCGCGTCAAATTAACATCTTAAAAGCCCTTGGCGCACCGATTCCGGTATATGCCCACGTTTCTATGATCAATGGTGATGACGGTCAAAAACTTTCTAAACGCCACGGTGCAGTCAGTGTGATGCAATATCGTGATGAAGGGTATTTACCGGAAGCATTAGTCAATTATCTTGTGCGTTTAGGCTGGGGACATGGCGATCAAGAGATTTTTAGCCGTGAGGAAATGATCAAATATTTTGAATTGGATCATGTGAGTAAATCAGCCAGTGCATTCAACACAGATAAACTTTTGTGGTTAAACCATCATTATATTCGTGAATTACCAGCGGAATATGTCGCAAAACATCTCGAATGGCAATATCGGGATCTCGGCATCGATACGACCAATGGGCCTGCTTTAGCGGAAATTGTCAAAATGTTAGCTGATCGTTGTAAAACGCTACGAGAAATGGCACTTGCCAGCCGTTATTTCTTTGAAGAGTTTGAGACTTTTGATGAAGCGGCAGTGAAAAAACATTTCAAAGCTGGTGCCGTTGATGCCCTTGAAAAAGTAAAAGAGAAATTGACCGCACTTTCTACTTGGGATTTACATTCTACCCATGAAGCGATTGAACAAACCGCTGCGGAGCTTGAAGTAGGGATGGGGAAAGTAGGAATGCCGTTACGTGTAGCCGTGACAGGTTCCGGACAATCACCTTCAATGGATGTTACTTTAGTGGGAATCGGGCGTGAACGGGTACTTGCTCGAATTCAACGTGCGATTGATTTTATTCAATCTCAAAATGCTTAATATTTAATCGTCTGATTTTTTCGAGATAATTTCATGTTGACAGCGATAGCGGTAAAATTTAAGATACCGCCATCTTTTGGGGATATAGCTCAGTTGGGAGAGCGCTTGAATGGCATTCAAGAGGTCGTCGGTTCGATCCCGATTATCTCCACCAAATCAATAAAGCAAGGTAAATCACCTTGCTTTTTTTGTATTAACCATCTTCTTAAACTAAAAATGCACGTTGTTAATGTGCATTTTCATTGCTAGAAATTTTTTAATTTATTGGAGTACAGCACTAAACAGAGTGCGATCACCATAATTAAAATTGCACCGGCAAATAAAAGGGTATCCACCGCATTTTCATGACTCACGATAATTAATCGGATCATCGCCGTTATACCGGCATAAATGAAATACCGCAGCGGAAAATGGTAGCCGCTTTTAAAATATTGGACAATTAAGCCGATAAAACCGAAGTACAAGAAAAACATAACAGCCTGTTCTGCTAATGCATAAGGCACAACAGTGGAAGGATTTATCACCATTAAAGCAAGAGAATAGGTGATTTTTGCCAAGGCAATAATCAAAACGATAGAAAGTGCAATAAGCGCTGTACTTAATACATATTTAAGTATGTTAATGACAAATGCCGGTAATTTTTCTAATTGGTTTTCTTCCATTTTTTCCTTCATTATTTTCAATAAAAACTATTGATAGACTAACCGCTATTTTTTAAAGGAAAGTGCGGTTAGTTTTTCTCGTGTTTTAATCCGGAGAATAATACAGCTTTCCTATTTCAATTTTTTGACGTCCAGTTTCTTCACGCCATTTATTGCTATCGCGTAAGGAATAAACACAGCCGCAATATTCTTGTTGATAGAAACGTTCACGTTTACTGATTTCGATCATTCGTTGTGAACCGCCTTCTTTGCGCCAGTTGTAGTCCCAGTAAATCACATCATCGTATTTTTCAGCAGCACGATGACCACATCCGTTAATTTGGTTCATATCTTTCCAACGGGAAATACCAAGACAGCTGGTAAAAACCGGGAAACCATGTTCGTGTGCGTATTCGGCCGCTTTTTCAAAGCGCATATCAAAGCACATCGTACAGCGAATGCCACGCTCCGGCTCCCATTCCATTCCTTTGGCTCGGTCAAACCAATTTTGCCGATCATAATCCGCATCAATAAATGGAATGCCAAATTTTTTGGCAAAACGAATATTTTCTTCTTTACGGATCAAGTATTCTTTGAGTGGATGAATATTAGGATTGTAGAAATAAATAGTAAATTCAATACCTGAAGCAAGAATGGCTTCCATGACTTCACCAGAACAAGGCGCACAGCAGGAGTGAAGAAGGAGCTTATTGTGTCCCTCCGGCAGTTCTAGTTTTTCACGAATAAAGGGTGCATTAGGATCTTTGCAAGCCTTCTTTTTCGTTGTTTTCGGTTGAAAGTTAGTTGTATTTTGTGTTTTAAGGTTATTCATAAAGTAAATGCTTAAAAGAGGATAAAATATTTCAATCGTTAGTAAGTTCTATCTACGGATAAATAGGCTAAGGATATTAATGCCTGTTTGTATTCGCTTTCCGGTAAAATTGAAATCGCATCAACCGCCTTTTGAGCTTCTTGTTTTGCTCGCTCCATTGCATAATCCAGTGATTTGTGTTCCGCCATGATTGCCAGTATTTCATCAATGATTTCAAGCTTGCCGCCCTGTTTGATTGCTTCACGAATCAATGCTGCTTGTTCGTCATTGCCGTGGCGCATTGCGTGAAGTAAAGGAAGAGTAGGTTTTCCTTCCATCAAATCATCACCTATATTTTTACCTAAATCTTGGGCGTTGGCACTGTAATCCAGTACGTCATCAACAAGCTGAAATGCCGTACCAAGGTAGCGACCATAATCTTGTAAGGCTTTTTCTTGGATTTCTGTTGCGTTTGCAACAATTGCGGCAGATTGTCCTGCGACTTCAAATAAGCGTGCTGTTTTACTGTAGATCACACGCATATAATTGGCTTCGCTGGTTTCCGGATCGTTTACGTTCATTAATTGTTGTACTTCACCTTCGGCAAGAACATTAGTTGCATCTGCCATAATACGAAGGATTTTTAGCGATTCTAATTGAGCAACAAGTTGGAATGCACGTGTATAAATAAAGTCACCAACTAATACGCTTGCGGCATTTCCAAATTCGGCATTTGCCGTGGCACGACCACGGCGCATATCCGATTCATCAACGACATCATCGTGCAATAGGGAAGCGGTATGGATAAATTCCACAAAAGTGGCACAAGTAATGGCATTTTCCCCTTGGAAACCTAAAGATCGTGCAGCAAGTACGGAGATCAGTGGGCGGATCCTTTTTCCTCCCGCTTGAACTATGTAAAAACCGAGTTGGTTAATTAGTGCAACGTCAGAATCAAGCTGAGCAAGAATATTCTGATTGACTTTTTGCATATCTGGTTCAGCGAGTTGCTGAATAGCGTGCATATCCATTAAATCTTGTTTTTTCATCTTTTGTGTTTGTTCTCAAATGAATGAAAGTGCGGTACATTTTACCTGAGTTTTTATTTTTTCTAAAATTAATCCGTTATAAAAGGGAATTTTTTTACTTTATTGTAAATAAATTCTTGCTATAAGATCGTTTTTCTCATAGAATCTGCGACCTATTTATATGAATTTTGAAGTGTGGGCTGCCAAAGGCAGAGAAACACAATTAAGCGGAGTATTTATGTACGCAGTTTTCCAAAGTGGCGGTAAACAACACCGTGTGAGCGAAGGTCAGGTTGTTCGTTTAGAAAAACTTGAACTGGCAACTGGCGCAACAGTTGAGTTCGATTCAGTGTTGATGGTCGTTAATGGTGAAGATGTTAAAATTGGTGCACCGGTAGTAGCGGGTGCTAAAGTAGTGGCTGAAGTTGTTGCACAAGGTCGTGGCGAGAAAGTTAAAATCGTTAAATTCCGTCGTCGTAAACACAGCCGTAAACAACAAGGTCATCGCCAGTGGTTCACTGAAGTGAAAATCACTGGGATTCAAGCATAATTTCAGAGGAGATCAATAGATGGCAACTAAAAAAGCTGGTGGTTCAACTCGTAACGGTCGCGATTCTGAAGCTAAACGCCTTGGTGTTAAACGTTTCGGTGGCGAGTCTGTATTAGCAGGTAGCATTATCGTTCGTCAACGTGGTACTAAATTCCATGCTGGTAGCAATGTAGGAATGGGTAGAGATCACACCCTATTTGCAACAGCTGACGGTAAAGTTAAATTTGAAGTAAAAGGCGAAAAAAGCCGTAAATATGTAAGTATTGTTACTGAATAATTTAAAACTTATCCGATTGAAACGCCCTGCAAATTTTTGTAGGGCGTTTTTGTCTTTTTAATTATTAACAAAGCGATCAAACTATGAAACAACAACCGTTATTAGGCTTTACCTTTGCACTGATTACTGCAATGGCATGGGGATCGTTACCCATTGCATTAAAACAAGTATTATCGGCAATGAATGCGCAAACTATCGTGTGGTATCGTTTTGTTGTTGCGACAATTGCTCTCTTTATTTTGCTTGCTTATAGAAAGCAATTACCTGAGCTCAGAAAAGTTGGGCGATATGTTTGGCTTGCCCTTATTGGTGTAGTTGGCCTCGCCGGTAATTTTTTACTCTTTAGTCGTTCCCTAAATTATATTGAACCGTCGATAGCACAGATTTTTATCCATTTATCCTCTTTTGGTATGTTGATTTGTGGTGTGTTTATCTTCAAAGAAACCCTCGGTTTACATCAAAAAATCGGGATCGTGCTTTTATTGATCGGATTAGGGCTATTTTTCAATGATAGTTTTGAGGCTTTTACCGGGCTTAATCAATATTCAATGGGTGTAATATTAAGTGTGAGTGCTGCGTTAGTATGGGTGGCATACGGTATAGCACAAAAGTTAATGTTGCGTAAATTTAATTCGCAACAAATTTTATTAATGATGTATTTGGGGTGTGCGCTTGTGTTTACGCCGATGATGGAGTTTTCTCAGGTGCAAGCTTTAACCCCTTTTACGCTGATTTGCTTTATTTATTGTTGTTTAAATACCTTAATCGGTTATGGCTCTTATGCAGAAGCATTGAATCGTTGGGATGTGTCAAAAGTCAGCGTTGTGGTGACATTAGTTCCACTTTTTACTATTTTCTTTTCTCATATCGTTCATACCCTTAGCCCGGAACATTTTAGTGCACCTGAATTAAATAGCATTAGCTATATTGGGGCGTTTATTGTAGTATGCGGCGCAGTTTTATCTGCAATTGGGCACAAATTATTACCATCGCACAGGGCAAAGTAGTCAAAAAGTGCGGTTAAATTTTGGAGAATTTTAATGAAATTTATTGATGAATCCCTGATTCGAGTGGAGGCAGGGGATGGTGGAAATGGATGTGTAAGTTTTCGCCGTGAAAAGTTTATCCCTAAAGGCGGACCGGATGGTGGCGATGGTGGTGATGGTGGTGATGTTTATTTAATCGCTGATGAAAATCTAAACACACTGATTGACTATCGATTTAACAAACGTTTTGCCGCAGAACGGGGTGAAAACGGGCGGAGTTCCGATTGTACCGGTCGCCGTGGTAAAGACATTATTTTGCCCGTACCCATAGGAACTCGTGCCATTGATAACGATACCAAAGAAACCTTGGGTGATTTAACCAAACATGGTCAAAAAATGTTGGTGGCAAAAGGTGGTTATCATGGACTTGGGAATACGCGTTTTAAATCTTCCGTCAATCGTGCGCCACGCCAAAAAACCATGGGAACACTGGGTGAAAAGCGGGATTTATTGTTGGAATTGATGTTGCTTGCGGATGTCGGTATGTTGGGATTGCCGAACGCCGGTAAATCAACCTTTATTCGGGCTGTATCCGCAGCGAAACCTAAAGTCGCAGACTATCCGTTTACCACGTTAGTGCCAAGCCTTGGTGTGGTGAAAATGGATGAATCCCGTAGTTTCGTGGTCGCCGATATTCCGGGATTGATTGAGGGGGCGGCAGAAGGTGCAGGATTAGGAATTCGTTTCTTGAAACATTTGGAACGTTGCCGAGTGCTTATTCACCTTGTGGATATTAACCCGATTGATAGTTCCGATCCGGCGGATAATGTTGCCATTATTGAATCGGAGTTGTTCCAGTATAGTGAAAAATTAGCTGAAAAACCACGTTGGTTAGTGTTCAATAAAATTGATACGATGACGGATGAAGAAGCGAATGAGCGCGCTAAAGACATCGCCGAGCGTTTAGGTTGGGATGAAGATTATTACTTAATTTCAGCGGCAGCAGGAAAAAATGTTTCTTCGTTATGTCGCGATATTATGGATTTCATTGAAGCCCACCCACGAGAAATGGAAGAACCGACGCTTGCTCCGGAAGAAGTAAAATTTAAATGGGAAGATTATCATCAAGAGCAGTTGGCAGAACATCAATTTGATGACGACGATTGGGATGATGATTGGACAGAAGAAGATGACGAAGGTATAGAGTTTATTTATAAACCTTAATCTGTCTGGCAAAAGTGCGGTTGATTTTATCGTTAAAATCGACCGCACTTTGTTTTTTTATACGGAAAAATTATCCACGGTTGGCATTTTTCATAATTCGCTCTTTTGCTAGCTTCCACTCGCGATCTTTAATATCGTCCCGTTTATCATGTTGCTTTTTGCCTTTAGCCAATCCGACTTTAATTTTCGCCCAAGCGCCTTTCCAATAGAGAGAAAGGGCAACAATAGTAAAGCCATCACGACTTGATTTACCAAAAAGAGATTCTAATTCCCGCTTGTTGAGTAGGAGTTTTCGGGTTCGGGTGGGATCACATACGATATGGGTTGAAGCCAGACTGAGTGGTTGGATAGTGGCCCCAAATAAATAGGCTTCTCCATTTTTGAAAATAATGTAGCTGTCGCTAATATTTGCTTTGCCGGCACGCATAGATTTGACTTCCCAGCCTTGCAATTCAAGCCCAGCCTCAATTTCATCTTCAATAAAATAATCATGGCGGGCTCGTTTGTTTAGAGCGATGGTATTTGAACCCGGTTTTAGTTTTTTCTTTGTCATAATTTACTACATTTTAAATTTTTGCTGATTTTACCGAATATACCTCTTGATCGCAAAGCCGAACGCATAAAAGAAAAGGCTGAATTTTCAGCCCTTTCCAATTTACTTTGACTATTGTTCAATCTCGCCACAGAATCGATAGCCTTCACCGTGAATTGTCGCGATGATTTCTGGGGTGTCGGGATGATCTTCAAAATGCTTGCGAATACGGCGAATTGTTACATCCACGGTGCGATCTTGAGGCTTTAATTCACGTCCTGTCATTTTTCTTAACAGTTCTTCACGGGTTTGTAATTTACCCGGATTTTCACAGAAGTGTAACATCGCACGGAATTCACTACGTGGTAATTTAAATGTTTCTCCTTCCGGGTTAATAAGATTGTGACCGTTTAAATCCAATGCCCAACCGTTGAAACGATAAAACTCACGTTCACTACTACTATTCTCTTTTTCATGTTGCAACATCACACGATGTAATAAATTGCGGGCACGAATAGTTAATTCTCGAGGATTAAAAGGTTTCGTAAGGTAATCATCCGCACCAATTTCCAACCCTAAAATTTTATCTACTTCATTATCTCGCCCGGTTAAGAATATAAGAGGCAGGTTAGCATATTCACGTAATTCTCTTGCTAATAACAGACCATTTTTACCCGGTAGATTAATGTCCATCACAACTAAATTTACTCTGCTATTTTTTAAGATTTCATGCATTTGCACGCCATCTTGTGCTTCAAGAACGGTATAACCTTCTGCCTCAAAAATCCCTTTTAATGTATTGCGAGTAACGACTTCATCTTCAACGATGAGAATCTGTGGTATCGCCATATTCGTCCTCTCTTTACTTATTTTGAGTGATGTCCTATTTTAGCTTTGTAACATTGTTGTAACAACGGGAAAGTGCGGTTATTTTTATGATATTTTTATTTTTATGATCTAAATCATGCTTTTTTAGTTTTTAGAATTTCTTTATGTTAGAATTTTTCCTCCTCACAATTTACGTGTTCACCTATGAAAAAATACTTTCTTTTGTTTGCTTTGATCTTTACTGTGTTTGCAAGCCAAGCAGGATTATTTGATAATAAATCTTCTTTTTTAAATGTTGATAATGCTTTTCCTCTTTCGGCTCATATTTCACCGGATAAAAAACAACTCTCCATTCGTTGGGATATTGCAGAGGGCTATTACCTTTACCAAGATAAAATCAGTGCAAAAGTAGGCTCTGATCCTCAACCGCTTTCAATGAATTTCAACCAAAATGCTGAAATACATGACGATCCTTATTTTGGAAGAGTCGCTGTTTTTACTAAGCCTTTAGTGGCTTATGTTTCCGGCGAAACCTTTGGGGACAATCAGAATATTGAGATTGCTTATCAGGGATGTACAGAAGGATTTTGCTATCCACCGGAAGTGAGAACCTTGAAAGTGGGGGATTTACCCATTGCTTCTGTGGAAGAAAGAATGCCACAAAATTCAACCGCACTTTTGGCGGAACAAGATCGTTTAGCAGCGGGTTTATTCCAAAGTAAATATGCGGTGTTCGGCTTTTTCTTACTTGGCTTGGGATTGGCTTTTACACCTTGTGTATTACCTATGTTGCCATTGCTTTCCTCTATCGTTATCGGTCAGCAACAACGCCCAAATATGCTACGTGCTTTTTCTCTTAGTTTTCTTTATGTGCAAGGTATGGCGCTCACTTATACCTTGCTTGGGCTTGCTGTGGCAGCAATCGGATTACCTTTCCAAATTGCCTTGCAACACCCCTATGTAATGATTGGGCTTTCCGTGCTATTCACGCTGCTTGCGCTATCCATGTTTGGTGTCTTCACCTTGCAATTACCCAGTTCCTTGCAAACCAAGCTTAATGCATTGAGCCAAAAACAAACTTCAGGCGCGTTTGGTGGGGTATTTTTAATGGGGATGATTGCCGGTCTTGTTGCTTCACCTTGCACTTCAGCCCCCCTCTCAGGTGCATTGCTTTATGTGGCACAAAGCGGTGATCTTGTTACCGGGGCGATCACCCTCTATTTATTGGCATTGGGTATGGGAATTCCGCTTATACTCATCACTTTATTCGGTAACAAAATTTTGCCGAAATCAGGGGAGTGGATGAATACGGTCAAACAATCTTTTGGTTTTGTCATGCTTGCCTTGCCGGTATTTTTGCTTTCCCGCATTTTACCTGAAATCTGGGAGCCATCTTTATGGGCGTTGCTGGCGACGACATTCTTTGTTTGGTTTGCCTTGCAAATGCCGAAAAATGGTCTGGGTTATGGCGTGAAGGTGTTTTCATTCGTTTGTGCCATGGTGGCGGTACAGCCTTTGCAAAATCTTATGTGGCAACATCCATTAGGTCAGCAAAGTGCGGTCAAAAATACGGAAATTTCTCATATAAAATTTCAGCGTATTCAAAATTTGCAAGAGTTAGATGAGGTGTTAGCGAAAAATCCCCATAACATTGCTTTATTGGATTTATATGCGGATTGGTGCGTGGCCTGTAAAGAATTTGAACGTTATACCTTCAGTGATAAAAGTGTGCAGAACGCCTTGGAAAAAATGTTGGTGCTGCAAGTGGATATGACAAAAAATAGCGCTGAAAATAAAGCCATAATGGATCGCTATCAGGTATTAGGTTTACCCACCATTTTATTTTTGGACCGTTCAGGCAATGAAATTTCAGGTAGCCGTATCACCGGGTTTATGGATGCTGAAGTTTTTTTGAATTGGATAAATAAAATAGAAAATTAAGTTATTTTTTACCGAGAGTAAAAGGTCTTTTTCAAATTTTATACTTGTTTGATAAAACGCTAATCGCTATGATCCGCACGTTTTTTCAATTTATCTTTAAACAAGGAAACTTTATGAACAATCTTGAAAAATTTCGTCCCTATGCTTTAGCGTTATTACGCATTGTTGCCGCTTATATGTTTATTTTGCATGGCACCGCAAAATTCTGGGAATTTCCTATCTCGATGACAGGGGGCAATGGCGCAGTGGCCGATCCATTAATGATTGTCGGTGGAATCATCGAAATCGTTGGCGGTATCTTAGTGTTACTAGGATTATTTACCCGACCGGCGGCCTTTATTTTATCGGGTCAAATGGCGTATGCTTACTTCTTTATGCATGCGGCGAAAGGCGGATTATTTTTCCCACTCGCAAACGGTGGTGAACTCGCATTACTTTATTCCATTGTTTTCTTCTACTTTGTTTTTGCCGGTGGCGGTGCATTGGCATTAGATAATAAATTTAACAAAAAATAAGGTTTAGCTTTATCTTTTATCTCCCTCACTAGCCCACGTAATGTGGGCTTTTCTCTAAAATACTTTCTGTTTTGACCGCACTTTCTTTCGACGGATTTTCTTTAATCTTTTCTATATTTACGCAACCGTTTGCGTTATAATCTGCGGGCTTATTTTTTTAACCTATTTATGAAAGGAAAACGTAATGACAGATCGTCCTATTCGTCAGGCTTTATTAAGTGTTTCAGATAAAACCGGTATTGTGGAATTTGCCCAAGGGCTTGTGCAACGTGGCGTAAAATTACTTTCTACCGGCGGCACGGCAAAACTTTTAGAACAAAATGGTTTGCCTGTGACAGAAGTGTCCGATTACACAGGGTTTCCTGAGATGATGGATGGTCGTGTGAAAACCTTGCATCCGAAAGTTCATGGCGGAATCTTAGGTCGCCGTGGAACAGATGACGCCATCATGCAACAACATGGTATTGAAGGCATTGATATGGTGGTGGTGAATTTATATCCCTTTGCACAAACCGTTGCGAAGCCGGATTGCACGCTGGAAGATGCGGTAGAAAATATTGATATTGGCGGTCCGACGATGGTGCGTTCTGCGGCAAAAAACCACAAAGATGTTGCCATTGTTGTGAATAATAAGGATTTCAATGCAATCCTATCGGAAATGGATCAACATCAGAACAGCCTAACGTTGGAAACCCGTTTTGATCTTGCTATCAAAGCCTTTGAACATACTGCACAGTATGATTCGATGATTGCCAATTATTTCGGTCAGCTTGTTAAGCCTTATCATGTAGCTGCCGAAGAGGATGTTGATGCGAAGTGCGGTCAATTCCCACGCACATTAAACCTGAATTTCGTGCGTAAGCAAACCATGCGATATGGTGAAAATGCTCACCAAAATGCCGCATTCTATGTGGATCTCAATGTAACAGAAGCCAGTGTCGCCACCGCCAACCAATTACAAGGCAAAGCCCTTTCTTACAATAATATCGCTGATACCGATGCAGCCCTTGAATGTGTGAAAGAATTTGACGAACCGGCTTGTGTGATTGTGAAGCATGCCAATCCCTGCGGTGTGGCGTTAGGAAAAGATATATTAGAAGCCTATAACCGTGCCTATCAAACCGATCCAACTTCTGCCTTTGGCGGAATTATTGCCTTTAACCGTGAATTAGACGGAAACACCGCTGCAGAAATTGTTGAACGACAATTTGTGGAAGTGATTATCGCACCGAAAGTTTCAGCGGAAGCGCTTGAAGTCGTGAAACGCAAGAAAAATGTTCGTCTGCTTGAATGTGGTGAATGGCAAGCACGCACCCAACGTTTAGATTTTAAACGAGTGAATGGCGGTTTGTTAGTGCAAGATGCGGATTTAGGCATGGTCGGTTTGGACGATTTAAAAATCGTCAGTAAACGCCAACCGACTGAACAAGAACTGAAAGATTTATTATTCTGCTGGAAGGTGGCGAAGTTTGTGAAATCCAACGCTATTGTTTATGCGAAAAATAACCAAACCATTGGTATTGGGGCAGGGCAAATGAGCCGAGTGTATTCCGCTAAAATTGCAGGAATCAAAGCACAGGATGAAGGCTTGGAGGTCGATGGTTGTGTGATGGCATCCGATGCATTCTTCCCATTCCGCGACGGCATTGACGCTGCAGCGAAAGTGGGGATTCAATGTGTGATTCACCCGGGTGGTTCAATGCGTGATCAAGAAGTGATTGATGCGGCAGATGAACACGGAATGGTGATGGTATTAACTGGAATGCGGCACTTTAGACATTAAGAGTTAGCCTGTGCCGAGGGTAAGTCCACCCTCGGTTACGCATAGTCCAACCCCTATGGGGTTGGTTTCACAAATACCCCAAAGGGGTATGCTTATTTTTAACCGTGGGTAGGCTTATCCACGGAAAGTTGGATACACAAGGACACATTATGAATATTTTAATTATCGGAAACGGCGGTCGTGAACACGCACTTGCTTGGAAAGCAGCGCAATCCCCATTAGCTAAGAAAGTGTTTGTTGCCCCTGGTAATGCGGGAACAGCAATGGAACAGAATGTCGAAAACGTGAATATTGCGGTTACCGATATTCCGGCACTTGTTAAATTTGCTCAAGATAATCAAATCGACTTAACCATTGTTGGGCCTGAAGCGCCGCTTGTTATTGGAGTGGTCGATGCGTTCCGTGCAGCAGGATTAAAAATTTTCGGACCAACCCAAGCCGCAGCACAATTAGAGGGGTCAAAAGCCTTTACTAAAGATTTCTTAGCCCGTCACAAAATTCCTACTGCGGAATATCAAAATTTCACTGAAGTCGAGCCAGCATTGGCCTATTTGCGTGAAAAAGGTGCGCCGATTGTGGTGAAAGCAGATGGCTTGGCGGCAGGAAAAGGTGTGATTGTAGCGATGAACTTGCAGGAAGCGGAAGATGCGGTGCGTGATATGCTATCAGGCAACGCCTTTGGTGAAGCAGGCAGCCGTGTGGTGATAGAAGAGTTTTTAGATGGCGAAGAAGCCAGTTTTATTGTGATGGTAGATGGCAAAAATGTCGAGCCGATGGCAACTAGTCAAGATCATAAACGTGTAGGCGAGAATGATACGGGATTGAATACGGGGGGAATGGGGGCTTATTCACCGGCCCCGGTGGTGACACCTGAAATTCACGATCGCATAATGAAGGAAGTGATCTATCCAACGGTAAACGGGATGGAGGCGGAAGGTAATGTTTACACCGGTTTTTTATATGCCGGTTTGATGATTATGCCAAACGGTCAGCCGAAAGTGATCGAATTTAACTGCCGTTTCGGTGATCCGGAAACCCAACCGATTATGTTACGTTTAGAATCTGATCTGGTTGAACTTTGCCTTAAGGCCTGTGAAGGTAAATTAGATGAAATTCAATCCCAATGGAATCCTAAAGCCTCGCTCGGCATTGTATTAGCAGCAGAAGGTTATCCAGGCGATTATCGCAAAGGCGATGAAATCCACGGTTTGCCACAAAGTGCGGTGGAAAATGAAAAAGTTTTCTTAGCGGGTGTAGAAGCGAAAGAAGGAAAATTGCTAACTAATGGCGGCCGTGTATTATGTGCCACTGCCTTAGGCGATAGCGTATTTGAAGCACAACAAAAAGCCTTGAAACTTGCCGAACAGATCCAATGGAACGGGCGTTTTTATCGCCGTGACATCGGCTATCGTGCAGTTCAGCGTGAGCAGAAAAAATAAAGGAAAAATGACCGCTCTTTTCCTATGAATCTTTTTCATTCCTTAGATGAAAAAATATGTACTAAATTTTAATTAAGTTTAAATCAATAAGCGGTTACACTATATATCGCAATCACATAACAGGAGAACACAATGTTTACTAAAAATATGAATATCGCTGATTACGATCCGGTACTATGGCAAGCGATTTTAGATGAAAATCGTCGCCAAGAAGAACATATCGAATTAATCGCTTCTGAAAACTATGCCAGCCCACGTGTCATGGAGGCTCAGGGATGTCAATTTACCAATAAATATGCGGAAGGCTATCCGGGTAAACGTTACTACGGTGGTTGTGAGTATGCAGACATTGTGGAACAACTTGCCATTGATCGTGCAAAAGAATTATTTGGTGCAGATTATGTCAATGTGCAACCTCACTCAGGATCACAAGCGAATGCTGCGGTGTATGGGGCGTTAATTAACGCAGGCGATACGATTCTCGGAATGGACTTGGCACATGGTGGCCATTTAACACATGGTGCAAAAGTCAGCTTCTCCGGTAAAATCTATAATTCGGTGCTTTATGGTATCACCGCGGACGGTTTAATTGATTACGAAGATGTACGTCAAAAAGCGTTAGAAGCGAAACCCAAAATGATTGTTGCCGGTTTCTCTGCCTATTCCCAAGTGGTGGATTGGGCTAAAATGCGTGAAATTGCCGATGAGGTGGGCGCATATTTATTCGTGGATATGGCACACGTAGCAGGCTTAATTGCAGCGGGATTATATCCGAATCCGTTACCGCACGCTCATGTTGTGACCACCACCACCCATAAAACCTTAGGTGGTCCACGTGGTGGTTTAATTCTTTCTTCTTGTTGTGATGAAGAAATCTATAAAAAATTACAATCTTCCGTATTCCCGGCTAATCAGGGTGGCCCATTAGTTCACATTATTGCGGCAAAAGCGGTATGTTTTAAAGAAGCGCTAGAACCGGAATATAAAGTGTATCAAGCTAACGTATTGAAAAATGCGAAGGCGATGGTCGAAGTATTCAAACAACGTGGTTATGATGTCGTATCAAATGGCACAGAAAATCATTTGTTCTTGGTTAGTTTCATCAAACAAGGCTTAACCGGTAAAGCGGCTGATGCGGCATTAGGTAAAGCAAATATTACCGTGAATAAAAACTCGGTACCAAATGATCCGCAAAAACCATTTGTGACTTCCGGTATTCGTGTGGGTACGCCATCGGTAACCCGTCGTGGCTTTAATGAGCAAGATTGTCGTGATTTAGCCGGTTGGATGTGTGATATTTTAGATGTACTTGGCAAAGAAAACGAAGAACAAGTCATTGAATCAACCAAAGAAAAAGTATTAGCAATTTGTAAACGTCTTCCTGTTTATCCTGCTTAATATTGAGCGGACAGATGTATGTTAGCGGCGGTGAATATCGCCGCTTATTTTTTATATAAAAAGAAGAAATTTATACTTTGGAAAATATTTTTCTTGTAATTATTCTTTTAGAAAGAAGAAAAGGCAGGAGAAACTGCCTTTGGGGTTGAAAAAAAGCGGTATTATGTCGCAAATGCACAAAAACAGAAATTTTACAGAATGTAGGGGCACACTGCGTGTGTCCGAATTTTAATTACATAATATTGGAAAAAAGAAAAAGTGCGGTAATTTTGACCGCACTTTTAATTGATTAAGGGAGATCATCCACTTCTTTATCTACTTTTGGAGGGATCATATGTTCACGTCTCAAGCCAACATCATAGGCAATGGCAATAGCGATAAAGATGGAGGAATACGTACCGAACCCAATCCCGACGAGTAATGCGAGAGAGAAGTTATGAATAGACGGACCACCGAAGAAGAACAAGGCGATAACCACAATTAAGGTTGTTGCGGAAGTCATGATTGTTCTTGATAAGGTTTGGGTTAGGGAAACATCGATAATATCAATCGTATCCAATCGTCTGATTTTTCGGAAATTTTCACGAACCCGGTCAAACACAACGATACTATCATTGATGGAATATCCCACTACAGACAGGATCGCAGCCACGAAGGTTAAATCCATTTCTACTTGTAGGGCTGAAAATACGCCAAGGGTAATCACGACATCGTGGGCGAGTGAGGCGATCCCGCCTAAGCCTAAACGCCATTCAAAACGTGAACCGATATAAATTAGCATCATCGCCAGTGTGGCTAAAGTAGCATAAACTGCGCCTTGTGCTAATTCTTCGCCTACGTTAGGTCCAACGAACTCAATACTCTTAATTTGAATTCCTGAATCAAGTTCCACCAACATTGATTTTACTCGATCACCAATACCTGAATCGTTATCAGAAGCCGGTAAACGAATCATCACATCTTGAACAGATCCCGTAGTTTGCACAATAGGGCTTTCAATACCGTTTTCTTTCAACTTGTCACGGATCTGCTCAAGATTTGCCGTTTGAGAAAAGTGAGTATCAAATACCACACCACCGGTAAAATCTAATCCCCAGTTAAAGCCTTTTGTGACGATAAAAAACATTGAAATCGCCATAAAAAGTGCTGAAACGATGTAGCCCCATTTACGTACTTTCATAAATTCTGCTAATGGGAACGGGAGTTTAATTCCGTTAATTTCTTTGATGAGATGTCCGTTTTTATCTCTTGCAAAAAGTGTCATAGTCACCTCAATTAAATAGAAAGTTTTTCAACACGTTTGCCACCATAAATTGCGTTCACAAGCGCGCGCGTTCCGGTAATGGCAGTAAACATGGAAATTGCAACACCTAATGAAAGGGTAATTGCGAAGCCTTGAATCGGGCCGGTTCCCACAGCATAGAGAATAATAGCTGTTAAGATGGTCGTTAGGTTTGCATCAAAAATGGAAGTAAATGCGCCGTTGTAACCTTCATTAATCGCTTGCTGAATCGGGCGCCCATTGCGGATTTCTTCTTTGATCCGTTCAAAGATCAACACGTTGGCATCAACGGACATTCCAAGGGTTAGCACGATACCTGCAATCCCCGGCATAGACAATGTTGCCCCCGGAAGAATAGACATCAAACCAACGAGCAAGACAATATTAATAACCATTGCAAGGCTTGCGATAATACCAAAGAGCTTATAGTAGACAAGCATAAATACGATAACGGCGATTAATCCCCAAAAGCTGGCATTCATACCTTGCTCAACATTTTGTGCACCGAGTGATGGACCGATAGTGCGCTCTTCCACAATTTGTACCGGGGCGATTAGCGCACCTGATTTTAATAAGGTGGAAAGATTATTGGCCTCAGCCATGCTACCAACACCGGTAATTTGGAAGTTAGCACCAAAGCGTGCCTGAATTGTGGCGACATTGATAACTTCTTCGCTTTTCTCAAGAATGGTTTTGCCATTCTCATCTTTCTTGCCGTTATCTTTATATTCCACATAAAGAGTTGCCATCGGTTTTTTATAGTATTTTTTGGTGAGTTGAAGCATTTGCTCCCCACCTTCGCTATCTAAGGTTACGCTTACCTGTGGCATACCGGATTGATGGTCGAGAGCTGCACTAGAATTGATAATATGTTCTCCACCTAAAGATGGGCGTTTTAATAATACGACAGGTTGACCTTCACGATTATATTTTACTTCTGAATCCGCTGGAATCACTCCTCGAGCCGCAGCCTCTGCATTCACAGTAGAATTCACCATACGGAATTCAAGGGTTGCTGTTGCACCGAGAATTTCTTTTGCACGAGCAGTATCCTGTACACCCGGTAATTCAATTACGATACGTTCTGCACCTTGGCGTTGTATGACTGCTTCCGCTACGCCTAACTCTGAAACACGTTTACGCAAAATTGTTAAGTTTTGTTCAATTGCCAAATCGCGTGCTTCATTAAGTGCGGTTGTGGAAAGCGACAAATTTAATGTATCCTTATCCGAATCCGTTATGTCTAATGTTGGATGAGCTTGGCGAATGATACGGGCTGCTTTTGAGAGTTGATCAGGATTAGCAAGGGTAATCGTCGTACCAAAATGCTCGGCGTTTTTAATTCCCGTGTACTGAATTTTTTCTTTGCGGAGATCGTTACGTAATGTGTCTTGTAATTGTTCTTGACGTTTGGCGAGAGCGGAGTTCATATCCACTTCCATCAGAAAACGTACCCCGCCTCGTAGATCCAGACCCCATTTCATTGGGTTTGCCCCAATGCTGCTTAACCAAGCCGGAGTCGCAGGTGCAAGGTTTAAAGCCGTGCTATAGTTTGTACCGAGTTTTTCGGCAATTTTATCCTTAGCAAGTAATTGATCATCCGTATTATTGAAGCGGGCTAAAATAGAGCCTTGTTCAAGAACAATAGATTTTGTTGGAAGATTATTGGCTTTTAAGACTTCTTGAACTTGTCCTAATGTAGCCGTATTGGCTTGTTGTCCACGAGTACCTGAAATTTGCACTGCGGGATCTTCACCATAAATATTTGGAAGAGAGTATAAAACACCAATGGCGACCACAAGGATCACCATTAGATTCTTCCATAATGGGTAACGATTTAACATAGTTGTCCCTTTATGAATGGAGGATTAAAGGGTCTTTACAGAACCTTTTGGAAGAATAGTCACAATATAGTTACGGTTGAGCGTGATTTCCGTTGTTTCATTTAATGCAATCACTACGCTGTTATTGTCTTCAATCACTTTAGTGATTTTTCCCATTAAACCACCGGCCGTTAACACTTCTGAGCCTTTAGCTAATTCAGACATTAATTTTTTGTGTTCTTTATTACGTTTTGCTTGTGGGCGGTAAATCATAAAGTAAAAAATTAAACCGAAAATCACGAAAATAATTAACGTGGACATTGGGCTTTGAGCTTCCATTTGATGTTTTCCTTATTTAAATTTGAGTTGAAAATCGGGCGATAAAATACCATAAATCGTACAAAATGTGAAAAGCATATTGAGTCAGTTACATAATTTACTGAATTTCTTCCTTCTCAATTATCTTATTCGTGCATTTCAATGCCTCTTCGTTACTTTTGCGAGAGAAAAATCAGCCTAATAAGTGATAAAGCAGTAAGTTAACACCGAACCCACCAACAACCAACCATACAAAGACGAAGGCGCCTAGTAAAAGTGGCTTTAATCCGGCCTGTTTCACTGTGCTCACATTGGTGGTTAATCCTAGTCCTGCCATAGCTGCCATTAACAAAATAGTATCAATTTGAACCAGTATATTCACCCATTCGGTCGGTAATAAGTTAAAAGAATTAAATACGGCAACGAGGATAAACATCAACGCAAAATAAGGAATTGAAATTGCGTGCTTTTGTTCTTCATCTTTGTGTAAAAAATAAGATAAGGCGAGTAAAAAAGGCGCAAGCATCATCACTCGTATCATTTTTGAAACCACTGCAACATCAGCGACAACCGGGCTAATATTACTTCCTGCTGCATAAACTTGGGCGACTTCGTGTACGGAAGAACCGATGTAAATACCAAATTGATGGGGATTAATAAAATCAATCAAAATAGGATAAAGAACAGGGTATAAAAACATAGAAATTGTGCCGAAAATAACGATTAACGCTACGGCAACAGAAACTTTGTAAGAGGGGGCTTTTACCACCGGTTCGCTCGCAATAATCGCTGCCGCACCGCAAATACTGCACCCCGCACCGGTGAGATAAACGATTTGTTTGTCGATTTTTAAGACTTTAATCCCAATCCAGCAGGTGATCACAAACGTCAATATTAACATAGTAGCATCGGCTAATACGGCATTGACTCCCACTTGCCCGATATCTTGTAGAGTAATTCTGAAACCATACAAAATAATGCCGAGGCGTAGCAGTTTTCCTTTAGCGAAGGTTACACCGAGATGCGTAAAATTTTCGATTTTATGATAGAACGTGTTGCCACATAGAATACCAATGACAATCGCTAAGGTTAATGCACTGATATTGAGGGTCATTACCCATTCATTATGACTAATTAAAAAGGCGACTGCAGTAATCACTAATACTAAAAACAATCCCCAAATTAAGTTTAAATTTTTCATTATTATTCTCTCTTTAGGCTAAAACCATACGGCAGGTAATTAATTATAGTGATTTTACTCAGTAGGTGTTATTCAATTAAGTGAAATTGAGGGAAATAAATCACAGAATTGAATGTAGTAATCCTTTGTGTATTTGTAATTGAAAGTGACAAAGAATGGCGATTTTTTTATAAAAACCTACCACGAGCAAGCTTATTTTGCACGCTTACGAAGAATAAATGAATGCTCTTCATTTCGCTGATATAAACAATCCAAGCTTTCGCACAGCTGCTCAATTTCCTTTTTACTGCTTTCTGTTGAAATGAGTACCAATAACCTGTCGTTTTCCCCTAGGCTTGCCAAAGCTTTTTTTATCATCAGTAATGGCAAAGGGCAGCGATAACCTCGCGTATCAAGTTGATAGTCCATCACTCAAGGATGACGCCGATTTGACATAACTTGCCCAATCGCCTTCAATTCAGTTTCGGTTAAATACTGCTTGCCTAATTCAAAAAGCGGTTCTTCAATAGCAATGTGGTTAGCGTAACCCGATATGAATCGCTGAACGAGCGCCAAATCTATTTCGTCAGTTTTTTGTGCGATTAATTCTTCTAATTGTTTAGAAAGTTCAAACCAGTTTTTGTGTAAATCAATATGTTGGCGTTCTAATTCTTCCACCTGTGATTGAATTTCCGGCGCTTTACGCATTAAGGCAGGAAAAAAGTCTTTTTCCTCATCATCGTGATGAAGCGGAGCTGCACAATTAAAATATTGTAAGATAATTTTTACATCATTCAGTACGGCTTGGTTCACGCCGTTTTTCTCTAGATAACTCGGTAAAATACTGAGTTGATGACAAAAGCGTTTTACTTTGCTATGGCAGGCATAAAGCATTTCAATGGGTTCATTCCAACTGGCGAATTGCTGAGGTTCAAGAATTTGCATAATTTTCCTTCTCTTCGTGTGAAAAGTGCGGTCAAAAATGGCCGCACTTTTTGTGCTTTATTCAGATAATGGTGATGAGGGAGTATCAAGTTGCAACGGTGGCACAGGTTTCCCTATTCTCGCATAAAACTCTACCACAAAATCATCAAAACGATCCTCTTCAATGGCTTGACGAATTTCTGCCATAAGGCGTTGGTAATAACGCAAATTATGAATGGTATTTAAACGAGCCCCTAAAATCTCGCCACATTTATCTAAATGATATAAATAGGCTTTGGTGTAATTTTTACAGGTGTAACAATCACAATGAGGATCGAGTGGGCTGGTGTCGTCACGGTATTTCGCATTACGAATTTTCACAATACCGTCCGTGACAAATAAGTGACCGTTACGGGCATTGCGGGTTGGCATCACGCAATCGAACATATCGATACCACGACGAACCCCCTCAACCAAATCTTCCGGTTTCCCTACGCCCATTAAATAACGTGGTTTATCCGCCGGAATTTGTGGACAGATGTATTCTAAAATACGATGCATATCCTCTTTCGGCTCGCCCACGGCCAAGCCGCCTACCGCATAGCCGTCAAAGCCAATATTGACTAAGCCCTCCAAAGAGATTTTACGCAATTCTTCAAAGACACCCCCCTGAATAATGCCGAAAAGGGCATTTTTATTGCCAAGTTCATCAAAACGATCACGACTCCGTTTTGCCCAACGAAGGGACATTTCCATAGACTTTTTGGCATAATCAAAGGTGGCAGGATAGGGGGTACATTCATCAAAAATCATCACGATATCGGAGCCGAGATCATATTGAATTTCCATGGATTTTTCCGGAGAAAGAAAGATTCGCTCGCCATTGATCGGATTTTGAAATTTTACGCCCTCTTCAGTAATTTTGCGTAATTTACCCAGGCTAAATACTTGGAAACCGCCGCTATCCGTTAAGATTGGGCGATGCCATTGCATGAAATCGTGTAAATCACCGTGTTTACGCATCACTTCTTGCCCGGGACGTAACCATAAATGGAAGGTATTACCCAGTAAAATTTCAGCCCCTGTTGCACGGACTTCTTCCGGTGTCATTCCTTTCACTGTGCCATAGGTACCTACCGGCATAAATGCAGGGGTTTCCACGCTGAATGTGCCTTGCGGACGTTCAAACACTAACCTACCACGGCGTGCATTACCACTGGTTTTGTCTAATTCATATTTCATTTTATTTCCTCAACGAATAAACAGTTCGAAGATTTTCATTAATAAAAAAAGCCTGTTTAAATTTACAGGCTTCATGCTATGATTTTTTTAATGCTCTTTGAGCAGAGGCGGATCTACTAAGATGGTCCGCCAGTTGCCGCTGTCGGGCTATATCGTAGATCCTGATTGTTAATCATATCAAGGATAAAAATATGACTAACTTCACAATTAAATTGGTCATCATTACTCTACTTTGCCTGTTATTGAAAGGTAGCACTGGCTATTAGTAGTTTGATGCCGCAAGGGACGAGAGCCCTCGTCCCTTGTCTTTTATTGTAGGCGTTGCCTTTCTTTAAGTCAAACGACTTATGCTAATCCTTTCACATTCGGATTTTTGGTAATAAACATCGCATCGCCATAACTGAAAAAACGATAGCGATTTTCCACCGCACTTTTGTAAGCATTCATTGTATGGCTGAAGCCGGCAAAGGCGGAAACCAGCATAATGAGGGTACTTTCCGGTAAATGGAAATTGGTGATTAAGGCATCCACCACACGGAATTTTTTACCCGGATAAATGAAAATTGAGGTGTCGGAAAAATAAGGTTCGAGCAAATCCGGATTGCCGTTTTCTTCTGCTGACAACGCAGCGGTTTCAATGGAGCGAACGGACGTTGTGCCCACCGCAATCACACGCTTTCCTGCTTTTTTAGTGGCAATAATGGCATTGCACACTTCTTGTGAAAGTTCCACATATTCGGCATGCATAGTATGATCTTCAATATTTTCTACACGAACCGGTTGAAATGTGCCTGCTCCCACATGGAGTGTCACAAATTCAAAATTCACACCTTTGGTTCGAAGTTTTTCCAATAATTCATCATCGAAATGCAAGCCGGCTGTTGGTGCAGCCACTGCCCCCGGTACTTTGCTATAAACGGTTTGATAGCATTCTTGATCCGCCTCTTCATCAGGGCGATCAATATAAGGCGGTAACGGCATATGCCCAATTTGTTGCAGCACAGTGAGAAGTGTGGTGGATTTATCCTTTAATTCCACTTCAAAAAGTGTGCCGTGGCGTGCCGTCATCACCGCAGGAATGCCGTTATTTTCACCGAGTTTATCTTCCCCTAAAAATAATTCAGCTCCTTCCTTTGGTGATTTTGAAGAGCGAATATGGGCGAGGAAACGGTGTTCATCCAACATCCGCTCAACCAGTACTTCAATTTTACCGCCACTGGCTTTGCGTCCGAACATTCGGGCGGGAATAACACGGGTATTGTTAAAAATTAACAAATCGCCTTCATTAATGAGGTCTAATATATCTGTGAAAGTGCGGTGAGAAATTGCTCCGTTTTCGCCGGTTAATGTCAGCAAGCGACAAGAGGAACGATCTGTTTTGGGATAACGGGCGATAAGCTCATCAGGTAAATCAAAATGGAAATCGGAAACACGCATAATAGTATCTGGTTGATAAAAAGAATGGGGTAGTCTAGTTGGAATGAGTGGCAAGCTCAAGGGGAAATGTTTGCCATTTCCCCTTTTCCTATTAAAGAATCATTTTTACCAGTTTATCTGCTTTAATTCGGGCAAATTTTTTCAGTAATTTTTGAACCGGTTCCGGATATTGAGATAATTCCTCCAATTCGGAATAATGGCTCAATACGGAGGTATGCAGACGAATATGATTTAACTCTTTTTCAACTTGATCACGCAATTCTTGTTTCGGATCATGAATCAACAAGCCATTTTCCGCATCTAAACGCCAAGCACGCGGGTTTAAATTATTACCGGTCAGTAAAATGTAACAATTATCCACCCACACTCCTTTTAAGTGGTAGGTGTTATCGCCATCTTTCCACAAGCGAATGGTTAACTGCCCTTGTTCAATGTCTTGTTGGAATTTTTCACAAAAGTGGCGGAGATTGCTTTCGTATAAATAAGGCAATGCACCCGCCATTTTGAACGGTTGTTCCGGTGGAATATAAAAATCGTTTGCCACTTTGTCGCCTACGATAATTTCGACTTTTTTCCCTGCTTCCAAGAGCGTGGCAATTTTATTTTGTAAGGTACGAGGAAAATTAAAATAAGGGGTACAAATGACTAAACTTTCTTGAACCTGCAAAAACAGATCTTCAATAATTTGGTTTAATTCATTGCCTGATGCGCCCAAACCAAACAAAAGCGAAACGCTTAAAACATCGGAAAAAACCATCGCATTTTCAATGGTGTATTCAGCATGATTGGCTAAATTTTTGCGATAAGCCCGAATAGCAGAACGAATTTCTTTGGTGCGAGGACGGTTTGCTACATCAAGAGGATGAACGGCACTTAAATCCAATAAGTAATCATTAATAAAATTCACCATTGAATCGGCTAATGCTTTATTTGTGATTTTTTGATAGCGATCGTAGCGGTATTTATCCGATTGTTGTAAATATACATTGTTGATACTTGCACCGCTATACAGCACCGTATCATCAAAAATAAATCCCTTAATATGCAAAACACCGAATACCTCACGGGTATTAATCGGTACGCCGAAAAACATATTCGGATCTTCTGAAAGTTGGTAGGTTTGACGCTGTTCTACATACCAATCGGCATTGGTCGCAGATTTTTCTGCGCCCAATAAATTGCGCTGACCACGATGCCAATCCACAAGGATTTTAATATCTAAGTCAGGTTGTTCTTGTTTTATCCGGTAAATTTCATCAAGAATTTCTTGTCCCGCTTCATCTTTTTGCCAGTAAAGTGCGGTGACATAAATACGTTTTTTGGCATTTCTAATTAATTCAATAATCTGAGTTTTGAATTCAGTCGGACTGAACAAAAATTCTACCTGCTCTTTTTCTAAAGGCAAAAAGGGCAGATTTTTGAGATTTTGTTCTGTACGTTTTAATTTATTGATTAACATAATTTGTCTCTGCATTCTCTAGGAATGGGCTAGTTTACAATATTTCACTGATGGATTGATAGAAAAAAGGTTTTTTTTCGTTATAATGCTCACAAAATTTGACATTTATTGGCGAATTATTATCCAATTTTTTTCTTGAGTATCTCCTTATGAACAATTCTCGCAAGCCGACTTTTCAAACAAATTCTAATAAATCTTTTCAAGAGCGTTCTTTTGATGGGAAACAAAATTCCGAAAAACGTCGTGAAAATCGACCGCACTTTGATAAAAAACATAATGAAAGAAAAAAGCAACGCCATTTTCAACAAGAAGTTCGTGAACCGCAGATTGCTGAGCTTTCTTTAAATAAAAGTGGCGGAGCGCAAGGCGGTGTAAAAGTGGTAGTGAAAAGCACAGGTGTAGCGTATAAACCGAAAGAAAAGAAAACCGGTGCACTTTCGCCGCGTGCCCCGGAAAAAATTAAAAAAAATCGCGCGGAAGAAATGAAGGTCTATGGTGAAAATGCCTGTTTCGCATTGTTTGAAAAACGCCCGGAAAGTATTATTCGTGTTTGGGCAACGGTGCAGATGTCACATAAAATCGGTGAGATATTTAGTTATTTGGCGGCAAACAAAAAAGTATATCATGTGGTGGACAATGAAGAATTATCCCTTGTGAGCGGCACGGAGCATCATGGTGGGATCTGTATGTTGGTAAAAAAACAACGTCCGTTCACCTTACAAGGTTATTTGGATATTCCTCACGAGGAAGATTGCTTAGTGTTGTTGGATAATGTGAATAATGCACAAAATATTGGCGGAGTGTTGCGTACTTGTGCGTTTTATGGTGTGAAGAATGTGCTAACCAATAATGCCGATAAGTTGTATTCTGCGGCAGCGATGCGTGTGGCAGAAGGCGGTGCGGAGTACATTCGTTTATTAGAATGTTTAGATATTGAATCGGCATTACAACAACTCCGCCAAAAAGGCTATCAAGTTGTGCATATTGCACAAGGCAAAGAGGGAATCGCTCTTAATTCAGTTCAATTCGATAAAAAAGTCGCATTTTTATTCAGTGAAGCCGGTACGTTGGATTTATACGACAAACAGGATATAAATGTTCGTTTATCTTTAAGTAATCCATTAAAAAACGGCTTAAATATCGCGGTAAATAGCGGTATTTTGCTATCAAAATGGTATTTTTCGAAGTGAAAATAAACTAAGTGCGGTCTTTTTCGTTGCGTTAAGGCTGAGTAATCAGCCTTTTCTTTTTTAAATCGTGAGATCTGTGATTGAAATTTATCGTTTCATTCAATCTAAAACCTATGTTTTTTCATTTAACGAATGCGAGAAACGGGCGATTAATTCAAGGCAACTTTGCACAATCCAACCAATTCCGGTGGCAAAAATAAGCGTGCCGATACCGATGGTTCCTCCAAGAAAAAAACCTAATAGGCAAACTGATATTTCAATACTGGTACGGACGACTCCTACCTTCAACTGGAAGCGTTGGCAAATCCCCACCATAAGCCCATCACGAGGGCCGGCTCCCAAATGACAAGTGAGATATAGTGCAGTGCCTAATCCGTATAGGAAAAGTCCGATTATGCCAAACGCAATGCGTGAAAAAAGTGCGGTCGGTTCCGGTAGAATTCTGGTGGTAATATCTAAGAAAAAAGCAATGACAATAATATTTAGAATCGTGCCGAGTCCAAAGCGGAGTTTTAGGGGCAACCATGCAAGCATCACAACGCAGCTAATCAAGAATGATGACCAACCGATACTCATTTCGCTCTGTAATGCCACGCCTTGAGAAAGCACTGTCCAAGGGGTAGAACCGAAGTCGGATAATACAATGAGCCCATCACCAATTCCTAATATTGCTAATGCAAATAACAACACATAGATTGTTTTGCCTTTTATTGACCATAATGAACTTGCCGCCCAGTTTGTATAAGGAATTGCTCGTGCTTTTTTCATAAATTTCCTATGTTTTATAAGATATGAGTATCATAAAGGGGAATAACTAAAAGGCAAAACACTTTAATGTCATATTATATAGCAGAATTGACTATGCAAATTCTCTATTTAACTGAAATTTAAAGGTTAATGGAAATAATATAATGATGTAGCTAAGTTAAGCAGAGAAAATTAAAGAATATAAAAGAGCGGAAAATTAACCGCTCTTTTTTAATGGGATGTGACTGAAAATAGGTTAATTACCAATACACCTGCAATAATTAGTCCAATACCAATCATCCCAGCCATATCAATTTTTTGTCCGAAAGCGAAATAAGCCACAACGGCAGTGAGGACAATTCCAACACCCGACCAAATGGCGTAAACCAACCCAACGGGTAAAGATCGAAAAATAATTGAAACAAAATAAAAAGAAATCGCATAGAGCGTGAGCGAACCTAGTGTCGGGAGCGGTTTAGTAAAACCGTCACTCACTTTTAATAAATTGGTTGCAGCAATTTCTAAGCAAATAGAAATGGCAAGTAAAATCCAAGGGTTCATTAGTCATTCCTTTATTCAAATAAAAAGAGATGCCAAATCGCATCTCCTTTCATTAGGTGATTGTTTATAAATTAGCAATCTTGTTTGCCATAAGCCTCTTGACGAAGAATGTTGCGTACTCCTTCATCAAACTCGGCAAGCACTTGGTCGGCATTTTGTGGATCTGTACCACGCGCGTCTAAGTAGAATTTAATTTTTGGCTCGGTACCGGAAGGGCGGACGATTAAACGTGAACCGTTTTCCAGCACAAATACGAGAATATCACTTTGACGATCAGTTTTTGTGTGGTCGATAAATTGTACCACATTCACCTCACCGATAACACTTGGCGGAGTGGTGCGAAGTGCGGTCATTAATTTGCCGATTTCGGAAAGATCGCTGACACGAATAGAAATTTGTCCGCTTACATAGGCACCGAATTCTTTGGTGAATTCATCGGCATAATCCGCTAAGGTTTTACCTTGTTTTTTCAAGTTGCGGACAAGGTCTAAGAATATAATCGCCGCTGAAATACCGTCTTTATCACGGACTTTATCGGGATCAACCAAATAACCGAGCGCCTCTTCAAAGCCAAACAGTAAGCCTTGAACTTTACCGATATATTTGAAACCGGTTAAGGTTTCTTCCGATTGGAAACCATATTTTTTGGCGATCTCGGCAAGGGCAGGAGAGGACACTAAAGAGCATGCCAATATCCCTTGTTTACCTTGGACGTGATATTGTTTGGCTAAATACCAGCCTAAGAAACAGCCTACCACATTGCCGTGCAAGGCTTTCCAGTTTCCTTCCGCATCCGGTACGGCAACGGCTAAACGGTCGGCATCAGGGTCGTTTGCAATAATAAATTCCGCCTTGTTTTCTTTCGCCACTTTAATGGCTAAATCCAACGCCCCTTTTTCTTCAGGGTTAGGGAAGTTCACGGTTGGGAAAGTACCATCCGGCCAAACTTGTTCGGCTACGATGTGTGGTTGTGGTAAACCGGCTTTGGCGAGTGTTTTGCTTAACACTTCGTAGCCTACGCCGTGCATTGCAGTATAAACATAGTTGATGTCACATTGTGGCTCTTTGGCAAGAGAGGCGGTTTTCGCAATGTAAGCATCAATCACTTCATCATTTAACACGATATAATCATCGCTGCGTGGTAAATCTTGAATACTGCCGGCTGCCACTTTGTCGATTAATGCGGCAATTTCTTTATCGGCAGGTGAAACGATTTGCCCTCCACCATTCGCTTTTCCTAGGTACACTTTATAGCCGTTATCTTCCGGTGGATTGTGGCTTGCAGTCACCATTACTCCGGCGGTGGTATCAAAATATTGAATCGCATAGGCTAACACCGGAGTTGGTAATTTACGTGGTAATAAATAGGCTTTCACCCCGGCACCCGCCATGATCTCTGCGGTATCACGTGCAAACACATCAGAATTTTTACGACCGTCATAACCAATCACAATAGAAGGTTCTTTGTCGTAGTCTTTTAAGAAATCGGCTAAACCGCCGGCAGCTTGGGCGACTAATACACGGTTCATTCCCATAGAGCCAGCTTGTAAAGGGCCGCGTAAACCGGCGGTACCAAATTGTAAACGACCGTCAAAACGGGTCTGTAATTCCGCTTTTGCTTTTTCATCACCGGATTTTGCCGCTGTTAAAAGTGCGGTCAATTCTGCACGAGTTTCCGAATCAGGATCTTGGTTTAACCAATTTTGTGCTACATCAAAAAGAGTTGCCATAATTTCACCTTCTTAAGTTGAAAGAAATACCTTGGATAGACTAGCGGAAAACAATTAAATCTTAAAGGTTTATTTACCGAAAGTTTGATCTGTTTAACATTTTTTGCTCATATAATCGGTTGCTTGAAAAGTGTATTTATTTTTAGAGATAAACAGGGAATAAATTTTCATTTTCCCGATTGGAAAAACTTCCGCTATAATGACCGCACTTTTTGTTAATTAAAAGGAATGAATATCCATGCAAAATCCAAAAGATGATGTACTTTATGCACCTGTTGAGTGGGTCGATCATAGTGAAGGTTATACCGATATTCGCTATCATAAATCTACCGATGGTATCGCCAAAATCACCATTAACCGTCCTGAAGTGCGTAATGCCTTCCGTCCACAAACCGTTAAAGAAATGATCCACGCCTTCTCTAATGCGCGTTTTGATGAAAAAATCGGGGTCATCGTATTAACCGGTGAGGGTGAAAAATCTTTCTGTGCCGGTGGCGATCAAAAAATTCGTGGGGATTACGGCGGTTACAAAGACGAAAGCGGCGTACATCATTTGAATGTATTGGATTTCCAACGGGATATTCGTACTTGCCCGAAACCGGTGGTGGCAATGGTGGCTGGTTATGCCATTGGCGGTGGTCATGTATTGCATATGTTATGTGATTTAACCAT
The DNA here is from genome assembly GCF_002000485.1 of Rodentibacter ratti. Lineage (GTDB taxonomy): Bacteria > Pseudomonadota > Gammaproteobacteria > Enterobacterales > Pasteurellaceae > Rodentibacter > Rodentibacter ratti. Next base: position 302,481 of record NZ_MLAJ01000002.1, on the reverse strand, counting down.
TGCGGCAGATAATGCTATTTTCGGTCAAACCGGGCCGAAAGTCGGGTCTTTTGACGGCGGTTGGGGGGCAAGCTATATGGCTCGTTTGGTCGGTCAGAAAAAAGCCCGTGAGATTTGGTTCTTATGCCGTCAATATAATGCGCAAGAAGCCTTGGATATGGGCTTAGTGAATACTGTTGTGCCTTATGCGGATCTTGAAAAAGAAACAGTGCGTTGGTGTCGTGAAATGCTACGTAACAGCCCGATAGCATTGCGTTGTTTGAAAGCCGCATTAAATGCGGATTGTGATGGTCAAGCAGGTCTTCAAGAGTTGGCAGGCAATGCCACCATGTTGTTTTATATGACAGAAGAAGGTCAAGAAGGTCGCAACGCTTTCAACGAAAAACGTGCGCCGGACTTCAGCAAATTCAGACGTAATCCTTAATTATTCAACCAAAAGTGCGGTTAATTTCAACCGCACTTTTTGTAAGCAAAATTTATGACAATTCGACAATATCATCTTTATCGTTATTCCATTCCTGTTGATAGCCAACTTATTTTGCGAGATCGCTTTTTAAAACGCCGTGAAGGGTTGCTTGTGCGGATTCAATGCCAAGATAACGAAGGTTGGGGGGAAATTGCCCCCTTACTGGGATTTAGTGAAGAATCTTTAGAGATGGCGCAAAGTCAAACGATACAATGGCTTGCCGATTGGGATGTTGCCCGCAGTCGTGATGAAAAATGTTCACTTGACGGGCTTTATCCTTCCGTCGCTTTTGGTTTGAGCTGTGCCTTGGCGGAGCTAAAAGAGAAACTGAATGAAGCGGGAAATTATCATATCGCTCCCTTGTGTTATGGCGACCCCGATGAGCTTTATGAAGAATTAGCGGGGATTTCCGGTGAGAAAGTGGCGAAAATCAAAGTGGGGATGTATGAAGCCAACCGAGACGGATTGATTGCGGATATGTTTTTAGAGGCGATCCCCGATCTACAATTACGCCTTGATGCCAATCGCCGTTGGACACTTGAGAAAGCCTTGTTGTTTGCCTCCAAAATAAAAACGTCTCATCGGGCTAGAATTCAATTTTTGGAAGAACCTTGCAAAACCCCTGAATTAAGCCGTGAATTTGCAGCGCAAACAGGGATTGCCATTGCTTGGGATGAATCCTTACGAGAAAGCGATTTTCAGCTTAAAAAAGAACCACACTTGGCCGCCATTGTGATTAAACCGACATTAATTGGTTCCCTTGAACGCTGTATTGAATTAATCAAACAAGCGCACACATTAGGTTTAAAAGCGGTGATCAGTTCCAGTATTGAAAGTAGTCTTGGGTTAACCCAACTGGCACGAATAGCACAACAATATACGCCAAATGTCACCCCGGGGTTAGATACGCTGGATTTAATGGATTATCAAGTATTGCGTCCGTGGAAGGGCTCAATATTACCGCTTATTGATTTGGATTCTGAATTGATTACAAGGATTATCTGATTCGACCACCATTTGTTGAAAAATCAGTATAATGCATAACCGTAAAGGAAGAGAAAATGTCGCAAAAATCCCGAATTTTGTTGCTAAATGGCCCGAACTTAAATATGTTGGGCGCCCGTGAGCCAAAATACTATGGCAGTTTGTCACTTGCCGCCATTGAATCGAATCTAAAGGCGTTGGCAGCGCAGCACCATGTTGAATTAACTTGCTTCCAAGCTAATAGTGAGGAAAAGTTGATTGAACAAATCCATCAAAGTTTTCAAAAAACGGATTTTATTTTAATCAATCCTGCTGCTTACACGCATACCAGCGTGGCATTGCGTGATGCTTTATTATCGGTTTCAATCCCTTTTGTGGAAATTCATTTGTCTAATATCCACAAACGTGAGCCGTTTCGTCATCATTCTTATTTCAGTGATGTGGCGGAAGGGGTGATTTGCGGATTAGGGGCGAAAGGTTATGAATTTGCCTTTTTATTTGCCTTGGATTTTTTAGCAAGAAAGCAATAAAATACGGTATTTTTACCGAAATTTATAGAATTTTATCGCAATTTAGATCAATTTAGGGTAATCTTTGCCCGATTAAAAATCGGTTTATAACTGACCGCACTTTTGTGCGCTGTTGCATAAAGCTGGTTTGGAGGCTTCCGTAGGGGCACACTGCGTGTGTCCGTTACAGTATCAAGTTATTTCAATATTAAACGGACACACGCAGTGTGTCCCTACATTTTGTTGAAATCCCAGTTTTGTGCATGGGTGACATAATACCGTGCATTGTCACGAAAGTGCGGTTAAAAATTTCATTATTTTAGGAAAAACGTATGGACATTCGTAAAATTAAAAAGCTGATCGAGCTCGTGGAAGAATCAGGCATCACTGAATTAGAAGTTCAAGAAGAAGAGGGAACGGTTCGTATTAGCCGTGCCGCACCTGCTGTGGTGCCGGCAGCAGTGCAATATGCTGAACCTGTGGCTACACCGACTGTTACACCGGCCCCAGCTCCTGTCAATACAACAGCGCCATCTGCTACACCGGCGGTTTCTGAAGAAGTTGTAGGTCATCAAGTTCGTTCCCCGATGGTAGGAACATTCTACCGTAGCCCAAGTCCGGAAGCGAAAGCCTTTGTTGACGTCGGACAATCAGTTAAAGTAGGAGACACACTTTGTATCGTTGAAGCAATGAAAATGATGAACCGTATTGAAGCGGACAAAGCCGGCGTGGTAAAAGCAATCCTGGTAAATGATGGCGAACCGGTTGAGTTTGATCAACCATTGATCGTTATTGAATAATCCTATCAATTATCCCAAATGGCGGACTTATCCGCCATTTTTTAACAAGTGGAATTTCTTATGTTAGAAAAAGTTGTGATTGCCAACCGTGGTGAAATTGCATTACGCATTTTGCGCGCATGTAAAGAATTAGGCATTAAAACCGTTGCGGTACACTCCACAGCAGATCGTGATTTAAAACATGTGTTATTGGCAGATGAAACAGTTTGTATTGGTCCGGCACCTTCAGCAAAAAGCTATTTGAATATTCCGGCAATCATTGCTGCTGCAGAGGTGACAGGAGCCGATGCCATTCACCCGGGATATGGTTTTTTATCTGAAAATGCGGATTTTGCCGAGCAAGTAGAACGTTCAGGTTTCACTTTTATCGGACCGACAGCGGATGTGATTCGTTTAATGGGCGATAAAGTTTCCGCCATTAAGGCTATGAAAAAAGCCGGTGTACCTTGTGTGCCGGGATCTGATGGTCCTGTGGGAAACGATATTGCCAAAAATAAAGAAATTGCGAAACGTATCGGTTATCCAATTATTATTAAAGCTTCCGGCGGTGGCGGCGGTCGTGGTATGCGTGTTGTACGTAACGAAGAGGCGCTAGAAGAGTCGATTGCGATGACCAAAGCTGAAGCGAAAGCAGCCTTTAATAATGATATGGTGTATATGGAAAAATACTTAGAAAATCCACGCCATGTGGAAATTCAAGTATTGGCGGATACTCATGGTAATGCCGTGTATTTGGCAGAACGTGATTGTTCAATGCAACGTCGTCATCAAAAAGTCGTAGAAGAGGCACCGGCTCCGGGCATCACTGAAGAACTTCGCCGAGATATCGGTTCCCGTTGTGCCAATGCCTGTGTGGAAATCGGTTATCGTGGCGCAGGTACATTTGAGTTTTTATATGAGAATGGTGAGTTTTATTTCATCGAAATGAATACCCGTATTCAGGTGGAACACCCTGTGACAGAAATGATTACCGGGGTGGATTTGGTGAAAGAGCAGTTACGCATTGCCGCAGGTTTACCGCTATCTTTCAAACAAGAAGATATTAAAGTGAAAGGTCATGCCATTGAATGTCGTATCAATGCGGAAGATCCAAAATCTTTCTTACCATCACCGGGTAAAGTCGCTCACTTACATTCACCGGGCGGTTTTGGTGTGCGTTGGGATTCCCACGTATATGGCGGTTATACTGTGCCTCCGCATTATGATTCTATGATCGCAAAATTGATTACTTATGGTGATACACGTGAAGTGGCGATTCGTCGTATGCAAAATGCCTTGGCCGAAACCATCATTGACGGAATTAAAACCAATATTCCATTACATGAGATGATTTTGGAAGATGAAAACTTCCAAAAAGGTGGAACCAATATTCATTACCTTGAGAAAAAATTAGGGTTACATGATTAATTAAAGGGCTCACACTAGTGAGCTTTTTTTATCGGGTATGAAATATTTAAAAATAAATGGAAAATCAACCGCACTTATCATAAAAAAATCCCACAAAAGTGGGATTTTCATCTATTTCTTTTTCACCGGACGTTGCCAGTTTTGAATATGGCGTTGCGGTACTCGGGTTATTACCAATTCATCTTTGCCAACATTGCGAGTGATGGTTGAACCTGCGCCGATGGTTGCGCCGTCTTCAACTGCCACCGGGGCGACTAATTGTGTATCGGAACCCACGAAGACATTATCACCGATAATGGTTTTAAATTTATTGGCACCATCATAATTACAGGTAATCACGCCAGCCCCAATATTACAATTTGAACCGATTTCACTGTCGCCCACATAGGTTAAATGGTTGACTTTCGAGCCTTTACCCACAAGGGATTTTTTGATTTCTACAAAGTTGCCGACATGGGTTTCTGCGGCTAATTCTGTACCGGGACGTAAACGGGAGAACGGACCAATTGCCGCTTTTTCGCCAATGCTGGAGTCTTCTAACACGGAGTAAGGTTTCACTTCCACATCATCGCTAATTACCACATTTTTTAATACGCAGCCCGTACCGATTTTCACCCGATTTCCTAACCGCACTTCACCTTCAATAATCACATTGGTATCAATTTCCACATCTTTACCGTGCTCAAGGGTGCCGCGTAAATCAAACCGTTCCGGATCTGCCAACATCACACCGGCTAACAGTAAACGTTCTGCCTGTTTACGTTGATAGTAGCGTTCAAGTGCGCTTAATTGCAGGCGATTATTTGCCCCTTCCACTTCCATCATATCTGTTGCTTGAACCGCAACAACTTGGCAGCCATCTTGGTTTGCAAGGGCAATTAAATCCGTTAAATAATATTCGCCTTGAGCATTATTATTACCCACGCGTGCGAGCCATTTTTTGAAACTTGCCCCATCGGAAACCATGACACCGGTATTCACTTCCTGAATGTTTAATTGTTCGGCATTGGCATCTTTTTGTTCAACGATAGCGATCACACGGCCATTTTCACGAATAATACGACCATAACCTGTTGGGTTGTCTAATTTTACCGTAAGTAATGCAATACCGTTTTCAGGTTTCGCTGCAATCAGTTTTTCCAAGGTTTCCTTTGTAATCAGTGGCGCATCGCCGTAAAGTACGACAATATCTTCATTATCCTTAAAAAAAGGCGCAGCCTGTTGAACCGCATGTGCTGTGCCGAGTTGCTCGGTTTGTAAGACCCAATTTACCTTTTCATTGGCAAGACGTTCACGCATTAATTCACCACCATGTCCGTAAATTAAATGCACGTTTTCGGCCCCTAATGAATTTGCCGTATCAATCACGTGCTTGACCATCGGCTTGCCAGCCACGGTGTGTAGCACCTTGGGTAAATCGGAATACATACGGGTGCCTTTTCCTGCCGCCAAAATGACCGCACTTCGAGTTTTGTTTGTCATAAAATATCTCTTGTCATTAAAAATTGACGGTATTTTAGCTTAGAAATACTAGGATGATAAGCTGTTTATCTTTTCTTAAAAATTCTATAATGAGACAATTTTTGAGCGATTTGGGGTGAATATGCGTAATCGGGATGAGATGATTCTGCAATGGGTTAATCAACAGGGAAAAGCCACGGTGATTGAATTGGCAGAAAAGTGTGAAATATCCGTTGAAACCGTTCGGCGTGATCTTAATCGGCTTGAGAAACAAGGATTGCTTTATCGTACGCATGGCGGTGCGATAAGTCATAAAACTACTGATCTTGGTTCTTTTTTTCAGGCTCGGCGATACATCAATGCAACGGCAAAGCGATATATTGCTAAAAATGCCCTTGAATTACTCTATGAGAATGCAGTGATTGGATTGGATGCAAGTTCCACAAGTTGGTATTTTGCTCATTTAATGCCGGATATTCCTTGTACTGTGGTGACGAATTCTATGCTTAATATCAACGCATTGGTGAATAAACCTAATATCAAAACCATTGTCACCGGTGGGGTTTATTCATCAAAATATGAAGCATTTTACGGGCCATTATCAGAATATTTATTACAACGTCTGCACATTAACTTTTCTATTTTTTCCTGTTCAGGTATTGATAACCAAGGAAATATTTGGGAATCCAATGAATTAAATGCCTCTTTAAAGCGTAAAATGATGGAGGCCTCAGAACATGCTTATCTTTTGGCGGATCATTCTAAATTTGAGAAAAAAAGCCTCATACAATTAACCGAATTGAGCAAAATTAATACTATTTTTAGTGATGCCGATTTATCGGAAACTCTCCAAACCTATTGTGAAAAAAACGATATTGTGACCGTTTTATAATAAATAATGACCGAATTGCCCGTTTTTTGAAAGTTTAAGTAACGATCGGGCATTGTTTTTCTTTAAAAATGACCGATTATTGTGATCCTTTTCACAAATTTGAAATCAACTGTTTTTCCCTTCTATCTTCTTCTATTTTTTTATTCAAAAATAATTTCAAGTTAAGCAGATAAATTGCTTATCTGGGATTTCAATATGAATTAAAAATGATAGGAGAAACACGATTATGACATCTTCCACTCAAATTAATCGTATCAAAATCGGTATCCGCCCAACTATTGATGGTCGTCGTATGGGAGTACGTGAATCATTAGAAGATCAAACCATGCGTATGGCGAAATCTGTTGTCGATTTGTTGCAAACCCATATCCGCTATACAGACGGTTCTTTTGTTGAATGTGTGATTGCTGATAGCTGTATTGGTGGTGTTGCTGAAGCGGCGGCTTGTGCGAATAAATTCAAACGTGAAAATGTCGGATTAACGATTACTGTCACTCCTTGTTGGTGCTACGGTTCTGAAACGATTGATATGGATCCGCATATGCCGAAAGCGATTTGGGGGTTTAACGGCACAGAACGTCCCGGTGCGGTTTATCTTGCTGCTGCATTAGCCGGCCATTCCCAATTAGGTTTACCCGCCTTCTCAATTTATGGAACCGAAGTTCAAGAAGCCAATGATACGAATATCCCGGAAGATGTAAAAGAAAAACTGTTACGTTTTGCCCGTGCCGGTCTTACTGTTGCTACTCTTCGAGGAAAATCCTATTTATCTATTGGTTCTGTTTCTATGGGAATCGCAGGTTCAATTGTGAACCAACAATTTTTCCAAGAATACCTTGGTATGCGTAACGAATATGTCGATATGACGGAAATCAAACGTCGTTTAGATCGCAAAATTTATGATCAAGAAGAAGTGGATTTAGCACTTTCTTGGGTAAAACAATATTGCCAAGAGGGGATTGATGTAAATAGTCAGGAAAATCAATGTACACTAGAAGAGCGTGCCGAACTTTGGGAAAACGTAGTGAAAATGAGCATTATCACGCGTGACTTGATGGTGGGGAATCCAAAACTGGCGAAATTGAATTTTGCTGAAGAAGCCTTAGGACATAATGCTATTGCTGCTGGGTTCCAAGGTCAGCGTCATTGGACGGATCATCTGCCAAACGGTGATTTTATGGAGGCGATGCTCAATTCTACTTATGATTGGAACGGCGTTCGCCCACCTTATATTCTTGCCACTGAAAACGATAGTTTGAATGCCGTATGTATGTTGTTTGGCAATCAACTCACCGGTCAGGCACAGATTTTTGCTGATGTGCGTACTTATTGGAGCCCAGAATCCGTTGAACGTGTAACGGGTTGGAAACCGGAAAGTGGCTTTATCCATTTAATTAATTCTGGTTCTGCTGCACTTGATGGTACAGGTAAACATAAAGATGCAAATGGTAACCCAACCATTAAACCGGCTTGGGAAGTGACTGAAGAGGACGGAAAACGTTGCCTAGCGCACACTCGTTGGTGCCCAGCGGTGCATGAATATTTCCGTGGCGGTGGTTTATCTTCCCAATTTTTAACTCAAGGTGGCATGCCGTTTACCATGCATCGTATTAACCTTATCAAAGGCTTAGGACCGGTATTGCAAATTGCAGAAGGTTGGTCAATCGATTTACCGGAACAGGTACATGATATTCTCAACAAGCGTACTAATGAAACTTGGCCGACCACTTGGTTTGTGCCTCGTTTAACCGGTAAAGGGGCATTCACTGATGTCTATTCCGTGATGGCTAATTGGGGGGCGAACCACTGTGTCGCCACTTATGGACACGTTGGTGCGGATCTTATTACTCTAGCCTCTATGTTACGCATTCCGGTTTGTATGCACAACGTTGAAGAACGCAATATCTTCCGTCCAAGTGCTTGGAATGGGTTTGGGCAAGATAAAGAAGGTCAGGATTATCGAGCCTGTCAAAACTTCGGTCCACTTTATAAATAATAGCAATGGCACATACTTTTCTGTGTGTGCCACCATTTCAATCAACACCCATATTGAAGTGCGGTCACAAAATCCAAAGGAGCGAATAAATCACTTTAGTGATTTATGAGTAAAAATCGATGTCTTTTTCAGCCGCACTTTTCTCAATCTTAGGGGAGTTTTTATGCCTATCGTACTGATCTTTGATTGCGGTGCAACCAATTTACGAACTATTGCGATGAGCGATAAGGGCGAAATTTTGGCCTCCTATCATATGGTGAACAATACCCAACCGGATATCAAATTTGCTGATTATCATATTTGGGATTTTGAAGAAATCTGGCAGAAATTATCTCATTGTGCGGATCTAACTATTGCACAATTAAAAGAACAACATATTGATTTAGCAGAGATTGTTGGCATTTCTGTGACGACATTTGGGGTAGATGGGGCACCTTTTGATCGCCATGGTCAGCAACTTTATCCGATTATTTCTTGGAAATGCCCACGCACCCTTCCTGTAATGAAAAAACTGGATCAATTGGTCGATGTTAAAGCGCTTTATCAACGTAATGGCATCGGACAATACAGTTTTAATACTTTATTCAAGCTGCTTTGGTTAAAAGAATATGAACCGGAAATTTTCCAAAAAATGGATAAATTCGTGTTCATTTCTTCCATGCTAACTCAACGTTTAACGGGGGAATGGAGCACCGATCACACTATGGCGGGGACATCAATGATGACAAATCTCGCTACCGGTGATTGGGACAAAGACATTTTGCAATGGCTTGGGCTTACCTCATCCCATTTTCCACCAATGCGCTATGCGGGTGAAAAAGTGGGTGATCTTATTCCTTCACTTGCTATGAAGTGGGGGCTAAAGCGTATTCCGGTCATCGCCTGTGGACACGACACACAATTTGCCGTGTTTGGTTCAGGGGCAGGATTAAATCAACCTGTGCTTAGTTCCGGTACTTGGGAAATTTTGATGGCTCGTACGCAATATGCACAGCCACAATTTGATTTTGTTTCACAAGGGCTGACGACAGAATTCGATGTTCAACGGAATTGCTTCAACCCCGCAGTGCAATGGGTGGGATCCGGTGTTATGGAATGGCTTGGAAAACTGTTATTTGCAGATGTATATGGCACTGATAGTTATTATCCAACGATGATTACAGAAGCCATGGCTACCGAGGAAAGTAAAAGTGAGGTCGATTTTCAGGGCGTTTTTAATCAACTTGGACAAGGGCGGATAGAGGGGCTTTCTATGTTTACCTCTCGTGGCGAGATCTATCGTGCAGCGCTTTATTACATGGCGAATCAGCTTAAACAGGGATTGGCTGTGCTACAACAGGTGAGTCATTTTAAAGCAGAGAGTTTGCTTTGTGTTGGTGGTGGATCAAAAAATCCATTATGGAACCAAATTCGTGCCGATGTTTTAGGGTTACCGATTGATGTGGTTGATGTCGCAGAAGCAACCGTTTTAGGTGCGGCGATGTTTACTTTTGTCGGTGTTGGTGTGTACGACAATGAAGAAACGGCACAAAAGGCGATGCAACCGCAACGCAGACGTATTTATCCTCAGTTCAATTTAGCAAATAAATAGGAGAAATCTCATGTTAAAAGGCATTCATCCGGCTATTTCCCCTGAATTACTCAAAATTCTCGCCGAAATGGGGCATGGCGATGAACTTGTCCTTGCTGACGCACATTTTCCTGCTCACTCGCTTCATCATCATGTTGTGCGTGCTGATGGGATTACCATTGAGACTTTATTAAAAGGGATTGCGCCATTATTTGAATTTGATGCTTATGTGGCAGCACCACTTGTTATGATGCAGGCAGTACAAGGCGACAGGTTAGATCCTGATGTAGAAAAACGTTACTTAGAGGCCATTCAAAGTGCGGTCGATTTTGTGCCAAATCTTGGACGTATTGATCGCTTTGATTTCTATGAGCGAACAAAACATGCTTATGCCGTGGTGATGACTGGCGAAATAGCAAAATACGGCAACATTATTATCAAAAAAGGGGTTACCCCGGTTTTATAACAAATTAGAGGTCTTAAAAATGAATAGAAAAACACTTTCACAAAAAATTATCGACACTTGCCTTGAAATGACTCGATTAGGTTTAAATCAAGGGACGGCTGGAAATGTAAGCGTACGTTACAAAGAAGGTATGCTGATTACCCCCACTGGTATGCCATATCATTTAATCACACTGGAAGATATTGTTTATGTTGATAGTCACGGTAAACACGAAGAGGGAAAGTTGCCTTCCAGTGAATGGCAATTTCATTTAGCAGTCTATCAAGCAAGACCGGAAGCTGATGCAGTAGTGCATAACCATTCTCTTAACTGCGCCGGTTTATCTATTTTAGAAAAACCGATTCCGGCTATTCACTACATGGTGGCGGTAGGCGGAACGGATCATATTCCTTGTGTACCTTATGCCACATTTGGTACTCATGAGTTGGCAGCCTATGTGGCAGAGGGGATCAAAAAAAGTAAAGCTATTTTGCTGGCTCATCATGGCTTAATTACTTGTGGTGAAAATCTTGATAAAGCCTTATGGCTTGCACAAGAAGTTGAAGTATTGGCTTCTTGGTATTTGAAATTGCTTGCAACCGGTTTGGATATTCCGCTTTTAAGCCATGAACAAATGCAGATGGTGTTAGGAAAATTCCATACCTATGGATTACGCATTGAAGAATAGCGATTCTCTGTGTGTCTCTCTACTAATTAATATAAGGAAAATCTTATGAGTGCCAAAGTGTTAGAAAAGAAATTTATTGTTCCCTTTATTTTAATTACCAGTTTGTTTGCTCTATGGGGATTTGCGAACGATATTACCAATCCAATGGTTGCTGTATTTCAAACTGTTATGGAGATCCCTGCTTCTGAAGCCGCTTTGGTGCAATTTGCATTTTACGGTGGTTACGGCACGATGGCGATTCCTGCCGCAATTTTTGCCAGCCGATATAGTTATAAAGCAGGAATTATGCTAGGGCTTATTCTTTATGCTATCGGCGCTTTTTTATTCTGGCCGGCAGCAAAATATGAAGAATTTAATTTTTTCTTGATTTCACTTTATATTTTAACCTTTGGTTTGGCTTTTTTAGAAACCACGGCAAACCCTTATATTCTTGCAATGGGTGATCCACAAACTGCCACACGTCGGTTGAATTTCGCTCAGTCTTTTAACCCTTTAGGTTCTATCACTGGGATGTTTGTCGCCTCTCAATTGGTGTTAACAAATCTTGAGTCAGATAAGCGTGATGCTGCCGGTAATTTGATATTCCATACATTATCAGAAGCGGAAAAAATGGGGATTCGTACCCATGATTTAGCAGAAATTCGTAACCCATATATTGTATTAGGCTTTGTTGTGGTTGCGGTGCTGATTATTATTGGTCTTTACAAAATGCCTAAAGTACGAGTGGAAGAAGGCAATAATCGTATTTCGTTTAAAGAAGCGGTCAGTCGTTTGATACAGATACCCAAATATCGTGAGGGCGTGATTGCACAAGTATTTTACGTTGGCGTGCAAATTATGTGTTGGACGTTTATTGTTCAATATGCAGAACGTTTAGGCTTTACTAAGGCAGAAGGTCAAAATTTCAACATAATTGCGATGGGGATTTTTATCGCCAGCCGTTTTATTAGTACCAGTCTTATGAAATATCTCAAATCTGAATTTATGTTAATGCTCTTTGCTATCGGCGGTTTCTTTAGCATTCTTGGTGTGATTTTCATTGATGGAATATGGGGATTGTATTGCTTAATTTTAACCTCTGGTTTTATGTCACTGATGTTCCCAACTATTTATGGTATTGCGCTCAACGGCTTAAAAGAAGAATCCACAATTGGTGCTGCTGGTTTAGTAATGGCTATTGTAGGTGGGGCGTTAATGCCACCGCTACAAGGGATGATTATTGATCAGGGTGAAGTAATGGGACTCCCAGCAGTGAACTTCTCTTTCATCTTGCCTTTAGTATGCTTTGTCGTTATTGCTATCTACGGATTTAGAACGTGGAAAATTCTTAAATAGAGGTAAAATGGCCGCGTTTAAAGTGCGGTCATTTTTTTATAAGTTTGGTGGATAAGTCTTGTTTTTAATTCCGCTCTTCCCGTTGAGTTGGCACCATAAATAAGGTAAACTACCGTCCCGTCTTTAGTAGCTAATCTTCTTCAATTTTTGACCGCACTTTTTGTGAAATGTCTCGTAAGATGATTAGCTATAATCATTTCTATCCCAACAAAGAATTAGGTTTCCTATGGCTACAAATTATATTTTCGTCACAGGCGGTGTGGTTTCATCGCTCGGTAAAGGTATTGCAGCGGCATCATTGGCAGCAATTTTAGAAGCACGCGGTTTAAACGTTACGATCATGAAACTTGATCCCTATATTAATGTGGATCCGGGCACGATGAGTCCTACCCAACATGGGGAAGTGTTTGTCACACAAGACGGGGCGGAAACGGATTTGGATTTAGGCCATTATGAGCGTTTCATCCGTACCAAAATGACGAAACGTAATAATTTCACTACCGGTAAAATTTATTCGGAAGTGCTACGCAAAGAACGCCGTGGTGATTATCTTGGCGCAACTATTCAAGTGATTCCTCATATCACTAATGAAATTAAAGATCGAGTGATCGCAGGGGCACAGGGACACGATGTAGTGATTGTGGAAGTGGGCGGAACCGTGGGTGATATTGAATCTTTACCGTTCTTAGAGGCACTACGCCAGCTTGCAGTACAAGTGGGGCGTGAACATACGCTATTTATGCATTTAACGCTTGTGCCTTATATTCCAACAGCCGGTGAAGTCAAAACTAAACCAACCCAACATTCGGTCAAAGAATTACTCTCCATTGGGATTCAGCCTGATGTGTTGATTTGTCGTTCCGACAGAATGATTCCGCCAAATGAACGGGCGAAAATTGCATTGTTCTGTAATGTGCCGGAGCGTGCAGTGATTTCCTTAAAAGATGTGAATTCTATCTACCAAATTCCGGCCTTATTGAAATCGCAAGGATTGGATGATTTTGTCTGTGATCGTTTCCGTTTAAACTGCCATGAGGCAGATCTTTCCGAATGGGAACAAGTGCTTTATAAACAAGCTAACCCTGTAGGGGAAGTGACCATTGGTATGGTGGGCAAATATACGGAATTGCCGGATGCTTATAAATCTGTCAATGAGGCATTAAAACACGCGGGTTTAACCAATCGTTTATCGGTGAATATCAAATATATCGATTCGCAAGATGTAGAGACCAAAGGCGTAGAGGTGCTTCAGGGCGTGGATGGTATTCTGGTACCGGGCGGTTTCGGTTATCGTGGGGTGGAAGGTAAAATTCGTACCGCTCAATATGCACGTGAGAATAATGTTCCTTATTTAGGCATTTGTTTAGGGATGCAAACAGCGTTGATTGAGTATGCCCGCAACGTGGCGGGGCTAACCAAAGCGAATTCTTCCGAGTTTGACCGTGATTGTGAACAGCCTGTTGTGGCATTAATTACAGAATGGCAAGATGCAGAAGGCAACACGGAAGTGCGTTCCGACAAATCTGATCTTGGTGGTACTATGCGTTTAGGGGCACAACAATGTCATTTAGTAGAGGGAAGTCGTGCACGTGAATTATATGGCGCAGAAACCATCGAAGAACGTCACCGCCACCGCTATGAAGTGAATAATGTCTTACTTCCACAAATTGAAAAGGCAGGATTGAAAGTTACCGGTTTATCTGCGGATAAAAAGCTGGTGGAAATTATTGAAGTACCAAATCACCCTTGGTTTGTGGCGTGCCAGTTCCATCCGGAATTTACCTCTACGCCACGTGATGGACACCCGTTATTTGCCGGGTTTGTCAAAGCGGCTTACGAAAACCACAAAAAATCAGCTTAACTTTTGACGATAAAGGGATAAAAAGTGCGGTTAAAAATTTAACCGCACTTTTTGTTTTATTAAGAACCGTTAGGACAACATTCAGCCAGTGAGGCAATCTTTTTAGCTTATTGAAATTTATTCATATCATTGGGACTATTTTTTCTTATTAGTAAATTATATTTTAACTAAAGCGCTATTTATTCAAATTTTGTGAAGTATATAATGCACGCCATCAACAGAACGATAGGTTCTAACAATAAATTAAGGAGCTTTATATGAAAAAAGTAGCAAATGTATTTAGTGCACCGGAAAAACACTGGGTAGGTAATGGTTTCCATGTGGCGTCAATGTTTAGTTATAACGATAAAGATAAAAATCTTGATCCGTTCCTTTTAATGGATTATAACCCACCAAAATTCTTCCAAGGCGGTCGTCGTGATAATTCAGAATTTGATTTACGTGGCGTGGAAGAGCATCCGCATCGTGGTTTTGAAACTGTGACGATTGCTTATCAAGGCGAAGTGTCTCATCGTGATTCTCATGGTGGCGGTGGAACAATCGGTACCGGCGATGTTCAATGGATGACGGCAGGCTCCGGTGTGATGCACGAAGAAATGCACTCAGAAAAATTTGCTAAAGAAGGCGGTTTATTCGAAATGGTGCAGCTTTGGGTGAATTTACCGGCAAAAGATAAAATGACCACGCCGAAATACCAAGCCATTAAATCGGCAGATATTCCGGTCGTGAAATTGCCTAATGATGCAGGGCAAGTACGTGTGATTGCCGGTGAATTATTAGGAACAACGGGTTCGGCGAGCACGTTTAGCCCGATTAATATGTGGGATACCACGATGAATGCAAATGCGACACATACTTTTAGCGTGCCGGAAAGTCATAATGTGGTTATTCTTGTATTAGAGGGAACGCTCCAAGTTGGCGGAGAGGCGGTTGCGCGCCGTGGCGAGTTAGTGACTTTCGAGCGTGGTGGTGCCGATGTACTTATTGAATCTAACAATGAAGCTAAATTGTTAATTCTTACCGGTGAACCGCTTAATGAGCCGATTGTGGGCTACGGTCCGTTTGTGATGAATACCCGCGAGCAAATTGTTGAAGCTTTTAACGATGTGCAAACCGGTAAATTCGGACGTTTAAACTAAAAAATGATAAGCCTGCGTGCTTAAATTTAAGGGTAAATTCTATTAAGGATTTACCCTTTTAGTTTTTATATTTTCTCTGTTATATGGCATATTGTTTTCTGGGAAAATCTCATTGTGAATTAAAACGAAGCTTGTAGGTTTGGAACTTGGTAAAATAATCAAAAAAAGTGCGGTTATTTTGGGGGATATTTTATGCACAATATTAAAGTCACAGATTCCGGATATTGGCTTCTCACACGGGGCTCCAATTTATATTTGGTTAATGGCGAATTACCTTATGGAAATGCCGCATTATTTGGTTTTGAAAATTTAAAAGGTATGCTAATTGGCAAATGGGCAGGACAGCCATTATGGCTTATTGAAGAACAACAGGATGATCAACGAGAATATTTTAGTTTAAGGGACTTGCTTTTTCTTCCGGAGGAAAAGTTTTATTTGTTAAGTCGTGGGGTGGAAATTAACCATTTTCTGAAGACCCATCAATTTTGTGGCAAGTGCGGTCATTCCAATCGTCAAACGGAAGATGAGATTGCGATGCAGTGTACCCATTGCGGTTATCGCACTTACCCCGTCATTCACCCTTCCATTATTGTTGCAGTACGCCGTGATACACAGATTTTACTCGCCAATCATAAACGCCATTATCAGCCCGGTGGTGGAATGTACACCACCCTTGCCGGTTTTGTTGAAGTCGGGGAAAGCTTTGAACAGGCTGTCCATCGGGAGGTCTTTGAAGAAACGGGGATTCGGATTAAAAATATTCGTTATTTCGGTAGCCAACCTTGGGCGTTTCCCAATTCACAAATGGTAGGTTTTTTAGCTGATTATGAGAGTGGTGAGATTTCTTTACAGGAAACGGAAATTCATGATGCGCAATGGTTTTCTTATCATCAGCCCTTGCCAGAATTACCTCCAACAGGTACTATCGCACGAAAATTAATTCATGCTACGCTTGAGCTTTGTAAAGTGGCAGATAACAAAAAGGAAACCTAAATGTCAGTATTAAAAAATGATCGCTATTTAAAAGCCTTATTACGCCAATCCGTGGATTACACACCGGTGTGGATGATGCGCCAAGCGGGGCGTTATTTGCCGGAATATAAAGCGACGCGCGCGCAAGCAGGGGATTTTATGTCCCTTTGTCGCAATGCGGATTTAGCTTGTGAAGTAACCTTACAACCTCTCCGCCGTTATGATCTTGATGCAGCGATTTTATTTTCCGATATTTTAACCATTCCCGATGCGATGGGGTTAGGTTTGAGTTTTGGTGTCGGCGAAGGTCCTAAATTTGCCAGACCGATTGAAAATAAAAGTGCGGTTGAAAATCTTCCGATTCCTGATCCGGAACAAGAGTTGCAATATGTAATGAACGCAGTACGCACCATTCGTCGTGAACTAAATGGTGAAGTTCCACTGATCGGCTTTTCCGGTAGCCCGTGGACGCTCGCCACTTACATGGTCGAAGGCGGCAGCAGTAAAACTTTCAGTAAAATCAAAAAAATGATGTATGCAGAGCCGCAAACATTGCATTTGTTATTGGATAAACTTGCAGATGCAGTGATTCTCTATCTTAACGGGCAAATTAAAGCCGGCGCACAATCTGTGATGGTGTTTGACACTTGGGGTGGCGTATTGGGTCATCGTGAGTATCTGGATTTTTCTCTTCAATACATGAACAAAATTGTTGATGGTTTGATTCGTGAAAATGAAGGGCGTACAGTGCCGGTCACTCTCTTTACTAAAGGCGGCGGGCTATGGCTTGAAGCTATTGCCAACACCGGTTGTGATGCTATCGGTTTAGACTGGACGGTCAATTTAGCGGAGGCAAAAGCCCGTGTCGGACACAAAGTTGCCTTACAAGGTAATATGGATCCAAGCGTACTTTACGCACCGGCTGAACGGATTGAACAAGAAGTGCGGTCAATTTTAGCAGATTTTGGCGAGGGTAGTGGCCACGTGTTTAACTTGGGGCACGGTATTCATCAAGATGTACCGGAAGATGCACCAAAAGTGTTTGTGGATGCGATTCACGAATATTCTAAAATCTATCATAAATAAAAAATAAGATGCGAAACCCTATTCATAAACGCCTGGAAAACCTTGAAAGCTGGCAGCATTTAACTTTTATGGCGGCATTGTGCGAGCGTATGATGCCGAATTTCAAATTGTTCTGCCAAATGAACAAGATGGAAGACGAGGGCAAAATCTACCAAAATATTCTCAACCTTGTGTGGGAATATTTAACCGTAAAAGATTGCAAAATTAATTTTGAGAACCAGCTGGAAAAATTGGAAAACATTATTCCTGATGTGAACGATTATGACAATTTTGGCGTGGTACCGGCACTTGATGCCTGCGAAGCGTTGGCTGAGATTTTGCATGGAATTATTGCGGGAGAAACTTTAGAAAGAGCGGTCAAAATCAGCCACATTTCTTTGGGGACGATTACGGCATTATTGGAAACGGAAAACAGCCGTCATTTTTCTGAAAGTGAACTCAAAGAAAGCGAGGATATTCAAGCTGAATTGGATGTACAGTGGCAAATTTATCGTTTGTTAAAAGAATGTGAAAAACGGGATATTGCCCTGATTTTGGATCTAAAAAACGAGATTAGAACTGAAGGGATATCCAATATTGGTATAAAATTTAATCAATAACGTGAGATTTATCACAAATTTAAAAAATCTTACTTTTATTTCATTGAAAGTTGGATTATCCTTTACAAAGCTGTTGTTGCCTAGGCTGAATGCTTGGTGGCGCGCTTTATTAAAGAAACAAATTAAATTTAACGAAAGGTAAAGTCTATGAACAAAACAGATTTAATTGATGCAATTGCAAGTGCTGCAGAGCTAAATAAAAAACAAGCTAAAGCAGCATTAGAAGCTACTTTAGAAGCAATCGCTGCAAGCCTTAAAAAAGGTGAGCCTGTACAATTAATTGGTTTCGGTACATTTAAAGTGAACCAACGTGCAGCGCGTACTGGCCGTAATCCACAAACCGGTGCAGAAATTAAAATTGCGGCATCTAAAGTGCCGGCATTTGTATCTGGTAAAGCATTAAAAGACGCAATCAAATAATTGATGCATAAATTGCTATAGACCCTGCCTTGAGCAGGGTTTTTTATTGACTAAAATTTCTTTACAAACGTATTGAACTGCTATAATCTTTCGAACCGAAATTTATTCCGTCATATTTTAAGAGTCATTAAATGAAACGAGTCACTCAACCACGCAATACACAACAACGCCGACACGCAATTATGCAGTATTTGCAACAGCAAGGTGAAGTGAGTGTAGAGCAGCTGGTTCAATTACTTGACACATCAGAAGTGACTATCCGTAAGGATTTAAGCGCATTAGAAAGTAGCGGTTTTTTATTACGTAAGTATGGCGGTGCGATCTTAATGCCGAAAGAGATTATTGATGAAAACGAAAATGAAGAACTTTCGAAACGAAAGTTTGTCATAGCTAAGGCTGCGGCAGAATGTATTCGTGATCACAATCGTATTATTGTGGATAGCGGTAGCACCACAGCGGCATTGATTAGGCAGCTTAATCGCAAACAAGGCTTAATTGTGATGACAAATTCTCTTTCAGTGGCAACGGAGCTTCGGGCTTTAGAGAATGAACCGACATTATTGATGACCGGCGGAACTTGGGATACCCGTTCAGAATCCTTCCAAGGCAAAGTAGCGGAACAGGTATTGCGATCTTATGATTTTGATCAACTCTTTATTGGTGCGGATGGTGTTGATTTAGAGCGGGGAACAACGACATTTAATGAGTTAGTTGGTTTGAGCCAAGTTATGGCGGAAGTTTCTCGTGAAGTGATTGTGATGGTGGAATCCCAAAAAATTGGCAGAAAAATGCCTAATTTAGAGTTAACTTGGCAGCAAATAAATGTGTTGATTACCGATAGTGGGCTGTCAGAACAAGATAAACAAGCGATTTTGGCACAAGGCGTGGACGTGATCTGCGTATAAAGTGCGGTCAAAATTATCATTATTTTTCAAATTAGTGAGTAAATAGGGAAAACTTATGTGTGGTATTGTAGGTGCAGTTGCGCAACGTGATGTAGCAGAAATTTTAATCAATGGATTACACCGTTTAGAGTATCGTGGCTATGATTCAGCCGGTGTGGCGGTGGTCAACGAACAGCATGAATTACAACGTGTTCGTTGCTTGGGTAAGGTTAAGGCATTGGATGAAGCCGTTGCAGTGAAACCGTTAATTGGTGGAACGGGTATTGCACACACTCGTTGGGCAACCCATGGCGAACCTTCGGAAGCGAATGCGCATCCTCACGTTTCCGGCAATTTTGCTGTGGTACATAATGGTATTATCGAAAATCACGAAGAATTGCGTGAATTATTAAAATCCCGTGGTTATGTGTTTCTTTCACAAACCGATACTGAAGTGATCGCTCATCTTGTGGAATGGGAAATGCGTAGCACGGATTCTTTACTTGAAGCAGTGCAAAAAGTAGTGAAACAGCTTACCGGAGCTTACGGTATGGTGGTGCTAGATCGCAATCATCCGGAACATTTGGTGGCAGCCCGTTCCGGTAGTCCATTAGTGATTGGTTTAGGGATTGGGGAAAATTTCTTAGCCTCAGACCAGCTGGCATTACTCAGTGTAACCCGTCGTTTTATCTTCTTAGAAGAAGGGGATATTGCGGAAATTACCCGTCGTACCGTGGATATTTATGATGCGAAAGGTAACAAGGTTGAGCGTGAAGTACATGAATCCAATCTTGAAAATGATGCAGCGGAGAAAGGTAAATTCCGTCACTTTATGCAAAAAGAAATTTTTGAACAACCGACCGCACTTATCAATACGATGGAAGGCCGTATCAATCACAATAACGTGATTGTGGAGTCTATTGGCAATGGGGCGAAAGACATCTTAGAGAAAGTACAGCATATCCAAATTGTCGCCTGTGGTACATCTTACAATGCCGGTATGGTCGCACGTTATTGGTTTGAAGCTCTGGCAGGTGTGAGCTGTGATGTAGAAATCGCCTCTGAGTTCCGTTATCGCAAATTTGTCACTCGTCCAAACAGCTTATTACTCACGCTTTCTCAATCCGGTGAAACGGCTGACACTTTAGCCGCCCTTCGCTTAGCAAAAGAAAAAGGCTACATGGCGGCAATGACGATTTGTAACGTCGCAGGCTCTTCTCTTGTGCGCGAATCTGATCTTGCGTTTATGACTCGTGCTGGCGTGGAAATTGGCGTTGCTTCGACAAAAGCCTTTACTACTCAATTAGCCGCAATGCTCATGTTAGTGACTGCAATCGGTAAACTCAATGGTAATATTTCCGATGAAAAAGAGAAAGAAATTGTTAAAGCATTGAATTCTCTCCCGGCAGATATTGAAAAAAGTTTAGCTTTTGATAAAGATATTGAACTTCTTGCAGAGGATTTTGCTGAGAAAAATCATGCTTTGTTCTTAGGGCGTGGCGAATATTATCCGATCGCCATGGAAGCCTCTTTGAAATTAAAAGAAATTTCTTACATTCATGCGGAAGCCTATGCGGCGGGTGAACTAAAACATGGTCCGTTAGCATTAATTGATGCAGATATGCCGGTAATTGTGGTGGCTCCAACCAATGATTTATTAGAAAAAGTGAAATCAAATATTGAAGAAGTACGCGCTCGTGGCGGTCAATTATACGTCTTTGCGGATAAAGAGGCCGGTTTCACTGAAACGGAAGGCATGAAAATTATTACGATGCCAAAAGTGAATGAAATCATTGCTCCGATTTTCTATACCGTGCCGATGCAGTTGTTGTCCTATCATGTGGCTTTAATCAAAGGGACGGATGTGGATCAGCCGCGTAATCTTGCAAAAGCGGTAACCGTTGAATAAAGTGCGGTTGATTTAATCACTGTTTTTTAAAAGCACGAAATATCATTTTCGTGCTTTTTTATTTGCCTAAAATAAAAAGATTCTTTAAACTACGCCCCCAGTTTTGAGCGTAGATAATTTTGCCGCTCACTACATCACCTTTCTCCACTTTAAACACTACCTGTGAGTAGTAAAAGGACATCAATATGACAACTAAAGTCAATCAATATGGCTGGAAAGCCCTTATTGGCTCTGCCGTCGGCTATGCAATGGACGGTTTCGATTTACTTATTCTTGGTTTTATGCTCAGCGCTATTTCTGCTGATCTTAATCTTACACCGGCTCAGTCAGGATCACTTGTCACTTGGACATTAATCGGTGCGGTATTCGGTGGTATTGTATTTGGTGCATTAAGTGATAAATATGGTCGTGTGCGTGTTCTGACCTGGACGATTGTATTATTTGCTGTTTTCACCGGTTTGTGTGCCCTTGCCCAAGGTTACTGGGATTTATTAATTTATCGCACGATTGCCGGTATTGGTTTAGGCGGTGAGTTTGGGATCGGTATGGCGCTTGCTATTGAGGCTTGGCCGGCACGTCATCGCGCCAGAGCTGCCTCTTATGTGGCTTTAGGCTGGCAAGTGGGGGTATTAGGTGCGGCATTATTAACGCCGGCATTGCTACCCTATATCGGTTGGCGTGGTATGTTTATTCTCGGTATTTTTCCGGCATTTGTGGCATGGTATTTACGGGCCCGTTTACACGAACCTGAAATTTTTACTCAAAAACAGACCGCACTTTCCGCACAAAAAACATCAAAATTGGAATCTTTTAAGCTTTTAGTGAAAGATAAAGCAACGGCGAAAGTCAGTTTAGGGGTGGTTGTACTGACATCCGTGCAAAATTTTGGTTACTACGGGATTATGATCTGGATGCCAAATTTTCTCTCTAAACAACTCGGCTTTAGTTTAACGAAATCGGGGATTTGGACGGCTGTTACCGTATGCGGAATGATGTTGGGTATTTGGATTTTTGGTCGCCTTGCCGATAAAATCGGACGCAAACCGAGTTTCTTATTATTCCAACTTGGCGCAGTAATCAGTATTGTGGCTTATTCACAACTCACGGATCCAACTGTAATGTTGATTGCCGGTGCATTCTTAGGCATGTTTGTAAACGGTATGATGGGCGGTTATGGCGCGTTAATGGCAGAAGCTTATCCTACAGAAGCGCGTGCGACGGCACAGAATGTGTTGTTCAACTTAGGACGTGCGGTAGGTGGGTTTGGACCGGTTGTCGTGGGGGCGATTGTTTCCGCCTACTCATTCAGTCTTGCCATTGCATTCTTGGCAATTATTTATGTGATTGATATGGTCGCCACCATTTTCCTTGTTCCCGAACTAAAAGGCAAAGCATTACAATAAAGTGCGGTTGATTTTAGGCTTATTTTTAAATCCGTCTTATTAAAAGGCGGATTTCTTATTTAAAAGCCTGTGCGTTTTTATGCTAAACTAGCACGAGTTTTTTCATAAAGGTATTCTTGTGCAAATTACTCGTTCTGTTTCTTTACGTATTGCGAAGTATCTTTTTCTTATCATTATTGTAGCAGGCGTAATCAGTTCTTTAAGCTTGGCAATTATGACAAGTAATAAATCTGACGCGGAAGCGATTAACGTTTCCGGCTCGTTGCGTATGCAAAGTTACCGTCTGCTGTACTTGATGGAAAAACAACCGGAAACTGTTGAGAAAAACTTGCGTTTTTATGAAAAAAGCCTCCATGCTCCAAGTTTGGTGGATATTCAACATCAGCTTTTTACACCGGACATAGTGAAACAATCCTATCAAACGATCCTTGCACGTTGGGCAGAAATGGAAACCTTTGCCCGTCAAAATAATATTCAGCAATATAGCCAAAATCTGACGGATTATGTAAGTGAGGTGGATTATTTTGTGTTTGAACTGCAACGTTTTAGCGAACAAAAATGGTTTTTTGCCTTATCTGTATTGTGTTTTTCTATGTTGCTGATTGTGGGAATGGTGTCTTATGTAATTTGGTTTACTCAGCGTGAAGTGGTCAAACCGCTCAAATTGCTGACACGTGCCAGCATACAAGTACAAATGCGCCAGTTTAACCATATCCCATTGGATACGAGAAATGATAACGAACTTGGTACGTTGGCACGTGTGTTTACGCAAATGTCAACGGAATTAGGTAAATTGTATTCACGTTTGGAAGATGCGGTGAATGAAAAAACTCAAAAATTACGTCAAACCAACCGCTCTTTATCGACGCTTTACCAAAGCTCACAATTACTTACAGTGAATGCAATTAATGATAAAATTCTTAACCAAGTATTGCATCAAATTTTTCTCAGCGAGCATTTGAGCTATATTGAATTGGCAGTGCTAGGGGCTGAACATTGGGATATTGTATTAGGAGAGAAAAGAGCGCATCAGAGTTTAGAAACACAAGAGTTGAAAGTGGAAAATGAGACACTAGGCATACTGTCATGGCAAGCCGGTCTGCCTTGTCCGGATCCTAGAATGATGCAAAATTTGGCGCAAATGTTAGCACGGGCTTTGTATTTCCACAAAAATCAACGTCAGCAAGAGCAGCTTTTATTAATGGAAGAGCGTTCCATTATTGCTCGGGAGTTACATGATTCATTGGCTCAAGTGCTGTCTTTTTTACAGATTCAGCTTGCTTTGTTGAAACATAATTTGAAGAAGAATAGTGAATCGGCTCAACAGGAAAGTTTTGCGATTATTGCCAGTTTTGAACAAGCGCTTTCCAGCGGTTATGTACAGTTGCGTGAGTTGCTCGCAACTTTCCGTCTAACAGTACAAGAGGCTAATTTACAATTAGCGTTGGAACAAGTTGTTGCTTCTTTGCGTGCTCAAACCAATATGCAATTGAGTGTAAATAGCCAGCTTCCATCACAAAGTTTGAATCCTCAGCAACTTGTCCATTTGCTGCAAGTCGTACGTGAGGCTACTTTAAATGCGATTAAACATTCAAAAGGAACCACGGTTGATATTATTGCTCATACCAACGCAGAAGGTGAGTACGAAATTCTCATTCAGGATAATGGCGTGGGTATTCCAAGTCTAGATGAACCTGAAGGTCATTATGGATTGAATATTATGGCGGAACGTTGTAGTCAGCTCAATGCCGAATTAACTATTCGTCGTCGTGAACAGGGCGGTACACAGGTTAAAATCACGTTGCCGCAAAAATTATTTTAAGGAAAAACAATGAAAAGTTTACAACCTTTTCACACTTTTCATATCTCTGCGAATGCGCATGAGATTATAGAAGTACAAAATCTTGAACAACTGAAACAGGCTTGGTCTAAAGCAAAGGCGCAGAATCTCCCTGTACTCTTACTCGGGCAAGGTAGCAATATGCTTTTTGTCGAAGATTTTGATGGAGTCGTTATCATCAATCGATTGCAAGGTATTACATATGAGCAAGATGATCGCTTTCACTATCTCCATGTCAATGCCGGTGAGAATTGGCATAATTTGGTGAAATACACGCTTGAACAAGGTATCGGAGGATTAGAAAATCTTGCCCTGATTCCGGGCTGTGCCGGATCGGCGCCTATTCAAAATATCGGTGCTTACGGGGTCGAATTTAAAGATGTCTGCCATTATGTCGATGTGTTGGATTTGGTCACAAACAAGCCATTTCGATTAACGGCAGAAGAATGTGAGTTTGGTTATCGGGAAAGTATTTTTAAGCACCGCTATCGAAATGATCACGTGATTACAGCAGTAGGGTTAAAACTGCCAAAAAATTGGCAACCGGTATTGGAATACGGCACGCTTGCGAATTTTAGTAGAGAAAATGTAACAGCGAAAGAGGTATTTGATGAGGTTTGCTATATTCGCCAAAGTAAATTACCGAACCCGGATGAATTTGGCAATGCGGG
This sequence comes from Rodentibacter ratti, assembly GCF_002000485.1. Taxonomy (GTDB): domain Bacteria; phylum Pseudomonadota; class Gammaproteobacteria; order Enterobacterales; family Pasteurellaceae; genus Rodentibacter; species Rodentibacter ratti. The sequence continues at coordinate 277,144 of NZ_MLAJ01000002.1, read as the reverse complement.
AAGCTTTTTTAAAAACCCGGTGGTGAGCACAGAGCTGTTTATCGAACTACAAAAACTCAATGAAAATCTACCGCACTTTCCACAGCCTGATGGGCGTGTAAAACTGGCTGCCGGTTGGTTAATTGATCAATGTAATCTTAAAGGCTTTAAAATTGGTGGTGCTTCAGTGCATAAAAAACAGGCATTAGTACTGATTAATGAAGGTAATGCGACAGGGGAAGATGTGGTGAAACTTGCGCATCATATCCGCCAAAAGGTGGCGGAAAAATTTGCTGTCTATCTCCAACCTGAAGTCCGTTTCATTGGAGCAAAGGGTGAGATCGATAGCGAGAAGGCGATTACTTAATTTTTTAGTGCATAAGTGGTAAAATTTGCCGGTGTATTAACTGGATGAACAAAGATTCCTATCCATTAAAGGAAAATAAAATGAATTTTAAAGATATTTTAGATACGCTTCCATCTGTTGAGCATTTAACGGGATTAAATGTAAAGCAAAATAATGAGATTATTCACAATATTCCTGCAGTGGCGGGAAAATTAGGGTCATTGCGCCTTTATAATGCGTTATCGGAAAAATTTAATGGGAAATTAGACCGCACTTCAGCGCTACAGGGGATAGAATGGTTTGCAGAGCATGTAGAAGATGCGAAAGAAAACCCGGGTAAACACCCGAATATTGATCTACTTTTCAAAGTAATTGATGAAGATTTGGTTTTAGAACTTGAAGTGTTAAAAAATAACTAAATCAATTGAACTTTTAATAGGTAAAACCTGTCTTAAAGAGCAAATTAGTTCAATAAAACCTTTTATTGTGCTATAACAAAAATTATTAATTGGCAGTGCTAGAAAGAAGGAAAGAGATGGATAAAGAAACACAAATGATGCTAGTTCCTCAAGGTAGTATAGAAGGTTATATTCGTGCGGCAAATGAATATCCAATGCTGACAGCTGAAGAAGAGAAGGAACTGGCGGAACGTTTATATTATAACGGTGATATTGAAGCGGCTAAAAAATTAGTATTGTCCCATCTTCGTTTTGTCATTCATGTGGCACGGGGATATTCCGGTTATGGTTTACCGCAAGCAGATTTGATCCAAGAGGGCAATATCGGCTTAATGAAAGCGGTAAAACGTTTTAATCCGGAAGTAGGCGTACGCTTGGTTTCTTTTGCGGTGCATTGGATTAAAGCTGAGATTCACGAATATGTATTGAGAAACTGGCGTATTGTGAAAGTTGCGACAACAAAAGCACAACGAAAATTATTTTTCAATCTGCGTAAAACCAAACAGCGATTAGGTTGGTTTAATGAAAATGAAGTGGATATGGTGGCAAATGAATTAGGTGTATCGAAAGAAGATGTGATCGAGATGGAATCTCGTATGACAGGTGCAGATGTGGGTTTTGACTTACCAACAGATGATAGTGAAGAAACTTATTCGCCATCGCTTTATTTAGAGGATAAAAGCTCAAACTTTGCCGCAGAATTAGAGAATGAAAATTTTGAAAGCCAAGCGACAGAGCAGCTAAGTCACGCATTGCAAAGTCTTGACGCACGTAGTCAGGATATTATTAAAGCTCGTTGGTTAGATGATAACAAAGCGACATTACATGATTTAGCGGCAAAATATAATGTATCTGCAGAACGTATCCGCCAACTGGAAGCTAATGCGCTTAAAAAGCTGAAAAGTGCGGTGAGTTTTTAATGAGATTTTAAAAAAAGAAAACCTGCCAAATGGCAGATTTTTTTAATTTTTCTTTAGTTTTGACCATACTTTGTCTTCTTGTCCACGCCATAGGCGCTGAATATTATCATGATGTCGGTAAACTAATAAACAGCTTACCAGTGCGACGGGAAAAGTAAATTCAGGTTTAAACCACCATACATAAAAAGGAGCAAGTAATGCGGTGATAACAGCACTTAAGGAAGAATAACCGCTGATTAAAAAGACAATAAACCAAGTGCCAAAAATAGATCCCGCGACAGCCCATGCTATTGGTGCAATGGCACCGAATGCGGTCGCAACCCCTTTCCCACCTTTAAATCGAAAGAAAATAGGGAAAATATGACCTAGGCAAGCGCCTAGTGCGATCATACCCAGTTCAAATTGAGTTAATCCCAAGTAGTAACCGGCCCAAACCGGTAACATACCTTTTAGAATATCAAAAATGAGAACGGTAAGTGCAGCCCAACGTCCTCCAATACGGAATACATTCGTTGCTCCGGGATTATGAGAGCCATATTGGCGGGGATCAGGCAAGCCTGCTATTCTACAAATTAAGATTGCACTGGAAATCGATCCTAGGAGATAGGCAAAAATCATGTAAATAATAGCGAATAGGCTCATTTAATCCCCCCAGAATGACAAAATTTCCTCGCTATTTTACCTAAACTTGCTAGCATACGCCTACTATAATTTTAGGAGAATCTGATATGGATCGTATTTTTATTGAAGAATTAACGGTATTTGCTCAAATCGGTGTTTATGATTGGGAGCAACAAATTAAACAAAAGCTGGTGTTTGATATTGAAATGGCGTGGGATTGTCAAAAAGCGGCAGAAACCGATGACGTACAGTATTGCCTTAATTATGCGGAAGTCAGCCAGTTTGCTTTAGATTATGTACAAGCAAAGCCCTTTTTGCTTGTTGAGCGTGTGGCTTATGAGGTGGCTGAACAGTTACAAAAACGTTTTTCTATTCCGTGGCTTCGTTTGAAACTCAGTAAACCTAAAGCGGTGGCTCAGGCTCAAAGTGTAGGGATTGTTATTGAGCGTGGTACTTTGTCGGCAGAGATAAAATAAATAAAAAATACAAAAATTTTTACCGCACTTAGCAATAAAAAACCCGACCGAAGTCGGGTTTTTTGTTTACGGATAAATTATTCCGCAACAATAACGATGTTCAATGATGCAAACACTTCGCTGTGAAGTTGGAAACGAACATCATGATCACCAAGGGTACGAATTGGACCGTTTGGTAAACGAACTTCGCTTTTCGCCACTTCAACACCGGCAGCGCTCACTGCTTCAGCTACATCACGGGTAGTGATAGAACCGAATAAACGACCTTCATCACCGGCTTTAGAAGTGATAGTTACTTTTTCTAACGCTTCTAAACGCTCTGCGCGGTCGATCGCAGCTGCTAATGATTTAGCCGCTTTTTCTTCTAATTCAGCACGACGTGCTTCAAAGTGTTCGATGTTTGCTTTAGTTGCCATCACTGCTTTACCTTGTGGGATTAAGAAGTTACGGGCAAAACCTGATTTAACATCTACTTGGTCACCTACATTACCTAGGTGAGCAATTTTATCTAAAAGAATAACTTGCATTTGACCTTCTCCTTCTTAGTGATGATGTGCATCAGAGTAAGGTAATAACGCTAAATAACGCGCGCGTTTAATTGCACGGGCTAATTGACGTTGGTACTTCGCACGAGTACCGGTAATGCGGCTTGGTACAATTTTGCCGCTTTCAGAAATGTAGTTCTTTAATGTAGCGATATCTTTGTAATCGATTTCTACAACATTTTCCGCTGTAAAACGGCAGAACTTACGACGACGGAAATAACGTGCCATTTGGCTGTCTCCTAATCTATAAATTCGATTTGCTCGGCATGTAAAACTAATTGGTTTAAACCGTTTGCAGTTCTATGTGAGGTGATGAAACCCACAACCAATAGCTGATTGCCGACCGTAATGCTTTGAGTTTTTTCTACTAATTGATTGCCACTAATTTGAATGGGCATTTTCAACCACGCTTGGCGTGATAAACCACTTTCGAACTGCTCGGAACGATGTTCCAACCAAAACTGGCAATGTTCAATGCCATTAGGGCTTTTATATCGCTTTGGTAATTGGCAAACTGTGCCGATTAATGAAAAGCGATTATCAACTTTTGAATTACTCTTCAGCATCCTCAAAATCGTTGTTTTCAACTTCAGCTAAAGCTTTACGATCATCTTTTGCTTTAACCATTGGGGACGCTTCTGTTACGGCGTGCTTAGTATGAATAACAAGACTGCGTAATACAGCATCGTTATAACGGAAAGTCGTTTCTAGCTCGTCGATGACTTGTTGAGGCGCTTCTACATTCATAAGCACATAATGTGCTTTGTGTAATTTATTGATTGGGTATGCTAATTGACGGCGACCCCAATCTTCTAGGCGATGAATTTGACCACCGGCTTCTTTAACAGAACCTGTGTAACGTTCAATCATACCTGGTACTTGCTCGCTTTGGTCCGGATGAACCATAAACACGATTTCGTAGTGACGCATTACTGCTCCTTACGGGTTAATCAGCCTTTGACGTAGATTAGTCACCAATCTGCAAAGGCAAGGAACGAAAAATTGAATGTGACTAAGGGTTGCGGATTATATCGGAATTTTTGTTTTTTGCAACCAATTTGCAGTTTTTTTAGGCAAGAAAAAACCGATAATTTATATCGGTTTTCTTTTTCCATAAAAACTAACGGCTGCGGAAAATAATGCGTCCTTTACTTAAATCGTAAGGCGTCATTTCCACTGTCACTTTATCACCGGTTAAAATACGAATGTAGTTTTTACGCATTTTGCCGGAAATGTGAGCGGTCACGACATGACCGTTTTCTAACTCTACACGAAACATTGTATTAGGTAATGTTTCTAAAATTGTACCTTGCATTTCAATGCAATCTTCTTTTGCCATTGTATCCTCTAAAAATAACTGATTTTTTGACCGCACTTTCTGCGGTAATTTAAGAAAAACGGGCGGATTATAGCCGTTTTTGCGTTGAGGTGAAAGGTGAAAATCAAGTTGTGTTGAAAAAATAACCTTTTTATATCGGGAAGGATTCAATAGTTCAATGATTTACAAACCCAAATCACGTTCTATAATAACCGCACTTTGATAAAAGATAGAAGAATATGAGCTCAAAAAAACACTTAGGGCATACAGCCCGCAAACGGTTTGGACAAAATTTTTTGCACGATAACAATGTGATTCAAAATATTGTTGCGGCGATTTATCCGCAAAAGGATCAATTTTTACTGGAAATAGGGCCGGGGCTTGGTGCATTAACCGAACCTGTTGCGGAACAAGTCGATCATTTGACCGTGGTGGAACTGGATCGTGATCTTGCCGAACGTTTACGTCATCACCCATTTTTACATCACAAAATTACTGTAATTGAAAATGATGCGATGCAATTTGATTTTGGCGAGCTTTATCGTCAAGAGAATTTGGCGGAGAAAGGGCAAAAATTACGTGTATTTGGAAACCTGCCTTATAACATTTCTACTCCATTGATGTTCCATCTTTTTAAATATCACGACATTATCCAAGATATGCACTTTATGTTGCAAAAAGAGGTGGTAAAACGTTTATGCGCCGCACCGAATAGTAAGTCTTACGGGCGTTTAACTATTATGGCACAGTATTTTTGTCAAGTGATGCCTGTATTGGAAGTACCGCCAACTGCCTTTAAACCTGCGCCCAAAGTGGATTCAGCCGTAGTACGTTTAATTCCTCATCAAGTACTACCACACCCGGTGAAAGATTTATATTGGCTTAACCGAGTATGTTCACAAGCTTTTAATCAACGCCGTAAAACTTTACGTAATGCACTGTCAACGCTATTTTCAGCAGAAAATTTGACCGCACTTGGAATCGATTTAAATGCACGTGCGGAAAATCTTTCTATTGCGGATTACGCCCGTTTGGCGAATTGGTTGGCGGATAATCCTCCGGAAGAAATTAATAAACCGGAAATTATTGATACGGATGATTAATTAAAGAGCGGTTAACATGGCGACATATTTTGTAGGCGATTTGCACGGTTGTTATGATGAATTACAACTTTTGCTGGAAAAAGTGGCGTTTGAACCTGCGCAGGATAAATTATACCTTGTGGGGGATTTAGTCGCGCGAGGGGATAAATCGCTAGAATGTTTGCGTTTTGTGAAATCCCTGGGTAATGTGGCTCAAACGGTTTTAGGCAATCACGATTTACACTTAATTTCTACCGCACTTGGTATTAAAAAAGTGAAACCAAAGGATCGGGTAGAGCGTATTTTTCAAGCACCGGATTTTGAAGAGTTGATAGACTGGCTACGTTATCAACCTTTGCTTGTACATAATGAAAAACAAAATTTTGTCATGTGCCATGCCGGTCTCTCCCCTGATTGGGATCTTGTCACGGCAAAAAATTGTGCAGAAGAAGTCGAAAATATACTGAGACATGGAGATATCCGAAATTTATTGGAAAATATGTATGCGGAGCAGCCGGATCGTTGGTCTCCTGAATTAGAAGGGCTCGCTCGTCTGCGTTATATCATTAATGTTTTTACCCGTATGCGTTTTTGTTATTGGGATCATCGTCTTGATTTTGCTTGTAAATCTCCGCTTAAAGATGCACCGGCGGAATTAACCCCTTGGTTTAACTTGAATAATCCTCTTTATCAAGAAATCCCGATTATTTTCGGACATTGGGCAAGTTTAGTCGATGAGCCGACACCAAAGGGGATTTATGCGTTGGATACGGGCTGTGTGTGGAACAACAGAATGACGATGTTACGTTGGGAAGATAAACAATACTTTACGCAAAGTGCGGTTAAAAATTACCGTATTTTCTAAGGGGACATATCATGCTTTCCCTTACTGCCGAATCATGCGAACTCTTTGAGATTCCTTTTTATCAATTCGCACAAATGAAAAAATTTTGTCCGGCAGAAATCCCTTCAATCAAAGCCAATTACAAACACCATTGGGATAATTGGAAAGCCATTATTCAAGCCGTAGCAAAACAACTCGACGCACCTTTTGCAAAACCCCATATCGAAAGTTGGACAAACGGTTGGCAAGTCCGAGCGCATTTTTTTGCTTATTTTAAATATGAGTTTAACCAAAATTCGGCAGCAATTTTTTCCGTATTGCTAAATCGCCGACGTCTATCGGTGAGTTTAGATTGGCATTGCTACCGAGCGGAGCGTTCACAAATTAATCTGCAACAATATAATCAATGGCTGGATGAATTCGATTTTCAGATGTTTTCCGATTGGGATATATGGCGCGGAGATGAAAGTGAATACGATGATTTCCGTCAAGTTAATCAGTTGCAGGAAAAAGATTTATTGCTACGTTCCGATGATGATTTTTGGTGTATTGGTCAAAATATTGAAAAGAATGCGTTGCAGAATATCGATACTGTGAATTTTATCGTGAGTACCATTCAGAGATTACAACCGCTTTATGAACGTTGTCATTGATAAGTGCGGTCATTTTAGTGAAAGTTTTTCTTATCATTTCTTTACTTATGTTATCATTACAAAGATTTAACATTTTTAACAATATTTTATTTAGGAGAGCAATATGAAAAACGTCGTGGTCGTTGGCGGTGGTGCCGGCGGTATTGAATTGGCGACTTTTTTGGGGAATAAACTGGGGCGCAAAGGGCAAGCGAAAATAACCCTTGTGGATCGCAATGCGACTCATCTTTGGAAACCATTACTCCACGAAATTGCAACCGGCGTTCTGGATGACGGGGTAGATTCTTTAAGCTATCGCGCGCATGGTAAAAATCATCATTTCAGCTTTGAACAAGGTACGATTACCCGTATCAATCGCGAACAAAAATATGTGGAGCTCGCCCCGATTTATGGTCAAGAAGGGGATATGCTGGTGATCGCACGCCGCATTCCTTATGATTATTTAATTTTAGCTATTGGCAGTAAATCTAATGATTTCAATACTAAAGGTGTAGCGGAAAATTGTATTTTCTTGGATAGCTCTGATCAAGCATTGCGTTTTCAGCGAAAAGTTTTGGAACTCTTTTTGAAATTCTCAGAAAATCGGGCATTGGACGATATTGGTGAGGAAGAATTCAAACAGAAGTTAGTGGATGAAAATAAAGTCAATATTGCTATTGTCGGTGGTGGAGCGACGGGTGTGGAATTAACCGCAGAACTTTATCATGCCACTGAAGACTTATCTTCTTATGGCTATGGAAAAATTGATAACGCCTGTTTACAAGTAACCTTAGTCGAAGCCGGTCCTCGTTTGTTACCGGCGTTACCGGAAGATTTATCCGCTGCTGTTTTGGATGAATTAAAAGAGATGGGCGCAGATGTGAAGCTCAATACGATGATTACCGAAGCTCAACCCAATACGCTAATCACAAAAGAGGGAGAAGAAATCAAAGCCGATTTAATCGTTTGGGCGGCAGGTGTTCGAACTTCAAAAGTCACCCACAATTTTGATGGTTTAGAAATTAACCGCACTAATCAATTAGTGGTGAAAGATACGCTACAAACTACGGTGGACGAGAGTATTTTTGCCATCGGCGATTGTGCGGCATTCACTCAAGACAACGGTACATTGGTACCGCCTCGTGCTCAAGCAGCACACCAGATGGCAAAAGCTTGTGCGAAAAATATTTTTGCCATTTTTGATAATAAACCGCTGAAGGCGTTTAAATACAATGATAAAGGTACTTTGGTATCGCTTTCCAGCTTTACTGCATTAGGCAGTTTAACCAATAAATTTGGCAAGAATCCACTGACAGTACACGGCAAGTTTGCACAATTTGCTTACGTATCACTTTATCGTATGCACCAACATGCATTGCATGGTTGTACTAAAATTGGATTGATTATCTTAGTGGATAAAATTAATCGTTATTTAAAACCAAGATTGAAATTGCATTAATCACAAGTAAAAGTGCGGTCATTTTTGACCGCACTTTTTTGTTATACCGAAATATTATGTTCGTAGGCATAAAGTGTGTTATACATCAACATTGCAACGGTCATTGGACCTACACCACCCGGAACAGGGGTAATATAACTCGCTTTTTTAGCTGCGGCTTCAAACCCTATATCACCTACTAATTTACCTTCAATTCGATTAATGCCCACATCAATAACGACAGCACCTTCTTTTACCCATTCGCCCGGTACAAGATTCGGTTTTCCAACAGCGACAACTAAAATATCGGCTTGGCGAACGTGATTTTCAAGATCTTTTGTGAAACGGTGAGTCACCGTCACGGTTGCACCGGCAAGCAATAATTCCAAGGACATTGGGCGACCCACAATATTTGAAGCACCAACAATAACCGCATGTTTACCGTGTAAATCAAGACCGGTTGTTTCCAATAATTTCATCACGCCATAAGGGGTGCAAGCACGTAGAGTCGGGATACGCTGGCATAAACGCCCAACGTTATAAGGGTGAAAACCATCCACATCTTTTTTCGGGTCAATACGTTCGATAATAGCTTCAGAATTGATTTGTTTTGGAAGAGGGAGTTGTACCAAAATGCCGTCAATGGTTTCATCTGCATTTAACCGGTCGATTAAAGTAAGTAATTCTTGCTCCGTTGTTGTTGCCGGCAAATCATAGGATTTAGAGTTAATCCCGACTTCCTCACAACTACGACGTTTACTTTCCACATAAACTTGAGAGGCGGGATCCGAGCCGACGAGAATCACGGCAAGCCCGGGGGCACGTTTATCTTCATTGCGATAATGGCTAATTTTTTTTGAAATTTCAGATTTTATCTGCTTGGAAAGCATCGTTCCTGAGATAATTTGTGCTGTCATTAAAAGTCCTTAATAATGGAAATGTAAACGTTTGCCATTTTATCGAACAATAGGAAATTTACAAAATCAAAATATGTTGAATATTGAAATTGAAATAATTTTGAGCAATCAAATATAAAAATAATAAAAATTGATTGACTGAATAAGAAAGCTCACTATAATTAGGCAAACTTATCGGCGAGTAGCGCAGCTTGGTAGCGCAACTGGTTTGGGACCAGTGGGTCGTAGGTTCAAATCCTATCTCGCCGACCACTTCTTTTATATTTCCCTTGGAACTTCATAAAAAAAGATACAATCCTTAAATGCGCCCTTAGCTCAGCTGGATAGAGCAACGCCCTTCTAAGGCGTGGGTCAAAGGTTCGAATCCTTTAGGGCGTGCCATTTGCCTTTTCGTTTATTAATCCGTCGTTATTCGTAATTGTTGTTGGGTTTACGCAATAAATTTTTGTATTTACATAAATACAAATTAAGTATATTTGCGGAAACATATATGAACAAATAGATCGAGATCGCTTCTTTTCCAATTCATCCATTTAATAAAGTCTGAAGGCTATTTTAAAAGCTTAGAATTTTTTGTATGAAAATGTTGCTGTTTTGATAATTAAGCCTGATAAAAGGAATCTTGTGTAAGAAAGAGAATAGATAAATGGCGAGAGGGAACAATCACTTTTTACTGTCAAGCCTTGATATGCCTAGCTTCTTTAACTTCCCCTTTATAGTGTAGGGAGTATCTTGGGGAGTTAAAATCTATTATTTGTCTTTGCTTGGCGGCATTTTCAAGAAAAACATTTCTTAGGTCAATCTTTAAATTTCGTTTAATTATTGGCTTTGATTCTATTCACGATAAAAGAATTTGTGCATAGCCGCACGTTCTTGCGTTTCTTTCCAAATTTGTTTTTCTCTTTTACGTTCGAGATCTTTTTTCGTGTTATATGCAAAGATTCCAATAAAAAACAAAATAATGGCATACCATAAGAACGGGTTATCAGCTATTGCATAAATTATGACGAAAGGTAATGCAAGAATTGCACCGGCCAACACTACGATTAATGGACCAAACAGGATTAAAGCGAGTAATTTTCCAATCGTGTTTATTTTAGTTTGATGTTTATTAAACCATGGTTTTAGCGGGGTAAACATATACACCAAAAAGACGATTATTAAGTAGATTGAAAGGAGCATTGGGAGAATATTGATAAAATATGTTCCCCCAATTATAAGTCCTGCAATCACTAAATAGACTGGAACACTTATCAAAACCAAAAATAATGTAATCATTTTCTTGTATCCTAGTTGTCATTATGCTTGATTCTAAGACAAGTAGAAAAAAATAAAAACATTTTGTTCATATAAAAGATCATCATCAGCCCCACCAAGTATTTTTCATAAAAAATAATTTTTTTCTGTAAGTATGTTTTTTTCATAGGAAAAACAGGAATTTTAGGAACAAAAATTTTTTCATCTTATTTTTCAAATAGTTAAATTCTGAAAAGTGTTCCTATTTTTAGTTTTCCAAATAGGAACAGAACAGGAATTTTTTAGGAATGGAAAAAGGTGATTTTTCAAAATAGGAATGAAAAAGGCAAAAATAGGAATAAAACAGGATGAAATAGGAACTATAAAGCACTAAATAGGAATAGATTATTTATATAACTTATTGATTAATATATTATTTATTTCTTTAATTCCTATTGTTCCTATAAATTTCTTATGCCTTGGCAAAAAATCTTTTCATTGGTGATAAAAAAGCAAGGTTTTGCGCCTTGCTTCTTTGTGGATTTAGTCGTTTTCTTCCGTGTCATCCGCCTCGTCTGAAAACGGCATGATTTTGTAAGCCCTCGGGCTTTTCCCTAGCATTTTTACGGGTATCTTGAATAAATACTCGTTATAGCCTTTTTGTGGTGTCATTGGTTTCTTCATTATGCCGGAATTAAAAAGAACGTTCCTTACCATGTTTTTGGGGAAGCCATCCGTTATTTCATCAAACACTTTTGTGTAAATAAAGTAGTACTCCCTTTCCTTACCATTTGCCAACACTCTAACTCCGGCAATCTTGGGCGGTGTTTTGGCATTCGGATCAGCCGGATATTCAATAAAGCAAGATTCATTCACTAAAAGCCAATCTGTGAGGCTGTCTATAATGCTTTTTTCCTCTCGGCTGTTTTCGCCAAACTCTTCTTTCCAGTTAAGAAAGTTTTTCAAAATGGCTTGTGCGCTTTCTTCTTCCGTCCATTGGGTTAAATCCCTGGCTAAGCATAACGCGGTTTCAAGCACGGCGAAACGATCACCGGCGACCCGTTGAACTTGTCCGCTCATATTGCTAGATAAATCTAACCATTTTTGCCGGATTGCTTTATAGGTGGTTTTTATGCTGTCCGCATTGTTGGCAAGGAAAGCGATCCATTCACGCCCAATCACGCCAAAGCATTCTTGCACTTTTTCGTTCAGGTGGTCGGCGTGGGCTTTATTATTCGGGAATTGATGAATATTATTCGCCTCTTCCAGTGGAACATTTAAAAGCCGCACTAATTGACCGGCATGCACTTTTACGTTCTGTAGTCTTAGCTGTGTTTCTAAGTCTTTTTCACCTGTTGAAAGTGCGGTTACTTTCCAGCGTTTTATTTGTCTATTACCGCCCGTTTTTTCACCGCGGTTTTTATCTGTTTCATTGAATAAATCATATGCAATCGAACCTAACTCTTTTGCATCTTTCGCTTGTCCTATTTCATCTAGCGTTATAAAGCCATCATTGCGTGCGGCGGCTTCATTTTTAACGCCTGTGGCGGTGGTACTCCAGCTTAATTTTATTTTCTCGGGGTTTCCGTAAATACTATTGGCTATGTTTAACGTGGTGCTTTTCCCTTTTGAGCTTTCCGCAAATAAATGCACGCCAAAAGATTCACGCCCTAAGAGTGAGATCATTGGCGCGGCAAGTGCAACCGCAACCCCCAACATCATTGAGGCGTTGCCTTTCACATTTTGTGCGATTTCTCGCTGCCAATCTGCAAGGGTTCCGCTAGTGGTATAGCCTAGGCTTGAGCTGCTGCGATCTGTAAAATAAATGGGCTTGCTTGGTGTGCCTATAATTTCCCCATTCGGCAATAAATACGCGCTATTTATCCAGCCTGTTACATCAGTTACAGTCCACTGCGTGAAGTGGTCGCCATTAAAGTGAAAATGCTCGGTGAGCTTTTGAGTTAATCCCGATCCCTGTGTCATCTTCAAGCCTTGAGCTTTCAACATTTTCCAGCCGGTATCTGTGCCAAAATCTTCACGGGCAATCGCAACAGTTCTAGGGGTGTTTTCGTCTCGGTTTTGCCATTGGAACAAATAATAATATTCACCGCTTGTGGTTTTACCTTCACCTACTAACGCTAAATTGTCGCAAATCCATGTTATTTTCTCTGTAAGAATTTCACCGCTTTTTTTATCTAATACCGGTTCAATTTTGTGCAACCCTTTTATTTTTCCATTTTCACGATATTCAACATAAGGCTCACGTTTTGGCATTTCCGGTTTATTCATAAATTCTACGCGCATCTCGGCAATATTCCGTGATTCTGCGTTATTGCGCAGATCATCTAAACGACGGCTTAATTCTTCTTGATTTTCTCCTAGGCTATCGGCAAAAAATACTTTCTTAACTTTGCTATTTGTTGCAAGTGCCAATAGTAGAGCGTTTTCTTGCTCTTCTACCACGTTGCCAAATCGGCAAAACGTCACGGCATGAACATCCTCTTTTAAAATCTGATAATTTCCCGCATTTGCCAATTTTTCAGCGTCTAAAATGATCGGCTTATAATCATTGCCTAAACCTAATTTATCACGCAATAGTCCCCATTCTAGCCCGTTGCCTTTCTCCTTCCCAAATCCCCAAGCCTTCCACGCTTTATCACCGATCAAAGCGTAAATATGTTCATAGGCTACACGCCCTTGTTCGTCAAAGTGCGGTACTTTTGGCGGTTGTTTTTTATATGCCATAACTCCCCCTAACCTTGATTTCTATTCTTAAAAAACGCAATCACATCGCCAGCGCGGTATTTTTTCGGGGCGTTTTTCTTTGGTGTGCCTACGCTTGCCGGAAAGTGCGGATCGTGAATAAGTTTTTGCATTAAATAGCCGTATGAAATTTTGGCGTAGTCTGCCACTTGGCGGGCTGTCCAGATTTCATCAGGGCTAAATGTTGCCTTGTCGTTTTCAAGTCGGTTTAGGCGTTCGTCATAATCGGCAAGAATGCGTTTCAGGCTTGCCAGCGTTAATTTTGGTTCTTGTTGAATTTCTTGCATTTTTTGTTCCTTAATGATTAGCCCAAAAGGCTGACTACATTTTCCATTTTTGGCGAATAGTAAGTATTCAGTAAAATTTTAATGTCTCGGTGGCCGCTGATTTTTGCCAAGGTCATTACGTCCACTTTTTCCGCAAGGCGGGTTAAGGCTTCGCGCCTTGTGTCGTGAAAATGTAAATCAGCTTCATCAAGCCCCGCTCGTGCTTTCAGCTTTCTGAAATTTGCATCGAGGTTTCGGGCGGTTAATTGAAAAATAGGCTCTTCTTCACCAAAACTTAAACGTTCCATTGTGTCGAGAATCGCCACGGCTTTTGTTGAAAGCGGAACATTGCGCGGGTGTCCGTTTTTACTGGTCGGAATATGTAAAATTTTCGTTTGCCGGTTGTAATTTTTCCATTTTGCATTGCAAATTTCACCGGCGCGCATGGCGGTTTCAAGGGCGAATAACATCGCCGCTCCCGCTCGGCTTAATGCGGTGAGTGGGGCGCGGTTAAGTGAAAAGCCGGAAACAAATTTCAAGCGTTCGATTTCCTCATGGCTATAACGGCGTGTGCGTGCATGCGGGGTTTTCGGTTTGCGCACGTTTTTAAGGGGATTTTCTTTCAGGAATTTCCATTCACCGCACGCCATTGTCATAATATGGGAAAGGGTGTTCCATTCCCGTAAAACGCTTGCCACGCTGACTTTAGAAAGGCGTTCATCACGCCATAACCTAAAATCATCTTCCTTTAAATCCACTAAATAAACGCGCCCTAGCGGCATATCCATTAAGCGGAAAAGGCGCAGTCGTTCTTCACGGTAACTTTTCTTATAGCGGCTTACTTCTTTGATGTACTTATCGATTACATCCGCAAAGGTGATATAAGGGATCCCCGTGTGATAAGTACCATTAATGATTTTTTCCTCTAACTCCTTTGCCCATGCGATAGCCTCGGCTTTAGTGCGGAATTGTTCCGATTTTGAAACGCCTTTACGGCGCACTTGCGCGCGCCATCCTTTATTTCTTTTGATAATGGTTGCCATAATTCCCCCTTATTTCCGATTCTTACGGCGTGCTAGGCGTTGGGCTTTGCGTTTTTGTTTTTTCCGTCTTTCTGCCGCTTTCTCATTTTCGGGAATAGCAAGCCACGGGAAAGCCTCACTAAATAGCGCGCTATCACTGGCGAAAAATTCCAATTCTGCGCCGTTGGGAAAGTGTAAAGAATAGGTGTTCATGCTGTTGCTCCTTGTGGCTGTGGTTTTCTTGCGCCCATGATTTTGAATAAATCATTAAAGGCTTTTGCGCTGCTGTTTTGTTGTAAAGCGGTGTGGCGTGCATAGGTTACTTTTTCGATATTGCTCACCTTTCCGCCATTTTCTAATTTCAGCCTTGTTTCTTCGCTTTTTGCCCATTGGCGGGCGGTGGCTTTGTCTGATTCAAAATAGCGGCTTGAAATGAGTTTCTGCCGCTTGATTTGAATTTTCACTACGGCATAGTAAGCGGTTTGATTATTTTCATCGGTGAGAGAGTAGATACTAATTGCCATTTTTGCCCCCTTGCTGTGCCTTGAGTTGTGCATATTTTTCAAGCGTTTGTTCGAGTGGGTAACGCCCGTTTTGTGAATAAACATCGCATAGGCGGTTATCCAACCACTTCAAAATAGGCGTGCCGTTTAGCTCTTTGATTAAGGCTAAATAGCAAACGCCAAAAAAGGCGAGGGAATCTGTTAAATCTCGTTCTTCCGGCTGTGTCGGAACGTTGAAACGCACATTTAATTCATCAATCAATAACAAGGAAGGATTTGTTTTTTTCTCTTTGTTGGGGTCGCGATAAATTAAAATGCCTTCATGGGTTTGAATTAATTTACTACTCATTTTCTCCCCCTCTTGATATGTTCACATCACGCCCCGCCATATTATTTGCATTGCCGGTAACGTGTTGATTTATGCTGTTGTCATTGATGTAATTGATAGTGATATAAATGCGCTCTATCCGGTGAATTTGGATAAGGGAGCGTAAAAGGGCTTTAAGGGAAAGATTAGGCATAAATCCCCCCTTGCGTAAAAGTGCAGTCAAATTTCGGGTTGATTTTTGCGATAAGTGAAAGGCATTGAAAATCGGCGCTCAAGCTTAGGCGCGCGTTGGTTTCGCTGTTGGCTTGAATAGTTTGAACGCACAAATTAAAGTGCGGGTGCGTGCGATTCACGCATAGAAATTTGTAGATCATCTCTGCGGTTTCCTTGTGTAAATTTTGAGGAACTACCGCTAAAGTTTCGAGGCTTGGGCGGTAGCACATAACGGGCTCGAAAACCGTTACACAAGGAACACGGCAAAGGGCGGAACCTTTCCCGCTATGCGCTACCATTGAGAATAGACTATCAGAAAATAGGCTATATTGAATGGGTGCGTAAACGCTACGAACAAAAAAAGCACGATCCGGCGTGCTGTTCGCCTTGTGTATAAAAACGAGTTTCGAGGCTCGTACTCTAGATTTTGCTAAAGCGGATTTAATATAGTTTAATTTCGTTTTAACTGTCAAGGCTGAATTTGACAAAATACGGCTTTTTTTGTGCGTTTGGTGATAAATGCTTGATTTTTGGCTATAATATGCCTGTTCATTTTTCATAAATGAATCCTTAGTTATGGTTAGATAATTAGTTGGTTTAGGATTTAAGCCTCCGTTCCCGCGGGGGCTTTCTTTTGGCTGCATTTCGGCGTCAAGGCTAGAAATTGAGCTTGCCTTGTGTATTGCCAGATGTTTTAAGCTGTGATAAACGTTCCTCATTGGTCATGGGTTTCATCCCCGCCTCTTTCAAAAGTTCTTTTTCGCTTTTCTCCCAGCCGTTTGCTTCCGGACAATCCACAAAAACCGCGCGGCGAATGTTGGTGATTTGCCCCACAAATTCCGCTTGTAATTGGTTGCATTGCGGGCAATAAAGGCGCGCACTGGTAACCAGTAAAGAAAGTTTGCTACTTGTCCGAATACCTACTTTATGCCCGCAAAATGGGCAATAAATCGTTAATCCGCTCATCTTGCCCCCTTAGTGCGCATTGGGGTTTTCTGCGGTGTGGTTTTGCTGCGCTAAATAACGCTCCACGGCTTCAACCGGATAACGGGCCAAGCGCCCAAACTTAACCGGTTTTGGAAATTTACCGGCTTTTGATTGTTCCCATAGCCAACTGCGAGAAACGTCGAGCATTTCGCAAAGTGTGGCGGTTGAGTAGTAACGTTGTTGTGAATCAATGGTTTTTTCCATACGTTCCCCTTTGATTGTTGGTGTTGTCAAATAACGTGCTTTTTTGTCTTGTTTGTCGGGGTGGTATGGTAGGGAATGGATTTTTTGAAGAGTGGAAATTTCCAAAAATAGTTCGGAAATTTCCAAAAAAATGAAAGGTTATTTTGCTGTATTAAGCCAGTTTCTAAGCGTCTCCGGCGTGATGTTAATCTCTATTCCAGCACTGGCAAATTTTTTGGCTAATTGTCCGTTTAAAAGGCTTCTCGCTTTTTCCGGTTCATCTATGCCATAGTGCAATTTGAGTAAGGCTTTAATAAATTCAGCTTGGTTGGCTTGTTTTCGGGGTGATGTTTTTTCTTTTTCAATTTCTTCAATCTTTCCTTTTATTTCGTCCGTGTATTTCTTGCCATTAATAAAATCGTCAAAATCTGAATGCAGTATATAGAAATCATTAATCTTGAAGTGAATATTTTGATTTTCTTTTAAGTATAAAATAAATAATAACCTGTTTTGTTCATTATTTTTTGGAGTGAGCAGATAATTTATCCCTAGATCTAGGTTTAATCCATTATTTAATATTGTTTCTTCTGTTTTTATTTTTCTTGGGTGATGATGAAAAGGAAAGTTAAAAAAACCATTCATTCTTAATATATCATCCTCTTTAACCGGTAAACATTCTAACAATCTTCTTACATCATTTATCTTATCGCCTATAAATTTAAAGCTTTTTCTCTCTGCCCAAAGTCTAAATTCATTTTCTTTTGCTTGCTTAAATGTTTGTGCAAAAAATATATTTTCTAACTCAAAGTCTTTCTCGCTTATGGTTCTTATCTCATTAGCTAAAATAATTTGGGGTAAATCATTTTCTTTTGTTTGAAGGAAACGATTATTCCCTATATTTAATGATAGAACGTTATATTCCATTTTCACGCTAAACATTAAATAACCGTGAATCCAGTAATGAATTAAATCCTCTATTGTTACCGGCTCATTAAATTTTCTTGTTAATTTATCCGCTGCTTGTTGCAAGCTATACCATTTTCTCGGCGGTAAAGTGGGTTTACTTTTTGTCATTTTTGATGAATCCTTAAATAAATTGAAAGCCCATCAATAGGGCTTTCTTTATATGGTTTAAATTTCTAATTGTTCGGGGTTGCATTGATAAATTTTCGCCAGTTTTTCACGGGTCTTTTTTTGTGGTTTGCTTTCTTTGCGTTCAGCTTGAGAAATAGCGGATTGAGTTAATCCAGTGCGTTCTGCTACCTCTGCTTGCGAAAGATTGCGATAAATGCGCCACGCTGCCAATAGGCTCACGTCTTGATTAAACATGATATTCACTACATCATTAGGAATTAATTCCGCCCCGTCTTCGGTAGGAACAAGGGGAATATCTTCCCATTCTGCGGAATTTTCATCATCAAAAGGACTTGCTTTCATTAATAAATCTTCATATTCCGCAATAGGTAAAATGACAAATTCCGGTTTCCCTTGTGGGTCGTTAATATATCGGTGATTTAGATTCATTTTGCTTTCTCCTAGCTATAAGTGCGTTCACTACGGCGTTTTATGGCTTGAATGTTGATGATTTTCGGCTCTCCGTTGATAACTTCAAAAATAATACGGTAATTGCCTACCCTTAGCCGCCATTTCCCTTCTTCACCTTTTAATTTTTTGGTATCTAGCGCTTCGTTTGGAAAAGTTTCAAGTGCATTTGCCTTTTCTCTAATCGCTTTTTGATACCTACTATCTATTTTTAAAAGCTGCCGTAACGCGTCTTTTGTCCAGTTTACGCGATTCATGGGGATCCTTTAGGTATATTTGAATAATTAGATTATAAGCTATTTTTAGTTTTCATCAATAAGAAAATTAGAAAAGTAAAAAGCCCCTTTTCGGGGCAGTGGGTTAATAACTAAAAATAAAGGAATGAGCTTGAATTTCGCTTGAAGTGCGGTCAGATATGCGGGTTTGTTCTGCCATAAGCCTTGAATATTCACGCATAAGCGCATTTCTTTCACCAGACTGAATGGCGCCTTGTTTAACTAAGCATTGCACGCTGTGATTCAAAAATAGGTTTGTGGCGTGGAGTAAATCCGCTGCATGCGCTTCAATGGTTTTTTCTTCCATTATGCTCGCCCCTCAATGCCCTCAATTAAAACCGCATGGCGGTAATTTTCCAGCAAATAATCAATCTGCACCGAAAAATAAACATTTAGGCTATCTTCGCGCAGTTCTTGCTTGAAGAATAGGCGTGCCGTGTTTTGTTTTAGGTAAATGGCAAGGTTTGAAAGCGTGCTAATTAGAATGCAATTTGCCGGAAAGAAAGGCGCATTGATTGCACGCAAGCCCCCGATAAGGTTTTGTGCCGTTAAAAGCACGCCATTTTGTGCATTAAGCTGTTTCGACTCAAGCTGAATCAGTGCACCGTCTAAAACATTTCGCCCGCAAATTGCGATTAAATCACCACTTTCGCGAAGTATTGCCGGCAATTTTTCAAGAGCCTTTTTGATAAGTTGGGCGGTGGTTTGTCCGCTTAATTCAGCAGCTTGAATCACTTGTGCTTTTTCTTTTAGCTGTGCATGCCAACCTTTCGCCACATCTTCGCCCAGTGGGTGGGCTTGTGGCTCGGAATCTTTTGCACGGTGTGTGCCGTGAAAACCTACCATGGCGAGATTTTTCGCAAATTCTCCGCCTAAACGGGCATTAAGGGCTTTTTCAAAATCAATTTCAGTAAAAAGATCCAGTTCGCTATGCAAAAGGCGAACGTCGAGATTAATTTGGGCGCACTCAAAAGGGGTTACATCTTGCACGATATTGCGCGGTTCTCGGGCGTGCTTGTCGGTGTCTGTGTTGCTGACAATCGGCAAAGAGAGTGCATAGGCTTTATTTGGCGAATCTTCAACAAATTTTGTGGTGATTAAGCTTAAAAAAGCGTGGTTTTTAATGCCTTGTTTAATAATCTTTTCCACTTTGGCGTGGTCGTTGAAATGGCTGTATTCTTGCATTTCTACGCCTTCAAATTCGTTTTTGTAGGCGGTAAATTTTTCTTGAGTGAGTTTTTGCATATTGTCATCCTTACATTTCAGTTAATAAACGTTTTAAGCCTTTTTCTTCTTGCACTTGAAAGCGCTCAACGTGTTTTTGCGTTGGGGTTTTCGGTTTCCAGCTAGAATCAAGTGCTAACGGTGGGAGCTTTAATTCTTCCGGTGTGGTTAATTCCACGTTGAATTTTTTAATAATGAGTGAATTAAATTCATCATGACCGTCTTTTTCTGTTAGTGGGTCATATTCACCGGATTGAACAAATAAGCCCTTAAATAGTGCGATTTTCGCCTTATTCTGCGCCATAAATTCATCAATCAAGGTTTCCGCGGTGAATCGGTAAATCTGCTTGCGGAAGGTGAGAAAATCTTGTTTGGCGGTGTAAACTTCTTCGCGCTTGTCGTAAAGTTTTTGCTCTAAGTCTTCATTCAAGGCGGTGAAGAAATCTACGCGTGATTTTAATTCCGCTTTTAATTTTTGTGTGGCGCTGTAATCGTCAAGGGTGAGCTCGCTTTCTGTCTCAAATTTCGCCTTGATTTTTGCAATTTCCGTTTCAAATTCATGGCGTACTGCCGCAATCGTGGCGTTATTTTTTGCCTGTTTGCGCTCGAGTGTACTCAATTCATCGGAAAGGGCGATGAGTGTCGCTTTTTTGCTATTGAAATCACCTAAAAGTGCGGTTAATTTCGCTTGTTTTTCGGGGTTCTTTAGTGTGATTTGGATCATGTTTAGTTACCTGCTTTTGCTTTGTTGTTGCGTTGTTCGATGCGTGCATTCATCCATGCGCGCACTTCACTTTCTAGCCATGCTTTCGCATTGCCGCCTAGATTGACGGCTTCGGGAAATTTCCCCAGCCGTGTTTTGTCGTAAATGGTGGAGCGTGAAAGCCCCGTGAGGTTTATCACGTCATCCACTCTTAAAAACCGTTCTTTTTGTGTGTTGTCCGTCATCATTTGCCTTATGGGGTGGTGTCTTGTATCCATTAGCCAACGAGTAAGCGAGGTTAGCCCGTTTTTTGCCTGATTGCCTTGTTGCATTTTTCACCTAAAAAAATTTGGTGCGCTGTGTGTCCGTGCGTTACGCCTCGGAGTGGTTTTTATTATGGATAAATCAGGCATGGCGCGCATTAAGTGGCAAGTGTGGAGGGGTGTTTCACAAAATCGGCGGAAAAATTAAGGGCAAATTCAACCGCACTTTTTATCAATGCTGGGAACTGTCCAATTTTGGATGCTAAAAATTGGGCTAAATTGGCATTTTTACGCCTAAATTTTGCGTTTTTCTGCGTTGGTTTGCGTTGATAAACGAACATTTCAAATATCGAGGTGCGCCAGTATTGGCAAGGTGTGAATGGCTTTTAAAATTTGCGTTAAAATCACTATAAAAAGTGTGCCGGCGTGGCGAGGGTTTGCTAGCGATATTTCGCAAGGACAAATCGTTTAAAAATTAGTGGGGAAATTAGGCGTTTTAGTATTGTTGGGCTTGTGTTTTTGATATAATAAACCCATAGAAAAACCAGTAACGACAAGGGTTTATCAATGTTTAAACGTGGGCTATCTTATGCGCTTGTCGCCGTGGTTGCATTGGGTTTTATCAATCCGGCAATAGCGGAAAAAAAGAAAAAGGGCAGTGGCATAATTAAAAAAGCGGTCGCCGCCTATGTTGTCTATAAAGTCGTCAAGCATTACAAAGATAAAAAAGAAGAGCAAAAGGCGAGGAATAAACAACATCAAGATTACTATGTTGAGCCTTACTATGATGAAGAATGCGAGGATGAAGACGAGTGTGAGGAAGAATAAAGGGCGGAACGCTCCGCCCTGTGATGGTCTAGGCTTTCATCGCCTCTAACTTGCATTGCTCTACATAATCGCCCCAACATTGCATAATGGCTTGTCTTGATTTCCATTTTTTAGATTTATCATACGTCTTGCGAACTTTGCCCCTGTTTTCATGCGAAAGGCATAATTCGATTGATTCAGACGAAAAACGGTCTAATTCATGTAAATAAGTGCTGGCAATACTGCGTAAACCGTGAGCCACCAAGAGATCTTTAAACCCTATGCGCTTCAATGCTACGTTAGCTGCGCCGCTATTCATCGGTCGATTATAAGGCGCAATGCGGCTACAAAACACATATTTACGGTTGCCGGTATAACGGCGCATTTGTTCTAACACATTCAAGGCTTGAGAGGAAAGCGGAACACTATGAGGGCGTTTACCACCTTTCATTCGTTCAGCCGGAATATGTAAGGCTTTCGCCTCCCAGTCAATATCCGCCCATTCAATTTTAACCGCTTCCGAACTACGCAAAATGCTTAAAAGTTGCCATTCAATTAATAATTCTGTTGGCTTTTCTAAATTCGCACCTTGCAACACTTTAAATAATCTTGGCAATTCTTCGGGCGCAATTGTCGGATGATTTTTTGTTTCCACGTATGTAAATTCATCGTGGATATTTCTGAATGGATTTTTGGGGATTAAATTCTCATTTTCTGCCATTCTGAAAATCTGATTAATCGCAATATTGATTTTATAAAGTGTATTAGAATTTTTCAGCGGTAAAAGTGCCGGCGCAAAAGTCTCATAATTTGCCTCATCAATCGGCAAATCTGCGATTTTAGGGAATAAATGCAACTCCACACGGCGAAATGCCTCATTGACTGTTTGCGCCTTGAGCTTCCCCAATTTCAAGCGCTTATCACGCCATTTCATCGCCATTTCTGCAAAGGTGATTTTCTTTTCTTCTACCGGATTAAGTAAAGATTCACGATATACATGCGGATCAATATTAAGAAGAACAAGCCTTTTATATTCAAGCGCCATATCGCGCGCCCTAGTAAGCGAAAGAACCGGATAATCGCCCAGCTTGATTTTCTTTAGCTTTTTCGCAAATTTATATTCAAAATAAAACGTTTTCTTTTTACTCGGCATAACACGGATAAAAAGCCCGGATTCTTTGCCGTCATATTTTCTAAACTCTTTCTCTTTGGATTTGAGAGATTGAATAGCGGAATCGGAGAGAGGTTTTACTAATTTCATAATGAAAGCCTTTGTTATGGTTAAACATTAGCCGTTTTAACTCCCCAAAAAGTAATCCCAAATGGCTGGGGAGTTAAATAGGGAGTTAAAAACGACAACAAAGACAAACAATAGCGAACGAAAACAACAAATAGAAAGCTGTTAAAGTCTTGTTTTTACGTTGTTTTTTGACAGAAAAGACGTTATTTGACAAGCTACATGGCGGTGAGAGGGGGATTCGAACCCCCGATGCAGTTTCCCACATACACGCTTTCCAGGCGTGCTCCTTCAACCACTCGGACATCTCACCGTGTTGAGGTGCGCAAACTATAAAGATTTGCAGAAATTTAGTCAAGTTTTTTGAGCTAGAACATAAAAATCTTCTTAAATTTTCGTTAGAATAACGATATTTTATTCATATTTTGTTGTTTTTTTATGCACCTTAAATCATTATTTTCTAAAAATGTGTTTTTAGCTGTAAAACCTTTTAGTGCTTTGAAGGATTCGTTTCGAGCTGGATACACAAAAAAATCACTCATTCGGGATATTATTGCGGGCTTAACCGTAGGCGTGATAGCAATTCCCCTTTCTATGGCTTTGGCGATTGCGAGTGGTGTGCCACCTCAACATGGGCTTTATACGGCAATTATTGCAGGAATAGTCATTGCAATTTCGGGGGGCTCCCGTTTCAATATTTCAGGTCCTACTGCCGCTTTTGTGGTGATTTTGTACCCGGTAACCCAGCAATTTGGTTTGAGCGGTTTATTGATGGCAACGCTACTTTCCGGGTTGATCTTAATTTTAATGGCGTTATTCCGATTGGGGCGATTAATTGAATATATTCCGCTACCGGTAACCTTAGGCTTTACTTGTGGTATTGGCATTACTATCGGTACTTTACAAATTAAAGATTTTTTAGGGTTGAACATTGAACAAATGCCATCGAATTATTTGGAAAAAATTCACGCAATTTTTACCGCACTTCCAACGATTAATTGGGCTGATACAATAGTAGGTGTGATAACTTTGTTGGTATTAACCCAATGGCATAAATTACGTCTTGCGATACCGGGACATTTACCGGCAGTGATTATCGGCACAATGTTAGCGTTAGTTTTACAGCATTTTGGATTTAATATGGCGACGATTGGCTCGGCGTTCCAATATATGTTGCCGGATGGTTCAATCGGATCAGGCATTCCAAATGTGCTCCCTGATTTTGTTTTACCTTGGAATATTCCTAATGCACAAGGCGAGTTGATTCACTGGAATTTTAATAGCTTGCAGGCCTTATTGCCGGCCGCATTTTCTATGGCGGTGTTGGGTGCGATTGAGTCGCTACTTTGTGCAGTCGTACTTGACAATATGACGGATACCAAACATCATTCGAATAATGAATTGTTAGCACAAGGATTAGGGAATATTGTTTCCCCATTTTTTGGTGGAATCACGGCAACAGCGGCAATTGCACGTTCCGCAGCGAATGTTAAATCCGGTGCGGTTTCACCGATCGCCAGTGTAGTGCATGCACTTCTCGTGTTATTTGCATTACTTTTTTTCGCAAAAGCCCTTTCTTATCTGCCTCTTTCTTCAATGGCGGCGTTACTTTTAATCGTTGCATGGAATATGGCAAGTGTACACGAAATTATCAGTCTTGCCCGCCGTTCAGGCAAAAATGAGCTGACCGTATTATTTACCTGCTTAATTTTAACCGTGCTATTTGATATGGTTATCGCAATCAGCGTAGGCGTATTGTTGGCTAGCCTGTTGTTTATTCGCACTATTGCAGAAATGACAAAAGCCATTGAACACAATGCACCGGACGATCTTAATGATGTTTTGGTTTACCGAATTAGCGGTCCTTTGTTTTTTGCCGCAGCAGATAAATTATTTTCAGATTTGCACGATAAAACGGTACATACGGATCATGAAATCAAGCATATCGTATTACAATGTGATGCCGTGACGGTACTGGATGCTGGGGGAATTCATGCACTCACAAGATTTGTGCAACATATGTTACCGCACCAGCAACTTTATTTGTGTAACATGCAGTTCCAACCGCTCAGAATGTTGGTGAAATCCAATGCGGTGCCTGAAATACAAAAAATTAATTTTGCCTCTGATTTACAGGAAACCTTTAATAAAATTCGCGATTTTGAGCAATCTAATCCATAATAAAAACAAAAGCGTGCTAGAATAGTGCGCTTTTTTATAACATATTAAGGAATTTTCAATGCGTCCGAATAACCGAGAAAATCACCAATCCCGCCCAATCAAAATTACCCGTCATTACACTAAACATGCCGAAGGTTCGGTTCTCGTTGAGTTTGGTGATACGAAAGTCCTTTGTACCGCCACAGTGGAAGAGACGGTACCGCGTTTTTTAAAAGGTCAAAATCAAGGTTGGGTGACTGCCGAATATGGTATGTTGCCACGCTCTACACACAGCCGTATGCAACGTGAAGCGGCAAAGGGTAAACAAGGCGGGCGTACCATGGAAATTCAACGTTTAATTGCCCGCTCTTTACGTGCAATGATTGATTTAAAAGCCTTAGGCGAAAGATCAATTACCTTAGATTGTGATGTGATTCAAGCTGACGGTGGTACTCGCACTGCCTCAATTACCGGTGCGGCTGTGGCATTATGTGATGCGGTTAATGGTTTAATTGAGAATGGTACGTTAAAAACAAATCCGATTAAAGGCTTGGTCGCCGCTGTTTCCGTGGGCATTGTTGAAGGGGAAGCCGTTTGTGATTTAGAGTATGTGGAAGATTCAGCAGCGGAAACCGATATGAATGTCGTGATGATGGAAGATGGACGTATGATTGAAGTTCAGGGTACAGCAGAAGGTGAGCCATTCAGTCATGAAGAATTGCTGACTTTATTGGATTTGGCCAAACAAGGTTGCCAACAAATTTTCGTCGCACAACGTGAAGCATTGGGATTATAAGGATTAAAAATGGAACAATATAAACGTGATTTTATTGAATTTGCGCTAAGTCGTAATGTGTTGAAATTCGGCGAATTCACCTTAAAATCCGGACGCAAAAGTCCGTATTTTTTCAATGCGGGTTTATTTAACACAGGGGCTGATTTAGCTCGTTTAGGCGGGTTTTATGCTGCCGCTATTCAAGCAAGTGCGGTCGATTTTGACGTTATTTTTGGACCCGCCTATAAAGGTATTCCGATTGGTACGACAGTATCCGTGGCATTATTCGACCGTTATAACATTGATAAACCGGTATGTTTTAACCGTAAAGAAGCTAAAGATCATGGTGAGGGTGGTAATTTAATCGGCAGCCCACTAGAAGGAAAAATCTTGTTAGTCGATGATGTGATTACTGCAGGAACAGCGATTCGTGAATCGATGGAACTTATTCAGTCAAATAATGCTGAATTGGCTGCAGTCTTGATTGCTTTGAATCGTAAAGAACGTGGTCAAGGTGCACTTTCCGCCATTCAAGAAGTTGAACGTGATTATCAATGCCGAGTGTTATCCATCATTGATTTAGATGATTTAATGCAATTTATTGAGCAAGATCCGCAATATCACGATTTTTTACCGACAATGCATGCTTATCGAGTGGAATTTGGGGTATAAAACTTGATAAATCAATCTTTATCTCCATTTTAGAAAAACATCGCAAAATCAACCGCACTTTTAGAGGAAAAGAATGAATTTTATTGGAAAAATTTTAGGTGTGTTTATTGGCTGGAAAATGGGTGGATTTTTTGGCGCAATAGCCGGACTAATTTTAGGTTCTATTGCCGACAAAAAGTTATATGAATTAGGCGCAGTGAATTCGAGTTTTTTCAAACGAAAAACCACGCGCCAAGAACTTTTTATGCAAACGACCTTTGCTGTGTTGGGGCATTTGAATAAAGCTAAAGGGCGAGTGACAGAAGAGGATATTCAAATAGCCAATCAGCTAATGACACAAATGAAGTTGGATGATAACGGTCGTCGCCTTGCTCAAGAAGCGTTTAGACGCGGTAAAGAAGCCGATTTTCCAATTCGCCAGGTTATTCGTGAGTTTCGTATCGGTTGTGGACAACGGGCTGATTTATTGCGGATGTTCTTACATGTGCAAGTGCAAGCGGCGTTCTCTGACTCTCAATTACATGAAGGCGAAAAAGAAGTGCTTTATGTGATTGCGGAAGAACTCGGACTTTCCCGTATGCAATTTGAGCAAATGATTGCGATGGAGATGGCTGCCAGAGCTTTCACACAGGGAGGATTTTATCAGCAATATCAACAAGGTGCATATCAGCAACAAGGCAATTATCAATATCAGCAAAACCACAGCGGATATCAACGCTCTGCTGGCCCGACCTTAAGTGATGCTTATAAAGTGCTGGGTGTTAATGAATCGGATGATCAGAGCACGGTTAAACGGGCTTATCGTCGTTTAATGAATGAGCATCATCCTGATAAACTCGTGGCAAAGGGATTGCCTCCTGAAATGATGGAAATGGCGAAAGAAAAAGCACAACAAATTCAATCAGCTTACGATTTAATTTGCAAATCGAAGGGCTGGAAATAAAACGTGCGTGTTATTCTCGCACCCATGCAAGGCGTACTGGATCCTTTCGTACGCCAGCTTCTTACTGAAATCAACGACTACGATTTGTGTATTACAGAATTCGTCCGTGTAGTTGATCAGCTTCTTCCCAAAAAAGTATTTTACCGTTTATGCCCTGAACTAAAAAATCAGGGATTTACGCCTTCTGGTACAGCTGTGCGAGTTCAGTTACTTGGACAACATCCCGATTATTTAGCTGAAAATGCGATTCGAGCCATTGAGCTCGGTTCTTGTGGCATTGATTTCAATTGTGGTTGCCCTTCTAAAACCGTAAACGGTAGTCATGGCGGTGCGGCATTACTCAAACAACCCGAATTGATTTATCGTGCAACACAGGCTTTACGAAAAGCAGTGCCGACTCCCCATACTGTCAGTGTCAAAGTGCGGTTAGGTTGGGATGATATTTCCCAAGCCATTGAGATTGCTGATGCGGTACAACAAGGTGGTGCGACAGAGATCGCTATCCATGGTCGAACTAAGGCAGACGGATATCGTGCCGATCGTATTAACTGGGAAAAAATTGGTGAAATTCGCGAATATCTTTCCATCCCTGTTATTGCAAATGGTGAAATTTGGCATTGGCAAGACGGACAAAATTGTCTCGCGAAAACAGGTTGCCATGATCTTATGGTGGGTCGGGGGGCATTAAATATACCGAATTTAAGCCATGTTCTAAAATCAAATGCACCGAAAATGCTATGGTCGGATATTCAGACGATGTTACAAAAATATGCCGAAATGGAAAATTTTCATGATTCCGGTTTTTACCATGTCGCACGCATTAAACAGTGGTTACGTTATTTGAATAAAGAATATGATGAAGCCAATATTGTTTTTGAAAAGATAAAAACTTGCCAAACGGCTGAGGATTTAAGACAAAGATTAAATCAAGATATTTGAAATAAAAGTGCGGTCAAATTTGACCGCACTTTTTGTATTTAGAGTTGAATATGTCCATCGTAAATATGGGTGGCATCACCTGTCATATAGAGCGGATGACCTTCGCCTTGCCATTCAATTATAAGGCTTCCCCCCGGTAAATCAACTTGTACGTTGTTATCAAGCAAACCTTGCATTATTCCCACCGCTGCTGCAGCGCAAGCTCCGCTACCACAGGCTTGTGTTTCACCGGCACCACGTTCATAAACACGTAATTTAATATGGTGACGATTGATTACTTGCATAAATCCGACATTAACCCGTTCAGGAAAGCGTTCGTGACTTTCTAATAAAGGACCAAGTTGTTCAACATTTGCTGTTCGAATATCTTCCACTTGTACTACACAATGGGGGTTTCCCATAGAAACTGCACCGCATAACACCGTTTGAATATCTGTGCGTAAGATGTAATTTTTTTCAAATTTATTGGCGATAAAAGGGATTTTTGTCGGTTCCCAGATAGGTTCGCCCATGTTTACACGAATTTGCCCGTTGTCTTTTACGGTTAAAATCATTTTGCCTTTTTGCGTGCTGACAGAAATATCTTTTTTATTGGTTAAACCCTTCAGGGTGACGAAACGTGCAAAACAGCGTGCACCATTACCGCATTGCGATACTTCGCTACCATCGGCATTAAAAATACGGTAATGAAAATCTAAATCGGGATCGTAGGGTGGCTCTACGATCAAAAGTTGATCAAAACCAATACCACGGTGGCGATCTGCAAGGCGTTTAATAGTTTCAGCTGTGAAGTAAACATTTTGTGTAATGGCATCGACCACGACAAAATCATTGCCTAAACCATGCATTTTGGAAAATTGCATTTCCGTTCCTTAGTTCTTTTAAAATGATATTTCGGCATTATAGTAAGCAATGAATTGAATGGCAAACCTGCGAAAAGAGGTGTAAAACAAAAAGTGCGGCTGATTTTGACCGCACTTTATAGGTTAAAACTTACATCCATGCATTGTTACGAATAATGCCAACTGCAATGCCTTCGATTTCAAAATTAGGTTGTTCCGCTAAATTTACGACAATAGGTTGGAATTCTTCGTTTTCAGCATGGAGATAGATAATCGAACCTTTACGTTCAAAACGTTTTACAGTGACTTCATCTTCAATGCGTGCGACAACAACTTGCCCATTTCGTACATCTTTTGTGCTATGCACAGCCAGTAAATCACCATCTAAAATACCAATATCTTTCATGGATTGACCATAAACTTTCAATAAAAAATCTGCTTGTGGTTTGAACATACTGGCATCTACGCTGTAAGTGGCTTCAATATGTTGTTCGGCAAGAATCGGTTCGCCTGCTGCAACTCGACCAATCAATGGTAAACCTTCCATTTCATCGTTAGCGCTATCACTATCACTTAAGATGCGGATACCGCGCGATGCTCCGGCGACAATTTCAATGGCACCTTTGCGGGCGAGTGCTTTTAAATGTTCTTCAGCCGCATTCGGGGATTTAAATCCGAGTTCACGCGAAATTTCTGCACGAGTTGGGGGCATACCGGTAGTTTCTAGGTGCCGCTTTAATAAATCCAGCACTTCCTGTTGTCTATTGGTTAATGGTTTCATATACACTCCTGTTGTTATATACAGATTTTTTGATATTATATACAGAGGGGAGGCTA
Source organism: Rodentibacter ratti (assembly GCF_002000485.1). Lineage (GTDB taxonomy): Bacteria > Pseudomonadota > Gammaproteobacteria > Enterobacterales > Pasteurellaceae > Rodentibacter > Rodentibacter ratti. Next base: position 246,848 of record NZ_MLAJ01000002.1, on the reverse strand, counting down.
TTGCAACTGTTATTTATATTCTATAGAAAATTTTAAGAAGTGATAAATAGGCTAATGTGGTATCATTGTGGCGATCTGAATAACCAAAAGAGAACCTGATTATGTCGAGTATCGTGAATGCTTACCGTAAATTATTAGAATTTCCATTGTCATTTTTGGTAAAAAATAATCCTATTCCCGCTAATCCTGCCGAAGAACTTCAGCTTAATCTTTCACAACCCATCGTCTATGTTCTGCCTTACACTTCACAAACTGATTTTGTCATTTTTCGCCGTAATTGCTTGAGTTTGGGCTTACCTGATCCGGCAGAAAAAAATGATATACAGGGTGTGATGTTGCCCCGTTATGTGTATTTGGATGAAGGGCGTCGATTTTTTAAATCAAAGGGGGCGAAAGATGAAACCATTCAAGTGTTTAATAAATACTTGGAATTACACCGCACTTTTGAAGATTTAGACGTGCAGCTTGTGCCGGTTTCAGTACTTTGGGGACGTTCTCCTGGGCATGAAGATAAAACGGGCTTGCCTAATTTGCGTTTACTAAATGGTATACAGAAAACCTTTGCGGCAATTTGGTTTGGGCGTGATACTTTTGTCCGTTTTTCTCAAGCGGTTTCATTGCGTTATATGGCAAATATGCATGGTTCCGATGAAAAAATGGCACAAAAATTAGCACGCGTTGCCAAAATGCACTTTGCACGCCAACGCATTTCCGCAACAGGCCCGCGTTTGCCGAATCGTGAAGCGATGTTTAATAAATTATTGCAGTCGGCACCGATTCAAGCCGCAATCGATGATGAAGCAAAAAGCAAAAACATTAGCCGTGAAAAAGCAGAAAAAGAAGCCTACAAAATTTTAGATGAAATTGCGGCGGATGTGAGTCATTCAAGCCTTCGTGCGGCGGATCGTTTCTTGCGTTGGTTATGGAATAAATTGTATTCCGGTATTGATGTACAAAATGCGGATCGTGTCCGTAAACTTGCCCTTGAAGGACACGAAATTGTTTATGTGCCTTGCCACCGTAGCCATATCGATTATTTATTGCTTTCTTATGTACTTTATCATCAAGGGTTAGTACCGCCACATATTGCCGCAGGAATTAATCTGAATTTCTGGCCGGTAGGACGTCTTTTCCGGAGTTGGGGGGCATTTTTTATTCGCCGTACATTCAAAGGAAATCGTCTTTATTCGGCGATTTTCCGTGAATATTTAGCGGAATTATTTCATCGAGGTTACTCTGTGGAATATTTTATTGAAGGTGGGCGTTCCCGTACCGGTCGTTTACTGGCACCCAAAACGGGAATGATGTCGATGACATTGCAAGCACTCCAGCATAATCAGACCAGACCCATTTCCGTGGTGCCGGTATATGTCGGTTATGAACATGTATTGGAGGTAGATACTTACGCCAAGGAATTACGTGGTGCGGCAAAGGAAAAAGAAAATGCCGGTTTAGTGCTCCGTGTGATTAAAAAATTACGTAATTTAGGGCAAGGGTTTGTGAATTTTGGCGAACCCATTACACTATCAAATTACTTGAATCAACATTTTCCGGATTGGAAAGAAAATCATCATGAGGAAAAACCACAATGGTTTAACCATGCAGTGAATGAGGTTTCCAATCAAGTGATGGTAAATATTAACAAAGCAGCTGCAGTTAATGCGATGAATTTAGTCGGAATGGCACTACTTTCTTCCCGTCAGCGTGCGCTTTCCCGCGAGCAATTAGTGGAACAGCTTGACAGTTATCAACAAGTATTACAATACGCTCCTTATTCGGAAGATATGGTGATCCCAAAAGATTCATCTGAAACCATGTTGGAACATGTATTGAGTCTTGATCGTGTAGGCGTACTGGTTGAAAAAGATAATTTTGGCGAGATTGTTCGCCTTGAGCGCACTTCTGCCGTGTTAATGACCTACTATCGCAACAATATTCAACATGCTTTTGTACTCCCTTCTTTAGTCGCAAGCATTGTTCTGCATTATGAAACGATTCAAAAAGACTTATTGTTGGATGCTGTGAGTAAAATTTACCCGTTCTTAAAAGGGGAATTATTCTTGCATTTCAATCAAGACGAGCTAAGAGTACAAATTAGTAAAATCATTGCTGAATTTACCCGTCAGGAAGTGGTTTATTCTAGCGAAAACTTACTTTCAATTAATCGACCAAAAGTGCGTATCTTACAACTTTGGGCTGCCGGAGTGCGGGAAATTTTACAACGCTATTATATTACCGTCACCATTTTGCAAAAAGATCCGCAAATCGCTCGTGCTACACTTGAGAAAGAGAGCCAATTGGTTGCGCAACGTCTTTCAGTGTTACATGGCATTAATGCGCCGGAGTTTTTTGATAAAGCGGTATTCTCTACCTTTATTGCCAGCTTGAAAAACGAAAACTATTTTGATGAACAAGGTAACGGAAATCTTGCTTATTTAGATGAGCTTTCTTCTATCCTCGAACATCTCATTTCAACAGAGATCAGTTTGACAATCAAAGGTACAGTTGAAAAGGCTGAAGAGATGAAATAGCACAAAAGTGCGGTTAGGATTTATGGTATTATCAAGTAAGATTGATAGGTATCGATGAATCAATATCCTTTGTTTCACAGCGTATCAAGGGATATTTTCTATAAAAAAGCGGGCTAAATTACTTAGCTCGCTTTTATATTTTTAACAATAGATTATTTAATCACACCACAGGCCATACGTGCACCGCCACCGCCAAGTGGGGCAGGGTGATCTGAGTGATTATCGCCACCAGCGTGAATCATAATGGAATGGCCACGAACCTCATCTAAGTGTTTAAGACGTGGCGCTAAAACCGGATTGGTTGCTGTACCATCCTGTAATACGGTTAATGCCGGTAAATCCCCTAAATGGGCATCATCTTGCCAAGGATAGCCGTGTTGTTTGGTTTCTTTTGGATCCCAGTGACCACCGGCAGCCAAACCGGCAGTGAGTTTACCGTCTTTTTCTTTTGGCTCACAGCTTGGATTTTGGTGAAGATGGAAACCGTGTAAACCCGCTGTTAAACCTTGTAAGTTTGGAGTGAAAACTAAACCGTAAGCGGATTCAGTGATCGTCACAGTACCTACATCTTTATTACCGTTTGTCGGGTCAAGCTGTTGTACTTTCACTTCAATTGATTTATCGGTTGCTTGTTGTGTATTTGCGATAGCGGATGTGCACACAGCGGTTAATGTTAATGCTAAGAGAGTTTTTAGATTCATATAAGCTCCTTATTTTTGAAAAACTCGGAGTAATTGTAATCAAATTTGAACAATAATTTGACTATTTTTTATAAAAAAAATCATCTCATTGTGAGATTAGTAGAGGATAGGCATGATGTGAAAGTAAAAGTGCGGTCAAAAAAAGCAGAGAATTTTAACCGCACTTGAACGATTAGCGCAAAAATGCCGGGATGTTTTTCTCGTATTCTGCGATTTTGTCTTCGTGTTGAAGGGTTAAACCGATGTTATCTAAGCCGTTTAATAAGCAATGACGGCGGAATTCGTCTAGTTCAAAGTGATAGACTTTCTCGCCTACCGTGACGGTCATGGCTTCCAAATCCACATGAATTTGTTTGCCTTCATTTGCCCATACCCATTGGAAAATTTCTTCCACTTCTTCTTCACTTAAACGAATCGGTAACATATGATTGTTTAAGCTATTGTTATAAAAAATATCTGCAAAACTTGGTGCGATCATCACTTGAAAACCATAATCGGCGAGCGCCCAAGGGGCGTGTTCACGGGAAGATCCGCAACCCAAATTTTTACGGGCAAGTAAAATGGTTGCCCCTTGATATTGTGGAAAATTCAGCACAAATTCCGGATTAGGTTGTGTACCTTCCACATCTAAATAACGCCATTCGTGGAATAAATGTTTCCCAAAGCCTACTCGTGTAATGGCTTGTAAAAATTGTTTTGGAATGATGGCGTCAGTATCCACGTTTGCCGCATCCAAAGGGACGACCAAGCCTGAAAGTTGTTTAAATCCTGCCATTTTAATTTTCCTCTTTAATTCAACGCCACATCACGAATATCAACAAATTTACCGAACATGCCTGCTGCCGCCGCCATTGCCGGACTGACAAGGTGTGTCCGTCCGTTGCGACCTTGGCGACCTTCAAAGTTACGGTTGCTGGTGGAGGCACAACGTTCCCACTCGCCTAAACGGTCGTCATTCATGCCTAAGCACATGGAACATCCCGGATTACGCCATTCTGCGCCTGCTTCGATAAAGATTTTATCTAAGCCTTCTTTTTCCGCTTGTTCTTTTACCAAGCCTGAACCAGGCACCACCAAAATGCGTTTCACGTTATCTGCTTTTTTACGCCCTTTCATCACTGCGGCGGCGGCACGCAAATCTTCAATGCGGGCATTGGTGCAAGAGCCGATAAACACTTGATCTACAGGAATATCTTTCATATCGGTGTTTGGCTCTAAACCAATATACGCAAGAGCTTTTTCTGCGGATGCTTTCGTCACAGGATCTGCCATATCTGTTGGATTTGGCACTAACTGATTGATACCGATGACTTGCCCCGGGTTGGTTCCCCAAGTGACTTGAGGGGCAATATCTTTGGCTTCCAAGGTGACCACTGTGTCAAATTGTGCATCTTCATCGGATTTTAAGGTTTTCCAATATTCCACCGCATCGTCCCAATCTTTACCTTTAGGGGCGTGAGGGCGACCTTTTAAATAGGCAAATGTGGTTTCATCCGGGGCGATTAAACCGGCTTTTGCACCCATTTCGATTGCCATATTGCAGACTGTCATCCGTCCTTCCATCGAAAGATCACGAATCGCTTCACCGCAAAATTCTACAACGTGTCCTGTACCGCCTGCCATGGTAGTTTTACCGATGATAGCAAGGATAATATCTTTTGCGGTAATCCCTGGGGCAACTTTGCCACGGACTTCAATTTTCATACTTTTTGCCCGTGCTTGTTTTAAGGTTTGCGTAGCCAAAACGTGTTCTACTTCAGAGGTACCGATACCGAATGCCAATGCCCCGAAAGCACCGTGGGTGGCAGTGTGGGAATCCCCACAAACAATGGTCATCCCCGGTAGGGTTAAACCTTGCTCCGGCCCCATCACATGTACGATACCTTGTTCTTTTGTTTTCATATCGAACAGCTGAATACCGGTGGCTTGGGTGTTTTTTTCAAGTTCTAATACTTGAATTTTCGCCTGACCTTCTAATTTGTTTACATCACGCACTTGCGTGGAAATGCTGTGATCCATGGTGCCAAAGGTTTTACCCACTTGACGCACATTACGACCTGCTACACGCAAACCGTCAAAGGCCTGTGGTGAAGTCACTTCGTGGATCAAATGACGGTTAATATACAAAATCGGCGTTTCGCCTTCTGCTTCGTACACAATGTGAGAATCAAATAATTTTTGATAAAGTGTTTTTGCCATAATCTTTTTCTCTATTTTATAAGGGGGAAAGTGCGGTTAAAAAAGAAGAAATTTTTGACCGCACTTGTAGGGGGATTGCAAACTATTCCCCTACGATTAAATTGCGTTTGTAATTAATGTGCCCATTTCCGCTGTGGAAACCGGGGCAGAATCATCGGCTAAATCACCGGTGCGATGACCATTTGCTAGGACTTTTTGTATCGCATTTTCAATGGCATCAGCCGCTTCGTTTAAATTGAAACTGTAGCGTAGCATCATTGCAGCTGACAAAATTTGTGCAATAGGGTTGGCGATACCTTTGCCTGCGATATCAGGTGCTGAGCCACCAGCCGGTTCATATAAACCGAAACCTTCCTCATTAAGGCTGGCAGAAGGTAACATTCCCATAGATCCCGTAATCATTGCCGCTTCGTCGGAAATAATATCACCGAAAATATTAGAGCAGAGCAACACATCAAAAGATTCCGGTGCTTTGATTAATTGCATCGTTGCATTGTCGATATACATATTTTCAACGGTGACTTCAGGATAATCTTTAGCGACCTCTGCAACGGTTTCACGCCATAAAATAGAGGATTGCAATACATTGGCTTTATCCACCGAGGTGATATGTTTACGGCGTTTCATTGCCACTTCAAATGCCGCACGGGCAATGCGTTCGATTTCATATTTGTAATACACTTCCGTATCGAATGCGCGCATTTGTGAACCCTCGCCGTCACGACCTTTTGGCTGACCAAAATAAATCCCACCGGTCAGTTCACGTACCACCACCATATCAAAGCCTTTCGCCGCAATATCGGCACGCAATGGGCAGAATTTTTCTAACCCTTTGTAAAGGGTTGCCGGACGAAGGTTGCAGAATAATTTGAAATGTTTACGTAAAGGCAAAAGTGCGCCACGTTCCGGCTGTTGATCCGGGGGGAGATTCGTCCACTTAGGGCCACCTACGGAACCGAATAAAATAGCGTCTGCCTCTTCACAACCTTTTAGGGTTTCCGCTGGTAATGGACTGCCACAGTGATCGATAGCCGCTCCACCCACATAGAATTCATTAAAGTTGAAGTGAACATTGAATTTCTCTTGAATTTTATTGAGGACTTTAATGGCCTCCGCCATCACTTCAGGACCAATTCCGTCACCGGGGAGGACTGCGATGTTGTATGATTTCATTTTGGGTTTTTCCTATTTTTATGTATTGAGTTTCGCCCAATGGGCGACCTACTTTTCTTTGCTTGTGCAAAGCAAAGTAGGCAAAAGAAACACACCCCAGTTAAATTGCTGATTTTTGCTTGGTTTAAATTTTCTTGACGGCAATTTTCTGAACTCGCCGCAAGCGGCTCAAACAAACGAAAATTGCCTAAAAATTGAAAGTCGCAAAGGCAATTTATATGGGGCCCCGAATTTATCGGAGCGTTATTTTAAAAGTGCGGTTGATTTTAAGTTTGTTTTTCTACCGCACGTTATTCATAGAAAGAACAAAATGGGTTCCCTTCTTTGCCGCCTTTGTGTAATTGAATTTGTAGGAAATTTTCGTTTGTTTGAGCGTAGCGAGTTCAGAAAATTTCCGTTAAGCAAATTCAATGGAACAAAGGATTAAGGCAAAGCAGGGTTGCCTTTCTTTTGGTGACTTTTCTTTGGCAAAGCAAAGACAAAATCTGCAAGATTTTGAACGTTGGCTCTGCCAACGGTACGAAGTGCAAGCGTAGCGTAGTAAAAGTCACTCGCCCGTCAGGGCGAAACCTGAACGGGATTAAGCCCCGACAGCTTTATGATGTTTAATATCCGCCACTCTATGCGCTCGATAAATCGCATTAATCGCATGCACCAACGCCAACGCGGAGGATTCCACAATATCAGTTGCCAAACCGACACCGTGGAATTTTCTGCCTTCGTGTTCTACCACAATATCCACTTGACCTAAGGCTTCTGCGCCTTCGCCTTTGGCGGTGAGGTTATAGTGGGACATTTTGATGTCTAAGCCTGTTAAGGTCAAAATGGCGTTATAGACAGCGTCCACCGGGCCATTTCCACCAATAGAGGAGGTGCTTAATTTTTCGCCGTCTAATTGTAGTTGAACAAAGGCGGTAGCCGGGTATTCTTTGGTGGAATGAGCTGAAAGTTTATCCAATACCAAACGATCCTCATCACCTTGTTGCATATCAATAAAGGCTAAGGCTTCCAAATCGTAATCAAACACTTGTCCTTTTTTGTCTGCCAATTTCAAGAAGGCATCATATAATTTATCCAAATCATAATCTTGCTCGGTGTAACCCATATCCGCCATATGACCTTTCACTGCGGCACGGCCGGAACGGGCGGTGAGGTTTAATTTTTCTTTTTTCAACCCAATAGTTTCCGGCGACATAATTTCGTAGGTATTTTTGTTTTTCAGCATTCCGTCTTGGTGGATACCGGAGGAGTGAGCAAAGGCGTTAGAGCCTACAATGGCTTTATTCGGCTGAATCGGCATATTGCAAAGCTGGCTCACCATTTGACTAACCCGATGGATTTCTTGCGTGTTAATACGGGTATCCACACCAAACAATTCCTGACGGGTTTTAATTGCCATCACTACTTCTTCAAGGGCGGTATTACCGGCACGTTCACCGATGCCGTTAATGGTACATTCAATTTGACGTGCTCCATTTTGTACCGCGGTTAAGGAATTGGCAGTTGCCATACCCAAGTCGTTATGGCAATGCACGGAAATCACCGCTTTGTCGATATTCGGCACACGGTTACGCACTTGGGCGATAATGTTGCCATATTCCGTTGGTAAACAATAGCCTACGGTATCGGGAATATTGACCGTGGTTGCCCCGGCGTTGATTGCCGCCTCGACAATACGGCAAATGTTATCAATGCCGGTACGCCCAGCATCTTCGCAGGAAAATTCCACATCATCCGTATAATTGCGTGCACGTTTTACTGCTGCAACGGCCATTTCTACCACATCATCAAAAGTGCGTTTTAATTTTGCTTCCACGTGCAAAGCAGAACTGGCGATAAACGTGTGGATACGAAATGCCTCCGCCACTTTTAAGGCTTCGTAGGCGGCGTCAATATCTTTATCAACAGCACGGGACAGAGCAGCCACGCGTGAATGTTTAATATGACGGGCGATGGTTTGCACCGATTCAAAATCCCCCTGAGAGGATACCGGAAACCCCACTTCCATCACATCGACACCTAAGCGTTCCAATGCCAAGGCAATCTGTAATTTTTCTTTTACGGTCAAGCTTGCTTTCAAGGCTTGTTCGCCGTCACGCAAGGTGGTATCAAAAATAATGACGCGCTCTGTCATAACAATATCCTTCTAAAATCACTCCGAAAGTGCGGTTGTTTTTTGCAAAATTTTTTAAACAAAAACCCGCAATTCTATGAAGTGCGGGTTGATTAAAAAGAGGATTTACATTTAATTGTTTTTCATCCACAACCTAGCCGCACAAAGAATGTGTGAGCAGCAGGTTGAGAGATAAAGAAACAGAAGAAAACATAAAAATCCTATGAAAATTCGTTGTAAAACATTTGCTATGTTACGAATAAATAAAAAACTGTCAAATGCTTTTTTAGTGTTTTATCTCTGTTATTGTGCTGTTAACCATTGTTGAATAGTTTAATTATCTTTTTATCTTTGCTTTATTGGAATAATATCCTTTGTTTTTTGGGTTGAAACCTATTTTTCTCCTACCTTTTATTTGTTTTTAAGAGTGTAAGAAAATCATCAAATTTTCTTTATTTTTACGATCTTTCTCGCAAAAGTGCGGTGAAAAACTCGCAACTTTTTTTAGTTTCTTGAACAATTTGCCTTTCATTGAAGAAGGGATGATAAAAATAATGACAAATATTAATGAAACTTTGCTTCGTTTGATGCAGGTACCCAAACTGGGCGGTGTGGCGATTAACAAAATTCTATCGGCTATGACATTAGATGAATTGTTGAATGCAGATGAAAATGTTTTTCGCCAAATGGGTTGGGGAGCGATTCAGATTCGTCGTTGGTTTAAACCGGAAAAGAAATCTATGGAATCAGCCCTCATTTGGGCTGAAAGGGAAGGGAATCATTTAGTGAATTATTTTTCACCTTTTTATCCTTTTTTGCTAAAGCAAATCGGGAGCTTTCCTCCTCTTTTATTTGTTAAGGGGAATGCAACATCAATTTCACAGCGTCAAATAGCAATAGTTGGTAGTCGATACTGCACACCCTATGGCGAGTATTGGGCAAAGTATTTTGCTAAAGAACTCTCCTTTGCCGGTTTTACTGTTACAAGTGGATTGGCGTTAGGCATTGATGGATATTGTCATCAGTCGGTAGTGGATATCAAAAGGCAAACCGTTGCAGTTTTAGGTAGTGGATTAGAGGAAGTTTACCCGGCAAATAATAGACGGCTTGCAGAACAAATTTTGGAAAATAATGGTGCGTTAGTTTCTGAGTTTTTGCCAAATCACCCTCCTATTGCAACAAATTTTCCTCGTCGTAATCGTATTATTAGTGGTCTTTCTGTGGGGACATTAGTGATTGAAGCGACCGAGAAAAGCGGTTCTTTAATTACTGCACGCTATGCCTTGGAGCAAAATCGGGAAGTTTTTGCTATACCGGGTAATATTCAAAGTGAGTTTAGTCAGGGTTGTAATCGTTTGATTAAGCAAGGCGCAATGTTAGTAGAAAATATGAAGGATATTTTAGACACGTTGTATCAACATTCAATTCATAGCCAAACAGAAATTGATTTCAGTCGGATTGAAATGGAAAACCACATACTACCGAATAAACCTCGTCAGTTAGTTGAAACCCCAAGCCATCCTAAACTTTATGCCAGAATTGGCTATACTCCCGTGAGTATTGATGATCTCGCCCAGGAGTTTGGGTTGAGTGTAGAAGTATTATTGGTTCAACTTTTAGATTTGGAATTACAGGATTTGATCCTTAATGAAAATGGACTTTATAAACGTGTGTAGAAATATGTTAAAATAGTGCTCGATTTTATTGAGGATAAACCATGTTAGCGATTATTTCCCCTGCAAAAACCTTAGATTTTGAAAGTGCGGTCAGAAAACTTTCTATTTTTCAACCGAACTTAATCGATTATAGCGAGCAATTAATTGAAATTTGCCGCCAACTTTCTCCGCAAGATATTGCTTCATTGATGTCCATTAGTGATAAACTTGCGGGTCTAAACGCAGCACGTTTTGTCGAGTGGACTAAAGAACACAATGAACAAAATTCCCGTGCGGCTATTTTCGCTTTTAAAGGTGATGTTTATACCGGATTAGATGCCGAAAGCTTATCTGATGAGGATATTAGTTTTGCTCAGACTCATCTTCGTATGCTGTCAGGTTTATATGGCTTACTTCGTCCCCTTGACTTGATGCAGCCTTATCGTTTAGAAATGGGAACAAAATTAGCGAATAGCAAAGGCAAAGATCTTTACGCATTTTGGGGTAGTGTTATTACCCAAGCTGTGCAACAGGCGCTTGATGAACAGGGTGATAATGTGTTGGTAAATCTTGCTTCCGATGAATATTATAAGTCTGTAAAAGAAAGTCGGCTTCAGGCACAGATTGTAAAACCAATTTTTTTGGATAATAAAAATGGGCGTTATAAAGTCATCAGTTTTTATGCGAAGAAAGCCCGTGGCTTAATGTGCCGTTATATAATTCAAAATCGTTTAACCCATGTTGACCAATTAAAAGACTTTGATTTGGGGGGATATTGGTTCGATAAAACGGCTTCTACTGAAAACGAATTGGTATTTAAGCGAGACCATGATGAATAAACTTCTTGTTGTTTTAACCGCACTTTTACTTTCTGCTTGCGTAAGTACATCTTCTCAATTAGATGTACCTAGTCAAATTAAATACCACAATAAAACTTACCAAATGGCGACCGGACAAGATTTAGATTCGGTGGCTCGTTATATTTATTTGAGTAAGCCTGATACCTTAGAAAAGTGGCAATCTCAGATAGAGTTATTGTTGGATCGTAATAAACAAGATCGTGATATTAAAGAACGTATTACATTACGGGAACGGATTTATCGTAATACAGATGTGGCATCATTTAAATTGACCCCGATTAGAAATGAGAAAACAAATAGGGATGAAGGATTAAAGGGGTATGTTATTTATGCACCTACGGATAAAATGCCTTCTTGGCAAGTGAATATTATGATGGGAAAAGAAATCCCACAATGTGGTTTTGTTCAATTCCAGTATTCACAAAAAGTAAAAAATAGCCGACGCTTAAATAATAAAAAAGTCTTACAGCATTTGAAGAAATATTTGATTGAAAAAGAAATGAAAATTTTAGGAAAAATGGATTGGCAATGGCATTGTCAGAGTTTGAAGTAACCTAAAGTAAAAGCATATTTAGAATAAGCGATAAGATTTCTCAAAATTTTATAGAGCTGTATGTTTGAATAGTGTAATCTTAGCAACATTTCTGATTTAAATTTAACTTAAACAGGTGATATATGATTAAAAAAATTGCAGTATTAACCAGTGGTGGAGATGCTCCGGGTATGAACGCTGCCATTCGTGGCGTAGTGCGTGCGGCATTAGCGGAAGGTTTGGACGTTTTTGGTATCTATGATGGTTATCAAGGCTTATACAATAATAAAATTAAGCAATTAAATCGTTATAGTGTGTCCGATATTATTAATCGTGGCGGGACATTTTTAGGTTCTGCACGTTTCCCGGAGTTTAAAAATCCGGAAGTGCGGGCAAAATGTGCGGAGATTTTACGTTCACATGGGATTGATGCCTTAGTGGTAATCGGTGGTGACGGTTCCTATATGGGGGCAAAACTTTTAACGGAAGAACATGGTTTCCCTTGTGTGGGGATTCCGGGCACCATTGATAATGATGTCGCAGGGACAGATTATACCATCGGCTATCAAACCGCATTACAAACGGCGGTGGATGCTATTGACCGTTTGCGTGATACCTCAAGTTCCCATCAACGTATTTCTATTGTAGAGATTATGGGACGCCATTGTAGCGATTTAACGATTTCTGCGGGTATTGCGGGCGGGTGTGAATATATTGTTGCTTCTGAAATAGAATTTAATCGTGAAGAGTTAGTGCAACAAATTGAACGCAGTATTATTCGTGGTAAACGTCATGCCATCATTGCCATCACTGAATTAATTACCGATGTACATTCTCTTGCCAAAGAAATTGAAGCGAGGGTAGGACACGAAACCCGTGCAACCGTATTAGGTCATATTCAGCGTGGTGGTTCACCTTGTGCATTTGACCGTATTTTAGCTTCACGTATGGGGGTTTATGCGGTGGATATTCTGCTTCAAGGCAAAGGCGGTTATTGTGTGGGTATCCAAAATGAACAGCTCGTTCACCATGATATTATTGATGCAATTAATAATATGCGTCGTGAATTTAAAGCGGATTGGTTGGAAGTGGCAAAACGCTTAGAATAATTCATTAAACAGAAAGTGCGGTTATGTTTAGCCGCATTTTTTAATGATAATAAATGTATAATCTATAGGCTTATTTAGTCTTGGGTTTAATCGCATAATTGATATACCACGAACAGTTTCCTCAATTTTGACAAAGTGATAAAAAAGGGAATTTTTTTAAAAGTTAATTTTGTCTGAAATTTGCGTGGCTTTATTGCATAAAAAGTGAGATTTCCCTTTGACTATTTTCTTTACAACAGGTAATATTCACGCCCTATGCAAAAGGTAAAACTACCCCTCACCGTTGATCCGGTTAAAGGCGCGCAACAGCGAATCGATTATGAAGGTTGTTACACGATTAATCAGTTAGCGCGATTAGCTGAATCTGTGGTAAATGTGCTTAGCGATGCACAGGTAACATTATCGTTTTATATTGATCCGCAAAAATTAGTAGTGATGAAAGGGAAGGCACAGGTTGATGTTGAATTAGAATGTCAGCGTTGTGGTGAGCCGTTCAAACATACATTGGAATGTGATTTTATTTACAGTCCTGTGGCTAATTGGGATCAGGCTGATGTATTGCCGGAAATTTATGAGCCGATTGAATTTAATGAATTTGGCGAAATAGATTTACTTGGTGTAGTGGAAGATGAATTAGTTTTAACACTACCACTTGTACCAAAGCATTCATCTGAACACTGTGAAGTGTACGCGCAGGAACAGGTTTTTGGCGAATTGCCGGAAGAATTGGCAAAAAAACCGAACCCGTTCGCTGTATTAGCTAATTTAAAACAAAAGTAAATTAAATTTAGGAGTATAGCCAATGGCTGTTCAACAAAATAAAAAATCTCGTTCACGTCGTGATATGCGTCGTTCACACGATGCGTTAACTACTGCTGCAGTATCAGTGGATAAAGCAAGTGGTGAAACTCACTTACGCCATCACGTAACCGCAGACGGTTACTATCGTGGACGTAAAGTGATTAATAAGTAATTTTTTACTTATAGGTATTCACTTGAATCGTCTAACCTTAGCGTTAGATGTGATGGGCGGGGACATTGGTCCCCGTATTACTATCCCCGCATCGCTTTTAGCGTTGGAAAATGATCCAATGCTCTCTCTAATCTTATTTGGTGATAGCCAACAAATTTCCCCTTTTCTTGAAAACATTCCGAAAGCGAGTTTAGACCGCATTCAAATCCATCATTGCACTCGAACTATTGATAATAATCAGGGCGTTTCTTATGCACTCCGCCGTAGTAAAAATACCTCTATGCGTTTAGCCCTTGAGGCGGTTCAGCATGGTGTTGCACAAGGTTGTGTCAGCGCCGGTAATACTGGGGCATTGATGGGATTATCGAAGATTTTATTACAGCCCCTCAAAGGGATAGCCCGTCCGGCTTTGGTTTCGATGATACCAACTGTTGACGGTGAAAAATCGGTAATGTTGGATCTCGGTGCGAATCTTGAATGTAATGCGGAAAATCTTTATCAATTTGCTATAATGGGGAGTATTTTTGCCGAACATCGACTTAATTTAGTTTATCCCAGAATCGGATTATTGAATATTGGTGTGGAAGAAATTAAAGGGCATCAATTTATTCGCGATGCTGCCAATTTGTTAGAAAAATCGACCGCACTTAATTACATCGGGTTTGTTGAAGGTGATTTATTATTAAACGGTAAAGCTGATGTGATTGTCAGTGATGGTTTTTCAGGCAATATTGCCTTAAAAACTCTAGAAGGTGCGGCAAAAAATGTTTTATCTTTATTCAAAGAACCTTCTAAACACTATTGTTTAAAACCTATTTTTTGGGGAATGCGTTATTTGTTTAAAACAAACTATCAACGCCTAAAACGTATTAATCCTGATGAATATAATGGCGCATCGCTTATTGGATTAACTGCAGTGGTGGTAAAAAGCCACGGCAGTGCAAATGTAAATGCTTTTGCTCACGCTATTGCCGATGCCGCTTTCCAAGCCCGTCAGAAACTTCCCGAAAAAATTTTGGCGGGTTTAGAACGTTATTAATGACTTAACTTATTGATTATGAATAGCAGAATTTTATCTACCGGTAGTTATTTACCAAGCCAAATACGAACCAATGCAGATCTTGAAAAAATGGTTGATACCTCAGACGAATGGATTGTCACCCGTTCGGGCATTCGTGAACGTCGTATTGCCGCAGCGGACGAAACTGTTGCAACAATGGGATTTGAGGCTGCGAAAAATGCCATTAAAAGTGCGGAACTTAATCCTCAAAATATCGATCTCATTATTGTAGCAACCACGAGTAGTTCCCATGCTTACCCGAGTGCCGCTTGTCAAATCCAAGGGATGCTAGAGATTGATGATGCGATTTCTTTCGATTTAGCAGCAGCTTGTACCGGCTTTGTCTATGCATTAAGTGTGGCTGATCAATTTATCCGAACAGGCAAAGTAAAAAAAGCATTAGTGATCGGTTCTGATCTTAATTCCCGTAAATTAGACGAAACGGATCGTAGCACTGTTGTGTTATTTGGTGATGGTGCTGGTGCAGTGATTTTAGAAGGTAGTGAACAAGAAGGGATTATTTCAACGCATTTACATGCCTCTGCGGATAAACATAATGCATTGGTTTTACCGCAAGCTGAGCGTGGTGTTGAAAAATCCGGCTATATTGAAATGCAAGGCAACGAAACTTTCAAACTTGCAGTGCGTGAACTTTCTAATGTAGTGGAAGAAACCTTAGCGGCAAATAATTTGGATAAAAAAGACTTGGATTGGCTTGTACCACATCAAGCAAATTTACGCATTATCAGTGCAACGGCGAAAAAATTGGAAATGGATATGTCCCAAGTGGTCGTTACTCTAGATAAATATGCCAATAATAGTGCGGCAACCGTGCCGGTGGCATTGGATGAAGCTGTGCGTGATGGGCGTATCCAACGCGGACAGTTGTTACTACTGGAAGCTTTCGGTGGTGGTTGGACTTGGGGTTCGGCATTGGTGCGTTTCTGATAATTCTGTTAGAATCGCCGTGGAATTATTGGAAAGTGCGGTTAAATTTGACCGCACTTTTTAATATGTACCATCGTGGATACCGGTTTTTATTAAAGAAATATTTCAATTAAAAATAAAAGTAGGAAAAAAATGAAAAAATTTGCAATGGTATTTCCTGGACAGGGTTCACAAACCGTAGGAATGTTAAGCGAACTTGCCACCGCCTATCCTGTGGTGTTGGAGACATTTAAACAGGCCTCTGAAGCACTGGGTTATGATTTGTGGCAACTTGTGCAGCAAGGCCCAGCTGAAGAACTGAATAAAACATGGCAAACCCAGCCGGCACTTTTGGCTGCCTCTGTTGCGATCTATCGGGTATGGCAAGAAAAATATCCTCATTTAAAACCGGAAGTGATGGCTGGTCATAGTTTGGGTGAGTACTCGGCTTTAGTCTGTTCAGGAGCGTTAGATTTCCAAGATGCGATTAAATTAGTGGAATTGCGGGGAAAATTAATGCAACAAGCTGTGCCTGAAGGAACCGGAGCAATGTATGCGATCATTGGTTTGGACAATGAAGCGATTATCAATGCTTGTAAACAAGCTGAAGAAGGCGAAGTGGTGTCTGCTGTGAATTTTAACTCACCGGGGCAGGTCGTAATTGCCGGTGCAAAAGCTGCGGTGGAGCGTGCGGCTGCTTTATGTAAAGAGGCAGGAGCAAAACGTGCATTGCCATTAACGGTGAGTGTGCCATCACACTGCGCATTGATGAAACCGGCTTCGGATCAATTATCTGTTACCTTGGAAACGATCGCGGTGAACGAACCAACAGTTGCAGTAATTAATAACGTTGATGTTGCAACAGAATCGGAAGCTACTACCATTCGTGTAGCCCTTATTCGTCAACTTTATAGCCCGGTACGTTGGACGGAAACCGTAGAAAAAATGGCGCAAGATGGAGTTCAGGTTTTGGTTGAAATTGGTCCGGGCAAAGTATTGAACGGTTTAACGAAACGTATTGTAGGAGATTTGCAAGCAATGTCAGTGAATGACCTTGCCTCACTCAATAGCGTTGAAGAATTTTTAGCGTAATAAAGGAAGAAAAAATGCAAAATAAAATTGCTTTAGTTACAGGTGCGACACGTGGAATTGGTCGTGCCATTGCAGAAGAATTGGTATCAAAAGGCGCATTTGTTATCGGTACGGCGACTTCTGAAAAAGGCGCAGAGGCGATTTCTGCCTATTTAGGTGAAAAAGGCAAAGGTTTAGTATTGAATGTAACAGATAAAGCCTCTATTGAAACTGCATTAGAACAAATCAAAAATGATTTTGGTGATATTGATATTTTAGTAAACAATGCCGGTATTACGCGTGATAATTTACTCATGCGTATGAAAGATGATGAATGGTTTGACATTATGCAAACCAATTTAAGCTCGGTATATCATCTTTCTAAAGCGATGTTGCGTTCTATGATGAAGAAACGTTTCGGGCGTATCATTAATATCGGTTCTGTGGTGGGTTCAACGGGGAATCCGGGTCAGACTAATTATTGTGCGGCTAAAGCGGGTGTGATTGGTTTCTCGAAGGCATTAGCGAAAGAAGTGGCTTCTCGCGGTATTACTGTGAATGTGGTGGCACCGGGATTTATTGCAACAGATATGACAGATGTATTAACTGATGAGCAAAAAGCAGGGATCCTTGCTAATGTACCGGCAGGTCATTTAGGTGAAGCAAAAGATATTGCAAAGGCAGTTGCTTTCCTCGCTTCAGATGATGCTTCTTATATTACGGGTACCACATTGCACGTAAATGGCGGTTTATATATGAGCTAACCCCTTGATGGGAACAGTTATTTTTTGTTAGGCGATTTCGACTTATAAAATCATAGCCAAAGATTTTAGATAATGTTAAAATCAGCCTCGCAACATAATTTGGTAATACCTTGAGTGTGTAAAAGGTATATCGTTATTTTCTCTGTATGTATTTTGATTGCGCTTTTGTGGTGTGACCACTTATGAAAAGATTGCAAGAGTATTAAAAATTCATACACTAACCGCTCAGCAATGAGTTATAACAACATAGGAAAAACAAATGAGCATTGAAGAACGCGTAAAAAAAATCATCGTTGAACAATTAGGTGTCAAAGAAGAAGACGTGAAACCTGAAGCTTCTTTCGTTGAAGATTTAGGTGCGGACTCTTTAGATACAGTTGAATTGGTCATGGCTTTAGAAGAAGAATTCGATATTGAAATTCCGGATGAAGAAGCTGAAAAAATCACAACTGTTCAATCTGCGATTGACTACGTTCAAAACAATCAATAATTTCAAGTTGGGCGATCCTTTGGTCGCCTAATTTTTTATCTAGAATTTCCTTTCAAATAGACCGCACTTTATTTTTAATAATTTATTTCATTAATACTTTCTTTGATTGATATAGAACAATAAGTTATTGAATACTACTTAATTTGTGGTAATCCTTTGTGTTAGTATTTACTGGATTTTTTAGTTCGTATTTTAAATTTATTGGAGTATCTATGAACTTTCTGACTAACTTGGGTGAAGGCTCTCAATTTGTTATTCAACTCGCTATTGTACTAATCTGTTTGTTTTATGGTGCAAGGAAGGGGGGTATTGCATTGGGTATGTTAGGTGGTGTGGGATTAATTGTGTTGGTATTCGGTTTTGGTATTGAACCGGGTAAACCGGCAATTGATGTCATGTTAACAATTCTTGCGGTAGTCGTTACCTCTGCGACGTTACAAGCGAGTGGTGGCTTAGATGTCATGCTACAAATTGCGGAGAAAATGCTCCGTAAAAATCCAAAATATGTCAGTATTCTTGCTCCGTTTGTGACTTGTTTCTTAACGATTCTTTGTGGTACTGGGCATGTGGTTTATACCATGCTACCAATTATTTATGATATTGCGATTAAAAATGGTATTCGTCCTGAGCGTCCGATGGCAGCGAGTTCCATTGCTTCTCAAATGGGAATTATTGCCTCACCGGTTTCTGTTGCGGTTGTCACATTAACTGCGTTTTTGGTTAATGCAAAAACACCACTAGCGGGTTTTGATGGTTATTTGGATTTATTAAAAATCACTGTTCCATCAACTCTTTGCGGAGTCTTGGCTATCGGTATTTTTAGTTGGTTTCGTGGTAAAGATTTAGATAAAGATGCTGAATTTCAAGCGAAATTACAAGATCCTACTTTCAAACAATATGTTTATGGTGATAGTACCTCATTACTTGATAAAAAATTGCCACAATCCAGTTGGAATGCAATGTGGATTTTCTTTGGTGCAATTTTAGTTGTTGCATTACTCGGTTATTTTAAAGAATTGCGTCCCGCATTTGACAAATCAGTTCCGGCACAAGTTCTTGAAGTTGTTTCCTACGATAAAACAGTAAAAAGCTTTAATGTAAAAGAGGGGAAAATTGTTGCTACCGCACAAGACGGTATAGTGGCACTTGATGTTAAAGACAACAAGGCAAAAGCCAAAACGACTTATAGCCATGTTGAAATTTACAATGAGAAAGGCGAACTGGCTCAAACTATATCTTCACAAGACAACAATTCTGTTGTTATCCATACTGCGGATAAAGCCGAAACAATTGATAATGCCACAATTGTTTTAAAAGATAGCATGACTAAAAAAGTTAACATTAGTATGGTTCATGTTATTCAAATTTTTATGTTATTAGCCGGTGCGCTCATTGTTATCTTTACCAAAACAGAACCAAGTAAAATCAGTAAAAATGAGATTTTCCGTTCCGGTATGATTGCGCTAGTTGCAGTATTTGGTATTTCTTGGATGGCTGAAACGATGTTTACTGTCCATACGCCAATGATGAAAGCAACATTGGGTGATGTGGTTAAAACCTATCCTTGGACTTATGCCGTAATGTTGTTATTAATTTCTAAATTTGTAAATTCTCAAGCGGCAGCATTAGTCGCCTTTGTCCCGCTTGCGCTAGGTATCGGTGTTGATCCTGCAATTATTCTTGCTTTTGCTTCGGCATGTTATGGTTACTATATTTTACCGACTTACCCAAGCGATTTAGCGGCAATTCAATTTGACCGTTCCGGTACTACCCGTATTGGTAAATTTGTGATTAACCATAGCTTTATTTTACCGGGTTTAATCGGGGTAATTACTTCCTGTATCTTTGGTTACATTTTCACAGGTTTATTTGGTTATTTATAATTGTATTAACTGAAATTAACAAAGGCTATTCGAAAGAATAGCCTTTTTGTTTTTCTAAGTTATTTCAATTTTGTTATTAAAGTGCGGTTAAAAAATCGATGATTTTTATGTTCAAATTATTAACGGTATTTCTCGTTTCTCAGTAAGCAATGGATAAAAAAAGCCCTTTCAAAAATTTGAAAGGGCAAAGTATTTGGAGTCATACTATGAGTTGTTGAATTAACAAATCAGGTATGGGAATGAATTGTAACAATATTTAAAATAAATGCAACATTTATTTAACAATTAATTGTGCGGATTACGCGTATTTGCATTCACTAAATTACGCATCAAGAGTGCGTATTCTAAATTAACATCTCGTGGCACATCTAAGAATACGAAATGTCCGTCACCTAATGCTGCTTCCACTGATTCATTTTTTCGATTTAGCATTTTCTCAATTTTGAAATTGATATTACCTTGTGGTGTCATCATTTCTACATCATCGCCAAGTAAAAATTTATTTTTTACCGCGACTTCTGCCATGCCTTGCTCGTTACGTTTTCCGGTAAACTCACCGACAAATTGTTGACGCTCGGAAATAGAATAGCCGTATTCATAATTTTGATATTCATCATGGGTGTGGCGACGTAGGAATCCTTCGGTATAGCCTCGGTGGGCGAGAGATTCTAAGGTATCCATTAAACTTTCATCAAAAGGTTTGCCTGCCGCCGCATCATCAATGGCTTTTCGATAGACTTGCGCAGTACGGGCACAATAATAAAAGGACTTGGTTCGACCTTCAATTTTTAGAGAATGTACGCCAAGTGCGGTCAATTTTTCCACATGTTGTACTGCACGCAAGTCTTTTGAATTCATAAAATAAGTGCCGTGCTCGTCTTCAAAAGCTGTCATTTGTTCATCCGGTTTTTGTGATTCTGTATAGAGAAATACTTTATCTGTCACTGTTCCTTCACCGAGCGTTGGGGCAACGTTTTTGACTTCAATTTGTTGGCGAGGATCAATCTTTGGTACGATATTGCCGACCTCATCGGTCGTGCCTTCCTCCATTTTATATTCCCATCGGCAGGCATTGGTGCAAGTGCCTTGATTGGGATCGCGTTTATTAATGTAACCTGAAAGCAAACAACGACCGGAATATGCCATACATAACGCACCATGCACAAAAATTTCGAGTTCAATGTCCGGTACTTGCTGGCGAATTTCGGCAATTTCATCTAAAGAAAGCTCACGGGATAAAATGACGCGGGTTAGCCCCATTTGCTTCCAAAACTTCACCGTCGCCCAGTTTACGGCGTTAGCTTGTACGGAAAGATGAATATCAATGCCAGGGAAATGTTCACGCACCAGCATAATCAAACCGGGATCGGACATAATCAACGCATCCGGTCCCATATCAATGACAGGTTGCAAATCTTTAATAAAGGTTTTCAGTTTAGAATTATGCGGTGCAATATTCACCACCACATAGAATTTTTTACCCAGGGCGTGGGCTTCATCAATGCCGATTTTTAAATTTGCATGATTAAATTCATTGTTACGCACACGTAAGCTGTAACGGGGCTGACCGGCATAGACGGCATCTGCCCCATAGGCAAAGGCATAGCGCATATTTTTTAGAGATCCGGCAGGAGAAAGTAATTCGGGCTTAAATGAGGTTGTCATAATCTACTCTTTTTCTGATTTCAAGTCAGTAACCTGCCCGTAGGCAAGTCGTGTTAAAAGCCCGTATTTTAGGTCTATTTCACTATTTGTAAAGGATAAAGTGCGGTCAAATTTTGGGGTGTTTTCATTAGCGATAAAAAATACCCACGATACTGTGGGCATTTTTATTACTTCTCTGATGAACTTTCTTCGTCTATCAAAAGTTCTTGTTCTATCTCCTCAAAGGATTTGCCGTTGATGAAATAGCCATTGTCATTTTTTTCAAACTTGGCCACATAGTTTTCACCTTCTTCGACAAAAGGAGAGAGAGCGGTATCATAGGGTTTAATTTCACTTTGAATCATACGCCAGAATGCACTTTGTTCTTTAATCTTACTTGTTTTCTCATCGGGAATTTCAACTAATCTTTTATCAAAGGAAACCGTTAGTAAACCGTCAACTCTATCTAGGAAAGACCAACCCTGAGATGATTTCACCTCTTCCGGTGCTTTAGTCATCATTCCATTGGCTTCAAATTTTACCGAATAGGCTTTGGTTTCAGGCAATGTGTTGAGATTAAAACTCACATTGGCGTTATCCAAAATAAAATCAAGATCCAGCCATACGTTGTTCAAATATCTTTCTTGCGTTGAGGGTGTCAAATAAGCTTGGCAAAGCCTATCATAGGCGCCTAAACAAAATGTCGAGGACAAATATGCTCGATGGTTATTGCCTTTTAGAGGAATCGAAATCGACAAATCTTCAATTTGCATACCTTGTTCCGGCACACTCATTTTCTTGGCATTTAGCGTAAACATTTCATTATATTGATCATTTTCTAACGATTCATATTGATTATTAAGTGTGAGCTCTGTGACTTTATTTTCAAATAGATTTAAGCTGCCTAATGAAAAGTCAATGGTCGAATTTTCCCTAAACTCTTTCACCCATTTTTCTTTTAAATTAAGAAAATCTTTATTATCTTTAAGGGGAGGGGATTTTATCGTGAGCGTTTCCAAAAAGAACGGAATAAAGGCTAACTCATTCTCAATATTATAATTTTTCACTTGGACACGGAGTTTCCCATCTTTCGCATCCCATTTTTGAGCGTCATCTTCCGGTGTTTGCTTTACGCTCTCCACCAAGAGTTGGAAATCGATATTGCCTTTAGTGAGATCCTTATTTTCTAACTTCAATGTCATGTTTCCATTTTGTAAATTAAAATAAGCTTTTTGGTTTTTCGGCGCATTAACTGAAATAACGGAAATCTTGCCATCAAAATAATCATTTTTTGTTAATAGAGAAATAAATAATTCTATCCCGTTTTTAATATTTTGCTCGCCTGAGCTCAGTTTTTTAAATTCATTATAAAAATTAACCGCACTTGGTACACCTTGTTGATTCAACGTGATATTTAAACCGCCAAATATCGTTTGGCTTTCTTCTGTGGTGCGATTTTTATTGGAAATACGTAAAATATCACTACTTAGCCTTGTGATTAAATCACGTTTTTCCGTATTATCTTCTTTCTTTTTATTAAATTTATAGGTGGCGTTTTTTAATTGTAAACGTGTATTTTCACCATTTAATAAGGCTAATTCGGCATTTTCTGCGGTTAATTCAATATTGGTTAAATCATATTTACTTGTACTTAAAGAGGTAAAATAAACCTTCCCCTCTACATTTTTTAATTTACTCTCGTTATCATAGTTAAAACCGGTCAAATCACCTTTTAATTCAATGTCCCGCTCGTTCGAGAAATTTAATGAAAGTGTCATCTGTTGCGGTTTATTGGCAAAATCCCGAAATTCCGTCAAAATATTGGATTGTAAATAATCGCCTACCGGTGAAAATTTACTATTAATCGTATTTTTATCAATTGTAATATTTAAATCTTTATTTAATCTTCTCACAAACTGATCAGAAAATTTGGATTCCGCTGTAATAAAAAAAGGTAAAGTCGTCAATTTAGTGGAAATAATCTCAGCATTTTGTTCATCATTATCTTTTACACTGAATATTAAATCTCGGCTAAAAAAGTTTTTATTACTTTCAGTAATCTGTAATATTGCTTGGTTATCCAAAGAATAAGGGAATTTTTGTAATACCTGATCCACTTTATGATTAGTATAAATTTGTGCACCCGCGCCGGCGATAACGAGTATCGTTGCGAGGCTTAAGGTGATTTTTTTTCTTTTACTCATATTTCCCCCAAAGTCAATATTGAAAACAAGCAAGAAAATGACCGCACTTTTCATTAAAGTGCGGTCGGATTTTGGGAATTTCTAGCCTAAAATTTTATCCAATTCTTGGCTCACTGCTTCCACTTTTTGTGTGCCGTCTAAGCGGAAATATTGGGTGTTACCCGCTTTTGCCTCAGCTTGATAATAATCCACTAACGGTTGGGTTTGTTTGTGATAAACCGCTAAACGATCTAACACGGTTTCCGGTTTATCATCGGCACGGATAATGAGATCTTCACCGGTAATATCGTCTTTGCCTTCCACTTTCGGCGGATTGTAAACAATGTGGTAAGAACGCCCAGAGGCTTGGTGCACACGGCGACCGCTCATACGCTCAACAATCACCTCATCAGGCACATCAAACTCTAACACATAATCAATTTTCACACCTGATTCTTTCAAGGCATCTGCTTGTGGAATGGTGCGAGGGAAACCGTCTAGCAAGAAACCGTTTGCACAATCCGGTTGGGCGATACGATCTTTTACCAATGCTACGGTTAATTCATCCGGTACTAATTTGCCTTCATCCATTAACGCTTTAGCCTGTTTACCCAGTTCAGTGCCAGCTTTAATTGCCGCACGGAACATATCACCGGTTGAAATTTGCGGAATACCGAATTTTTTCATTATAAACTGTGCTTGTGTTCCTTTTCCTGCGCCCGGTGCGCCTAAAAGAATAATTTTCATAAAAAATCTCCAATTAAATCAATCAATGTAAATAAACCTGGGTAAGATACTGATAAAGCGAAGTGCGGTCAAATTTTTTATCTTTTTGAGCGCACTTTTCCACTATGCGGATTTTTTCTCGTTCCAAGGAGCGACCCAATATAAGCACATCATCCCTGGAAGGGCTAAAAATAAACATAGCCAAAAATAATCATAATAGCCTACAGCCCCCACTACATAGCCGGAAAGCATGCCTAACCCTTTGCTGGGTAAAGCGGAAAGGCTAGTAAAAAGTGCCAATTGGGTGGCAGTATAAAGCGGGTTCGTTTCACGTGCCATAAAGGCAACAAAAGCCGCCGTACCAAGCCCCACGCCAATGTATTCCGCAGCGATAACAATGCCTAATCGCCATAATTCGGTGGAGGTGATGATGTCAAAATGGCCAAATTTTGCCAACCAAATAAAACCGCCAATCGTCACCATTTGAACCAAACCGAATAACCATAAGGCACGGTTAATCCCTAGTTTTAACATTATCACCCCGCCTGCCAGCCCGGATAAAATGCTTGCCCAGAGGGAGGTGCTTTTCACCACCAGTGCAATGTCTTCTTTACCAAATCCCATATCATAAATAAATTTGGTTTGAAGTGTGGTGGCAAAGGAATCACCAAATTTATATAAAAATAAAAACAGTAAAAAACCGATGGCTTGTGCGACACCTTTACGTTGGAAAAATTCTTGCAGTGGGATCCAAAAGGCTTGATAAAAAGGCTGATTGTGTTGTGGCGTAGCAATCTTGGGTTCTTTAGCGAGAAATAAGGTCATAAAAATGCCTGCCAACATACAAAGTGCGGTCCATAAAAAAACCGTTTCCCAAGGATAAATCGTGGCAAGATAAAGGGAAAGCCCTCCCGGAATTAAACCTGCAATACGATAGGCATTAATGTGAATGGTGTTGCCTAAGCCAAGTTCGTGATCACTTAAAATTTCACGGCGATAAGCATCGAGTACAATATCCTGTGTCGCGGAAAAAAATGCAATTAATAATGCAATATTGGCAACAAGGCTTAACTGTGAGAGAGGATCAAAAAGGCTAATAATATAAAGTAAAATCAATAAGATCACTTGAGAAATCAGAAGCCAACTTCGGCGGCGACCTAAAAAGCTCGGGAAATAGCGATCTAATAAGGGCGCCCATAAAAATTTTAATCCATAAGGCAACATGACACCGGTCACCGCCCCGATTAATTCCACAGAAAGTTTTTTATCTGTCAGCCAAACCGGTAACATTTGTAATAAGACGAATAAAGGC
The DNA here is from genome assembly GCF_002000485.1 of Rodentibacter ratti. Classification (GTDB taxonomy): domain Bacteria; phylum Pseudomonadota; class Gammaproteobacteria; order Enterobacterales; family Pasteurellaceae; genus Rodentibacter; species Rodentibacter ratti. The sequence goes on along the minus strand of NZ_MLAJ01000002.1, from coordinate 220,942 downwards.
AAACCGGAGCTAAAACCGGTGAACACGCAAATCAGCATCTTACGTGTAAAAATTTGGGAAAAAAGCGAGTTTGGCATAAAAGTGCGGTCAATTTTAGTCATATTTTAGTGACACGAGCATTGATCCCGTGCCACCACAAAGGATATTTTCGGGAAAATTAGTCTTTGTATCCTTGCGGATTGTTTTTTTGCCAATTCCACGTATCCTTCATCATTTGCTCCAGATTACGTTCTGCTGTCCAGCCTAGTTCTTTTGCCGCCAAGCTTGGATCAGAGTAGCAAGTGGCAATATCACCCGGACGGCGATCCACCAGTTTATAAGAAATTTCAATATTGTTGGCGTTTTCAAAGGCTTTCACCATATCTAACACCGAATAGCCTTGCCCGGTGCCGAGATTATAAATGTGTAAACCCGCATCATCTTCATGACGCTGAAGGGCTTTTAAATGCCCAATGGCTAAATCTACCACGTGAATGTAATCACGCACGCCTGTGCCATCGTGCGTGTCATAATCACTACCGAAAACAGAAAGTTGTGCCAGTTTACCAATCGCTACTTGGCTAATATAAGGCAATAAATTGTTCGGAATGCCGTTTGGATCTTCACCAATCAAACCGCTTGAATGTGCGCCTACCGGATTAAAGTAGCGTAAAATCGTCATACTGAATTGCGGCTCGGCTTTTGCCACATCACGCAAAATTTGCTCCACCATATATTTTGATGTGCCGTAAGGATTGGTTGTGCCGCCCACCTCGCAATCTTCCGTAATTGGAATAATTTTAGGGTCACCATAGACGGTTGCAGAAGAGCTGAAGACAAAATTCCATACTTTCGCTTTTTTCATTTCTTGCAACAATACCAGTGTACCGGCTACATTGTTCATATAATATTCCGCCGGTTTTTGTACGCTTTCACCCACCGCCTTTAAGCCTGCGAAGTGAATGACAGAATGAATGGTATTTTCAGCAAAGATTTTCTGCAGTAATGCTCGATCTAAAATATCGCCTTCATAAAACTTGACGGTTTTACCGGTGATTTGTTTTACGCGTTCAAGGGATTTAGGCGATGAATTGCAAAGATTATCTAATACAACCACTTCTTTGCCTGCATTTAATAGTTCGACAACCGTGTGCGAACCGATATATCCGGCTCCCCCGGTGACTAAAATTGCCATTTTCGACTCCTTTTCATAGACTTGGAATAGTTACTGATTATAGCATTATTTCATCTCAAAAAACGGATCTATTTTGATTCGCACTTTTTTCTAGAGATTCCTCACTCTCTCTTACTGTCGTAACGCAAAATTTGAACTCTGTCACAAATTTATAACATTTTAGTCATATTTAAACACTTTGGCTTGAAATAGCAAAGTGAGTGGCTATACTGTTTTAAATTAACTTTATCGGTGAATATCGGTAATCTAATCGTTTCTAGACAAAGAGTAGAAAAACAGTCTGCTAACAATGACAATCAAAGGAGTAGCATATGGCAAAAAATCTCAATGTTTTTGATCAAGAGTACGGTTTATTAATTAACGGTGAATGGAAAATGGGGGGCGAACTACTTGCCTCTCATAATCCTGCAAACGGGGAAGAGCTCGCGAAATTTGTTGATGCGACGGATGCAGATGTTGATGCCGCTGTTGCTGCGGCACAGCAGGCATTCAAAACTTGGCGACATACAACCGTGACCGAACGGGCTGCGATATTGAATAAAATTGCTGATGTGATTGATGAAAATGCAGAATTATTTGCCTTACAAGAAACCTTGGATAACGGCAAACCGATTCGTGAAACGAGAGCGGCAGATATTCCATTAGCTGCGGATCATTTCCGTTATTTTGCCGGTGTAATTCGTTCGGAAGAAGGTTCGGCAAATCAACTGGATGGCGAAGATTTATCTGTGGTACTACGTGAGCCTATTGGTGTTGTGGGACAAATTATTCCGTGGAATTTCCCATTTTTAATGGCGGCTTGGAAAATTGCCCCTGCGTTGGCAGCCGGTTGTACGATCGTCATTCATCCGTCTAGTACGACTTCGTTGAGTTTATTATCTCTTGCTCAAAAAATTAATCATTTGTTACCGAAAGGTGTGCTCAATGTGATTACCGGACGAGGCAGTAAATCCGGAGAATATATGTTGCATCACAAAGGGTTTAGTAAATTAGCCTTCACCGGTTCAACGGCTATTGGGCGTAATGTTGCGGTGGCTGCTGCGGAGATGCTCATTCCGGCAACCCTTGAGTTAGGCGGTAAATCAGCTAATATTTTCTTTGATGATATGCCGTTTGATAAAGCATTAGAAGGGGCACAAAAAGGGATTTTATTCAATCAAGGTCAGGTCTGTTGTGCCGGTTCTAGAATTTTTGTTCAAGAGGGCATTTATGATAAATTCGTCGCCGCATTAGCTGAAGAGTTTAAGAAAGTCAAAGTTGGCTTGCCTTGGGAAGATGATACCCAAATGGGGGCACAAGTGAATGCCGGTCAATTAGAAACGATCTTGAAATATGTCAAAATTGGAGAACAAGAAGGTTGTCGTATCATTACTGGTGGGAAACGTTTACAAGAGACTGGCTTGGATAAGGGCGAGTTTTTAGCTCCAACATTGATTGAAGCTCCGAATAATGAAGCACAAATTGCACAGGAAGAAATTTTTGGTCCTGTTGCTACTGTCATTAAATTTAAAACCGAAGAGGAAGTCATTAAAATGGCCAATGACAGCGAATACGGCTTAGGTGGCGGGGTATGGAGCGAAAATATCAATCGTTGCCTACGGGTTTCCCGCGCACTTGAAACCGGACGGGTTTGGGTGAACTGTTATAACCGTTTGCCGGCAGGTGCACCGTTCGGAGGATATAAACAATCCGGTATCGGTCGTGAAACCCATAAAATGATGTTGGATGCTTATACTCAAGTGAAAAATATTTACATCAGCACACGTGAAGAACGTGAGGGTATGTATTAATTGTCAATAAAAAGGGCAGTATCTAAACTGCCCCAAGAGTAAATTCTCTATCTCAAGGGCTGACTCCGATATTTCCTGAGCCAGCCCTTTTATCAAAATTTTAGAAATTAACGTTCATTCCAACGTTTAATTGATTCACGAATTACTTCTTTTGCTTCTTCAACATCGCCCCAGTGTGTCACTTTTGTGCTACCCGGTTTTTTCAAGGCTTTATAATTGTTGAAATGGAATTCAATTTGTTTAATTAATTGAGCCGGCACATCTGCAAGGCTGTTGTAAGCATTGCCAGTGTCACGATCATCTGCCGGTACGCAAACAATTTTATCGTCCACTTCGCCATCATCCACAAATTTCATCACGCCAATGACTTTGGCTTCAAGGAATACACCTGTTGCAAGCGGTTGACGGGTCAGTAATAACACATCTAATTCATCCCCATCTTCATCTAAGGTTTGTGGAATAAAGCCATAATTTGTCGGTTTGGCAAAAATTGCCGGTTCAACACGATCTAATTGGAATGCTGCGACCTTACGGTTCCATTCAATTTTATGGCAGCTACCTTCCGGAATTTCGTTTACCACGTTGATGATCCCTGCATCCACATCACCCGGAGTTAAAATTTGATTAAAATCAGCCATTGTCTTTCCTTATTTAATTGAGTTAAAAAACGACAAGAGTATAGCAGTTTTTAAGTGATGTTGTCGCTCTAAATTTTATTCAAAAACAACCGCACTTTACCCACGCAAACGTTTACATCTTATCCTGTTTCGGTAAAATAATCGCCTTTCATTCCAACTTACCTTAGAGGCAACATGTCTAATTTAGAAAAAATCTTTGAACTGCAAAAACGGGGTTCAACCATTCGTCAAGAAATTATTGCAGGTTTAACCACATTTCTTGCGATGGTATATTCTGTGATTGTGGTGCCCAATATGCTCGGCGCTGCGGGTTTCCCTGCCGAATCCGTTTTTATTGCCACATGTTTGGTAGCAGGTATGGGGTCGATTTTAATCGGCTTGTGGGCTAATGCCCCAATGGCGATCGGTTGTGCTATTTCCCTGACAGCATTTACCGCATTTAGTTTGGTGATCGGTCAAGGGGTTTCTATTCCTGTTGCGTTGGGGGCGGTATTCTTAATGGGGGTAGCCTTTACTCTTATTTCTGCAACAGGTATTCGTGCTTGGATTTTACGCAATCTACCTTCCAGTATTGCTCATGGTGCTGGTATCGGTATCGGTTTATTCTTACTTTTAATCGCAGCGAATGGCATTGGATTAGTGGTGGGCAATCAAGCCGGTTTACCCGTTAAATTGGGCGATTTCACCTCATTCCCGGTTATGATGTCGTTAATTGGTTTAGCCTTTATCGTTGGCTTAGAAAAAATGCAAGTCAAAGGCGGGATTTTATGGGTGATTATTACCATTACGATTATTGGTCTCGTTTTTGATCCCAATGTCAAATTCAACGGTGAAATTTTCAAAATGCCTACTTTTGGTGAAAACTCCTTATTTTTACAATTAGATGTACAAGGGGCATTACAGCCGGCGATTTTACCTGTGGTTTTTGCTTTAGTGATGACTGCCGTCTTTGATGCAACAGGGACAATCCGAGCCGTTGCAGGGCAAGCGAATTTATTGGATAAAGACGGACAAATCATCAATGGGGGCAAAGCCTTAACCTCTGATTCCGTCAGTAGCTTATTCTCAGGATTATTCGGTACAGCACCTGCAGCCGTTTATATTGAATCGGCAGCCGGCACCGCAGCCGGGGGGAAAACAGGGATTACTGCTGTCGTTGTGGGGATATTGTTTTTATTTATGCTTTTCTTCCAACCTCTTGCATTTTTAGTTCCGGGATATGCCACCGCACCGGCACTCATGTATGTGGGATTATTAATGTTAAGCAATGTGAGCAAATTGGATTTTGATAATTTTGTCGGCGCAATGAGTGGATTAATCTGTGCGGTATTTATTGTACTCACCGCTAACATTGTCACCGGCATTATGCTTGGTTTTGCGGCGTTAGTGATTGGTCGTATTGTGAGCGGTGATATTAAACGCCTCAATATCGGTACAATATTAATCGCAGTGGCATTAGTTGCTTTCTATGCTGGTGGTTGGGCAATTTAATTTTCTCATCTCAAAGCATCAGCTAATTTTTTAACCGCACTTTGAAAGTGCGGTTATTTTTTGCTGTGATTTTATTTTTATCTGACTTTTTCTTTCCTTTTCCTAGTCCTTCTTCTTATTCAATGGTAGAATTTCAGGCTTTTATGAGTAAGGAAAAATAATGACATTAGTTGAATTTGTAATGGATAAATTGGACGATTTAAAAGGCACGGATATTGTACATTTTGATGTGCGTGGAAAATCTTCCATTACGGAAAATATGGTAATTTGCACCGGTAGTTCAAGCCGACAAGTCTCGGCGATGGCAGATAATTTAATCACAGAATGTAAGAAAGCCGGGGTTGAAACCTTTGGTGAAGAAGGTAAGAATACGGCAGATTGGATAGTGGTGGATCTCGGTCAAACCATTGTGCATATCATGCAACGCGATGCGCGTGAGATGTACCAATTAGAAAAACTTTGGGCATAAAGTGCGGTCGTTTTTCCGCTAGATTTCATCTTGCTTGATAAAAAGGAATACTCGTGAAAATCACATTAATTGCAGTAGGGACAAAAATGCCGACTTGGGTTATCAACGGATTTGAAGAATACCAACGCCGTTTTCCGAAAGAAATGCCCTTTGAATTAATTGAAATTCCCGCTGGAAAGCGAGGGAAAAATGCGGATATTAAACGAATTTTAGAGCAAGAGGGAAAAGCAATGTTGGCGGCTTGTGGAAAAAGCAAAATCGTTACCCTTGATATTCCCGGTAAAGCTTGGACGACACCGCAACTCGCCGAACAATTGGAAGCTTGGAAAAATGATGGTCGGGACGTTTGTTTATTAATTGGCGGGCCGGAGGGGCTTTCAGCGGAATGTAAAGCGGCGGCAGAGCAGAGTTGGTCGCTTTCGCCCCTCACGTTGCCTCATCCGTTAGTCCGAATCGTGGTGGCGGAAAGCTTATATCGGGCTTGGTCGCTGACGACCAATCATCCTTACCATCGTGAGTAAAAGTGCGGTCAATTTTAGATGAATTTAAAGAAATTTTTCGCTGTTCCAACCCATGAACCGATTCGCGATAAAAAAGCGGAACGGAATCTTTTTGCCCGCCGAACATTAGTGGCATTTATCGGGATTCTTGCCCTCACCGGCGTGTTATTTACCAATATTTATCATCTCCAAGTGGTCAATTTTGACACTTATCAAACACGCTCTAACGGCAACCGAATCAAACTTTTACCTGTCCCACCAACCCGTGGATTAATTTATGATCGCTACGGTGAATTGCTTGCTGAAAATCTGACTTTTTTCGGCTTATACATTGTGCCGGAAAAAACGGAAAATTTAGACCGCACTTTTGAGGAACTCCGTTATATTGTCGGTTTAACTGATGAAGATATTGAGAATTTCAAAAAAGAGCGTCGTCGTGGCACACGTTATACATCCGTTATGCTCAAACCTAATTTAACGGAGGCGCAAATAGCCCGTTTTGCGGTAAACCAATATCAATTTCCAAGTCTTGAGGTACGCCCTTATTTTAAACGTAATTATTTGTATGGCGATATGATGGCGCATATTCTCGGCTATGTGGGTAAAATTAATGATAAGGATGTGGAAAAACTAAAAAAAGATGAGAAATTTGCCAACTATGCCGGCTCTCATGATATGGGCAAATTGGGGATTGAGCGTTATTACGAAGACCAGCTACATGGAACAACAGGCTTTGAAGAGGTCGAAATCAACAACCGTGGAAAAGTGATCCGTAAATTGCGTGAACAACCTGCTGTTGCCGGTAAAAGTATTCATCTTACCATCGATCTTGCCCTTCAACATTATATTACGGATTTACTTGCCGGACAAAAAGGGGCGGTAGTTGTACTTGATCCAAAAGATAGTAGCGTATTAGCGATGGTTTCAACCCCAAGCTATGATAACAATTTATTTGTGGACGGCATTTCCAGTACGAATTATAAAGCCCTGTTGGAAGATCCCGCCCGTCCGCTTTATAGCCGTGCAACTCAAGGGATTTATCCGCCGGCCTCAACGGTGAAACCCTTTATTGCTGTGGCTGCACAAACGGAAAATGTGATTAATCAAAACACCACAATTTTTGACCCGGGGTATTGGATATTACCCAATACCACAAAACGTTTCCGTGACTGGAAAAAATCAGGGCATGGTTACACGGATTTGAACAAAGCGATTACTGAATCGTCCGATACTTATTTTTATCAAGTGGCTTATAATTTGGGAATTGATCGTTTATCTTCGTGGATGAAACGTTTTGGTTTTGGAGTACCGACAGGGATTGAAATTAATGAAGAAGCCTCGGCAAATATGCCGACTCGGGAATGGAAGCAAAAACGCTATAAACGTCAATGGGTACAGGGAGATACGATTTCAGTGGGGATCGGACAGGGATATTGGACATCCACCCCTCTACAGGTGGCAAAAGCGACCGCTGTTTTAGTGAATAACGGCAAAGTCAATACGCCTCATTTAATGAAATCGATTGAAGGCGCAACCATTGAGCCTTATCAAGATCCGCGGCTTTACGAGGATATTACCGAGCCGAAACAAGCCTATTGGGATGCGGCAAAGCGGGGAATGTTTAATGTTGTGCATTCCGGCGCCGGAACGGGGAGAAAGGCCTTTGTTGGTACAAATTATCATGTTGCAGGAAAATCCGGAACGGCACAAGTATTCAGTTTAAAAGAGAATCAAAAATATAACGCCGCAGATTTAAAAAAAGAGCTCCATGATCATGCTTGGTTTACTGCCTACGCACCTTACGAAAACCCTCGTATGGTGGTGGCGATTATTTTAGAAAATGCCGGAGGCGGTTCAAGTAATGCGGCTCCGGTTGTGCGTAAAATTATGGATTATTACTTAAATAAACGTTTACCGGAAATTGAGCGAAAAGAAAATTTGAATAAGCCTCAAGAGGTTAATAAGGATTCAGTAATGGAAAACGGAGCGGAATAATGGAAGAAAAAACGCCACTTTGGCTTCGTTTATGGAAGCCGTTACATTTGGATTTCTGGTTATTACTGGGGCTAATTGCTATCAGCGGTTATGGCATGTTAGTGCTTTATAGTGCCTCCGGCGGTAGTGAAACTATGTTTAGAAATCGCATTATTCAGGTATTTCTTGGTTTCACTGTCATGTTAGTCATGGCTCAACTTCCACCTAGATTTTATCAGCGGATAGCGCCTTATCTTTACTTGGTCGGTTTGATATTGCTCGTTTTGGTCGATGCGATTGGAACAACCAGTAAAGGAGCTCAGCGCTGGTTAGATCTTGGTTTTATTCGTTTTCAACCTTCAGAGATCGTGAAACTGGCAGTACCTTTGATGGTGGCGGTTTATTTAGGTAATCGTCCGCTTCCGCCAAAATTGGGCGAAACTTTTATCGCTATTGCGATGATTATTGTGCCGACGTTGTTGGTGGCGATTCAGCCCGATCTTGGTACTTCAATTTTAGTGAGTGCCTCGGGTTTATTCGTTGTTTTTCTTGCTGGGATGAATTGGTGGTTGATTCTTGCCGCCGTAGTGGGATTGGCCGGATTCATTCCCATTATGTGGCTTTATTTAATGCACGATTATCAGCGTACGCGAGTGTTGACCTTACTGGACCCTGAAAAAGATCCGCTCGGTGCGGGCTATCATATTCTGCAATCCAAAATTGCTATCGGTTCAGGGGGGCTGTGGGGCAAGGGTTGGATGCAAGGAACACAATCTCAACTTGAATTTTTGCCTGAGCCCCACACCGATTTTATTTTTGCCGTGATGAGTGAAGAACATGGTATGGTTGGTTTTGGCATTTTAATTGCGATTTATATGTTTATCATTGTTCGTGGTTTAATGATTGCGGTTAATGCACAAACCTCTTTTGGCAGGATTTTAGCCGGTGCGACAACTTTAATTTTTTTCGTGTATTTGTTCGTCAATATTGGTATGGTAAGCGGTATTTTGCCGGTAGTTGGCGTGCCATTACCATTATTTAGTTATGGCGGAACTTCTTATGTGGCGATTATGGCGAGTTTTGGCTTAATTATGTCAATCCACACACATCGCACAAGATTTATAAATGGGAACTAATTGGCGTTTTAGTTTTCTTACGTACAACTTTATTTATTGGAAAATTCACTTTATGAAATTCAAAACGCTTGTAAAATCGACCGCACTTACAATTATCACGGCTTTAACCGTTTTACCGGCTCAAGCGCAGAATGATCCCCTGAAGCAATATGGGATTAAAGGTGCAAGTTTAAGTCGTACCACGTCGGTTAATTCACCGAAAAGTTATACGGTGAATGGGAAAACCTATACGACTCATGGAACTAATAGTGCCAAAGAATATTCAAAAAATGGAATAGCAAGTTATTACCATCGTAAATTCCATGGCCGCCGAACTTCCAGCGGAGAACTTTATAATGCCAATCTCTACACGGCTGCGCATAAAACTTTGCCGCTCAATTCTTATGCGCTAGTGACTAATTTACGTAATAATAAGAAAACGATTGTGCGGATTAATGATCGTGGCCCTTTTAGTCGTGATCGTATTATCGATCTTTCTTATACTGCGGCGAAAGAAATCGGTTTAATTGCCCGTGGGGTAGGACAGGTTAAAGTTGAAGCGCTTCATATCGCACGAAATGGGAATATTTCAGGAGCGGGCGCAAAAACCCTTGCCAAACATGCGAAAACCGAGGCGGCTTCTGAGCGTCTTGTGAATATAGAAAAAGACGAAAGAAAAAAATTCTCTAAAGAATCAAAAACATTTAAAGAACAGTACACCTTAAAAATGTTAAATTTTCCTAGCGAAAAGCATGCCAATGATATGATTACACGACTTGCGCTTGATAATGTTAATGCGGAAGTCAATCATCGCAATGGCAAATATGAAATTCATTTTGGACCTTTAAAAGATAAACAGGTCACAACACAGTTAAAAGCAAAATTACAAAAAATCGCCGGTGAAAGTCCGTTAATCGTTTATAGTCATAAAAATTAAGATTTTATTGAGGAAATGCAATGTTAAAGCAAAGTGCTAAATTCACCAAAACCGTTCTTCTTTCAGGTATTCTTGCCGTTTCTTCTGCTGCTATTGCGCAAGAGGATATGCAATACGGTATTGCACTACCGGAAGTGAAGGCGCAAACCTATATTTTAATGGATTACCATTCCGGTGCTGTACTCGCCGCATTAAATCCTGATCAGCGCCAATATCCCGCATCATTAACCAAAATGATGACAAGCTATGTTGTAGGACAAGCTTTAAAACAAGGAAAAATTCACAATACCGATATGGTGACGATTGGTGAAAGTGCGTGGGGACGTAATTTTCCGGATTCCTCTAAAATGTTCTTAAACCTCAATCAACAAGTTTCGGTGCAAGATTTAAATAAAGGGGTGATTATTGTTTCCGGTAATGATGCCAGTGTAGCATTAGCAGAGCATACATCAGGTTCGGTATTAAACTTTGTGGATACCATGAATAAATATGTTCAACAGTTTGGTTTAAAAAATACCAACTTCACCACACCACACGGTTTAGACGATCCAAACCAATATTCTTCCGCACGAGATATGGCGATCATCGGTGCACATATTATTCGTGATACACCGGAAGAATATAAAATTTATGCGGAAAAAGAGTTCACTTTTAATAAAATTAAACAACCTAACCGTAATGGCTTGTTGTGGGATAAAACGATGAATGTGGACGGAATGAAAACCGGTCACACCAGCCAAGCCGGATACAATCTTGTGGCATCAGCAACCAACCCTAGCAATATGCGTTTGATTTCCGTTGTGATGGGCGTACCAACTTATAAGGGCCGTGAAGTAGAAAGCAAGAAACTATTGCAATGGGGCTTTGCCAATTTTGAAACTTTAAAAACCCTTGAAGCTAATAAAGAGGTTTCCGAACAACCGGTCTATTATGGCGAGGTAGGCAATGTGAAACTGGGTGTATTACAAGATAGTTTTATTACCGTACCAAAAGGTAAACAGTCTGAATTAAAGGCCCGTTATGAATTAGATAACAAATACTTACAAGCTCCTTTGGTGAAAGGTCAAGTTGTTGGAAAAGTGATTTATCAGCTTGATGGAAAAGATGTCGCAGTCGTTAATTTACAAGCGATGCAAGAAGTCAAAGAAGGCGGATTTTTTGGAAATGCGTGGGATTGGTTAGTCCTCACCATAAAAAGCCTTTTCTAAAACACCTTGAAATTTAACCGCTCTTCCCTCATTTTATGTGGGAACTGACGATCTAAAACGGGGCAGATTTAAGATCTGCCCTTTATCTCACTCAAAGTAGCGAACAATTATGGCAACAGAACAAGATTACGAAAAACTGAAAGAATTAATGGAATTTCCTGCTGCAATGACATTTAAAGTTGCAGGGATAAATCGTGAAGATTTAGCACAAGATTTAATTGCTGTCGTGCAAAAATATCTCCCGGGGGATTACATTCCCAAAGAAAAACGCAGTAGCAAAGGCACTTATAATTCTGTTTCTATTGATGTAATTGCACAGAATTTCGAACAAGTGGAAACCCTTTACAAGGAACTCGCTAAAGTTGAAGGCGTAAAAATGGTGATTTAATATGGCGGCACTCCCACTTATCGTTCGTCAGCTGGGTTTACAGGATTATCAAGAAATCTGGCACAAAATGCAGGATTTTACGGATAATCGTCATGCTGATACAACCGACGAAATCTGGTTGGTTGAACATTCCTCTGTGTTTACTCAAGGGCAAGCGGGCAAGCCCGAACACCTGCTACAAAGCAGCGCTATTCCTGTGGTGCAATCCGATCGTGGTGGGCAAATTACTTACCATGGTCCCGGTCAGCTGGTGATGTATGTATTAATTGATATTCGACGTCACCAAAACTTAAACGTGCGTCAATTAGTCACCGCACTTGAACAATCGGTGGTAAAAACTTTAGCAGATTACGGTATTGAGGGGTATCCCAAAGCCGATGCTCCGGGTGTTTATATTGAAGGGAAAAAAATCTGCTCGTTGGGATTGCGTATTCGTAAAGGTTGTTCTTTCCACGGATTAGCCTTTAATATCAATATGGATTTGAATCCTTTCCATTATATTAATCCCTGTGGCTACGCCGGTTTAGAAATGTGTCAACTTGCCGATTTTATAGAAGAAAAAGACGCAACTTTAGATAATGTTTCGCCTAAATTAATTAAACACTTTGCCGAACTTTTAGGCTATAATGTAACGAAAATTTAACATCTACAATAAAAAATGCCTATTCTAGGCATTTTTCTTTAGGGAAAAATTATGTCAACGCCATTTAAAATGGAGCGGGGCGTCAAATATCGTGATGCTGCCAAAACTTCCATAATTCCTGTTAAAAATATCGATCCAAACCAAGAATTACTGAAAAAACCGGAATGGATGAAAATCAAGCTTCCAGCAAGTTCCGCCAAAATTGATAGTATCAAAAATGGAATGCGTCGCCACGGCTTACATTCCGTCTGTGAAGAAGCCTCTTGCCCAAATTTACACGAGTGTTTCAACCACGGCACGGCCACCTTTATGATTTTGGGGGCAATTTGTACCCGTCGTTGTCCTTTCTGTGATGTCGCTCACGGAAAACCTTTGCCGCCAGATCCGGAAGAGCCCCGTAAACTCGCTGAAACCATTCAGGATATGAAATTGAAATATGTGGTGATTACATCCGTGGATCGGGATGATTTAGCAGATCGTGGCGCAGGACATTTTGCCGAATGTGTGAAGGAAGTTCGGGCATTAAATCCGGGAATTAAAATTGAAATTTTAGTGCCTGATTTCCGTGGTCGTATTTCACAAGCGTTAGAAAAATTAAAAGACAATCCGCCTGATGTGTTTAACCATAATTTAGAAAATGTACCCCGCTTATATAAGGAAATCCGTCCGGGTGCCGATTATGAATGGTCACTCAAACTCCTTCGTGAATTCAAGGAAATGTTCCCAAATATTCCGACGAAATCAGGGCTAATGGTCGGCTTGGGTGAAACAAATGAAGAAATTTTAGAAGTGATGCAGGATCTGCGTGATAACGGTGTGACTATGCTCACTTTAGGGCAGTATTTACAACCAAGCCGTCATCATCTGCCGGTGGCTCGTTATGTGCCCCCTGAGGAATTTGATGAATTCCGTGATAAAGCTAATGGGATGGGATTTGAACACGCAGCCTGTGGCCCGTTTGTTCGTTCTTCCTATCACGCTGATCTCCAAGCAAGTGGCGGTTTAGTGAAATAAAAACAACCTCAAAAATAACCGCACTTTTGCCAAGAAAAATGGGCTGGGGCCAAAAGCACCAACCCATTTTTATTCGCCTAAGCGACCCAAAGCAATACTGCCAATAACTGCGGTGAAATAATCCTTAAGAACATCACCAACGGATAAACCGTGGCATAAGAAAGTGAAGCCGCACCATTGTCCTCTTTTATTTCATTAGCGAAAGCAAGGGCTGGGGGATCAGTCATTGAACCGGCAAGTAGTCCACAAATACTGAGATAATTCAGTTTGGCATATAGGCGTGCAATAACACCAACAATCATCAGAGGGACAAAAGTAATAAACATACCGTATCCCATCCATTCAAGCCCGGCTCCGTTTACTAAGGTATCAACGAAATTCCCACCGGATTTTAATCCCACAACGGTAAGAAAAAGAACAATGCCGATTTCACGCAAAGCAAGGTTTGCACTTGGCGGCATAAACCAATACAGTTTTCCAATACTCCCGATTCGGGCAAGAATTAATGCAACTACAAGTGGCCCACCGGCTAAACCAAGTTTAAGGGCAACAGGGAATCCGGGAATGTAAAAGGGAATAGAACCAAGTAAAACCCCTAGCCCTATCCCTAAAAATATCGGTAGCATCTGCACTTGTTGGAGTTTTTGTTGAGCGTTGCCAATAATAGAAATCGCTTTGTCCAGCACATCAGTGCGACCAACCATATGAAGTACATCACCAAATTGTAAGGAAGTATTTCCACTTGGTACTAATTCCACCCCGGTACGATTGAGGCGAGAAATCACCACCCCATATTTTTGGTGAATATGCAGGGTTCGAATTTTTTTACCCAATACTTTTTCATTGGTTACCACAACCCGCTCGGCTCGAATTTCTCCGCCGGGGGAAAGCACCGGTACATTGACTTCGTCGCCAATCACCAAACGCATATTTTTCAAACCATGATCATCTCCGACCAGATGTAATATATCATCAAGATGAATTTCAGTACTGGCTTTTGGAACGATAACACTTTCTCCACGAATTAAGCGGGAACAAACTACTTCTTCATCATCAAATCCCGGAATTTCAACTAATGTGATCCCGTCCAAATTACGGTTGGTTACTTTTACCGAAATAGTATGTAAACTTTCTTTATCCTGCCCATTTTGTTTATTGAAACGCTGTGCTTCGTCGTCGATTTTTACCCGAAAAAACAAACGAATTAACCACATGGCAAGCAAAATCCCACAAATTCCGAAAGGGTATGCCATTGCGTAGGCAATCCCCATTGTGGCGGTCGCTTCAGGCATACCTAATTCACTCAAAACCTGTTGTCCGGCCCCCAAAGACGGCGTATTGGTTACTGCACCAGAATAAATGCCTAACGCAATATCTAAGGGGACATTGCCCATTTTGTGCAAAATGAAAACAGAAAATGAGCCGATAACGACAATTAAAATCGCAAGCACATTGAGTTCTAAACCGGATTGTCGTAAAGAGGCAAAAAAACCGGGTCCCACTTGAATCCCTATGGTATAGACAAACAAAATCAAACCGAACTCTTGCACAAAATGCAAAGTATGCTCATTAAGCTGTAAGCCATACTGATTGGTAAAGTGTGCAACAATAATACCGCCAAATAGCACGCCGCCTATGCCTAGACCTACGCCCCTTATCTTCCAATGCCCAATCCACAAACCAATGACGGCGACAAGGGCAAGGAGGCTAATCGTGATTGCAATCTCGCTCATTCTAACCTCATAACTAAATATAACTATTATGGATTATAGCAATTTGGTTTTTTGAAAACTTTAACGAAACTCAAAAAATGATAACTTCATCACAATTTTTCTTGCTTAATCATGAACTCCGCCTAAAATGACCGCACTTTTGTTTTTTTACGGATACATTTATGGATTACGGACAAGAAGCGATGACCTCGCTCCTGTGGATTTTGAAAACCCTTACGATTACTGCGGTAGTATTTAGCGCCGGAATCTTTTTGCTCGTACGCTTTACCCACTGGGGAAAACAATTCTGGATGTTTGCCGGTGGTTATCTTTCTCCAAAACGTAGTATTAAACCCTTATTATTTTTCTTGTTGATTGTGGCGCTTACCCTAGTAAGCGTTCGCATCAGTTTGGTACATTCCGTGTGGTACAACAATATGTACACTTCGTTACAAGAGTTTAATGAGCCCGTCTTTTGGCAACAAATGGGCTTGTTTTGTGTAATTGCGACCAGTGCGGTGTCCACCTATTTAGTTAGTTACTATATTGAACAACGTTTTGTGATTGATTGGATTACTTGGCTAAATGATGAACTTGCGGGCAAATGGATGGCAAATCGCGCTTATTATAAAACGCAATATTTATCCGCTAATCTGGATAACCCGGATCAACGTATTCAACAGGATATACAATCTTATGTTAAAACTACATTGTCATTAAGCACCGGTGTTATTGATGCGGTTACTTCTATGATTTCCTATACCATTCTATTGTGGGGATTGGCAGGACCGATGATGATATTGGGCATGGAAATTCCGCATATGATGGTGTTTTTAGTTTTTGCTTATGTGCTCCTCACTACATTAATTGCATTTTGGCTTGGTCGTCCACTTATCAGCCTAAATTTTGCTAATGAACGCTTGAATGCAAACTATCGATATTCCCTCATTCGCATTAAGGAATATGCGGAAAGTATTGCATTTTATGCCGGAGAAAAGGTTGAACAATATCAGCTTTATCGCCAATTTCGCGCGGTGATCAAAAATATGTGGGATATTGTATTTAGAACGCTGAAATTTTCCGGTTTTAACTTAGTGGTCACCCAAGTTTCCGTCGTATTCCCATTGTTGATCCAAGTGGGGCGCTATTTTGAAAAACAAATCAAACTTGGTGATTTAATGCAGACTTTGCAGGTATTTGGGCAATTACATTCTAACTTGTCTTTCTTCCGCAACACCTATGATAATTTCGCCGGTTACAAAGCAACGCTTGACCGTTTAACCGGCTTTACTTATGCCATTGATATGGCAAATCGAGAATCACAAACTAAAATTCAGAGCACTGAAAATGAGGTTGTTTTCGAGCATTTAAGTATCAAAAATCCCTTTGGACAAACGCTTATTGAAGATCTCAATCTTACCTTGCCACAGGGCGCAAGCCTATTGATCCAAGGAAATTCCGGTGTAGGGAAAACCACCCTATTACGCACAGCCGCCGGGCTTTGGTCTTATTCTTTAGGGAAAATTTATTGTCCTCAACAACAACTTTTTCTTTCACAAAAACCTTATTTACCGCAAGGTAGCCTACTCACAGCGTTAGCCTACCCAAAAAATGTGGAAGAAATTGACCGCACTTTGGCGGAAGATACCTTACGTAAAGTACAGCTCGGGCATTTAGTCGAACGTTTGGAGCAACCCCAAGATTGGACACGCATTCTTTCTCTTGGTGAACAACAGCGTTTAGCCTTTGCCCGTTTACTCTTGCATAAACCGAAAGTCGCCTTTTTAGATGAGGCCACAGCAAGTATGGATGAAGGGTTGGAAGATGCTATGTATCGTTTATTAAAAGGCGAATTGCCGACAATGACGATCATCAGTGTGGGACATCGTTCTACATTAAAGGCTTTCCATCAACAACAGCTTAATATTTTATCGAAAGGTGAATGGTCGTTAAATAAAATCAACGGATAGCGGAGTAAAAGTGCGGTCATTTTTTACCGCATTTTTCTTCATGCGGTATATAAAAATACTGTTATCAACAGCGATTTTTTGGTACATTTAGCACAATTTTTTGTGTATTCAAATATGAGCAAATTTTTAATCAATTCAAATTAACGGAATTATTATGTTATTTAAAAAAATACGCGGTTTATTTTCAAATGATCTTTCTATCGATTTAGGTACAGCAAATACGCTGATTTATGTAAAAGGGCAGGGAATTGTATTAGATGAGCCTTCTGTGGTGGCGATTCGCCAAGATCGAATGGGCGCATTGAAAAGCATTGCTGCGGTAGGTAAAGAAGCGAAACAAATGTTGGGACGTACGCCAAAAAGTATTGTGGCTATTCGTCCGATGAAAGATGGGGTCATCGCAGACTTTTTTGTAACGGAAAAAATGTTACAGTATTTCATTAAACAGGTTCACAGCGGCAATTTTATGCGCCCAAGCCCTCGTGTATTGGTCTGTGTACCGGCAGGCGCAACACAGGTTGAGCGACGTGCAATTAAAGAGTCGGCGATTGGTGCCGGCGCACGTGAGGTTTATTTAATTGAAGAACCTATGGCTGCGGCAATCGGGGCAAAATTACCTGTTTCTACCGCAGTCGGTTCAATGGTTATTGATATCGGTGGTGGAACAACCGAAGTCGCCGTGATTTCCTTGAATGGCATCGTATATTCTTCCTCTGTTCGTATTGGTGGTGACCGTTTTGATGAAGCCATTATTTCTTATGTTCGCCGTACTTTTGGTTCAGTCATTGGGGAACCTACGGCAGAACGAATTAAGCAAGAAATTGGTACGGCTTATATTCAGGAAGGTGATGAAATCAAAGAAATGGAAGTACATGGGCATAACCTTGCCGAAGGTGCGCCTCGTTCTTTCAAACTCACTTCTCGTGATGTTTTAGAAGCGATTCAACAGCCGTTAAACGGTATTGTGGCGGCAGTGCGTACCGCACTTGAAGAATGTCAGCCGGAGCACGCTGCGGATATTTTTGAACGTGGTATGGTTTTGACCGGCGGTGGTGCCTTATTGCGCAATATTGATATTTTGCTTGCACGTGAATCAGGTGTACCAACCATTATTGCTGAAGAACCTCTTACCTGTGTGGCGAGAGGCGGCGGTGAAGCGTTAGAAATGATCGATATGCATGGTGGCGATATTTTTAGCGATGAAATCTAATTTATCATCAATGAAAAGTGCGGTTGATTTTGACCGCACTTTTGCTTTAAGCCATTAATGGATTAGGTATTTTAATGAAACCGATTTTTGGTAAATCTCCTCCTTTAGGATTCCGCTTAGCTCTTGCGGTGATTGCCTCTGCCGGTCTTATTTTGGCAGATGGACAGGATTCCATGAACAAAGTGCGCAGTATGATGGAAACGGCGGTGGGCGGTCTGTATTATTTAGCAAATAGCCCGCGTACGGTATTAGACGGTGTCTCGGATAATCTTGTCGATACCAACAAACTGCAAATTGAAAATAAAGTGTTACGTGAACAGCTTCGTGAAAAAAATGCGGATTTATTGCTGTTAGATCAGATTAAAGTTGAAAATCAGCGTTTACGTTTATTACTTAATTCGCCATTAAGAACCGATGAATATAAAAAAATTGCAGAAGTGCTGACGGCTGAAACTGATGTATATCGCCAGCAAATTGTGATTAATCAGGGGGAAAAAGACGGCGCTTATGTAGGGCAACCGATCATCGATGAAAAAGGGGTGATTGGGCAAATTATCTCTGTCGGCGCGAATACCAGTCGGGTATTGTTGATGACGGATGTGACTCATTCTATCCCTATCCAAGTGCTACGTAATGATGTACGTGTGATTGCTAGCGGCACCGGGCATACAGATGAACTTACGCTTGATAATGTACCACGTTCAGTGGATATTGAAAAAGGCGATTTATTGGTAACCTCCGGTTTAGGGGGGCGTTTTCTTGAAGGCTATCCCGTAGCAGTGGTGCAAAGTGTATCACGTGATGGCACAAATTATTTTGCAACGGTAAAAGCCAAACCGCTAGCATCTTTAGAGCGTTTACGTTACGTGCTTTTACTTTGGCCAAGCACCTTAGATATATCGAAAGTAAAATCGATGTCACCGGAAGAAGTGCGTGAGCTTGTACAAAAACGATTGGAAAGCCAAGCCAATGAGGTGAATAATAAAGTGCATAAAATGAAAATTACTGAGGAACAAGAACCAAAGACTGAAAATAATAAAGAAGAAATTGAGCCTGAAATTCCGACCGAAGCACCGCAAGATGAGCCTGTTTCACCGGAACAACGGGAATATAGGGAGGAAGGCTAATGCAAATGCGCTTAATTTTGCAATGGGTTATGATCCTCTTATTCTTTATTATTGCGCTTGTTATGGAACTTGCACCTTGGCCGATAGGTTTTCAAGCCTTTAAACCATCTTGGTTAGTTTTAGTGCTAACCTATTGGGTCTTAGCCATCCCTAACAAAGTGAGTATCGGTATTGCTTTTTTACTTGGTGTGATTTGGGATATAGTACTTGGTTCTACTCTTGGTATTCATGCATTAGTGCTTTCAGTCGCTTTTTACTTTATTGCTAAAAATTATCTAGTACTGCGTAATCTTTCCTTATGGTTTCAAAGCTTATTGGTGATTATTTTTGTGTTTTTCATCCGGTTTGCTATTTTTCTTGTGGAATTATTTTTACATAGTGCGGTTTTTAATTGGCAGGAAATCTTTGGTGCTATCGCTTCGGGTATATTATGGCCGTGGGTATTTTTATTGATGCGAAAAATGCGTAGAAAAGTAGGCTTAAGCTAAAATAAGAGCAGGTTAGTGAGATTATTTTTTCAATGAACTTGTAATTATGAAATAAAAAGGGAAACTTAAGTTTCCCTTTTTTTGTGTCTTGGTTCTATAAAGTTTATTTTAGCGTTAGCAACATTATGAACGTTTCATTATTTCAAAAAATTCTTCGTTGGTTTTTGCTACACCAAGTTTATCAATGAGCCATTCCATTGCTTCCACTTCTCCCATTGGGTTGAGAATTTTACGAAGAATCCACATTTTTTGGAGCTCGTCAGGAGTGGTGAGTAGGTCTTCTTTACGTGTACCTGAACGATTGAAGTCAATAGCCGGGAATACGCGTTTTTCCGCAATTTTACGAGAAAGATGAAGTTCCATATTACCGGTTCCTTTAAATTCCTCGAAAATCACTTCATCCATTTTTGAGCCAGTATCCACAAGTGCGGTCGCAATAATCGTCAAACTACCGCCTTCTTCCACATTACGCGCAGCCCCGAAGAAACGTTTTGGACGATGTAATGCATTAGCATCCACCCCACCGGATAAGATTTTACCGGAAGCAGGGGTAACGGTATTGTAGGCACGGGCTAAACGTGTGATAGAGTCAAGTAAAATCACCACATCTTTTTTGTGCTCCACAGAACGTTTGGCTTTTTCGATTACCATTTCTGCTACTTGAACGTGGCGTGCGGCCGGTTCGTCAAAGGTTGATGCGATCACTTCACCTTTCACGGAACGTTGCATTTCGGTGACCTCCTCCGGGCGCTCATCAATTAACAGGACGATGAGTTCACATTCCGGATAATTATGGGTAATACTTTGTGCAATATTTTGTAGCAACATGGTTTTACCGGCTTTTGGCGGTGCGACAATCAAACCTCGCTGACCTTTACCGATAGGCGAGGCTAAATCCAAAATACGAGCGGTTAAGTCTTCCGTTGAACCATTACCACGTTCCATTCTTAAACGAGAATTCGCATGCAATGGTGTTAAGTTTTCAAAAAGAATCTTGCTGCGGGAAACTTCAGGCTTGTCGTCATTGACTTGATCCACTTTCAATAAAGCAAAATAGCGTTCACCTTCTTTTGGCGGACGGATTTTACCTTCAATTTTATCACCGGTTTGGAGGTTGAAACGACGGATTTGACTAGGGGAAACATAGATATCATCGGGGCCGGCAAGATAGGAACTATCGGCGGAACGGAGAAAACCGAAACCGTCAGGTAGAATTTCTAACACGCCACCGCCAAAAATATCTTCACCACTTTTTGCGTGTTGTTTTAAGATAGCAAAGACAATATCTTGTTTACGCAAACGGGCTAAATTTTCCAAGCCCATTTGCTCCTCGCCGAGTCTCACAAGATCTGAAACAGGCGTATTTTTAAGTTCTGTTAAATGCATAATGAATAATTGTTGGGATTATTAAGAGTTGAGTTAATGAATGGTGGGCGGATACCCTAAAATTGGTGCGTAAGGTATCACTAAAAATAAACCCTGTCTAGTTTTTGTTGTAAAAATGGCGTTTTTTTATGGTAAAGTGCGGTTTGTTTTTATAAAGTTTTGGAATTTCTGAAATATTCGTTGATTTATGCATAAATATGCATTAATTTAGAATAATTTCTTAATCAGGCTGTTTTAAAACAGCCAAAAATTCAATGATAGAGGATGAATTATGGCACTTTGGGGTGGGCGTTTTACACAAGCAGCCGATAAACGTTTTAAAGATTTTAATGATTCTTTACGTTTTGATTATCGTCTGGCCGAACAAGATATTGAAGGATCAATCGGTTGGTCGAAAGCGTTAGTCAAAGTGAATGTATTAACGCAAGAGGAACAGCAACAATTAGAGCAAGCATTAAACGAATTATTGATCGAAGTGCGGTCAAATCCGCAAGCGATTTTGCAAGATGAAGCGGAAGATATTCATAGCTGGGTGGAAAGTAAACTGATTGATAAAGTCGGCAACCTTGGTAAAAAATTGCATACCGGACGCAGTCGTAACGATCAGGTCGCGCTGGATATTAAAATGTGGTGTAAACAGCGTGTGATTGAATTACAAGATTCAATTCGCAATTTGCAACGCCATTTGGTGCAAACCGCTGAAAATACGCAAGAAGCCGTGATGCCGGGTTATACCCATCTTCAACGCGCGCAACCGATCACTTTTGCCCATTGGTGTATGGCTTATGTGGAAATGTTTGATCGGGATTATACCCGTTTAACGGATGCCTATAAACGTATGAATACTTGCCCGCTCGGTAGCGGTGCCTTGGCGGGGACGGCTTATGCGGTGGACCGTGATGCACTTGCTTTGGATTTAGGGTTTAGCTTTGCCACCCGCAACAGTTTAGACAGCGTATCGGATCGTGATCATATCGTGGAATTGCTCTCTGCCGCCTCTCTCAGTATGGCGCACCTCTCCCGTTTTGCGGAAGATATGATTATTTTCAACAGCGGCGAAGCGAATTTTGTGGAATTATCGGATCGTGTAACCTCCGGTTCCTCCCTTATGCCGCAAAAGAAAAATCCCGATGCCTGCGAATTGATTCGTGGCAAAGCAGGTCGTGTAATGGGCGCGTTAACCGGTATGCTGATGACGCTAAAAGGGTTGCCGCTCGCTTACAACAAAGATATGCAGGAAGATAAAGAAGGGATTTTTGATGCCCTTGACACTTGGCAGGATTGTGTCGATATGGCGACCTTTGTGCTGGATGAATTAAAAGTGAATGTTGAACGTACCCGTGAAGCCGCACTAAAAGGCTATTCCAATGCCACCGAGTTGGCGGATTATCTTGTGGCAAAAGGTGTGCCGTTCCGTGATTCTCATCATATTGTGGGCGAAACCGTGGTATATGCCATTGAAAAAGGCAAAGGGTTAGAAGATTTAACCATTCCGGAATTCCGTCAATTTAGCGAAGTGGTGGGCGATGATGTGTATGATATTCTTTCCCTTCAATCTTGTTTGGATAAACGTTGTGCGAAAGGTGGCGTTTCGCCATTGAGAGTGGCAGAAGCCATTGCGGAAGCAAAAGAAAGATTTGCTTAAATAAAACCAAATAACAAAAGTGCGGTCAAAAATGATTATGTTTAAAAAAGAAAGCGGCTAAAAATAGCCGCTTTTTGTTACCGCCTCATTAAGCGGCTTTTTTCGGTTTGAAAAAAACCAACGTAAAGATTTGCCAGAAAAAGGCAAGTGCGCCGAAGATAAAGATCACATCACCCACTAAACGAATCCAACGTAGGGTATCAAATAACGGTTGTTGCATAAATTCTTCACTACGGGCATACCACAAGCCTTCGGAGATACTTGCATAACCTTGAATAATGCCGATTGGTAATAAACTTGATACGATCATCAATACCAAACCGCCATTCAATAACCAGAAGCCCCATTTCATTAGTTTATCGTTAAACGGTGTATCCGGACGTAAGTAACGGGCGATTAAGAAGACGAAACCGAGCGCTAAGAAACCGTACACCCCGAATAACGCGGCGTGGGCGTGGACTGCGGTTGTATTTAAACCTTGCACATAATAGAGCGAAATCGGTGGATTGATTAAGAAACCGAATACCCCGGCTCCCAACATATTCCAAAATGCCACCGCAACGAAACAGTAAATAGGCCATTTTAAACGATCCATCCACGGTGCTTTTTGTTTCATTGACCAGTGTTCCCAAGCTTCGTGGCCTAACAAGACCAATGGAACAACTTCCAATGCAGAGAATGAAGCACCAACAGCGATAATTGGTGTGGTTGCACCGGCAAAGTATAAGTGGTGGAACGTACCCGGAATACCGCCGATTAAGAATAATGCCGCCTCGGTAATGGTGGCAATCGTTGCCATTTTTCTGGAGACAAGCCCTAAACTAACGAAAATAAAGGAAAGTGCCGCAACAGAGAATACTTCAAAGAAACCTTCTACCCAGAGGTGAACCACCCACCAACGCCAGTATTCCATCACAGATAAATGAGTATGCTCGCCGTAGAACAACGCTGGGCCGTAGAATAAGCCGATAGCGATAACGGAGGCGAAGAATAAGGCAAGTAGGTTTTTATCACCCGGCTGTTTAAATGCGTTCACCGTACCGCGAAGCATTAAGACTAACCAGAATAAAATACCCGCAAATTTCACCGCTTGCCAGAAACGACCCAAGTCAATAAATTCATAGCCTTGGTGACCAAACATAAAGCTTAATTCTTCCGGTAAGATATGCGCAATGGCTAAATAGCTACCGGTAAATGAGCCGACCACTAAAACAACCAACGCCCAGAATAAAATATCCACGCCTAATTTTTGATATTTAGGATCTTTGCCCCCGTTAATAATCGGTGCTAAGAATAAACCGCCCGCTAGGAATGCCATGGCAATCCAGAATAATGCGGCTTGAATATGCCATGTACGCACAAGGGAATAAGGTAAATATTGGGAAATATCAATGCCGTAAAATTCCTGACCTTCCACCGTATAGTGTGCAACGATCGCCCCTAAATTGACCTGTACGGCAAATAAAGCTAACACGGTGAACAAATATTTGCCTAACGCACGTTGCGATGGTGTGAGTTGTAATTTTGTGAGCGGATCAACCTCCGCCGGAACAGGATCTTTTTCATCTTCACGTTTTTTGAATGACCAAATCCACACCACAAAACCAACACCGGCAATCAAAAATACGATACTGGCGATAGACCAAATCACATTTTCCGGTGTCGGTACATTATTGATTAACGGCTCGTGCGGCCAGTTATTCGTGTAAGTTGCGTGCGTGTTAGGGCGCTCTGCGGAAGCCGTCCAAGCCGTCCAGAAGAAGAATTTAGCGAGATCCTGACGAGCCTGTAAACTTGGCAATGTATTCTCTTTCATTGCAAAATTTTCACGCGTACTTTTCGTTGCCGGATCATCACCGTATAAAGAAATGTAATATTGTGCGGTTTTATCAATGGCTGCTAAACGGTTATCGGAAAGCACTACAGTACCGTTTTCATCCACTTTGCTACCACGATATTCTTTCGTTAAGCGGTTTTTTAAAACAATTTGTTGATCTTCATCCAAATCGGCAAAATTTTTACCATATTCCTGATTTGCAACAATATCCAACCAGTTAACAAGTTCGCGGTGCAACCAGTCTGCCGTCCAGTCCGGTGCTTGATAGGCACCATGCCCCCATACGGAACCCAACTGCATACCGCCGGTGCTTTGCCAAGCACTTTGACCGTGCATAATTTCATCGCGGGTAATCACTTTCTCGCCTTGTTCCGATACATATTGCTGCGGAATAGGCGGTGCTTCACGATAAATTTCAAAGCCGTAGTAGCCGAGAATAGAGAATGCCCCTATCAACACGGCAACCAATAGGTACCAGAATTTTTTATACTGTCCCATTTTTACCACTCCTAGGTTTAAGTTTAATTTTATAGTTAGAGAATGCATGCTAAGCATACGAGAGGAGATTTTACGAAAGGTAAAATACCCGACTGATTATATCGGGTATTAAATCGGGAGTGATTACCTAAAAGTAAGTAAACTTAAATTTTTATTGAAATCGGTGTTCCTGCGCAACTGCTACATAATACCGGAATTTCCGACCGCATTTTTTACGACTAAAATAAGCAAGCGTTATAAGTGAACATCGTTCCTTGTAGGAAAATATCAATATATGAATGATGCGGCATTCTTTCCTTTCTAGAGAAACACGAATCAAGTTGACACAGAATCTCCCTACAAACTAAAAAAAACTCTCGTAGAAATTGTTTTTATACGGAAGTTTGTTGTCGAATTATCCAGTAGAGTATTTGAATTTTTTATTGTTCCGCTTAGAATCAGGATTTTCTACTTTTTTATAAAAGGAAATTTGAATGACAGGCTATAACCAAAATGAAAAATCAACATGGCTTTCAAAATTGAATGCGTTAGGTCCCGGTATTTTAATGGCATCGGCTGCCGTGGGCGGTTCTCATATAGTAAAAGCTCGATTTTTGTATCTGTATGGCGTTAATTTATCTGAGTTACTCTGTGGTTATAACGCCTTAACAGAACTGGTGGGAATTAACCCTGCACGGCTCGCACGAAATTATGTAAAGCGGCATAATATTGAATGAGATTGAAAAGGGGCGGTTGAATTTTAACCGCCCCTTTGGAGTATTAATCCCTGAAATTATTAAATTGGAAAGGTTGCCCCAGTTCCGCGCCTTTTACCAACTGAATGACCGCTTGTAAATCATCGCGGGATTTTCCGGTAACGCGTACTTGATCACCTTGAATTTGGGCTTGAACTTTAATTTTAGAATCCTTCACTAATTTTGTGATTTTTTTTGCCATCTCGGTTTCAATGCCCTGTTTTAATTTTATTTCTTTGGTATAAAGTTTGCCATGGTGTTCACTTTCCGTTGGAATATCCAATGAGCCGTGTTCAATACCACGTTTAACAAATGCACCAATCAAGATTTCGATCAGTTGTTCCAGTTGAAACTCGGATTCCGTCGTCACTTTTACGGTTTCATTTTTTTCATTGAGTTCAATGACGGCTTCCACGCCACGGAAATCATAGCGTGTACTTAATACGCGGTTTGCATTTTCTACGGCGTTACGCACTTCGTGCATGGTAATTTCAGAAACAATATCAAAAGATGGCATAATTTTCTCCCACTAACGTTAAATTCTTTCTCTTGCACTTAAAAGACACAAAAGTGCGGTCAAGTCGGCAAAGTTTACCACAATTTGCGCTTGTTGTTGCACTTTAGGTTTGGCGTGGAAAGCAACCCCTAATCCCGCTACATTCATCATCGCTAAATCGTTCGCGCCGTCGCCAATAGCAATGGTATGCTCAGGTGCAATGCCATATTCATCACGCAAGCGTTGGAGTGTTTGTGCTTTATATTGCGCATCCACGACATCACCTTTCACTAAACCTGTAAGTTTGCCCTCCACAATGTCAAATTGATTGGAAACGGCGCAGTCTAATTTCAATAAATCTTTCAAATAATCGGCGAAGTAAGTAAAACCACCGGACGCAATGGCGGTTTTCCAGCCGTGTTTTTGTAAGGTTTGTAGGGTTTCCTGCAAACCGGGCATTAAGGGTAAATTTGCCCGTACTTCCTGTAGAATACTTTCAGGCGCCTCCTTCAATGTACTGACTCGGCGGCGTAAACTCTGTTCAAAATCCAGTTCGCCCCGCATCGCACTTTCGGTAATGGCAGACACTAATTCACCTGTGCCGGCAAGTTTGGCGATTTCATCAATACATTCAATTTGGATTGCAGTGGAATCCATATCCATCACTAATAATCCCTTTTCCGATAACTTAGCCTTGAAGTTGAGTCGGGCAATATCTAAACCTAGCTCGTGTGCAATCGCAAGGAAGGTATCCTGCCATTCCCCTTTAAGCAAAACGACCGTATTTTGAGCCACATTCCAAGCATCAAAACACTGAAAATTTTGACCGCACTTTTGCTGAAATTGAGTGAGAGCGGAAAGGTTTAATTGTGTGCCGTAGAGAATGAAATCATCATCTAATGGGGCAAGGGGCAAATCGGGCAAAAGTGCGGTTGGAAATGTTGGGTATTTTTGTGTAATACTTGCAAGGTTTTGAATTTGCATAGAAAATCCTGTAAATTGTGAAAATTAAAACTATTCTAGCCGATTTAAGGGCGAAGTGGGGAAAAATAACTTGCATTTAATTAAAGAAAAATTAACAAAATCTGTGATGCTTGCGCTGATTTTGATCTTTTGTTTTGGTGCATTGGTAGTCATTTTGTTTGGTGTGCAACAATTTAAGATTAGTTCGCAGTTTGCCAGTGTGAATCAGGTGGCCAATTTGTCCCATATCCTTGTACGCCAACAAGCTAATTTGTTTTCCGTATTGTTGGTGAATAATACAGAATCTGAAAAACTGAAGGAAAATTTAGATAATTTTGTGCAGGAATATTTTGTATTGGATGCCTCAATTTATAATGCACAGGGAAAATTACTGGCACAAAGTACCGGCTCGGAAAGTTTGCGTTTACGTTTAGGGCTTGAAACTAATGGGGAAGAAAACACCGGGCAACAAATTGTTGAACCGATTTATTCTAATTTAGGTATTCAAGGTTTTTTACGTGTAACCTTTGATGGTCAATATGCCCAATCTTCTCAAAGTAAAATTAATCAAATTTTTCGTCAACTGTACGGTGAATTGATTGTAGTTTTTTTATTAGGCGTAGTATTGGCGAGCTCCATTCACTATTTTTTAAGCCATTATCGCCGTGCTTATCGTAAATCAAATGAACCTAAAAAACTGGTCAATTTACCTATTAAATCTAATATCCAACGGTATCGCCAACGACGGCGCAAAACATAATTTACGATAGATCAAGGCTATTGCATAAAATTTCAATTATTTTGCCTAAATGACGAAACAAATAAGGTAGAATAGGTAAAAACTTACTTTAGACAGGAGAATAATATGGCAACTCGCAGACAATTAGCCAACGCAATCCGCTTTTTAAGTATGGATGCGGTGCAAAAAGCAAAATCAGGTCACCCCGGCGCACCAATGGGGATGGCAGATATTGCCGAAGTATTATGGCGTGATTTTTTAAAACATAATCCGACTAATCCGAAGTGGGCAGATCGCGACCGTTTTGTATTGTCAAACGGACACGGTTCAATGTTGATTTACAGCTTGTTGCATTTAACCGGTTATGATCTTTCCATTGACGATTTAAAACAATTCCGCCAATTACACTCTAAAACGCCGGGACATCCGGAATATGGTTATGCCCCCGGTGTTGAAACCACAACCGGACCTTTAGGTCAAGGTATTACCAATGCAGTGGGTATGGCGATTGCTGAAAAAACCTTGGGCGGTCAATTTAACCGTGAAGGTCATGACATTGTCGATCACTACACTTACGTGTTCTTAGGTGACGGTTGTTTAATGGAAGGGATTTCTCACGAGGCTTGTTCTTTAGCGGGCACGCTCGGTTTAGGCAAATTAATTGCTTTTTATGATGACAACAATATCTCTATTGATGGTCATGTTGACGGTTGGTTTAGCGATGACACGGCAGCCCGTTTTGAAGCCTACGGCTGGCAGGTGATTCGCAATGTAGACGGTCACGATGCGGAACAAATTCGTGCGGCAACCGTTCTCGCCCAAGCGGAAAAAGAAAAACCGACCTTAATTATCTGTAAAACCATTATCGGGTTCGGTTCGCCGAATAAATCCGGCTCGCACGATTCTCACGGCGCACCGTTGGGCGATGAAGAAATCGCTTTAACCCGTAAAGCCTTAAATTGGGATTATGCCCCGTTTGAAATTCCGGCGGAATATTATGCCGAATGGGATGCCAAAGCAAAAGGCGCAGCTGCGGAAAAATCTTGGGAAGAAAAATTTGCCGCCTACGAAAAAGCTTATCCGGAATTAGCGGCTGAATTTAAACGCCGTGTGGCTGGTGAATTACTGACTGATTGGTCAAAATATTCCCAAGCCTTCATTGAAAAATTACAAGCGAATCCGGCGAGCATTGCAAGCCGTAAAGCCTCTCAAAATGCCATTGAAGCCTATGCACAGGTTTTACCTGAGTTTTTAGGCGGTTCGGCAGACTTAGCCAGCTCTAACCTCACTTTATGGAGCGGTTCAAAACCAATTCGTGCCCATGAAAACGTAGGGGGCAACTACATCAACTACGGTGTGCGTGAATTTGGTATGTCAGCCATCATGAACGGTATCGCTTTACACGGCGGTTTCATTCCTTATGGTGCAACCTTCTTAATGTTCTACGAATATGCCCATAACGCAGTACGTATGGCGGCATTAATGAAATTACGCAACCTCTTTGTTTATACCCATGATTCCATCGGTTTAGGGGAAGACGGTCCAACTCACCAACCGGTCGAGCAAACGGCATCATTGCGTTTAATCCCGAATCTTGAAACATGGCGTCCGTGCGATCAAGTGGAATCTGCGGTGGCATGGCAACAAGCGGTAGAACGTCAAGAAGGGCCTAGCGCATTAATTTTCACCCGCCAAAATCTGTCCCAAATGGACCGCACTTCCGAGCAATTAGCCAATGTGGCGCGTGGTGCTTATATCTTAAAAGATAGCCAAGGCACACCGGATTTAATCTTGATTGCGACAGGTTCAGAAGTGGAACTTGCCGTTAAAGCGGCAGAGGTACTTGCGGCGGAAAGTAAAAATGTGCGTGTGGTTTCAATGCCAAGCACCAACCGTTTCGACAAACAAGACGAAGCATACCGTGAAGCGGTCTTGCCTTCTTCCGTGACCAAACGTGTAGCGATTGAAGCGGGTATTTCTGATTTCTGGTATAAATATGTGGGCTTTGGCGGTCGTATTGTTGGCATGAATTCCTTTGGTGAATCTGCCCCTGCAGATCAATTATTCAAATTGTTCGGTTTCACTGTGGATAACGTAGTGGCGACAGCGAAAGAAATTTTGTAATTTCTGTTCACTAGAACTAAAGTGCGGTTGAAAAAGCGTATTTTTCGACCGCACTTTATTTTTCTGCGCTTTCCAATAATTGATCGCTATCTTTGATTTTGCTAAAATCCGCCCCGTTTTTTCTGAGAGATCAGAGAAAATGAGTTCGGATGAAGGTAGCTGGAGAGTAGGGAATGAACCCTACGCCGACGATGTAAAATCTTTCAGGCGCACATCAGTGCAGGGACTGTTACTGGACGAACCCTTGGAGAGATCCATTGCCCTTAAAAATAGGGTAAATGGACGCCGAAGGCGCAAAAGAGCGGTGGTTTTTCACGCCGTTTTTCAAACGCTCAGGCAAAAGGACAGGGGCTAAAAGATAATCTGTATTTTTTATTTCTTTTCACGGATGCTTTTCGTCTCCTTGTTGCATTTATTTGTTTTTAGACAACGAGGAATCACAATGTCATTCACGACAATTTTATCTACCATTGATAGTTTCATTTGGGGCCCTCCATTACTGATTTTATTATCCGGTACGGGGCTTTATTTCACTTTACGTTTAGGTTTCATTCAAATCCGTTATTTACCCCTTGCGATTAGCTATTTATTTAGAAAAGAACAGGGCGGAAAAGGGGATGTGTCTTCTTTTGCTGCACTGAGTACCGCTTTAGCGGCAACCATCGGCACTGGGAATATCGTCGGCGTGGCGACGGCGGTGCAAGCAGGCGGCCCGGGGGCGATCTTTTGGATGTGGCTGGTGGCATTACTGGGTATGGCGACGAAATATGCGGAATGTTTGCTTGCGGTGAAATATCGGGTGAAAGATCGTCGGGGTTTTATGTCCGGTGGCCCTATGTATTATATTGAGCGCGGTTTAGGCATCAAATGGCTTGCTAAAATGTTTGCGGTGTTTGGTGTATTGGTGGCGTTTTTTGGTATCGGGACATTCCCACAAGTGAATGCGATTACGCACGCTATGGAAGATACTTTCCATATTCCGGTGATTATTACCGCCGTGGTGGTGACGGTATTGGTGGCAATGATTATTTTAGGCGGTGTAAAACGTATTGCGATTACATCATCCATCATTGTGCCTTTTATGGCGATTTCCTATGTACTCGTATCAATCATCATCATTTTATTAAATTGGGAACGGGTGCCGGATGCGGTGATGTTGATTATTCGTAGTGCTTTCGATCCGCAATCTGCGCTAGGTGGGGTATTAGGTTTTACCGTCATGAAAGCCATTCAATCGGGAGTGGCACGGGGGATTTTCTCTAATGAATCCGGTTTGGGGAGTGCACCGATTGCCGCCGCCGCCGCCCAAACACGAGAGCCGGTTCGCCAAGGTCTTATTTCCATGACCGGTACTTTTTTAGATACCATTATTGTATGTTCAATGACAGGGATCGTGTTGGTTTTAACCGGAGCATGGAGCAACCCTGAGCTTGCCGGCGCAACGGTAACCAATGCGGCATTTTCACAAGGGTTAGGATTAGATTTTGGGGCGACCATTGTCACCATAGGCTTATTATTTTTTGCATTCACGACAATTTTAGGGTGGTGTTATTATGGTGAGCGTTGTTTCGTGTATTTAGTGGGGACGCGTGGTATTCGTTTATATCGCTTAATATTTATTATTTTGGTGGGGATCGGCTCATTCTTAAAATTAGATTTGATTTGGATTCTAGCCGATATTGTAAACGGATTGATGGCATTTCCAAATTTAATTGCCCTAATCGGATTACGTAAGATCGTGATTGAAGAAACGAAAGATTATTTCAATCGTTTAAAAATCAATCATCATGACCAAGATGAGATGGTTTAATTTAATACAAAAAATAAAAGGATGCTTGGCATCCTTTTTTATTACAGTCCGTTATAGTAACAATTTTTTATAAAAAGAAAACAAGTAATATTTATAAATGGGATCTAGATCATATTTTTTAATATTCTTATTTTTTTCATACAGAAATGACTTGAAAAAGCCCATTTAGGGGGCTATTTTGATATTAAATCAAACCGAACCGAAAGGTTCTTAACAACGCAAAGAGGTAAATGTTATGACATTAAACATCACCAGCAAACAAATGGAAATCACCCCTGCAATTCGTGAACATGTGGAAAACCGTTTAGCTAAATTGGAAAAATGGCATACACAATTAATCAATCCCCATTTTGTGTTGAATAAAGTGCCGAATGGTTTTTCTGTTGAGGCTTCCATTGGTACGCCGCTTGGTAATTTAATTGCTACTGCGAAGGCTGATGATATGTACAAAGCGATCAACGAAGTGGAAGAAAAATTAGAACGCCAACTTAATAAATTACAGCATAAAGGGGAATCCCGCCGTGCAGATGAGCGCTTAAAAGATTCATTTGAATAAAGTGCGGTTGTTTTTAAAGATATTTTTTAGAAAAGATGCCAAGGTAATCCCTTGGCATTTGTGTTTTTATGAAGCATTAAATTTGGGTTAAATCCACGTTTTTTGTTTCTTTTGAGGCAAGCAATGCCAATAAAGTCATTAACGCATTAATCGCCAAATAAATTCCCACTCCCATGACACCAAATGAAGCGTTGATTTTCAATGAGATCATTGCGGCAATGGTGGCACCAATAATAGAAGCCAAGTTATAGGCAAGAGAAGCACCGGAATAGCGTACTTCAGTTGGGAATAATTCAGGCAATAGGGCCGCCATTGGGCCAAAGGTCATCCCCATGATTGCCATACCGATGACAAGGAAGGCAAATACGCTGGTTGGCGTTCCGTTTTGTAAGAACATTGGCATCGCTAAACCTAATATACCAATGGCAACGGTAACCCAGATCAGCCATTTACGGCGCCCGATTTTATCGGCATAAATACCGGAAATGCTGATAAAAATACCGAAAACAATGGCGCTGATTAATAATAATCCTGTAAAAGTATTTGCCGGAATCCCTAATCCGAGAGGATGACCGGCTTCGGAAAGATTCGGTGCCGTACGTGAATACGCTTGTGCAAAGGCGGTCATAATGTAGAAAAGGGAGTAGGTGGCAACCATAATGAATGTCCCGATCACCATAGGCTTTAAGTGTTTGGTAAATACGACACTCACCGGCGCATTTAATTTTTTGCCTTTTTGTTCCGCTTCAATGAAAACATGGCTTTCGTGTAGAGTTAAACGGACATATAAGCCGACAAATACCAATAATACGGAAGAGACAAAGGGAATTCGCCAAGCCCATTGAACAAGTGCTTCTTGCCCCCAAAAATAGCTCACTAAGAAGAAGGTTCCATTGGCAACAAATAGCCCGATAGGTGCACCTAGTTGTGGAAACGTACCGTACCATGCGCGTTTGCCTTCCGGTGCATTTTCTGTTGCCACTAAAGCGGCACCACCCCATTCACCGCCAAGACCGATACCTTGTCCTACGCGACAAATACAAAGCAAAATCGGTGCCCAAATACCGATTTGAGAATAGTTGGGTAATAAACCGATAATTACGGTGGATCCACCCATGAGTAAGAGAGACGCGACAAGGGTTTTTTTACGCCCGATTTTATCTCCAAAGTGTCCAAACAATGCCGAGCCGATAGGGCGGGCAAAAAATGCTAAGGCGAGAGTTGAAAGGGAAAGAAGATCATTTGAAAGGGGATCATCGCTATGGAAAAACTGGGTATTGAACACCAGCACGGCAGCTGCCGCATAGATATAATAATCAAAAAATTCAATTGCTGTACCGACCATTGAGGCAAGCGCCACCTTCATCGGATTATTGCGAAGTTGTGCTGTCATATTGCTTTCCTTAGAAAATATAAAATAAAAAAGGTTATAAATACAAGGGGTTAAATCCTAGCATTTCCTTTAAAATTGAGCAATTTTTAAAATCAGATTCTCAAGTTTTTTCGCAAATAGAAGAGGATTTTCCAAATGTGAATTATGACCTGCGTTGGGAATTGTGGTTAAATTGAGTTGCTCAGAATGTGCAAGCGCTTGGAATTTGAGATCCTGCTCACCGCAAAAATAAAAAAACGGTAGAGAACTTGACCGCACTTTTTCTCGGAAATCCGGTTGTTTGGCGAGGCTGGTGGCAAGTAACATTTGGCCGATATTCGCACCACAATTTGCCTTTCTTTTTTCAATGAGCGTTGCCCGTTGATCGTCCGTTAAATGGGAAAAGACAGGTTGTTTATACCAATCCTCTAACACACTTTCAGGCGCTTCATCAGTAAATCGTACTGCCCATTGAGTATCATTTTGCCAGCGAGCTTGCTTTTCCTCTTCTGTTTTTAAGCCCAAATTCGCCCCTTCCAAAACCACTGCTTGCAAGTTCCCTTTTTCTACCTTGGCTTGCAAGGCATAATACATGGCAATGCGTCCGCC
Organism: Rodentibacter ratti; assembly: GCF_002000485.1. GTDB lineage: Bacteria > Pseudomonadota > Gammaproteobacteria > Enterobacterales > Pasteurellaceae > Rodentibacter > Rodentibacter ratti. Next base: position 186,325 of record NZ_MLAJ01000002.1, on the reverse strand, counting down.
AAGAGAATAGCCCACCAAAAAATAGGGCTCATTTTTGACCGCACTTTGGATTTGCTTGGAAAGATAGTCTGCGGTGTCGTTGAAATGACAAACAGCGGTTTCCTTTGCTTTGCCATGGAAAGGTAAATCAATCGAAATACAGCGAAAGTGCGGTAGATTTTCGATGACTTTTTGCCAATCGGAAGCGGTGCCGAGAAGACCGTGGAGAAAAATAATATTCATCATAAAAACAAAGGGCGGAATTCGCCCTTATTTTCCTTATGCGCCAATCACAGCATGGCTGATTTGTTCAATTAAACGCTTGTAGATATTGCTGCCGTCATTCGGGTTGGTTTTGATTTCAATCAATGTCGTTTTACGGCGGGTATAGGCTTGTTTTAGCACGCTGCTTAAATCCGCCCAAGTGTAGGGGTGAGCGTATTTAATATCGAACATTGCGGCAATTTGTGAGAAATCGCCGTTGTGCGGTAAGCGATAAAAACGGTCTTTGACTTCTTCATCCACCGGTAACATATCAAAAATTGCCCCACCATTATTGTTGATAACAAAAATAATGGTCGGTTGTGTGACATTTTTGAACAGTGCGAGAGAATTGAGATCGTACAGGGTCGAAGTATCGCCAATCATTGCCACAACAGGTTGATTGGTTCCCAAGCCGATACCGGCAGCGGTTGCCAATAAACCATCAATCCCGCTTGCACCACGATTGGTATAAATCGGGTAGCCTTCAGGGAGCTTGGTGAGAGCGTCCACCAGGCGTACAAATAAACTATTGCCGAGGAACAAGATCCCATTGTAAGGCAATACACGTTCAATATGATGGGCAAGGGAGGCTTCGTTAAGGTTACCGCCTACTTGCTGTTCGATAAAACCGGCACAGAATTTGGACAACGCAAGGGGCTCCAGCAACCAAGATTTTTGACGAAGAGGAGGATGTGCCCGTAGCCAGTGGTGGACTTTTGCATTAAAGCGAGTATGAGTATGATGATAAGGATCCACCGCTTTTTGCGTTTGTTCCACAATCCAAAATTCACCTTTAAAGGTTTGTAAAAATTGATTAATGCGTTTGCTGATAAAACGTGATCCGAATTGAATCACAATATCCGCTTGTAATAACTTTTCACGCACCGTTTGGTTGGCAAGCCAAATATCGGCATAAGGCGTCATAGGTTCTACACCGGATTGAATATCAGTTAATAACACCCAGCCCATGGTGGTTGCCCAAGCATTAATGCCCATGGCTTGTTCCATTGGGAGTTGCCCGACAACAATCACCCCACGTTTGGTACGCCAGTGATCCCAATTTTCGTGCATCAGCACTTCTTGTTGCTGAGATTCATGGGCTATCCAAGGTTTATTGTGTGAAAGCCAACGTTGTAGGGGCTGTAACCAAGGATGAGTGTCGATGGCGTCTTCCTGCGCCTCATAAAGTGGTTCGGCAAAAGGCACATTAATATGAACTACGCCACTTTGTTGGGTTTGTTGAAATATTGCTTGTTCAATCAGAGAAACTAACCATTGTGCAGAATAGTCCGAATTGGGTTTAGGCAGATTGACATTGGCAACAGGATAGTCAGCAAACATATTTTGTTGCAAGATGGCCTGATTAGCACCACATTCCCATAATTCAGGTGGGCGATCAGCCGTTAAAACAATGAGATCGACACCGCTTTGGCGTGCTTCAATAATCGCCGGATAAAGATTTGCTGTGGCTGTACCGGATGTAACGATAATTGCCACAGGGGATTGGGTTGATTTGGCAATGCCAAGAGCAAAAAAGCCTAGACCACGTTCATCAAAGTGACTATGACATATGGTGCGACCTGCATTTTGTAAACGCACAGCTTCTAGGGTTAAAGGGGTTGAACGTGAACCGGGTGCAATACAAAAATGGGAAACCCCTTGGCGTACCAAAGTTTCTAAAATCACTTTTGACCAACAACGATTAAACACGCTTACAGACATTCTTTTTCTCCATTATTATTTTCTGCAAAAAGGGAAATTAATCCCGATGCCTTACGTTCAATTTCTTTCCATTCCGCTAAAGGTTCGGAGCCTTCTACAATCCCCGCCCCGGCAAAGACACGAATGCGATTTCCCTCAATAAATGCCGAGCGGATAGCCACGCAAAATTCTGTATAAGCCTCACTCATCAATCCCAATGTACCTGCATACCAACCACGATCAAAGGTTTCAATTTCCGATAAAATCATTCTCGCTTGTTGTTGGGGTAAACCGGAAACTGCTGCCGTAGGATGAATGGATTGAAGTAGTGCTGAATCCCGATAATGAGCGGTCAGATTTGCCCGAATTTTTCGCAGCAAATGCTGGACTTTGCGTAACGGTTTGAGCTCCACTTCGCTGACATCAAAAGATTCCACCATTGGGTGAATATTTTGTGAAATATCCTGTACCACGAGCCAGTTTTCGTTCAAATTTTTTTCATCATTTAATAACCATTCTGCTTGTTGCTGATTTTCTTTTGGGTCAGCCGTAATCGGTGCTGTGCCTGCAAGGGCTTCTGTTAAAAACAGATTGTATTCACGGGCAAATAGGCGCTCCGGTGTTGAACCCACAAAGGTTGAATGAGGATTTTCCGCCCATAAAAAATGATAGCATCCCTGATTTTGACGTTCACTTTCAGCGAGAAAATCATAGGGATTGACGGCTTGTTTTAAATGAAAAACCGTTTCATTGGCTAAAACCAGTTTTGTGAGTTCGCCTTGCTTAATTTCATACAATGCCTGATTGACCCAATTGCACCACATTTGTTTATTTGCCTGTTGCTCGGTATATAAGGGAATTTGCTTCGGCAGTGGGCAAAGTGCGGTTGTTTTTGGCAAAGTTTTTAATTGTTCTAATGCGGCTTGTGCAGCGGTTTTTCCCTCTACAAAACAACTGATAGTCGTCATGTTTTCATTCTCTTCTAGCAATAGCAGAGGCAAAATAAATTGCCCGTTTCCCTGAAATTGTAAACCGCCTACAAGGGGAAAATGATGCTCTTCAATAAAAGTTTGAGCTGAATGAAGTTGGGAAAATGAACGCACTTGACCGACAGTTGCAAGGCTTTTGTTTTCATCACGAAAGTGTAAATAAAATTGCGGGTAAGTGCGCTGAGCCTTTAGCCATGCCAATAAATTGATATTGCTGATTTCCATTCGGAAACACGCAATATCATTTTTTTCCTGTCGCAAATAATCCTCAATTTGCTGACTTAATCGGCTTGTCGCTTGCTCTAAACTACCCATTAGAAATCGTTTAAATTTATCGTAAAAATTGTTGGGTATTCTACCGCAGTTTGCTTGTTACAAAAAATTTTTTTACAAAATCTTTTCAAGATTGAAAATTCAGCGTAAATTAACTGCACTTTTCACAAAAAATAAAAGGAATGGCTATGCGATTATTCCCAAAATCCGATAAATTGGAACATGTTTGTTATGACATTCGTGGGCCTGTACACAAAGAAGCGCTCCGTTTGGAAGAAGAAGGCAATAAAATTTTAAAATTAAATATTGGTAATCCTGCGCCGTTTGGTTTTGAGGCACCGGATGAAATTTTGGTGGATGTATTGCGTAACTTGCCTTCGGCGCAAGGTTATTGTGATTCCAAGGGGTTGTATTCTGCTCGTAAAGCCATTGTGCAGTATTATCAATCTAAGGGTATCCAAGGCTCAACGGTCAACGACGTATATATTGGTAACGGGGTGTCTGAGTTGATTACCATGGCAATGCAAGCCTTATTAAATGATGGTGATGAAGTCTTAGTACCAATGCCGGATTATCCGTTATGGACGGCGGCAGTGACCCTTTCAGGTGGCAAAGCCGTGCATTATTTGTGTGATGAGGAAGCGAATTGGTTCCCGGATAGTGCTGATATTAAGGCGAAAGTGAATACCAAAACCAAAGCCATTGTAGTCATCAATCCGAACAACCCAACCGGTGCGGTATATAGCAAAGCCTTATTGGAAGAAATTGTGGAAGTGGCTCGCCAACATAATTTAATTATTTTTGCGGACGAAATTTACGACAAAATTTTATATGATGATGCGGTTCATCATCATATTGCGGCATTAGCGCCTGATTTATTAACGGTGACCTTTAATGGCTTGTCGAAAGCTTACCGTGTCGCCGGTTTCCGTCAAGGCTGGATGATTCTAAATGGTCCGAAAAATCATGCGAAAGGCTATATCGAAGGCTTGGATATGCTGGCTTCAATGCGTTTGTGTGCCAATGTGCCAATGCAGCATGCCATTCAGACAGCCTTAGGCGGTTATCAAAGTATTAATGAATTTATTTTACCCGGTGGACGTTTATTGGAACAACGCAATAAAGCCTATGAATTGATTACACAAATTCCCGGCATTAGCTGTGTGAAACCAATGGGGGCGCTTTATATGTTCCCGAAAATTGATGTGAAAAAATTTAATATTCACAGTGATGAAAAAATGGTGTTGGATTTACTCCGCCAAGAAAAAGTGTTGCTTGTGCATGGTAAAGGCTTTAACTGGCACTCACCGGATCACTTCCGTATTGTCACCTTGCCTTATGTTAACCAGTTGGAAGAGGCGATTACCAAATTAGGGCGTTTCTTAGAAAACTATCATCAATAGGAAAAAGTGCGGTGAAAATTATTCATAAATCACTAAAGTGATTTATTCACACCTTCGGTGCCGTTGGCAAAGCCAACGTTCAAAAAACGTTGTTTTTTGTGACCGCACTTTCAATGTAAAAAATGGAATCATCGCTGATTCCATTTTTTGTTTAGTGGGTGCTAGTACTGGTTGTTGTACGATTTGCCCGTTTGCGATCGTTTTCCGTTAGAAGTTTTTTACGGATACGGATCGATTCAGGGGTGACTTCCACCAATTCATCGTCATCAATAAATTCAATGGCTTGTTCGAGACTAAATTTCACCGGTGTGGTGAGCACAATAGCATCATCTTTGCCCGAGGCGCGCATATTGGTGAGTTTTTTACCTTGTAAGCAGTTGACGGTTAAATCGTTTGAACGGCTATGGATACCAATGATCTGCCCTTCATAGACTTCTACGTTGGCATCAATCATTAATTTGCCTCGTTCTTGTAAACCAAATAAAGCATAGGCAAGGGCTTTACCTGTTGCGTTAGAAATTAACACCCCATTTTTACGCTGACCGATTTCTCCGCCTTTGATGTCATCATAATGACTAAAACTGGAGTACAGTAAACCGGTGCCGGAAGTCATCGTCATAAATTCGCCACGGAAACCGATTAACCCACGACTTGGGATGATGTATTCTAAACGAACACGGCCTTTGCCGTCCGGTAACATATCACGTACTTCACCTTTGCGGATACCCAAGGCCTCCATCACAGAACCTTGGTGTTGTTCTTCCACATCAATGGTCACTTGCTCATAAGGTTCTTGTTTTTTGCCATCAATTTCACGATAAATCACTTTTGGACGGGAAACAGCAAGCTCATAACCCTCACGACGCATATTTTCAATTAATACTGAAAGATGTAATTCGCCTCGGCCGGATACACGGAACTCATCCGGGTTCGGTGTTTCTTCCACGCGCAATGCTACGTTGTGTACCAATTCTTTATTTAAACGTTCAAGAATTTGACGTGAAGTGACATATTTTCCTTCTTGACCGGCAAATGGCGAAGTATTGACGCAGAAGAACATGGTCACAGTCGGCTCATCAACAGTTAATGAAGGCAGTGCTTCAACGGCATTGATATCGCAAATGGTATCGGAAATATTGAGCTCGCCTAAACCGGTGATAGCCACGATGTCGCCTGCATAGGCCATTTCTTCTTCATAACGCTGTAAACCGAGGTGACCAAGCACTTGTCCCACACGTCCTTGACGGGTTTTGCCTTCGCTATTAATGATAGCGACCGGTTGATTTGGTTTAACCGCACCACGTTTAATGCGACCGATACCAATTACCCCTACATAACTGTTGTAATCCAATTGGGAAATTTGCATTTGGAATGGCGCATCTAATTCCACTTTTGGGGGTTCAACATGTTTAACAATGGCTTCAAATAATGGAGTCATATCTTCTGCCAATTCTTCATGTTCTAAACCTGCCACGCCATTTAATGCGGAAGCATAAATAATCGGGAAATCTAATTGCTCGTCGGTTGCCCCAAGGTTGACAAAGAGATCGAAGACTTGATCCACTACCCAATCAGGGCGGGCACCCGGACGGTCAACTTTGTTGATGACAACAATCGGTTTTAATCCGTGGGCGAAGGCTTTTTGGGTAACAAAACGGGTTTGCGGCATCGGACCATCAAAGGCATCTACGACTAAAAGCACGGAATCGACCATAGAAAGCACACGTTCTACTTCACCGCCAAAGTCAGCGTGCCCCGGGGTATCAACGATATTGATACGGTAATCGTTCCAGTTAATCGCTGTGTTTTTGGCAAGAATCGTAATACCACGTTCTTTTTCCAGATCATTGGAATCCATCACTCGCTCGTCGATATCGCCACGTGTTGCTTCAAAAGTACCGGATTGTTGAAGAAGTTTATCTACAAGTGTGGTTTTACCATGGTCAACGTGCGCGATAATCGCAATATTGCGCAGTTTGTTAATATCAATTTTGTTTGTCATTGCTTATCTGAATAGGTTATGTAAGGGGTATGAAACAGGGTTTCACGCACGAATTAATTAAAAGGTCTGCTGTTTTCGTGCGTGGGTTGCAGGCAATTCACACCCCCTACGCGGTAAATTGCCCCTATTTTTGGCACGAAAGGGCGGGAATTATACATGACTTTTATATTGCCCGCTATGTTAAATAAGAAAAATAAATCCAATGAAAAGCGCTAGGGATTAGGCTATAATGTGCCCTATTTTTAATAATCCTTACCCTGCAAAATAGAGGACTTACTATGTCAAACGCAAATGCCATCGCTAATGTATTTAAACTTATTGAAGAAAATGATATTAAATTCGTGCTTCTTCGATTTACTGATATTAAAGGCAAAGAACACGGTGTATCCATTCCGGTTAATCTTGTGGATGAAGATATGTTTGAAGACGGTAAAATGTTCGACGGTTCATCCGTAGAAGGTTGGAAAACCATCAATAAAGCCGATATGCTTTTAATGCCAATGGCTGAAACCGCCGTTGTTGATCCATTTGCGCAAATCCCGACTCTTTCTCTTCGTTGTAGTGTGTATGAACCGACCACGATGCAAAGTTATGATCGCGATCCTCGTTCTATTGCCATTCGTGCTGAAAATTATATGCGTTCTACCGGTATTGCCGATCAAGCATTTTTTGGTCCTGAACCTGAATTCTTCTTATTTGATGATGTGCGTTTTGATGTTTCTATGAACCGTGCTTCCTTTTCCGTTGATGATGTGGAAGCCGCATGGAATACCAACAAAAAATATGAGGGGGGGAATAATGCTTACCGCCCACTTAAAAAAGGCGGTTATTGTGCCGTTGCGCCCATTGATAGCGCACACGACATTCGCTCTGAAATGTGCTTACTTTTAGAAGAAATGGGGTTGGTTATTGAGGCTCATCACCATGAGGTGGCAACGGCGGGTCAAAACGAAATTGCTACAAAATTCAATAGCTTAACTTTAAAAGCGGATGAAACCCAAATCTATAAATATGTGGTGCAAAATGTCGCGCTTGAACACGGTAAAACCGCCTGTTTTATGCCGAAACCGATTACCGGTGACAATGGTTCAGGTATGCACTGTAATATGTCATTAAGCAAAGAGGGAAAAAATATTTTCCAAGGCGATAAATATGCCGGTCTTTCTGAAACTGCTCTTTATTATATTGGCGGTATCATTAAACACGCTAAAGCATTAAACGCCTTCACCAACCCAAGCACCAACTCTTATAAACGCTTAGTACCGGGTTATGAAGCGCCGGTGTTATTGGCTTATTCAGCAAGCAACCGCTCCGCTTCAATCCGAATTCCTGCGGTGACAAGCCCGAAAGCGATCCGTATTGAAGCCCGTTTCCCTGATCCAATGGCAAACCCATATCTTGCATTTGCTGCTTTATTAATGGCGGGATTAGATGGCATTGTGAATAAAATTCACCCGGGCGATGCGATGGATAAAAATCTTTATGATTTACCACCGGAAGAACTTAAAGATATTCCAGCAGTGGCAGGATCATTAGAAGAGGCCTTGAATGCTTTAGAGAAAGACTACGAATTCTTAACCCAAGGTAATGTCTTCAGCAAAGAATTTGTAGAAGCCTTCATCGGTATTAAACGCAAAGAAGTAGAACGCTTAAATATGACCCCACACCCAGTGGAGTTTGAGATGTACTATGCGTAATTTTATCTAGAGCAAGTGATACCAAACAGAGAAAGTGCGGTTGATTTTGACCGCACTTTTTTCTTTTGTATTTACATCTATTTACATTCTTTATCCTTGTGAAAGGGGAGAATATCGCCTAGAATATCCGTTTAATATTTATGGAATAAGCATTGAGGATTTTATAGTGAATAATACAAATGCAGCTAATAATGATGAGATTGATCTCATTGAATTAATTAAAGTTTTATGGAATAAAAAAATTTGGATTATCCTTTCTGCATTCGTATGTACCCTAATTGCAGGTGTGTATGCATTTACTGCGAAAGAGCAATGGACTTCTAAAGCGGAAGTGATTGCACCTAAAATAACCGATTTAGGGACTTATTTTAATATTCGAAAAGAATATTCACGTATTTTAGGTAGTGAGTTTGATGCTAATGCATTAACAGGTAGTTTATTTGGTAAATTCAACTTGTTATCTGAATCTCTAGATGAGCGTAGAAAGTTCTTTGGACAATCTAATTTATATAAATCTCTGACTGAAGGAAAAGATGAAGAATTTGCGAGAGCTATTTTGGCAGATTTAGTTACTAAGATTACTGTAGTGAAGCCAGATCCTAAAAAAGAGCCTGATTTATTAGGGCGTAGAATCAGTTTTTCTGCAGAAACAGCGACAAATGCACAAGATACATTACAACAATTTATTTCTTTTACTAACCAATCTGCATACCAATTGGAGTTAGAGAATTTTGTTATTAATTTAGGTGAGATTATTTCTGATTTAAACTATGAAAAAATAAAGTTTGAGCGCGATTTAACTATTCAGCGCAAAGTTCAATTAGAAAATTTAACTAATGCGCTAAATATTGCGAAAGAGGCAGGAATTAAAGAATATTCAAAATCTTTCGGTTCCGCTAATAATGAGGCAGCTTTGCAAGCTATTTCGATGTCGGAAACCAAAGTACCACTTTCAGATTCAAAATTAAGTGATGGTACCTATCTTTTCATGCTTGGTGAAAAATATTTACAAGCACAAATTGACGTTATTACACAAAAAGGTGTGGTTTATCCACCGAGATATTATCAAGTTTCTGAGTTATTAAAAGATTTGAAGCCATTACTAACTAAAGCCAAAGAGTCGAAGGCTAGCGCATTTAGTTATCAGGCAAGTCCTGATTATCCAGTGATAAAAGATAAACCTAAGAAAGCCTTAATTCTTGTAATTGGATTTATTTTGGGGTCAGTTTTATCCGTTTTATCTATTATAATATCCTACTTATTTAAACAAAACAGATAGGTATATTATGAAAAAGAATGTGTACATTATTGGATCTAAAGGAATCCCTGCTAATTATGGTGGCTTTGAAACCTTTGTTGAGAAATTAACAGAATATCAACAAAATAAGGATATTAAATACTATGTAGCATGTATGCGAGAAAATTCATTAAAGTCGGGTATAAAAAAAGATATTTTTGAACATAATGGAGCAACTTGCTTTAGTGTTGATGTGCCTAATATAGGTCCAGCAAAGGCTATTTGGTATGATGTTGCTGCTTTAAATAAAGCTATTAAGTTTGCTATAAAGAATAATGACGTATCGCCTGATTTTTATGTGCTTGCATGCCGTATTGGACCATTTATTCATTATTTCAAGAAAAAAATTAAATCTATTGGAGGACGTTTACTTGTTAATCCTGATGGGCATGAGTGGTTGAGAGAAAAATGGAGTTTACCTGTACGAAAATATTGGAAATTTTCTGAATCTCTCATGGTAAAGCATGCAGATCTATTAGTATGTGATAGTAAAAATATTGAGTCATATATTCAGAGTGAATATAAAAAATATAAACCTAAAACTACATATATTGCTTATGGAACAGATTTAAGTAAATCAATATTTTCACCAGATAGTGAAATAGTAAGAAAATGGTTTCAAGAGAAAAACATTTCTGAAAATAGTTATTATCTAGTTGTGGGACGTTTTGTTCCTGAGAATAATTATGCCTCAATGTTGAGAAACTTTATTAAGTCTAAAAGTAAAAAAGACTTTGTTTTAATTACTAATGTAGAGCAAAATAGTTTTTTCGAAAAACTAAAGTTAGAAACTAAGTTCGATCGAGATTCGCGAATCAAATTTGTTGGAACCGTTTATGATCAAAACTTATTAAAATATATTCGAGAAAATGCTTTTGCTTATTTTCATGGGCATGAAGTGGGAGGTACAAATCCTTCTTTACTAGAAGCCTTAGCATCAACAAAACTAAATTTGTTACTTGATGTTGGTTTTAACCGTGAAGTTGCGGAAGATTCTGTAATTTATTGGAAGAAAGATAATTTATCAGCGGTTATTGAAAACGTAGAGTCTTTGGATTCTGATGAAATTAATCAGTTACAGGTTAAAGCGTTTTCAAGAGTTAAAGAACAGTTTTCTTGGGAATTCATTGTAAGTGAATATGAAAATTGTTTTATGAATAGAAATTAGGAATTAGATTTTATATGCGAGTTTTAATACAGAGTCGTGAAAATTTCTTTAGTATGCCTGGTGGGGATACGATTCAAATAACCAAAACCAAAAAATATCTTGAAGATTTAGGTGTTCATGTTGATATTAGCTTAGAATTAGAACCAGATCTTAGTAGCTATGATATTGTACATTTAACAAATATCACTAGAATTCATGAAACATATATCCAATTAAATAATGCAATTAGACAAAATAAGAAGATAGTACTTTCAACAATTTTTTGGCCTATGGAGGATTTCGAAAAAAAAGGGCAAAAAGGTATTAGAAGGCTACTATCTAACCATTTATCTTTAAACAATATAGAGCGCTTGAAAGCATTAATTCGTTTTTTAAAAGAAAAAAAATGGAATAAAGCTATTAAGAGCCTTTTTTTTGTCGGATATGTAAATATGCAAAAAGAAGTTATATCAAAAGTAGATATATTTTTGCCAAATGCTTTATTAGAAATGCAAAAGCTAAATGAAACATTTAACACAAATTACAGTAATTTTATTGTAGTTCCTAATGCCATTGACGCTAACGTAGCCAAAAAATCTTTACTACAAGAAGACAATTATAAGTATGAACAATTTAGAGATGCTATTATTTGTGTTGGAAGAATTGAAACAAGAAAGAATCAATTAGCTTTGTTAAAAGCATTAGAAAATTCTAATTATAAAGTTGTACTTGTTGGACAAGTTTCAGATAATTTTAAAGAGTATTTTCGTGAGGTTAAGCAATATATAGATAATAACCCAAATTATACATATATTGAGAAAATAAGTAATGATGAATTATATCAATTGTTTAAGGTATGTCGAGTTAGTGCATTGCCAAGTTGGTTAGATACTCCTGGCTTAGTTAGTTTAGAAGCTGCAGTTATGGGATGCAATTTAGCTGTTAGTAAAATTGGTACTACGACAGAGTATTTTGATTCAGAAGCTTTTTATTGTTTGCCAGATGATTTGATGAGTATTAGACAAGCTGTTGATTTGGCTTATAACAAAGAAAAAAATTCAGTATTACAAGAACGAATTTTTAAAGAATATACTTGGGAAAAAGCTGCAGAGAAAACGTTAATGGCTTATAAATCAGTATCAGGAATATAAAAAATGATAAGAAAAGTAATGTTAGTTTTTGGCACGAGACCAGAAGCAATAAAAATGTGCCCTTTAGTGAAAGAGCTGCAAAACATAAATCGCATTGAAACTGTAGTTTGTGTAACAGGGCAGCATAGAGAAATGTTACAACAAGTATTGGATATATTTTCTGTAATTCCTGATTATGATTTATCAATAATGAGGGATAATCAAAGTCTCTTTACTATTACAACAGATATTCTAGAAAAATTAAAACGAGTATTAGAAAAAGAGCAACCTGATATTGTTCTTGTTCATGGTGATACTACAACAACTTTTGCAACTTCTTTAGCTGCATTTTATTTAGGAATTAAGGTAGGGCATGTAGAAGCGGGGCTACGAACTTATGATTTACATAGTCCTTTCCCTGAAGAGTTTAATCGCCAAGCTGTTTCTATTATTGCGGACTATAATTTCGCACCTACGAAAATATCGAAGCAGAATTTACTTAATGAAGGAAAGAAAGAACACACAATTTTTGTGACGGGAAATACAGCAATAGATGCATTACAAACCACAATCAAAGATGATTATTCACATCCATATTTAGATTGGGTAAATTCTTCAAAATTAATAATGATAACAGCGCATAGACGTGAGAATTTAGGGAAACCAATGGAAAATATGTTTAGAGCGATAAAAAGAGTTCTGGATGAAAACGAAGATGTAAAGGCGATCTATCCAATTCATAAAAATCCTAAAGTACGGGAAGTCGCGAATAAAATTTTGGGAGCGGACTCGCGTATCAAAATTATAGAACCGTTAGAAGTAATAGATTTTCATAATTTCCTAAATAAAAGTTATTTAATTTTAACTGATTCAGGCGGTATACAGGAAGAAGCTCCTTCTTTAGGAAAGCCCGTCTTAGTGATGCGTGATACTACAGAAAGACCAGAAGGAATAGAAGCAGGAACATTAAAATTGGTTGGAACAGAAGAAAATTCTATTTACCAGAATTTTACTTTATTATTAAAAAATTCTAATGAATATAATAAAATGTCCCAAGCAAGTAATCCATATGGTGATGGTACTGCAAGTAAGAAGATTGTTAGTATATTATTAGAGCAGTAATTTTAGGGTATATGTGTATGTTAGAAGCTCAAAATAAAATAGATTTTGTTGTTACTTGGGTTGATGGTAGTGATCCTGTTTGGTTAGAAGAAAAAGAAAAGCACATTAGAAATATAAATACAATTCTCAACGGAAATTCTAGATATAGAGATTGGGATATTTTTAAATTTTGGTTTCGTGCGGTGGAAAAGTATGCGCCTTGGGTTAATAAAATCTTTTTAATCACAGAAGGGCACTTACCTACATGGATAAACCTTAATCATCCTAAATTAGTACATATAAAACATAAGGATTATATTGATGAAAAGTATTTACCCACGTTTAATTCTAATGTAATTGAAATGAATATTCATAATATAGAGGGATTGAGTGAAAAGTTTGTTCTTTTTAACGATGATACGTTTATTAACTCGCCTGTTGAGCAGAAAGATTTTTTTGATGGTAATTACCCTAAAGATGTGGGGGTTTTTAGTCCTATAGTTCCTAATTTTGGAGGGATTGCATCAATTGTACTAAATAATCTTGAAATTATTAATAAATATTTTTCTTTTCGAGATGTTGTTAAAAATAACTTTTTTAAATTTTATAACCTGAAATACAATAAGCATTTACTCAAAAATATATGTGTATCTCCTTGGAAAACAATATTGGGTTTTTATGATGTACATATCCCAATATCTTATAGTAAGAGCTATTTTAGAAAAATTTCTGAGCTTGAATCATCTATTTTTAGTGAAACCTATTCTCATAAATTTAGGGAGAAAAAAGATATTAATCATTGGTTAATTCGATATTGGCAATTATGTGATGGATATTTTTCACCAAGAAACATTAAATTTGGTAGTTATTATAATATATTAGATCAGTTAGACTTATCTTTAAATGATATTACTAATTCAATATCTAAGATTGTCTGTTTAAATGATGGAGAATCTGTAGATAATTTTTTATATGCTAAAAGCATGTTAGGTATAACATTTGAAAAGAAATTCCCCCAAAAATCTAAATTTGAATTATAAATCATGAAAGTTGCTATTGTTAGTGTTTTTTATATTTTCTTTATTTCTATATTATTTTTCCTTAGAAAGAATAAGTCAGATATCTTCTATATAGGAATGCCGTTAGTCCTAATTACAGGATTTTTAATCCCTTTTAGTGATGAAGTTTATAATATAGTTTTAGATGATATAAAATTTTCTATAAATAGTATTACTTTATATCTTGCTTTTTTATTCTTTATCCTGATAGATTTTAGGAAATTTAAATATAATAATTTTATCTTCTTTTGTCTATTTATATTTCTAATTACACCATTAATAAATCTTATCAATGGTGAGATATATAATAATCCTAGATTTTTAAATGTGTATTTGATTGATGTTTCTATCTTTTTTTGTCTAGCTATTATAATTAACTTTCAAAATTTAAATTTAAATAAGTTAATGGGTTTGTTTTATTTTATTTCTATATTTAATGGTGTTATTTCTATTCTTCAAATGATTACTAAGAAAGCTCTAAATTTTAATAATTGGAATACATCTATTTTATACACTGAAGGTATTGTAGATTCTTATAGAGCAGTTGGGGTTGCGGGTTCTAACAATTCAGCAGGAAATTTAGGTGCAATTTTGTTTACTATATGTTTTTATGGATACATAAATTCAAAAAATAAATATGCTGCGTTGGGCTCTATTTTATCTTTAGTTGCGATCGCGTTATCTCAAACTAGAATTGCAATGTTAGCTATTATTATTTTAATGTTTTATTTTTTATTTTCTTGTTTTATAGAAAATAGGTTGAGAATGAAAAAAAGTACTTTGCTATTCTTTATATTATTTTTTATTATTGCTTTTATAGTATTTATTTTTTTCTTAGATAAAATTTATCAAATTCTTTTCTTAGATCGTGGGAATACAGAGTCATCGAGATTTATTCAGTTTGATATAGCAATCACATATGGTGTTTTAAAGAATATATGGTTAGGTGTTGGCGTTGGTCAATGGCAATCTTATATTTATAACTTAAATAATTACGTAGATCTTTATATTCACTCTCAATATTTAAGTGTTCTTACTGAGCAAGGGATATTTTCATTCTTAGCTTTTATATTTTTTAATTTATATCTTTTATTTAAAATAAGAAATAGTGATTTTGTTGATATAAAATTAAAAAAATTTGCCACAATGTTATTCCTTGTAAATTTTATTATATGTAATGCAAATCCAAATCAAATGTATTTAATTACTAATGTTATATACTATTTGTTAATGGCTTCATTATATATGTTAAATAAAGGTAATACTAAGTATGAAACTATTAAGTAACTATTTATACAATGTTTCATTTCAATTGCTTAATGTATTAATTCCATTTGTTACTCTACCTTATGTGTCTAGAGTATTAGGGGTAGATAATATGGGAATTAATGCGTACACTAATTCTATAATTATATATTTTGTGTTAATTGCAAATTTTGGAACAAGTTTATATGGTAGTCGAACTATAGCATACAATAGAGATAATATATATAAAAGGACTCAAGTTTTTTGTGAAATTTTAACTATAAAATTTATAATGGCACTGATTTCATTTTTATTGTTATTAGGTTTCACGAGTGTTTGTCACAGTTATTCATATATTATTTATTTGCAAGCTATTCATATCATTGCGGCAGCTTTTGATATATCTTGGTTGTATACTGGATTGGAAGATTTTAAGAAGATTGCAATTAGAAATTTTTTTGTCAAATTATTTTCTTGTTTTTTAATGTTTTTATTGGTAACTAATGAAGATGATCTAGAAAATTATATTGTAATCTTGTCTGCATCGTCTTTATTAGGAAACTTATTGTTTTGGTTATATATTAAAAATTACTTGGTTAAAATTAGATTATCTACTATACGTGTTTATTCTCATATAGTGCCAATTATAATACTATTTATGCCTCAGATATCTATATCCATATTTACTACTGTGAATAGAATTTTTTTAGGAAACTTTTCTTCTCTTAGCCAGGTTGGATACTTTGATGTGGCAGATAAGTTGATTCGGATAGTATTACCTATTATTGTTGCTATTGGTGGGGTTTTTTTTCCTAGAATAGCAAATAATTTTAATAATGGTTATTATGATAAAGTAAATAAATTAACTCAAATTGCTTTTAGATTAACTTTTTTATTATCTGTTCCTATAGCTTTTGGACTTGTATGCATTAGTGATATTTTTTCTAATTTACTTTTTGGTGAAAAGTTTCATGGGATTTCTACCGTAATTTCTATTTTATCTATAGCATTGATTTTTATGTCTGGTGCATCAATCATTGGTAATCAATATTTAGTAGCAATAAATCAACCTAAGTATTTAACAGTATCTTTGACAATTGCAACAGCTGTTTTAATTTTATTTTCTATTTTATTAACGCCTTTACATGGTGCAATAGGTGCTGCTTTAGCTGCTCTTATAGGAGAGGCTACAGCTTTTCTAGTACTACTTTTTTGTGTCAGTAAATATTTTAAATTGAAATTTTTATTTGTAGATTTTTTTAAAATTCTTTTATCTGGTCTAGTTATGGTTATGGTATGTTTAAGTGCTAGGGGGTTGTTCTCAGTCTCAGAATATGCCGATTTTATAAATTTATTTACTCAAATCATTCTTGGAGTATTGTCCTATACTTTTTGTTTATTTTTACTTAAAACAGATATAGCTAATTTAATTAAAAATGAGGTTTATAATAAGTTTAGAGCGCTTAATAAATAAAAATATTTTAAATTTAGATAATGTTTTCAAATTTTATATGCTTTATTTAAAAATGTTTTAGAAATATCTATTTTATTGCATGGATAGTGTTGCTTTAAATTAGACTTGTAGAGGGTTATATTTTGAATAAATCTATTTCTATTGTGGTGTTGATAATTGCTGATATTATCGCTATATTTATATCCATTTTATTAGCTGTTTCATTAAGAAAGATATTAAATTTATTTTGGGATGTTCCTATTATAGAATATTCTTATGTTACTTTTAGTGCGGTTTATGTAACGCTTATTTTAATACTAACTTATTTTGGTGTTTATACTAAACGTTTTGACTTTTGGCATGAAAGTAAGCTTATTGTTCGCTCTTGTTTTTTATCATTTTTGATGTTGTTTGCTGGATTGGCCCTAGGACAAAATGCAGACTTTTATTCTAGAAGTACATTGATATTGATTTTTATCAGCTGTTCTGTATGCCTCCCAATTTCAAAACTTTTTTTGAAGAGATATTTATTTAAATTAGGTTTTTGGAGAAAGCCTATAAAAGTGATTACTGATAATGAAGAGTTTAAGAATCAATTATTTGAAGATCATTATCTAGGTTATGTAAGAGCTTCTGGATTAGAAAGAGGTGTAATCTTTATTGATGGACAATCTCTTAATAAGGAGAAGTTAAATAAAATTATAGAAAATAATATAAATAATAGTAGAGAGATTATATTTACACCAGTTTTAAGTAGTTATGATTTCTCACATTCTTATATCTATAATATGTTTAATTCAAGAACCAGTATTTTTACTCTAGAAAATGAGCTACTTAGTAAAACTAATAAAATTATAAAAGGTATACTTGATTATTTTGTTATTTTCACCTCAAGTATTTTTTGGATTCCCCTTTTGGGAATAATTGCTGTTGCGATAAAACTGGAAGATAAAAAAGGTGATATATTTTTTAAACAAAAAAGATTGGGGCTAAATGGTAAAGTATTTTTGTGCTATAAATTCCGTTCAATGTATTCAGATCAATCTTTTATGGAGGAATGGCTAAAAGCCCATCCAGATGAAAAGGAATATTACGATAAATATCACAAATACATTAATGATCCTAGAGTTACTAAAATTGGAAATATTTTGCGGAAAACTTCTCTAGATGAGTTGCCACAGCTCATTAATGTACTTAAAGGTGAGATGAGTTTAGTTGGTCCTCGCCCTTATATGGTAACGGAAAAAGAAGATATTGGGCAGAAGGCATATCTTGTTCTTTCAGTAAAACCAGGTATTAGTGGTCTGTGGCAAGTAAGCGGCCGAAGTGATGTTGATTTTGATAGTCGTGTTGAAATAGATATTTGGTATATGAAAAATTGGTCATTATGGAATGACATGGTTATTTTATTGAAAACTATTGGTACAGTTTTAGGGCGTGGTGGGGCACGCTAGTTTTAAGGGAGAGTTATTTTATGAAAATCCTCATTACTGGCGGGGCTGGCTTTATTGGTTCTGCAGTCGTTCGCCATATAATTAATGACACTCAAGATTCAGTTATTAACGTAGATAAATTAACTTACGCAGGCAATTTAGAATCACTTGAGTCTATTAAAGATAGCTCACGTTATTCTTTTGAACAGGTTGATATTTGTGATAAGTCTAAATTAGACTGTGTATTTAATCAATATCAGCCTGATGTGGTTATGCACTTGGCTGCAGAAAGTCATGTTGATCGTTCTATTGATGGACCGACTGCCTTTATCGAAACCAATATCGTCGGGACTTACACTTTATTAGAAGCAGCCCGTGCTTATTGGAACGGTTTAAGTGATGAGAAAAAATTGTCATTTCGTTTTCACCATATTTCAACGGACGAAGTTTATGGCGATCTAGCAGGCACGGATGATCTTTTTACCGAGACCACGCCTTATTCGCCATCTAGTCCTTATTCAGCCTCTAAAGCCTCAAGCGATCATCTCGTTCGTGCATGGTTGCGTACTTATGGTTTGCCGACCATTGTCACTAACTGTTCTAACAACTATGGTCCGTTCCATTTCCCTGAAAAATTGATTCCGTTGATGATTTTAAATGCCCTAGAAGGGAAAAAATTGCCTGTGTATGGTAACGGTATGCAAATTCGTGATTGGTTATTTGTCGAAGATCACGCTCGTGCGCTATATAAAGTTGTTACGGAAGGTGTCGTTGGAGAAACCTACAATATCGGCGGGCACAATGAAAAAGCCAATATTGAAGTGGTTCGTACAATTTGTGGTTTATTGGAAGAACTTGTTCCGAATAAACCGGCAGGCTTGGCGAAATATGAAGATTTAATCACTTACGTAACCGACCGCCCGGGGCATGATGTGCGTTATGCCATTGATGCAACCAAAATTGGTATTGAATTAGGCTGGAAACCGCAAGAAACCTTTGAAACCGGTATTCGTAAAACGGTGGAATGGTACTTGAATAACAAAAAGTGGTGGAGCCGTGTATTAGATGGTTCTTATAACCGTGAGCGTTTGGGGACTCAATAGTTTCTAATCGGTTTGATTTTGCAATTGATAAAATACAGTAAAATTTGACTGAGCTTTAAAAGGTATTTTTATGAAAGGTATTATTCTTGCAGGCGGGTCAGGTACCCGTCTCTATCCCATAACTCGCGGTGTTTCAAAACAGCTTTTGCCTGTATATGACAAACCGATGATTTATTATCCACTCTCTGTATTGATGTTGGCTGGTATTCGTGACATTTTGGTTATTACTACTCCTGAGGATAATGAGAGTTTTAAGCGTTTGTTAGGGAATGGCGATGATTTTGGGGTGAATTTGCAATACGCTATTCAACCTAGTCCTGATGGGTTAGCTCAAGCTTTTTTGATTGGTGAAGACTTTATCAATGGCGATAGCTGCTGCTTAGTTTTGGGTGATAACATTTTTTATGGGCAGCACTTTACGCAAATGCTTCAAGAAGCCGTTTCTCAGCCACATGGGGCGACAGTTTTTGGTTATTTAGTGAAAGATCCGGAACGTTTCGGTGTTGTGGAGTTCGATGAAAATTTCAAAGCCATTTCCATTGAAGAAAAGCCTGCTCAACCGAAATCTAATTATGCGGTAACGGGTTTGTATTTTTATGATAATCGTGTCGTTGAGTTTGCTAAACAAGTAAAACCTTCTGCTCGTGGAGAGCTTGAAATTACCACATTAAATGAAATGTATTTGAAAGATGGTTCGTTGAATGTTCAGTTGCTTGGTCGTGGTTTTGCGTGGTTAGATACTGGTACACATGAGAGCCTGCACGAGGCCGCCTCCTTCGTACGTACTATTGAAAATGTTCAAGGCTTACAGGTTGCCTGTTTAGAAGAAATTGCGTGGCGTAATGGCTGGTTGACTTCTGAACAAGTGAAAACATTGGCTAAACCAATGACAAAAAACGAATATGGTCAATATTTGCTACGTCTAATCAAAGAGGATAAGTAAATGGCAAAGTTTTTGATTACAGGGGCAAGCGGACAAGTCGGCTATTGTTTAACCAAACAATTACAAGGTAAACACGAAATTTTAGCCGTTGATCGTGATGAGCTTGATATTACCGATCAAAGTGAGGTACAAAATACGGTCGAAAATTTCTGCCCAGATGTTATTATCAATGCGGCAGCTCATACTGCTGTCGATCGTGCTGAAACAGAAATTGAACTTTCCGAAGCCATTAATGTGAAAGGTTCGCAATACTTAGCGGAAGCCGCAAAAGATGTAGGTGCGGCCATTTTACACATTTCAACCGACTATGTTTTTGACGGTCAGCGTAAAGGCAAATATAAAGAAACTGATGCCACCGATCCGCAAGGGGTCTATGGAAAAACTAAATTAGTAGGAGAGCAAGCGGTTGCAAAAGCCAATGATAAATTTATTGTTTTGCGTACCGCTTGGGTATTTGGTGAACACGGTAATAATTTTGTGAAGACAATGCTACGTTTAGCAAAAACACGAGATACTTTAGGTGTAGTTGCTGATCAAATTGGTGGTCCTACCTATGCAGGCGATATTGCAGCTGCCTTAATCCAAATTGCCGAAAAAATTATCGCAGGCGAAGAGGTGCAATATGGTATTTATCACTTCACAGGCGAGCCCTATGTAAGTTGGTGTGATTTTGCAAAAGCAATTTTTGATGAAGCGATTTCTCAGAATGTGTTAGAAAAAGCTCCGCTTGTAAATGCTATTAGCACGGCAGATTATCCAACACCAGCCAAACGCCCTACAAATTCTTGTTTAGATTTAACGAAAATCCGGCAGGTTTTTGGTATTGAGCCGAGTGATTGGAAAAAGGCGTTGAAAAATATTAAAGCTTATGCGGAGTAAAGATGAAAGTCATTGATACTAAAATCCCTGATGTGAAATTATTAGAACCACAAGTGTTTGGTGATGAACGTGGTTTTTTTATGGAAACCTTCCGTGATGAATGGTTCAGAGAAAATGTGGCCGATCGCACTTTTGTACAAGAAAACCATTCAAAATCCATTAAAGGCGTATTGCGTGGTTTACATTATCAAACAGAGAATACCCAAGGCAAATTAGTCAGGGTAATTTCTGGTGCTGTATTTGATGTGGCTGTGGATATGCGAGAAAGTTCACCAACTTTTGGACAATGGGTAGGCGAAATTTTATCTGTAGAGAATAAACGTCAATTGTGGGTGCCTGAAGGTTTTGCACACGGTTTCTATGTATTAACAGATGAAGCGGAGTTTACCTATAAATGCACGGATTATTATAATCCAAAAGCAGAACATTCACTGATCTGGAATGATAACGCTGTTGGGATTGAATGGCCGCTTGAAGGTGTGCCGAATTTGTCGGCGAAAGATTTAGCGGGTAAAAAATTAATTGATGCCGTGAAATTTAAATAAATTTTAGGTTTAAAAGGATAAAAACTGGTATAGTTCGCTAACCAGTTTTTTCTTTATAAGGGGAGTTAAAAAATGGAGATTATTCTTTCTAGTCGTCCTGCAGCAGATTGCTGGGGTAAAAATGCGATCGTAAGTTTTAATGGTGAAGAAGCGATTATTCACTTAAAAAATAATGAAAAAAATGACCGCACTTTGGTGCAACGTGCCGCTCGTAAGTTGCGTGGGCAAGGTATTAAAGATGTAGAATTAGTCGGTGAAGAATGGAATTTAGACTTTTGTTGGGCGTTTTATCAGGGATTTTATACGGCAAAACAGGATTACAGCATTGAATTTCCGCATTTAGAGCATGATTTACAAGATGAATTATTGGCTCGTATTGAATGTAGCGATTTTGTTCGAGATATAATTAATGAGCCTGCACAAAGTTTAACTCCTATTAAATTAGCCGAGCGAGCTGCAGAGTTTATTAGCGTTCAAGCAGAAAACCATTCTGAGAAAAGTGAGGTTAGTTTTCAGATTATTTCCGGGAAAGAATTGGAAGCGCAAGGTTATCAGGGAATTTGGAGCGTAGGGAAAGGTTCGTCAAATTCGCCGGCAATGTTGCAGCTGGATTTTAATCCGACGGGGGATTTGAATGCACCCATATTAGCTTGCTTAGTGGGTAAGGGTATTACTTTTGATAGTGGCGGATATAGTATTAAACCAAGTGATGGTATGAGTACAATGCGTACGGATATGGGAGGTGCAGCGTTATTAACAGGGGCTTTAAGCTTGGCTATTGCTCGCGGATTAAACCAACGCGTGAAACTTTATTTATGCTGTGCTGAAAATTTAGTGAGCAGCAACGCATTTAAACTAGGCGATATTATTACCTATAAAAACGGCATTACAGCGGAGATTTTAAATACCGATGCAGAAGGCCGTTTAGTGTTGGCAGACGGCTTAATTGAAGCGGATAATCAGCATCCTGAATTTATTATTGATTGTGCGACATTAACCGGTGCTGCTAAAGTGGCGGTGGGTAATGACTACCATTCGGTACTCACAATGGATGATGAACTTGCGACAGCGCTTTTCCAATCGGCGAAGGCTGAAAATGAGCCATTTTGGCGTTTACCTTTTGAGGAATTTCATCGTTCACAAATTAGCTCTTCATTTGCGGATATTGCCAATATTGGGACGGTGCCGGTTGGTGCCGGGGCAAGTACTGCGATAGCATTTCTTTCCTATTTTGTGAAAAATTACCAACAAAATTGGTTACATATTGATTGCTCTGCCACTTATCGTAAATCCGCAAGTGATTTATGGGCGGTTGGAGCAACGGGTATTGGGGTTCAAACATTAGCGAATTTATTGTTGTCAAAATCAGAAAAGTGAGGATGAAATATGGCAGAAAGAACACTTTCAATTATTAAGCCTGATGCGGTGAGACGTCACCTTATTGGGGCAATTTTGGCGCGCTTTGAGCAAAATGGATTTAAAATTGTTGCAACCAAAATGGTACATTTAAAGAGAGAGCAGGCTGAGGGGTTCTATGCCGAACATCAAGGCAAGGCATTTTTTGAGCCATTAGTGGATTACATGATGTCTGCGCCTGTTGTGGTTTCGGTATTGGAAAAAGAAAATGCCGTAAAAAACTACCGCACTTTGATTGGGGCAACAAATCCGGAAAATGCAGAAGAAGGAACGATTCGTAAGGATTTTGCATTAAGTCAGAGTGAAAATTCTGTTCACGGCTCGGATAGCATCGAAAGTGCAAATCGTGAAATTGCCTATTTCTTTGCTGATTCGGAAATTTGTAACTATTAATAATATTATTGGAGATAAAAAAATAGCGAGTATAAAACTCGCTATTTTTTATATCTGATTTGCTTATAAACCAATCACCGCAAATAATACCCAAATGGTATAAATAGTTGCTAAACCATAGAAGATAAAGTTACCTGCCGGTACATGGATTTTAAGATCGTGCATCCCGTGGTGAATTCGGTGTAAACCACACCACATTGGGAAAATGGTTAGCACGAGAATCACAAGTTTACCGATCCAAGAATAGGCAAAAGTGACGAGGTTTACCGGGTCAATTAAACCAAAGGGAAGTAACAAACCCAAGATTAAAATCACCACAGGAAAGAAAATTGCGCTTACTGTACCACCTGCACCGAAAAGTAACCATACCGGTGGCTCGCCGGAGCGTTTTGGATTTTTATCAACCATTTTTTCTCTCCCTTAAATATAAGCTAAAACTAATGCAATCACGCTGATAAGCGCAGTCACAGCCCAAAGTGCATTTCTGATGACATGATGTGGTAAACGTTCATTTTTGACAATGATGTTCATCACTTTTGGTGTCATTAAGAAATAGGTGACGGTATGGTAAAGTGTGGCGACCAGCGTAAGGATATTTAAGATCACCACAATTGGGTTTCTTAAAAACTCAATAAAGCTAAAAATGCCGTGTCCTGGGATAGGATTACTGGCAAGACAGAGTACGCCATAAAGCAGCACAATACAGAACCACACAGCAAAGATTGAGGTAGCTTCACGCAGCATATAGGCTTTGTAGAAGTCTAATTTTTGCCACCAAGTAGCCGTCATCGGGCGAACATATTTTTTGCGTTTACTTACAGTTACTGACATTTCTTCCCCCTTAGCCTTTTGGTTTTAGCATAGAGATAACATAATCTTTGGCACTTTCTACTTTACCTTGGTTAATTGCAGAAGCCGGATCCACGTGTTTTGGACAGACTTCAGAACAATAACCCACGAAAGTACAGCTCCACACCCCGTTTTTACCGTTTAACAATGGCATACGTTGTGCTTTTCCATGGTCACGGTTATCAAGGTTATAACGATGAGCCATAGTGATCGCTGCCGGTCCTAAGAATTCAGGGTTTAAACCGAATTGTGGGCAAGCGGCATAACATAAACCACAGTTAATACACATTGAGAAAGTACGGTATTTTTCAAGTTGTGCCGGGGTTTGTTTCGTACGGCTTTTCGCAAGTTCTGCCGATGGATGTGGTTTGCCATCTAATGCCGGAGCTTCGTTGCCGATAATGTATGGTTTGATCGCTTCCAAACTTTCAATAAAGTGGCTTAAATCTACCACCAAATCACGTTCAATAGGGAAGTTTGCCAATGGTTCAATACGCATATGACCGCTGTAATCACGCAAGAAAGTTTTACAGGCCAGTTTTGGCTTATTGTTAACCATCATTCCACAAGAACCACAGATTGCCATACGACAAGACCAACGGTAGGAAAGGGAAGGTTCAAGTTTATCTTTAATATAACCTAACGCATCAAGTAAAGAGGTTTGGTTGTCATAAGGCACTTGGTAAGTGCTTAAATGTGGTTCTTGATCGCTTTCAGGGTTGTAGCGTAAAACTTCCACATTCATTACTGGTGAATTAGCCATTTGCTTGCTCCTTAGCTTTCGCAGCAGCTTCGGCAGCTTCTGCTTCCGCACCATAAACACGTTTTGCAGGTTGGGATTTAGTGATTTTCACCGGGCTGTATTCAATGCGCGGTGCACCATTCTCATTGTAGAAAGCAAGGGTGTGTTTTAAATAATTGACATCATCACGTTCAGTGTAATCTAAGCGTTGATGCGCCCCACGAGATTCTTTACGTTCGATAGCTGAGTTAGCGATAGATTGTGCTACATCAAGGATGTAACCTAATTCAACGGTGTAAAGCACATCGGTGTTAAATACACTTGAATTATCTGCAACACGGATACGTTTATAACGCTCTTTTAATTCTGCAATTTTATCAACCGCTCTTTGCATACTCGCTTGGTCACGGTAAATACCACAACCCTCTTCCATCACGGTACCCATTTCATCACGGATTTCAGACCAAGATTCGTCACCTTCTTGCTTATGAAGGGCTTCTAAACGTGCGACAACGTCTTTAGCTTGAGCATCAACCGCACTTTGATTTGCCGGTTGGGCTTCAACGGCACGTTGTGCCGCATATTCACCGGCGACGCGACCAAGTACAACAAGTTCTGCCAATGAGTTAGAACCTAAGCGGTTTGCGCCGTGTAACCCGGAAGAAGCACATTCGCCCACAGCAAATAGGCCTTTAATACGGGTTTCACTATTGAAATCAACTTCAATACCGCCCATAGTATAGTGAACAACAGGGCGTACCGGAATTGGTTCATTGACCGGATTTACGCCTTCATAGGCACTGGATAATTCACAAATAAACGGAAGGCGTTCGTGTAAGTATTTTTCACCGAGATGGCGTAAATCTAAATGCACAACATCTACACCTTTAGCCGTTTTTAAAGTATTCCCTTTTTTCCATTCTTGCCAGAAAGCCTGGGAAACTTTATCGCGAGGCCCTAGTTCCATATATTTATTTTCAGGTTTGCCGATTGGTGTTTCAGGACCTAGTCCATAATCTTGAAGGTAACGATAGCCATCTTTATTAACTAAAATACCGCCTTCACCACGACAACCTTCAGTCATCAAAATACCGGTATTTGGTAAGCCGGTTGGATGATATTGTACAAATTCCATATCACGTAGCGGTACACCATGACGATATGCCATGGATAAACCGTCACCGGTTACAATGCCGCCGTTTGTGTTGAATTTAAATGCACGACAACCACCGCCGGTTGCGATCACCACCGCATTGGCATTAATTTGAACCAACGTACCTTCCATCATATTCATTGCGACCATACCACGTGCGTGACCATCATCGACTAAAATGTCTAACACGAAGTGCTCGTCAAAGCGTTGAATTTGAGGGAATTGTGTTGAGGTTTGGAAAAGTGTATGTAATAAATGGAAACCGGTTTTATCCGCGGCAAACCAAGTTCGCTCGATTTTCATTCCACCGAAACGACGTACATTCACGTCACCATCAGCTTTACGACTCCAAGGGCAGCCCCAACGTTCTAACTGGGTCATTTCTACCGGAGAATGTTCTACAAAATACTCTACAACATCTTGTTCGCACAACCAGTCGCCGCCGGCAACAGTATCGTGAAAGTGTTTATCATAGGAATCTTCTTCTTTAATAACTGCTGCTGCGCCACCTTCTGCCGCAACCGTATGGCTACGCATTGGATAAACTTTTGAAACCAATGCGATTTTTAAATTAGGATTTGCTTCTGCTGCTGCAATTGCCGCACGTAATCCGCCGCCGCCAGCACCAACAATTGCAATATCGACATTAACTGTTTGCACGATATCCTCCAATCATGTAGTAAAGTATAAATAAAAATTCCCTTAAAGGGTGAGCAGAGGCATTGTGCCATTTTTTTTACAAATTAATAACTTTTTTTAGGCGGAATTCCGGAGAAATTGCGAATTTTGTGATCTACCTCAAAAAAGTTAATTTATCTAAGTAAATCAAATGAGAAAACTTTTTATTTGGTATGCTTTTTAACGATGACGGGAGGGAAAGTTGAGTTATCAAATAGCCTCGTTTACAATGCTCGGATTAATTATGATTTCATTAAGAAAACAACAGAAAAAATGACCGCACTTACTCCGAAAACTGTGTCGTGGCAACCTTCTGCCTCCATTAAAAATTTACTTGCCAGAGCAAAAATTATTGCTGAAATCCGCCGTTTTTTTACCGATCGTGGTTTACTTGAAGTTGAAACCCCGGTGCTGAGTGAATTTGGTGTGACGGATCTTCACCTTTCTACGTTTAGCACGGAATTTATTGCCCCGCTTAATGAACAGTCGAAAACATTATGGCTTTCAACCAGTCCTGAGTATCATATGAAGCGGCTATTGGCTGCGGGTAGCGGGCCTATCTTTCAAATTAGCAAAGTATTTCGCAATGAGGAGGCTGGTAATCGTCACAATCCCGAGTTTACTATGTTGGAATGGTATCGACCGCACTTTGATATGTACCGTTTGATTAATGAAGTAGATGATTTACTCCAACAGATTCTTGATTGTAAGCCGGCAGAAAGTATGAGTTACCAGTTTGTTTTCCAAGAATATGTAGGGCTTGATCCGCTTTCTGCAAGCCGTAAAGAATTGGTAGAGGCGGCGCATCAACATCATTTTATGGCAGAAGAGGATGAGGATCGCGATACGTTATTGCAGTTTTTATTTAGCGCAGTAGTTGAGCCAAAAATTGGGCAAGATGCTCCGGTAGCGATTTACCATTTTCCTTCCTCACAAGCCGCACTAGCCCAATTAAGCCCGGAAGATCAGCGTGTAGCAGAACGTTTTGAGTTTTATTATAAAGGATTAGAACTCGCCAATGGCTTTCATGAATTAACTGATGCTGGCGAGCAACGTCGCCGTTTTGAGCAAGATAATCGTCAGCGTGAAAAAATGGGTTTGCCGGAACGGGCAATAGATGAGCGTCTCCTCAGTGCATTGCAAGCAGGGATCCCAAATACATCAGGTGTTGCCTTAGGTGTAGATCGTTTAATTATGATTGCCTTAAATACTCTCAGTATTAAAGATGTGCTCTCTTTCTCTATTGATAACTCTTAAGTAGTAGCAAGTGCGGTTAAAATATTGATTGCTTTTTGACCGCACTTTAATCTAAACCAAATTTTGTTCATTTAATCTCTGAAAAACTGTTATCTAGATCACATTTCTAAAAATATTCCTTTGAATTTCATTTTCTTAAAGCATATTATGCGCGCCAGATTTTCAGGTGCTTACCTGAATAATTGACAGTAAATTAATTTCTTTTTTAATTTTTGAAGGTCTTTATTATGAAAAATTCAAAATGGAATAAATTTGATGCATCGTGGATGTTAAATTTATTTGGTACGGCAGTGGGTGCCGGTGTTTTGTTCCTACCGATTAATGCAGGTATGGGTGGTTTCTGGCCGTTAGTCATTATGGCAATTTTAGTCGGACCAATGACTTATTTTGCACATCGTGGTTTAGCATATTTTGTTCTTTCTTCCAAAAATCCGGGCAGTGATATCACTGAAGTAGTGGAAGAGCATTTTGGTAAAACTGCGGGCAAATTGATTACTTTATTGTACTTTTTTGCAATTTTTCCAATCTTGTTGATCTATGGCAACGGTATTACTAATACCGTAGATTCTTTTATTGTTAATCAACTTGGCATGGCATCACCTAATCGTGCGTTACTTTCTTTTATTTTAATTGCTGTACTAATTTCAGTGATGCTATTCAATGAAAAAGTGATGTTAAAAATTACGGAATGGCTTGTATATCCGTTGGTACTTATTTTATTTGCATTATCAATTTATTTAATTCCGGAATGGAACAGTTCTATGTTACAGGAATTTCCAACTGCAAGTGGTTTTCTTACTACATTATGGGTGACGATTCCGGTTTTAGTGTTCTCTTTCAATCATTCTCCGGCAATTTCTTCTTTTACTTGCTCACAATACCGTGAATATAAAGAATTTGATCTTACCGAACGCCATATTGAGCGTACTGAAAAAGGCACATCAACGATTTTACTTTTCTTTGTCATGTTCTTTGTATTCAGCTGTGTATTAACTTTAACACCGGAAGAATTATTGGCAGCAAAAGAACAAAATATTAGTATCTTGTCTTTCCTCGCGAACAAATTCGATAATCCTTATATCTCCTACTTTGGACCATTAGTTGCATTTTTAGCAATTACCAGTTCTTTCTTTGGTCATTACATGGGGGCTCGTGAAGGCTTAGAAGGATTGTACTTAAAAATGAAAGGTGAGTCGGTTAACCGTAAAAAATTAAATTATGCAACCGCACTTTTCTTCTTAGTTACTCTGTGGGGTGTTGCAATTATCAATCCAAGTATTCTTGGCTTAATTGAATCTCTTGGTGGTCCAATTATTGCGATGATTCTGTTTATTATGCCAATGTATGCTATTCGTAAAGTACCGGCAATGAAACGTTATCAAGGTCGCTTTAGTAATGTATTTGTAACCATAATGGGATTAATAGCTATCTCTGCGGTCGTATATGGATTATTATAGGCAGCTTAGAATTTTAGTTTAGCTTATCTTAATTAACGAGAAATATATGATTAGCGTATTTGATATGTTTAAAGTGGGAATTGGGCCGTCCAGTTCCCACACTGTTGGCCCAATGAAAGCGGGTAAACAATTTGTTGATGATCTTATTAAGCTTGGTCAGTTTGAAAATACAACCGAAATCCATGTAGATGTCTATGGTTCCCTTTCTATGACAGGGCGTGGTCATAATACGGATATTGCGATCATCATGGGGCTTGCCGGCTATTTACCGCATGATGTAGATATTGATCTCATTCCCGGTTTTATCGAAAAAGTGAAAGAAACGGCACAGTTACCGATCGCTCAAGGCGAGAAAACGGTGAAGTTTGATTTTGATAATAACCTCATTTTTCACAGTACTTTTTTGAAATTACATGAAAATGGTATGACGATCGCTGCATTAGATGCAGATCGTAAAGAACTTTACCGTCAAACTTATTACTCGATCGGTGGTGGTTTTATCGTAGATGAAGCGCATTTCGGTCAGGAAGAAGAAAGCCCGGTTAGCGTGCCTTATCCTTATAAAAATGCAGAAGATATTTTAAAACATTGCAGCGAAAACGGCTTAATGTTCTCCACGGTGATGCTTGAAAATGAAATTGCATTACATGGAAAAGAAGCGGTAAGTGCACATTTAGACAATGTGTGGAAAACCATGCAGGCTTGTATTGATCACGGGCTACATACTGAAGGCATTTTGCCGGGGCCGTTGCGTGTGCCTCGCCGTGCCGCATCCTTATATCGAATGTTAGAAGCCAATACGAATTTATCCAATGACCCGATGCGTGTTATTGACTGGGTGAATATGTTTGCCCTTGCTGTGAATGAAGAAAATGCAGCAGGAGGACGGGTTGTCACTGCCCCGACAAATGGTGCTTGTGGTATTATTCCGGCGGTGCTTTCTTACTATGATAAATTTATCTCACCTTTAACACCTGAGACGGTTGAACGTTATTTGTTAGCGGCGGGAATGATCGGTTCGCTTTATAAAATGAATGCCTCGATTTCCGGTGCTGAAGTGGGGTGTCAAGGGGAAGTCGGTGTGGCTTGCTCTATGGCGGCGGCAGGCTTGGCTGAGATTCTTGGGGCAAATCCAATGCAAGTATGTATTGCGGCGGAAATTGCTATGGAACATAATCTTGGCTTAACTTGTGATCCTGTTGGCGGACAAGTTCAGGTGCCTTGTATTGAACGTAATGCGATTGCCTCGGTGAAAGCGATTAATGCGGCCCGTATGGCATTGCGCCGTACCACCAATCCTCGAGTTACGCTCGATAAAGTGATTGAAACCATGTACGAAACAGGTAAAGATATGAATGCAAAATACCGTGAAACTTCGCAAGGCGGGTTGGCGGTAAAAATTGTTTGTACCTAATAAACTATCATGGGATGCGAAAGCATCCCTATTTTTTACCGCACTTTTTACTATTCTCCTCTATTTCTCCTATTTTTCACTTTTTTCTTGAACGCAAACGTTTGCTTTGCTAGAATTTCGCGATTTTTTATCAACACACGAGAAAAAAGGAAGCAACTATGGCGTTTAATCTTAAAAACAGACATTTACTAAGTTTAGTGAATCATACTGAGCGTGAAATCCGATTCTTATTGGACTTAGCGAGAGATTTAAAAAGAGCAAAATATGCGGGAACCGAACAACCTCGTTTAACCGGTAAAAATATTGCACTTATTTTTGAGAAAACGTCAACTCGCACGAGATGTGCTTTTGAAGTGGCTGCTTACGATCAAGGTGCACACGTAACTTATATTGATCCGAATTCTTCACAAATTGGGCATAAAGAATCAATGAAAGATACCGCGCGAGTACTAGGTAGAATGTATGATGCCATCGAATATCGTGGGTTTAAACAATCTACCGTAAATGAACTTGCACAATATTCAGGTGTGCCGGTATTTAATGGTTTAACCGATGAATTTCATCCTACCCAAATGTTTGCTGATGTTCTAACAATGATTGAAAATTGTGAGAAACCACTGAGCCAAATTAGCTATGTGTACATTGGCGATGCGCGTAATAACATGGGGAATTCTTTATTGTTAATTGGTGCAAAATTAGGTATGGATGTACGCATTTGTGCACCGAAAGGCTTATTACCGGAAGATTCACTTGTGAAAATGTGTCAAGAATTTGCCGCACAATCCGGCGCACGTATCACTGTTACCGACGATATTGATCTCGCGGTCAAAGGGGTAGATTTTGTGCATACGGATGTATGGGTTTCTATGGGTGAACCACTTGAGGCTTGGGCGGAGCGAATCGATATGTTAATGCCTTACCAAGTCACACCGGAATTAATGAAACGCACGGGTAATCCAAGAGTCAAGTTTATGCATTGTTTACCGGCATTCCATAATAGTGAAACCAAAATGGGGAAAGAAATTGCAGAAAAATATCCTCAGTTGGCAAATGGTATTGAGGTGACAGAAGACGTATTTGAGTCACCGGCAAATGTGGCATTTGAGCAAGCCGAAAATCGAATGCACACAATTAAAGCTGTGATGGTGGCAAGTTTGGCATAGTAAATTATAGATAGCATCGTAAATATTAATTAACGATGCTATTTTTTTATCAATTAAAAGGAAAGTAAAATGAAAATTGTCGTTGCATTAGGCGGAAACGCCTTATTAAAAAGAGGGGAGCCGATGACGGCTCAAAATCAGTCTGCCAATATTCGTATTGCGGCAGAACAATTGGCAAAAATTAAACAAGAAAATGAATTGGTGATTTCCCATGGCAATGGGCCACAGGTCGGACTGTTAGCATTGCAACATGCCGCCTATCATGCACAAGATTCAAAAATTGAGCCTTATCCGCTCGATGTACTGGTTTCGCAAACCGTGGGAATGATCGGTTATATGTTGCAACAAGAATTAACCAATCTGTTGCCACAAACCCCAACGATTACGGTATTAAACCAGGTGATTGTAGATCCAAAAGATCCGGCGTTTGAAAAGCCAAGCAAACCCATTGGGCAAGTTTATTCCAAAGAAGAGGCGGAAAAGCTGGCGGCAGAAAAAGGCTGGGCAGTGATGGCAGATGGGCAATATTATCGCCGTGCCGTACCAAGCCCTTTACCAAAATCCGTGACAGGAATTGACTCGGTGAAAGCTTTATTAGCCAATCATAACATTGTCATTTGTGGCGGCGGTGGCGGCATACCAAG
Source organism: Rodentibacter ratti (assembly GCF_002000485.1). GTDB lineage: Bacteria > Pseudomonadota > Gammaproteobacteria > Enterobacterales > Pasteurellaceae > Rodentibacter > Rodentibacter ratti. Next base: position 153,517 of record NZ_MLAJ01000002.1, on the reverse strand, counting down.
CTATTATAATGAGAAAGGGGAACTACAAGGCGTTGAAGCTGTGGTGGATAAAGATTTATGTACAGCCGTGATTTCTCAAGAATTAGAGGCGGATTTATTTATAATCGCCACCGACGTTCCCGCAGCCTGTGTGAATTTCAACCAACCGGATCAAAAACAAATAACCAAAGCCAATCCACAGGCTCTAGAAACTCTTGCTTCAGAGTTTGCGCCGGGTTCTATGGGACCAAAAGTGAAAGCGGTGATCAATTTCGTAAAAGCCACCGGTAAAGAGGCGGTTATTGGATCGTTAAATGACATTGAACGCATTGTCAAAGGCGAAGCCGGCACAAGAGTCACCAATAGCATTGAAGGCATTGAGTTTTACTAAACAGTAAAGGGGATGAAAACATCCCCATTTTTGACCGCACTTTATTTGCCCTTCACATCAATAATCACCACTTCCGATTGTGTTCCCAAGCGCATTGGGATTCCCCAGAATCCGTAGCCTGATGTCACCATAAAGTACGGGTTGCCAATTTTTTCTAAGCCATAATCAATGGGGTAGGTGAGGGCGGTGATGAGATTCGCCGGAAAAATTTGCCCTTTGTGAGTGTGGCCGGAAACCTGTAAATCAAAAGGCAAGGTGGAATGGATTTCCACTTCGGAAGGGCGGTGATCGAGGACAATAATCGGTAAATCCGGTTTAGCTTGTTTTAACAACATTTCCGTAGTTGGACGGTGTTTTTCGAGATCGTCATTTCGACCGATTAACACGAGTTCGTCATCAATGGTTGCCACTTGATCTTTTAATAGAATGATGCCCGCTTGGCGGATTTCTTCGGTAATTTCCTCTTGGTGTCCAAAAAAATCGTGGTTGCCTAGGGTGACATAAACCCCCAATGGCGCACTCAGTTTTTCTAAATGTGGACGCATATTTTCCGCTAAATAGGCGGTCACATTATCGTCCATAATATCGCCGGGGAGCAGGATTAAATCGACTTTTTGTTCATCCATGATTTGTGCCAGTTTATCGAGGGCTTTCCCGCCAAATAATGTGCCTAGGTGTAAATCGCTTGCCACACCAATTCTCAGCGGTTTCATGGGCTTATCCAATGTGATTTCATAATGTACAAGACGTGGGACATAGGCGTTATAAAGGCTTAATCCGAGTAATCCAGCCAAGGCGAAAGGATAGGCGAGGCGTAAAGTGCGGTTGATTTTTGCGATGATTTTGGTTTTTTTAAAGAGAAAATGAATAATTGCTATGCCAAGGCTGATGAAGGCGGAAAAGAGTAATAAGGCGAGCATAAAGGCGATAAAACGTGCCGTCATAAAAAGTTGCAGGATTTGCCCAATCAAGACAGCATTGGGTATGCCAAAAGTGATGAGGGCGAGATATTTTTTGCCTTTTGGCGAGAGTTTTCCATCAAAAAGCCAATGCAATGTGCGGTTAAAAATCGTGATAAATAATTGTAAGCTGATAATCGCTATGGCAAAAATAATGTAGTAACGGAATTCCATAAAGTTCGCTGCTTTCCTCAAAATTCTAAAAAGCCGAATAATAAATTTCTCTGTTTGCAAAGGCAAATTTTTTCGCTAGAATGCCCCTAATTTTTTGACTTAAAAGGATAACATTATGTTTGGAAAAGGCGGTTTGGGCGGCTTGATGAAACAAGCACAACAAATGCAAGAAAAAATGCAGAAAATGCAGGAAGAAATTGCACAACTTGAAGTAACCGGTGAGTCAGGCGCAGGACTCGTGAAAATCACCCTTAACGGTGCACACAATTGCCGCCGTATTGATATCGATCCTTCTTTAATGGAAGACGATAAAGAAATGTTGGAAGATTTAATTGCCGCAGCATTCAACGATGCGGTACGTCGTGCCGAAGAGTTGCAAAAAGAAAAAATGGCATCGGTTACTGCAGGTATGCCGTTACCGCCGGGAATGAAGTTTCCTTTTTAATTGTTTGGTGCGTGAAGAAGTATTCACGCACGATTTCCTATTGTCCTTTCATTTATCATTATGCAAAGCAGTCCACTTTTAGAACATCTCATCGAAAATCTCCGTTGTTTGCCGGGCGTAGGGCCGAAATCTGCACAGCGTATGGCATATCATCTTCTGCAACGCAATCGCAGTGGGGGAATGAATTTAGCACGTGCGCTCACTGAGGCGATGTCTAAAATTGGGCATTGTTCTCACTGTCGTGATTTCACGGAAGAAGAGGTGTGTAATATTTGCAATAATCCGCGCCGTCAAAATTCAGGTTTGCTGTGCGTGGTGGAAATGCCGGCGGATATTCAAGCCATTGAGCAAACAGGGCAATTTTCCGGTCGATATTTTGTGTTGATGGGGCATTTATCGCCACTTGATGGCATTGGGCCTCGTGAAATTGGTTTGGATTTATTGCAAAAACGCTTGGTAGAGGAATCTTTCCATGAAGTGATCCTTGCTACCAATCCTACCGTAGAAGGGGATGCCACAGCAAATTATATTGCGGAAATTTGCCGTCAACACAATATTAAAGTGAGCCGTATTGCCCATGGTATCCCTGTGGGGGGGGAACTTGAAACCGTTGATGGCACCACACTGACCCATTCTTTCCTTGGTCGCCGTCAAATCGACTAATTTTTTCTTATGCGTTTATTTATCGCCGAAAAACCCAGTTTAGCTCGAGCTATTGCTGATGTATTGCCTAAACCGCATCAGCGTGGTGACGGCTTTATTAAATGTGGTGATAAGGACGTGGTGACTTGGTGTGTGGGGCATTTGTTGGAGCAAGCGGAACCCGATGTTTATGATCCCAAATTTAAACAATGGCGATTAGAGCATTTACCCATCATTCCCGAAAAATGGCAACTTTTACCACGTAAAGAGGCAAAAAAGCAGCTTGCTGTGGTGGAAAAACTCATTCATCAGGCGGACGAATTAGTCAATGCGGGCGACCCGGATCGAGAAGGGCAGCTTTTGGTGGATGAGGTGTTTAGCTATGCAAAGTTGAGTGCAGAAAAGCGTGATAAGATCCAACGTTGCTTAATCAGCGATCTCAATCCCAGTGCGGTGGAAAAAGCGGTTAACAAATTACAGCCGAACCGCAATTTTATTCCGCTCTCCACCTCAGCCTTGGCAAGGGCGCGTGCCGATTGGCTTTATGGCATTAATATGACAAGGGCTTACACCATTCGTGGTCGTCAGGCAGGCTATAACGGTGTGCTTTCTGTGGGGAGGGTACAAACCCCGGTGCTGGGCTTGATTGTACGCCGAGATTTAGACATTGAGCATTTTCAGCCGAAAGATTTCTATGAAGTGCTGGCGTGGATCAATCCGGAAGAACAGCGGGAAAAAACAGCGGAAAAATCGACCGCACTTTTCAGTGCTTTATGGCAACCGAGCAAGGCGTGCGAAGATTACCAAGATGAAGATGGGCGTGTGCTTTCTAAAGCCTTAGCAGAAAATGTGGTAAAACGTATTACCGCTCAGCCGGCGGAAGTGACGGATTATAAAGATGTGCGAGAGAAAGAAACCGCCCCCTTACCTTATTCTTTATCTGCCTTACAAATTGATGCGGCGAAACGCTTTGGTATGTCGGCACAAGCAGTGTTGGATATTTGTCAGCGATTGTATGAAACCCATCGTCTGATTACTTATCCTCGTTCGGATAATCGTTATTTGCCGGAGGAGCATTTTGCCGAACGTCAGCAAGTATTGAAAGCGATTTCTGCTCATAGTGAAACCTATCAAACCTTGCCGGATGTGGTGGATATAAAACAAAAAAATCGTTGCTGGAATGATAAAAAAGTGGAGGCGCACCACGCCATCATTCCTACGGTGAAAAGTCGTGCAGTGAATTTAACCCAGGAAGAACGCCATATTTATGAGCTTATTGCTCGCCAATATTTAATGCAATTTTGTCCTGATGCGGAATATCGTAAAAGTAAGATTACATTGAATATTGCCGGCGGCACCTTTATTGCACAAGCACGAAATTTACAAGTGGCAGGCTGGAAAGCACTACTTGGTAAAGAAGACGATACGGAAAATCAAGAACCCTTATTGCCGATTGTGAAGAAAGGGCAGGTTTTGTATTGTGAACGAGGGGAAGTGATTAGCAAAAAAACACAACCGCCCAAACCTTTCACGGATGCTACCTTGCTTTCAGCGATGACGGGGATTGCCCGTTTTGTGCAAGATAAAGAATTGAAAAAAATTCTGCGGGAAACTGATGGATTAGGTACAGAAGCCACCCGAGCTGGTATTATTGAATTACTCTTTAAGCGTGGTTTTTTAACGAAAAAAGGACGCAATATTCATAGTACGGAAACAGGGAGAATTTTGATTCAAGCTTTGCCGGATATCGCCACCCAACCGGATATGACGGCCCATTGGGAAGCACAACTTACCGATATCAGCAAAAAGCAAGCTACCTACCAACAATTTATGTATGGGGTGAATCAGATGTTGCCGGATTTGGTGCGTTTTGTCGATTTCAATGCGTTGAGGCAGTTAAGCCAAATAAGTCAAACTTCAGAAAAACCACGAAAAAGAGCGGTTAAAAAAACAGAATGATTTCATATTGGAAAATAAGTTGATTAAAGTTGATACAGTCGAGCAATAAATAAGAAAAAAAACTTGCGAAAAAAACGAAATCTTTATATTATTCGCCCCAGTTTTCTTGCGTAATACGCAATCTAGAGTAGAAAAAATGTATCAAGTTCTTTTATTTATTTATGTTGTTGTCGCTATTGCGTTGATCGGGTTTATCCTCGTTCAACAGGGCAAAGGTGCAAACGCCGGGGCTTCTTTCGGTGGCGGTGCATCAGGCACAATGTTTGGCTCAGCCGGTGCCGGTAACTTTTTAACCCGTACCAGTGCGATTTTAGCTACAGCATTTTTTGTTATTGCACTCGTATTAGGTAACTTAAACTCTCATCGTGGTAATGTAGAGAAAGGTGCATTTGATGATTTATCAAAAACTGCGGAGCAAGTTCAGCAACAACAGGCTGCACCTAAAGTAGAGAATAAAAATAACGATATTCCTCAATAAATTAAAATAGATAAAATTTAACGCTCTGGTGGTGGAATTGGTAGACACGCTATCTTGAGGGGGTAGTGACCACAGGTCGTGCGAGTTCAAGTCTCGCCCAGAGCACCAAATTTAAAACCGGCTTTTAAAGCCGGTTTTTTGCTTTTAAGCTAGTCATTATTAACGAAGTTGGTTACAATCCACCAGTTTTATTTTTAACCATTGTAGTAGGAGAAATCTATGAACTTCCCCAAAATTGCTGAACAAGTGATAGAAAAGCTGGGCGGTAAAAGTAATATTGCCACAGCGGCACATTGTGCAACGCGCTTGCGTATCGTTTTGAACGATGAAAGCAAAGTTGATAAAGAAGGTATTGATAATATTGAGGGGGTGAAAGGACAGTTTTCTGTTGCCGGTCAATATCAAATTATCTTCGGTTCCGGCACGGTGAATAAAGTTCACGAACAATTAACCAAGCAATTGGGGATTGGTGATGTGAGTAAAGCAGAGGTTGCTGAAGCAGCCGCCGGCAACCAAGGTTTATTACAACGTTTGGTGAAAGGGTTGGCGGATATTTTCGTACCGATTATTCCGGCGATTGTGGCAGGTGGTTTGTTGATGGGGATTCACTCCATGTTGACTGCCCAAGGTTTCTTTTGGCAGGTTCCAGAAGCTGTGCGACTCGCAGTCGATGCAGCTCATGCTCAAGCTAGTGCAGCACTTGAAGCAGCGAAAGCTCTCAATGATACTGCCGCCATTGAATTGGCTGAAAAACAATTAAAATTGGCGGTGATTACAGGCTATTCTGTTGTTGATAAATTCCCGAATATTTCAGATTTAGTCGATTTCATTAATACGATTGCCAATGCGCCTTTTGTCTTTTTACCTGTCTTGCTGGGATTTTCCGCAACCCGTAAATTCGGTGGGAATCCGTTCTTAGGGGCGGCTTTGGGTATGCTCTTAGTTCACCCTAATTTAGCTGATGGTTGGAACTATGCAAAAACCTTAATGGAAGGCAATATTCAATATTGGAATGTACTTGGGCTTGAAATTGAGAAAGTCGGTTATCAAGGAACGGTGATCCCAACCATCATTTCTGCTTGGGTATTGGCGACATTAGAAAAAACCTTCCGTAAATTTGTGCCTTCTTATTTGGATAATCTGATTACGCCATTATGTTCGCTCTTTATTGCCGGTTTCTTGGCATTTACCGTGATCGGGCCGTTCGGTCGTGAGGCTGGTTCACTCATTTCGGCGGGATTGACCTGGTTGTATGACACCCTTGGTTTTGTGGGCGGTGCGATTTTCGGGACATTCTATGCGCCGATTGTTATCACCGGTATGCATCAAACCTTTATTGCGGTAGAAACCCAATTACTAGCCGATGTTGCACACACGGGCGGTACGTTTATTTTCCCAATTGCAGCGATGTCTAACATTGCACAAGGGGCAGCTTGTTTAGGCGTGGCATTAGCATTAAAAGATCCAAAAGTTCGTGGTTTGGCGGTGCCTTCAGGGATTTCTGCCTTGTTAGGGATTACTGAGCCGGCGATGTTCGGGGTGAACTTACGTTATCGTCAAGCGTTCTTTGCGGCAATGATTGGTTCAGGTTTGGCAAGTGCGTTCATCGCATTCTTTAATGTAAAAGCCATTGCGTTAGGTGCGGCAGGTTTCTTAGGTGTGCCATCAATCAAACCGGATAGCCTTGCAATGTACAGCATTGGTATGGCAATTTCTTTTATTGTGGCATTTAGCCTATCTTTTGTGATGGTAAAACGTGCAAACGTAAAAGCTTAATTTCTAAAAAAAAGTGCGGTTTAAATTATTCACAAACTTGCTTACTTGTTTGTTCCCCCTATCGGGGCTGTTGGTCACGCCAACGTTCAAAAAACATTGTTTTTTGTGACCGCACTTTTTTTAATCCAATTGTTTTAAATAATTTATCCCTAAATTTCTCATTTGTCTGATAATCCATTGTTGTTTTTTGCGTACCAATGCACTCGGCTTTTTGACTTTATAAATGATAGGATTGGGCAAAACGGCTGCCAGCAATGCGGCTTCGGATTGTGTCAAATTTTTTGCGGATTTATTAAAGTAAAAACGGCTTGCTGCTTCCACACCAAAAATCCCTTCGCCAAACTCCGCAATATTTAAATAGACTTCCAAAATTCGTTTTTTTGACCAACCTAGTTCTAATAACATTGTAGCCGGCACTTCTAATCCTTTACGCAGCCAACTTTGCCCGTGCCACAGCATTAAATTTTTGGCCGTTTGTTGGGAAATGGTTGAACCGCCCCGAATTTGGCGCGTTGATTTTCCGTTATGTTTGAAGGCTTTCTGAATAGCGGCGAAATCAAAACCGTAATGAGAGGGGAATTTTTGATCTTCTGCGGTAATCACGGCAAGTTGCATATTGGGTGAAATTTTTTCAAGGCTGACCCAAGTTGATCTTGCCCGATAATGGAAATCGCCTTGTAACCAATGTCCCACTTGTTGTTGAACCATATAAGAAGAAAAAGGCACAGGAACAAATCGAAAAAAAAGGATAAAGGCAAAAATGGCAAAGAAAAATCGGATTGCGATGCGTTGCCAATTTTTCTTCCACCATTTGAGACTGAATAACCGTAAAACTGCGGTTAAAATTTGCTTAGTTTTTTTCAAGGCGATCAAGTTGCTTTTTCACCCATTCCATAAAATCCGGATCCATGGTTTTGATCATATTTGAACCACGCGTAATGGTGGCGGCACTGGTATTCAGATTTTGTTGGATTTCACGTTGAGATAAATTTTTGTCTAATAGCTGTGAAACAATTTGTAAACGTAATCCCACGGCATCACGCTCATCAGCGGTGAGAAGCAAGGTTAACAAATCTTGGGCTTTGCCTTGTTCAAAAGCGGTTTGTAGCATGGCAAGAAAAGCGTTCCATTGATCTAAATTGCGACTGATATACATGAGTATTATCCTATACTATTAAACTAGTGCGCTTAGTATAGCCGATCAAATTCTTCCTGGCTAAAGGTTTGTGGATTTTCTTTATGTTGTAAGAGTTGGTAATAAAAATCATAGGCTAACACATTTTGCACATAACCACGGGTTTCAAAAAAGGGAATGGAAGCGATAAATTCATCCATCGTCAATTTTCCGTCGGCTCTTGACAGCCATTTTTCCACCCGGCTTGCGCCAGCATTGTAAGCGGCGGCAATAAGGATCCGATTATTCGGATATTTCTCATTAAGCTCATTCAAATGTGCTGTGCCGAGCAAAATATTATTGAATGGTTTGAATAAATCCTTTTCCGTTTGATACGGTAGTTGATTGTTATCGGCGGTTGCTTTAGCGGTGCTAGGCAAAAGCTGCATTAATCCTCGTGCATTCGCAGAAGATTGCGCCATTGGATTCCAGGCACTTTCCTGACGGGCGATTGCCATAGCAAAGGTTTTGTTGATCGTGCTACCGCTTTTTTCCGAAACGGGCGTTAAAGCAATATCAAAATAATTTTGGTGGGCATTTGGCAAACGTAAGGCGATATGATTCCACGCTTTGGCAATAATCGAGCCGTCCACCGCTAAATCAAACCAACCTTGTTGATTAGCATATTCACTCAACGCCACTTGCTGCGCTTGTTTTGATTCATCGGGAAGATTTTCGAGCAAAAAACGCCAACGTTGTTTAGCGGCACCAAGACGATCTAATTGGCGAAGTTCGGTAATTTCGGCTAATTCATTCGCGTACGTGTTGATCAGCTTTTCATTCATTGCTGGTTGGCTTAGTTCAACACGATAATCTGCCCCTCGATTTTGAGGATTGAGCATCGCTTTGGCGAGCATTGGGTAAAATCCCCGCTCTTGAGAAAGTGCGGTTAAAATTTCTTGTGTTTTTTGTTTATCGCTTTTTGCCAACCAATAACGCCATTCTTGTTTTTCCTTTCCTTCTTTTGAGAGGGCATTAAGCCAAGGTATCAGATCGGTTTTTTGCCAAATTGCCATTCGCAAACGGCGTTCAACAAGATTATCAGCCTTTAACGCCAGGATTTCAGTATCACGCCATTGTTGAAAATGGGGGGATTCATTATCAAAAAAGCGACTGATAAAAGCGATTTTCCAATCACGAATTTGAGCATCGCTGAGTTGCCAGTTTTTTGCCCATTGTAAATAGGGAGCAAAATCCGGATTATCCCTATTTTCAGGAAGGGTACGTAAATAACGTGAAAAGCCTTGTACGACCGCAAATTGATGACGAATTTTGTCTTTTTCACTATCAGGCAATGTTTCCGCAAATGATTTGAAGTTTGCCGGATTTTTCAGTAAATCAGCATACTGTTGTAGGTGTGCCTGAATGCTCGGATCTTCTTTTATATTATCAAGATGATCCAATTCCCCTGTCAGTAATGCCAAGCCCTTTACATCATTCTGACCGAATAATTTTTCTGCTTTTTGATAAATTTTGTCTTCGCTTCTGCCTCCGTTGGCATACCATTTTTGCCACAGTTCAGAATCGTTAGCAAGTTCGCCATTATTCAGCCAAAGTGTTTCAAAACCTTTCAAAATATCCGTTTCTTGAGTGGTTTTTGATTCCGACGATTTTTGAGCGAGTTGATATTCCCCATTTAATACGGCAATTTGCATTGCCAAACTGTTTGGTTTGATCTTTTTGGCGTAATCCACGAATTGTTCGGGATCACTATTATTAAGCAATGTAAGAATATTTTGCGCTAAACGGGAACGGAGAAAATGCCGGGGATGCTGAGCAATATAATCCTCAATTTCTTTTTTTAGTGTCGTCACTTCCGTTGAGGAGGTGCTTTGCGTGACTGATTTTATTTGGCTGTCAAAGTAGGCAAACCAAGCATCAGTTTGTAACGGATAGCCTTCTAAGGAATGAATTAATGATAAAAAAATGGTTCGGTTTTCAAAAACTCGCTGATTTTTCACCGCACTTTTCAACAGATTCTCAAATTGTAAGAAAGTTGTCCGTTGATTCAGACGTTTTAACTCAGCATTATGTTGATTTTGTTGCCATTTCAACTGTTCTTCTGCGAGATTAATGGTTTGCGTGCTTTTCGGCTGAGCCGCATTTGTATTCGCTCTAATCGGCTGAGAAAGTGCGGTTAAAATTGAAAGAGAAATAAGAGAAAGTTTTTTCATACCATTCCTGTAAGATAAGAATATTCCTTGTGAGGTTGAGTTGGTTAAACCTGTATGATTCAATTAATAAAAAAGCGAATCCTTAGATTCGCTTTTCCATGTGTTAGTTCCCTTAGAATACTTTTTTAAAGGGTTTAACAATCACTTCACCATAAACGCCGGCCTCTACGTAAGGATCTTGCGCAGCCCAATCTTTTGCGGCAAGTAAGCTATCAAATTGAGCAATCACAGTAGAACCGGTGAATCCGGCATCGCCGGGGTTTTCATCGTCAATTGCCGGATTAGGGCCTGCGGTAAGTAAACGATCTTCGGCTTGTAACTGTTTTAAACGGGCTAAATGCTGTTCACGCACGGCAAGGCGTTTTTCAAGCGTGCCGGGAATATCTTGGGCAAAAATAACGTAATACATCGTTTTCTCCTTTAAGTGTTTTTAACTTGTTGATTCTCATATTCTTGAATGGAGGCAAGCGCTTTTTCCAGCTCTTCATTACCTTCTCGTGGAATTGCACGGGATTTTCCTTTGCTATCCACGGCAACGAAGGTGAACACCGCATCAGTTACGCAATAGCGTTCACCAATGGGTTCACTGGCGACCTTTTTCACCCAAACTTCCATTTTTATTTGAATGGAAGAACGCCCGATTTTGAGGCATTGACCGTAGCAGCACACCACATCGCCCACTGCAATTGGTTTAATGAAATTCATACTTTCTACGGCAACGGTAACAACCCGTCCATGGGCGATTTCTTTGGCTAAAATCGCCCCACCCATATCCATTTGCGACATAATCCAGCCGCCAAAAATATCACCGTTTGCATTGGTATCTGATGGCATAGCAAGGGTACGCAGTAAAGGTACGCCTTTTGATTGACGCCCGTTTTTATCAATAAAATTTGAGGACATTAGTTCCCTCCGTCTTTATGGTTGTTTTGTTCATCTTTTGGCAAAAACTTGTAAATATAAGCACCGGAAATAATGGTCGCAATGAGGGTCATCCCAATTAAACCGAAGGATTTAAAATTAACCCAGGCTTCTTCCGACATATTATGGCTAATATAAATATTCACCAACATACAAATAATAAAGAAAACTGCCCAGCCAAGGTTGAGTGTGTTCCACGCCTGATCTGGCAACTTAATTTCTTCTTCTAGAAATTTTTTTATTAAAGGAATTTTAAATTGAAATTGTGCTACAAGTAAGATCACTGCAAAGAGTGCATTGACTACGGTAACTTTCCATTGAAGATAATGTATTTCATTAAAATAGGCGGTTAAAAGCCCAAAAAAAATGACTGCACTTGCGAGGATTTTCTGTCGTTTTTCAATAGTGCCGTATTTCCATTTTAAGATCACCATTTGTAAAATAGTTGCGACTACTAATACGATTGCTGCATCACGCACACCGCTTAATTTATAAGTGATAAAAAATAAAATCAGTGGAATAAATTCAAGTAATTGTTTCACTTATGCCTCCTTCATAAATAAACTGTAAAAGCGATAGGTCACAACCTGAATTAATATATTTAATAGTGAAGCAAACGCACTTACTACAAGTATAAAAATCATATTGTTTGATAAGGTCGTGAGTTGAAAAATTAATGTTGGTACAACAAAATACACTAATAGCGCATAAATAAATAATGCACCTTTTTGGTTTCGCCCCTGTAGCCAAATTTTTTGCAGAGTTTGTCCTATGCCGTCTAGTGTTGTTAAGTAGTGGGTTGTGGATAAATTTAGACGAATAAAAAACCAAATGCCGACAATAATTGCCACAAGTGAAACTATTGAGGGAGAGCTTTTGGTTAATATTGCTGCGCCGATTTCAAATAAGCCAAGAAATATAGGAATCACAATAATCAGATCTAAGATCACGACACCGATAAAGCGTGAGAGGGTTGCACTGAAAGTCTGTCCTAAAGTGTGGTAATTTTGTTGGCTGATTTTATGGACCGCCATCAATCCCCAAGCGCTGACAAAGGTTGTCGCTAATTGTGTGAGCAAAAAGGAAAGGGCAAAGCTTGGTGCGTTTTCTTCCATTAATTGGGGAAGGGTATCTGTACTGATAACAGTATCTTTTACAACAATTGAGGGGCTTAATAACACGCTGAATACTTGCACCATAAAGAGAATGGAAGCAAATTGAAACATGATTTTTTGTTGATTGCGGAAAAAATTCCAACTATCTTGTAAAATTTGTGTAAAGTTGATATTCATTCGATCTCTCTTTTTTCAAAATGAGGCGATTATACCTTCTTTATAGTACTATGCCATTTATCTTCTGTAAAAATTTACTCTTCAGTGGTGAATCGAGTTTGTGATTTCAGGTTTTTAGACTAAATCAAAATAATTTTATATAAATAATTTTATCAAATGTTTAAAATCTTGAATTAGATCACAGAATTAATACTCAATATGGAGTATATTACACTCCGCAAATAGCCATAGCCTTTTTATGGTTATAAATTAAACATTATACTTAAGGAGCTCAAAATGAAAAAAACAGCACTAGCATTAGGTTTAACCGCTGCATTATTCGCAGGTATGGCAAATGCTCATCAAGCGGGCGACGTGATTTTACGTGTCGGTGGTGTGTTTGTGTCAGCTAATTCTGAATCAGATACAACAAGTAATCGCAATGTTCCAGGTTTAGGTAATGTAGATGTAAATCTTGATGTTGGTGATAATGCACAGTTAGGTTTAACCGGTACTTATATGTTTACTGATAATATCGGTTTAGAATTGTTAGCGGCAACTCCGTTTTCTCATAAGATTAAAGCAAGTGCTTATGCTGGTGGTAACGAGTTAGTGAATTTAGGTGATACAGTGAAACTTAAACAATTACCGCCAAGCTTGTATTTACAATATTATTTCTTAGATAAAGATGCTGGCTCTCGTCCATATCTTGGTTTAGGTTTAAACTACACTCGTTTCTTTAACGCCAAATCTCTTCGTCCGGAAGTCACAGAGCTGAATGTTAAGAAACACTCTTTTGCTCCTGTTGTTAATGCGGGTATTGATATTAAACTAACCGATAACGTGTATTGGAATACCTCAATGTGGTATACACAAATTAAAACTAAAGCAAAATTTAAAGCATTAGGTTTAGATCACGAAGTAAAAGTTAAACTTGATCCATTTGTGTTCTTCACAGGTCTTGCATATCGTTTCTAATTATAAATTGTCCTCTATTTAACAAAAAAGCGATGAATGATTTCATCGCTTTTCTTTTTACTCACAGGCATAACCTTGCGCAGATAATGGTTTTCCGTCTAAATAAGCAATCCCTTCTTTTAGGGTTAAGCGGTTTTCCACAAACCATTTAACCACCATAGGATAAATGTGATATTCTTGCTCTCTTGTGCGTAATTCAATGTCTTCCACATTATCATTTGGGAAAATAGGCACTTTGGCTTGTAAAATAATTGCGCCGCCATCTACTTCTTCATTCACAAAATGAACCGTTGTACCGTGTTCGGTATCACCCGCTTCTATGGCTCGTTGATAAGTGTTTAGCCCTGGGTATTTGGGTAATAATGACGGATGAATATTAATAATTTTGCCATTAAAACGCTGCACAAAATCCGAGGTTAAAATTTTCATGTAACCGGCTAGTACAATAAGATCAACATCAAAATTTGCTAAATAATCGCCGATTTGGCGATCCATTTCTTGATTGTTAATAAAATTTTGACGCAAAAAAACACCGGTGGGAATGACCGCACTTTTTGCCCGTTCAAGCCCAAAGGCATCCGCTTTATTGCTGACCACGCACGCAATTTTAGCGGGGATAAAACCTTTTTCACAAGCATCGATGATAGCTTGTAGATTATTTCCTTGTCCTGAAATCAGAACGGCAATTTTTTTCATAAAGATCCTAAAAATAGAGAAAAGAAAGGCGAATTTTCATTCGCCTCGAAGGGGTTATTGAATCACAACTTGTTCTTCGCCATCTGTTGCGTGTTCAATATGTCCGATAAGCCATGCATTTTCACCGGCTTGTTTTAAAAGTGCTAATGCGGTTTCCACTTGATCTTGCGGAAGGGCAATCACCATCCCCACGCCACAGTTAAAGGTACGGTACATTTCATAAGTGGAAATATTGCCTTGTTCTTGCAACCATTTGAAAATCGGTTGCCATTCCCAACTTTTTTCATCAATCACGGCTTTCATATTTTTCGGTAATACGCGTGGAATGTTTTCCCAAAAACCGCCGCCGGTAAGATGAGCAATAGCATGAACATCCGTTTGTTTAATCAAGGATAAAATAGATTTCACATAAATTTTAGTCGGCGCAAGCACTTGTTCGCTTAATGGTTTGCCGGCTAATTGTTCGGTTGCCGGATTGATGCCAGAAACGTCAATCACTTTACGGATTAAAGAATAACCGTTTGAATGAGGGCCACTTGAACCTAGCGCGATTAAGGCATCACCGCTACGTACCCGGCTGCCGTCAATAATTTCGGATTTTTCTACTACGCCCACACAGAAACCGGCTAAATCATAATCACCTTCATGATACATTCCCGGCATTTCAGCGGTTTCACCCCCAACGAGTGAGCAGCCTGATTGCACGCAACCCTCTGCAATGCCTTTCACCACATCTGCTGCCACATCGACTTCTAATTTTCCGGTCGCATAATAATCTAAGAAAAACAAAGGTTCAGCACCTTGTACCACCAAATCATTGACGCACATTGCCACGAGATCAACACCAATGGTGTCGTGTTTTTTTAAATCAATGGCTAAGCGTAATTTTGTTCCGACCCCGTCAGTACCTGAAACCAAAATCGGCTCTTTATATTTGCTTGGAATGGCACACAATGCCCCGAATCCGCCCAAGCCACCGATCACTTCAGGACGTGTCGTGCGTTTTACATGTGGTTTGATTCGTTCGACAAGTTCATTGCCTGCATTAATATCAACGCCGGCATCTTTGTAACTTAATGATGGTTTACTCACAATGTTTTTCCCATGTTAATTAAATGAAAAATCAGGGCGGATTGTATCAGTTTAGGCAAACGTTTGCGATATATTTTATATGAAAAAAGACCGCACTTTATAACTTGATAAAAGAGCGGTCTAATGGAGGAGTGTTTTTAGCGATTTGCCAATTCAAATATCATCGCTTCGGCTTGGCAACTGAAGGTAAAATTTGCATTTAACTGTACGCCACCTTCAATAGGCGAGATTTCACTTAGAATTTCACAAGGTTCACTTTCTGTTTTGCGTGCTTTTTCTGTGAAACGGGCGAGGGCTTGTTCTGCCTCTGCTTGGGTCACATAAGTTTGTGCAATATTGACAGTGCGATCTGAGCCATCAATAATGGTTCCCACATCTACGCAGCTACAAGTCAATGATTCTTCTGCTTTGCATTTTACGGCCATATTTTGTCCTTAATCTTGAAATTAAATTGGCGTTATTTTATCACTTTTAAAAAGCAGATGAAAACTCACCGCACTTTAAATAGAAAATTATCACTGGTCGGAACTCTATAAAAATAAACAAAATGAATTTGCACTTGATTAAATGGAGTTTTAGAATCTCGTAAATTTTATTTTTTATATAAATAACAAAGGGTTCTAAATGAAAAAATTTAATCAATCTTTATTAACAACAGCAATGTTGCTTGCGGCCGGAGGCGTAAACGCTGCGGCATTTCAGTTAGCGGAAGTTTCTACCTCCGGTTTAGGACGTGCCTATGCCGGTGAAGCCGCAATAGCGGATAATGCCTCAGTGGTGGCAACGAACCCTGCGTTGATGAGTCAATTTAAAACTAATCAATTTTCTATTGGTGGCGTTTATGTCCATTCAAAAATTCGTATGGAAGGGCCTGTTCGTGCAAATATATTAGGTGTTCAGGTTGCAGAAGGTTCCGCTAATAAAGAAAGTGTTGTACCGGGATCTTTTATTCCAAATATGTATTTTGTTGCACCAATTAATGATAAGTTTGCTATTGGTGGTGGGATGAATGTAAATTTTGGTTTAAAAACCGAATATGATAATAATTATGATGCCGGTGTATTTGGTGGAAAAACAGAGTTAAGTGCGATAAATTTAAATTTAAGTGGTTCTTATCGTATTACTCAAGGGCTGAGTGCGGGTGTAGGCGTTAATGCTGTTTATGCAAAAGCAGAAGTTCAACGTAATGCAGGTATTTTAGATACAGCGATTGATAATATTGCGAGAAATCCGAATTTAATGCAACAAATGATTGATAATGCTCGGGCATTGGGACGAGATCCAGAAAGATTAGTATCTGGTCTTGGAGGGTTAGGTTCTCAAATTAGCAAAGAAACCGTTTTAACCCATTTAGAAGATCGCTCTGCTTGGGGATTCGGTTGGAACCTTGGTTTGGCTTACGATTTTAATGAGCGCAATCGTCTTGGTATTGCATACCATTCTAAAATTGATATTGATTTTAAAGATCGTAATGCTGTGAGCTATTTACCTTATGGTACACAGGCTTATGTAGGAAATGGCGGTTTAACTTTACATCTACCTGATTATTTAGAAGTATCAGGATTTCATCAGTTAACAGATAAATTTGCTATGCATTATAGCTATAAGTACACCCGTTGGAGCCGTTTAAAAAATCTTCATGCTACCTACACGGATAGCAGTTTACGTAATGGCGGTTTAGCTTTCCACAAAGATGAAGAATATGATGATACTTCTCGTATTGCATTGGGGGCAACTTATGATGTTAATGATAAACTCACGGTGCGTGCAGGGATTGCTTACGATGAGTCAGCGGCGCCAATAACTCATGTTAGCGCATCAATTCCGGATACAGACCGGACATGGTATAGCGTGGGGGCAACATATAAATTTACACCGGCATTATCAGTAGATTTTGGTTTTGCACACTTACGCGGTAAAAAATTGAAATTTAAAGAAACACAAAGTATTGCTGGTGGTTTGGCGACAATTCAAGCGGATTATTCCTCCAAAGCAACCGCTAATCTCTATGGTTTAAATGTAAACTATACTTTCTAATCTGGGAAAAATTCCGCATAATAAAGCGTACTTCGGTACGCTTTTTTTATGTTGAAAAATGAGGCAGAAAATGACCGCACTTTATTACACCTATTATCCTTCCCCCGTGGGGAAACTCTTGATTCTATCTGACGGTGAACATATCACGCATATTGATTTTGAAAAAGAGCAGTTTGAACCGAACTCTAAATGGATTGAAGAAAATAATTTGCCTCTTTTTCAAAAAGTGCGGTCAGCTTTCGATCGTTATTTTAAGGGAGAAGCGGAAAGTTTTTCGGATATTCCCTTGAAAACGGAGGGAACGCCATTCCAACAAGCCATTTGGCAGGCATTACGGAAAATTGGTTATGGGGAAATCTCGAGCTATGGCGAATTAGCAAAAATGATTGATAATCCAAAAGCCGTGCGTGCCGTGGGGGGAGCAGTGGGAAGTAATCCGATCAGTATTATCATTCCATGCCATCGTATTTTAGGCAAAGATAAAACGCTTACCGGTTTTGGTGGCGGACTGGCGGCAAAACGTTTTTTACTCCAATTAGAGAATATTCCTTATATTGACAAAGGAACAGAAGACACCAAACCCCGTTTTTTCAAGAAATATCACGAATGATTCCACATACATTAACGCAGCTTCTTGAGCGGGCACAATCCATTGCAGGTTTAACATTTGGCGAGCTTGCCGATACTTTAGGCATGCCTGTTCCCTCTGATTTAAAACGTGATAAAGGCTGGGTGGGAATGCTTTTGGAAATCGCATTAGGGGCGACTGCCGGCAGTAAAGCCGAACAAGATTTTGCCCATCTTGGGGTAGAACTCAAAACCTTACCGATTAATGAACAGGGGTTTCCGCTGGAAACGACCTTTGTGAGCCTTGCACCGTTGACACAAAATTCCGGTGTGCAATGGGAAAATTCTCATGTTCGTCATAAATTATCTTGTGTACTTTGGATTCCTATTGAAGGTAGCCGGCATATTGCTTTGCGTGATCGCCATATTGGTGCGCCGATTTTATGGCAGCCTAACCCGGAACAAGAACGCCAATTAAAACGGGATTGGGAAGAATTGATGGAATATATCACCTTGGGAAGACTCAATGAAATTACCGCCCGTATTGGGGAAGTGATGCAGCTACGACCAAAAGGGGCAAACAGTAAAGCCATTACCAAAGGCATTGGAAAAAATGGGGAAATGATAGATACGCTGCCATTGGGGTTTTATTTGCGGAAGGAGTTTACAGCGGGGATATTAAGGGATTTTTTAGGCAATTAGCTTGAAACCCGATATCAATGTCAAAAAAGAAAACAAAAAAGGCTCCTATCTCAGAAGCCTAATTTTCAATCTCTAACCTTTATGCCACCTGAGTAAAAAAGTCCCTTAATCCGATTAATACATTATTCACCGCCACTGTTGCCAAAATTAATCCCATCACTCGGCTGATAATTGCCGCACCAGAGTTACCGATGAAGTGCTGAATACGGTTCGCAGCAAGCAATAAAATATAAGTGATTAACAGTACCGCTAACATAATTCCTGCGGTAATGAATTGTTCGGTGAAATTAAAACGGTGGTTATCCGTTAAAAGTACAATCGCCATCATCGCACCCGGTGAGGCAATAGAGGGCACGGCAAGAGGGTAAACGGCGATTTCCGTAATGTTTGCTCTCATCTTAATTTCTTGTTCCGGTTTACTTTCACCAAAAATCATGGTTAGTGCAAAGAGGAAAAGAACCAATCCCCCTGCGATTTGGAAAGCTGGTAGTGGCACCTGCATGGCTTCAAAGAGAATTTGTCCGCCTACTAAAAAGAAAAGGAGAATACCGGCAGAAATAATCACTGCATTACGCGCAATTTTTCGACGTTCCTCAAGGGAAAAACCAATAGTTTTAGAAAGATAAACGGGAATCGAGCCAATTGGGTCAATTACAGCCCAAAGTACAACAAACTGAACAATTAAAGAATCAAACATTTATTTTCCTTTATGTCATAAAAATATAAGCCAAGGTTATTCTATCAGATAAAAGGTATAAAGTGCGGTAAGTTTTGGTCATTTTTCAGAATGTTCAAAAACCTTGAAAAAACCGACCGCACTTTGTAGTTGATCACCGTAAAAAATGAGTGGAATGCGGCTACGTTGCCAAGGGGGAACGCCCAATTCTTGCCAAATTTTTTTGATATCCTCTCTTGGGCGTTTCGGATGATGTTTGATTTTTCCTGCATAACTGAAGCGGATTTGAATCGGTAAATCGGTAGGCGGCAATTCAACGGAAAATTGCTGCCAAGAAAAAATAAAATGTTGTGGAGTTCGCTGTAAATGAAGTTCACCAAGATTGTCGGGAAGCAAAAGGTTGTTATTTCGCATTTCAAGGCAAATTCCCGTTAGATCCGTAAAATCAGCGGTGAGGTACAAACAGGATTGATAACGGCGGACAATCTGTTTTCCTAAATGAAACTGCGGATTGGCTTCTTTTTTTGCTAAAACAACATCATTGATGAGTTGTTCGAGTTGGCGTTTACTTGGCATTTCCCATTGATTTTGAGAAAACCACATTCGCAAAAGTGCGGTCTGTTTTGGCGATGAATATTGATTGAATCTGTGAAGTTGAAATTCTGTTGGTGTTTGGCAATGCTCAAGAAAAGTGTCTTGTAAGAGTTCATTAATGAGCTGCTGATCTTCAAAACAATGTTGTGCAGCGCGTTGAACGACGTGATCAATATGTCTCCAACGTGCACGGAGTTTTGGCAGAATTTCATTACGTAAAAAATTGCGTTCATAACGGGTATCATCGTTGCTTTCGTCATAAACCCAAGTTAAATGTTCAGTGTGTGCGTAGTGTTCTAATTGTTCCCGAGTAAAAGAAAGTAATGGGCGAAAAATCTTCATACCGAATAATTCGCTGTGCTTTTGTATTGCGCCTAGTCCTTGTAAACCGCTACCTCGTTTTAGTGCGAGGAAAAACGTTTCCGTTTGATCGTTTAAATGATGGGCCGTGACGAGAATTTCATTGGATTGAATATGTCGCAAAATAGCCTGATAACGCGCCTCGCGTGCGCCGGCTTCGATACCGTTGCGGTAGTCAATTTTTACTTTCTCAATGATTAATGGAATCTCATATTGAGCACACAAAGATTGACAATGTGCAACCCAGCTATCGGCATTAGGGCTTAAACCATGGTGAATATGAATCGCTCGGAGATAAAAGTGCGGTTGAATTTGACGGAGTTTTGCCAATAAAGTAAGAAGAACAGTAGAATCTAAACCACCGCTCAAGGCGATAAGATAATGTTGAGCGGTGGTTTGTTTAAGTTGTTGTTCAAAAGCCGAAAACAAATCCATTAGGCAATTTTTTCTGCTTTATATTGGGCGCTCGGATTGAGAATTTCAAAACGTGCCGCAATGGTTTGTAACTCGTAGGAATTGAGTTCAAAGGTGGTTTTCATTACGCCTGCCACTTCATTATTCATGGCTTCAAAGGCTTCCACATCGGATTTCCCATTGAGTAAATTCGCTAAGAATGTACCGGCAATTAAATCACCTACGCCTACCGGTTCAAAGTTGAATTGATAAAGTGGGCGGCTTAAATGCCAAATGCCTTCCGGTGTTGCCATAATGATTTCAAAGGTGTCCGGATCATTGATTTTCCCTACCTTGCCTAAATGTTTCACGAGGACTTTTTTCACGCCTTTGTCCAGCAAAGCACGCGCGGCTTTTAATACATCATCAAAAGAATTGATAGGGAACTCGCTGAGTTGACGCAGTTCATTCATATTCGGCGTCATAATATCCGCAACAGGAATGGCTTTCTCAATAAGCGCTTCACGAACGCCATTTGCCACCACACAAATTTTTTCCGGATTCGGCATCACCGGATCGCATAAATAAAGGGCGTTTGGGTTGTGTTTTTTAATTTGTTCCAAGGCATAAAGGATTTGATCCACTTGTTCCGCTGATCCTAAATAACCTGAAAGCAACGCATCGCATTCTTGTAATTTTTCAATGTTCTCCAAGCCGGTGACGATTTCACGAATTTGCTCTTGTGGAATTACCATACCCGTCCATTTGCCGTATTGGGTATGGTTGGAAAATTGCACGGTATTGAGAGCCCATACATCCACACCTAATAACTGCATTGGAAAAGTGGCGGATTTATTGCCGGCAAAGCCGTACACCACGTGGGATTGGATGGAAAGTACATTTTTCATATTTATCTCCTTTTTATTAATGTGATTTTCCGTATATTGAATCCAAAATCGATTTGTAAGATAGATGACCCCTTGCTTGACGTGATTCTAAAATAATATTCAATAATTTTAGACGAAAAAAAGAGCGAAAAATAACCGCTCTTTTTTTTAATTAACTTAGCAATAGCCATAAGACATTAAACGCTGATAACGGCGGTTTAATAATTCTTCTTGGTTTAATTCGTCAAGTTCTGCCAAATCTTCAGCGAGACGTTTTTTCAAATTTTCAGCCATCAAAGCATAGTTACGATGTGCGCCACCTAATGGCTCCTGTACGATGTTATCAATTAAATTCAGTTCTTTTAAACGCGTAGCCGTTAAACCCATGACTTCTGCTGCGGTTGAGGCTTTTTCTGCACTTTTCCATAAAATGGAAGCACAACCTTCCGGTGAAATAACGGAATAGGTGGAATATTGCAACATATTCACTTTATCGCCCACACCGATCGCCAAGGCACCGCCTGAGCCGCCTTCACCAATGACGGTACAGATGACAGGAACGGAGAGTTGCGACATTTCACGTAAGTTACGGGCAATCGCTTCTGCTTGGCCTCGTTCTTCAGCACCGATGCCGGGATAGGCGCCGGGGGTGTCAATAAAAGTGATGATTGGGAGTTTAAAACGCTCCGCCATTTCCATTAAACGTAACGCTTTACGATAACCTTCCGGGGCAGGCATACCAAAATTGCGTTGTACTTTTTCTTTTACCGTTCGACCTTTTTGATGGCCGATAACCATAACCGGACGACCGTCCAAACGTGCTAATCCGCCCACAATAGCTTTGTCATCTGCAAACGCACGATCACCGGCAAGCTCTTCAAATTCGGTAAAAATATGTTCAATATAATCAAGGGTATAAGGACGGTTTGGATGACGGGCCATACGTGAAACTTGCCACGCATCAAGGTTGGCAAAGGTTTTTTTGGTTAATTCATCGCTTTTCTTTTGTAAACGTGTAATTTCGTCGGTTAAATCAACTTTATCGTTAGAGGCAGAGCGTAATGCACCAATTTTGGCTTCCAGCTCTGCAATAGGTAATTCAAAATCTAAATATTCTTGGGTCATTTTCTTATCCTAAAAAACACCGTAAAAAATCCACCGCACTTTATCAAGAATTAACTGGTGGCGCAAATAGTTTTCACTGGTTGGGGGAGCTTACAAACGTGCCTTTTTTAGCAATGACAAAACAAATAAGAAGGTCGAGCAAATGACAACCGATGGGCCTGCTGCTGTGTCATAAAATGCCGAAAGCATTAATCCGCCGATAACCGAAAGCATGCTGATCCCCACGGCAAATCCGACCATCGATTCGGGGGTTTTGGCGAAACGGCGTGCCGTCGCAGCCGGAATGATTAATAAGGAAGTAATAATTAGTGCACCGACAAATTTCATACTTAAGGCAATAGTGAGGGCTGTCAAAATCATCAAAATAAAACGCATTTTTCTTATATTGATGCCTTCTACTTGGGCGAGTTCTGGAGAAACGGTGGTGGAAAGGAGGGCTTGCCAGAAATGAAGCAATGTACCAAGTACGATCACCACTCCGATAGCGATATAAATTAAGTCGGTGTAATTTATCGCCAATAAATCGCCGAATAAATAGCTCATCAAATCAACCCGAACATTTTTTAGCAAACCAACGGTAACAACGCCAAGGGATAAACAACTGTGCGCAATAATGCCGAGCAAAGTATCAATGGAAAACTGAGTATTGCTTTCTAGCCATACCATAATAATCGCCAAAAGAAGAGTGAGGATGACGATGGCAATATAAGGATTAATTTGTAGGAAAATTCCTAATGCAACGCCGAGTAAAGCCGAATGAGAAAGCGTATCGCCAAAGTATGCCATTTTACGCCATACTACAAAGACCCCAAGCGGTGCGGTGATTAGGGACAATAAAATGCCGGTAAGCAGCGCCGGAAATAGAATTTCAAACATTAAAGATCCTTATTTTGACAATGATCGGCAGTGCCGTTACAGCCACATACATCACCGTGTAAATTATGATGGTGATTATGATGATGGGTATAAAAGCCCACATTTTGTGAGATCTGATTACCCCATAAACGCATAAATGTCGGATCGTTTGATAGGGTTTCCGGTGTACCGGCACAGCAAATGTGCTGATTAATACAAATCACTTCTTTACTGTCCGCCATCACGATATGTAAATCGTGGGAAACCATCAACACGGCACAATTTAATTGTTGTTGGGTTTGATGAATCAGTTGATAAAGCTCTGCTTGACCGGTGATATCCACACCTTGAGTGGGTTCGTCCAATACTAATAGATTCGGTTTGTTTAAAATCGCACGGGCAAGCAACACTCTCTGCATTTCCCCCCCGGAAAGTTTTTGCATATTATTTTTGCCTAAATGGGCAATGGAGAGTTGTTCAAGTGCGGTTGAAATTTCTTGTGGTTTTGCCCCTTTTTTTAAGGCAAGAAAGCGTTCTACCGTGAGTGGTAAACTATGGTCTAAATGAATTTTTTGCGGCACATAGCCAATGCGTACATTTTGACTATAAATGACCTCGCCTGATGTCGGTTGTTGTAGTTTTAAGAGCGTTTTTAATAATGTGGATTTCCCGCCGCCATTTGGTCCAACGATGGTGATGATAGACTGGGGATAAATATTTAAATTGATATTTTGTAATGCTGTTTTTTGTTCAAATACCACATTGATATTTTTGAGTTCTATTAACGGGGAATTTGGATCGCGTTGAATGGAATGAATTTGCATAATGCCGCCTATGTCAAATTTAGCGACTCACATTAGCTCATTTTGCCATCTTTCTCAAGATGTTCTCTCTTTATGATGAATATTTCGACAACTTTTTTATATGTTTTAGGGTAGAATGAACCTCTTTTATGATTCGCAGTCTGAAGACGATATTATTTCCACTTTAGGTACTTATCCTTGCAACATGTTAAATTAGCCCGAGACAGACGAAAAAGAAAATCCCGTATTAAAGCGGCGATTTTTTTTGTCGCATTGGCGTTGATTTTTAGCGGTATTATGTTGGGATTAAAAGATAGTGCGGAATCGGAACCCTCGGTTCAAAGTAATCTTGAGCCTGAGATGGTAGATGATGTACAGTATCAACCTCTCAAACCTGAAGAAAATGTGCATACCCCACCGGTAGTTGAACAATCACAATCACCACCACATACTGAAGATGCAACTTCTTACGATGATGAATTGCAGGCTCAAGATGATGAAGTAGAAGAAGTTAAACCGGAATTTGATGAACTTGACGAGCTTCCGCAAGATGCGCAAGATGCTTTGAGCGGTTTATTGGATGTTGCGGATCAAGCCTTACGTATCACCCACCAATTCAGTCATACTGTCGTACGCGGCGATACTTTGAAAGACGTCTTGGAGCTTTCAGGGTTAGAAGACGATACGGCAAAAGGATTAATTGCCTCTTATCCAGAACTTAAAAATCTTCGGGCAGGACAACAATTTTATTGGATTTTAGATAAAAACGATCAACTGGAATATTTAAATTGGCTTGTTTCTGAAAAGGAAGAGCGAATTTATGAACGCACAGAAGAAGGCAAATTTAAACGCCAAATTTTAGAGAAACAAAGCGTTTGGAAAAAAGAAGTGTTGAAAGGGCAGGTGAATGGCTCTTTTGCTGCGAGCTTGCGTTCGTTAGATTTAGATAGTCGTCAAATCTCGCAATTAAGTTCCGCATTGCAATGGCAAGTGAGTTTGCAAAAACTTAAAAAAGGCACAAAATTTTCGATTTTGGTTTCTCGTGAATATTTGGGCGATAAATTGACCGGTCAGGGTAATGTTGAGGCAATTCATATACTTGCAGACGGTAAGAGTTATTATGCTATTCAAGCGGCAAACGGTCGTTATTATAACCAACAGGGTGAAACCTTAGGTAAGGGGTTTGCTCGTTACCCATTACAACGTCAGGCAAGAGTGTCTTCCGGTTTTAATCCGAATCGCCGTCATCCGGTAACCGGACGGGTGCGTCCTCACAAAGGGGTGGATTTTTCTGTACCGCAAGGTACACCGATTATTGCACCGGCAGACGGTTTGGTGGAAAAAGTCGCCTATCAAGCCGGGGGAGCTGGGCGCTATGTGGTATTGCGTCACGGACGTGAATATCAAACGATATATATGCACTTGAGCCGCCCGTTGGTTCGAGCCGGACAAACAGTGAAAAAAGGTGAACGTATTGCACTTTCCGGTAATACGGGTATTTCAACCGGTCCGCATTTGCATTATGAATTCCATATTAATGGCCGCCCAGTGAATCCACTCACCGTGAAATTACCGGGAAGTAGTAGCAGTATGGCAACGGCAGAGCGTAAGCAATTCTTGAGAAGAGCAAAAGAAGCAGAGCGAATGCTAAAACTATAATTCAGATTTAATTGAAAAAAGTGCGGTTAAAACTAACCGCACTTTTTTCGATCTTTTAATAAAACCCCTTTCTAGGTGTTTTCGTTTATCTGTAAAATAATCTTTACAGGTTTGTGTAAACGACATATTATTAGTTCAATTTCCATTCTATTCGGATTGTTTAAAATGACGCTTAAATTTGATCCTCAGTATCCCTTCGCCTGTTTCATTACCCAAAGTGAAACCATGAAAAGTGCGGTAGAAAATGCCCAACGTTTTGCCATGTTTGATGTGCCGTTATTAATTCAAGGTGAAACCGGTACGGGAAAAGATTTATTGGCAAAAGCCTGCCACTATCAAAGTTTGCGCCGAGATAAGAAATTTATTGCGGTGAATTGTGCAGGCTTGCCTGATGAAGATGCCGAGAGCGAAATGTTTGGCCGAAAAGTGGGGGAAAGTGAAACTATCGGTTTTTTTGAATATGCTAATGAAGGTACGGTACTGCTAGATGGGATTGCTGAGTTATCACTTAATCTTCAAGCTAAATTATTGCGTTTTTTAACGGACGGCTCATTCCGCCGAGTGGGAGAAGAAAAGGAGCACTATGCTAATGTGCGTGTTATTTGTACCTCTCAAGTTCCGCTTAATCGCTTAGTCGAGGAGGGGAAAGTTCGGGCAGATTTATTTCACCGTTTGAATGTATTAACTATCAATATACCGTCATTACGAGAGCGTATAGCGGATATTCAACCCTTGGTTGAAGGCTTTTTACAAGAAATTAGTGATGAGTTGAATATAAAATTACCCGTTTTCGATCAGGATTTTCTCGTTTATTTGCAACAATATGATTGGCAAGGAAATGTTCGGGAACTTTATAATACCCTATATCGCGCCTGTTCTTTATCAAAGGATAATCAGTTGCGTGTTGAAAATTTAAATCTCACCTTACCGCAAAGTGCGGTTATTTCTGTCGATGAATTTGAAAACCAAACATTAGAGGAAATTATTGGGCAATATGAAGCCAAGGTCTTGCAGGCTTTTTACAAAGAGTATCCGAGTACCCGAAAACTTGCGCAACGCTTGGGCGTGTCTCATACAGCGATTGCAAATAAGCTAAAGCAGTATGAGATTGGAAAATAATATTGCACGGTATAAAAATGTACGTGCTAAATTTGTATCTGAGTCAAAGCTGGAAATTGTTTGCACAACTTTAGCCATTCTACTTTATTGATCTGCACATTTAATATAAATTCGCCTTGCTCTGTAATTTGTTCGTTTCGTACGGCATCTAATTGATAAAGGGTATGACGGAGTTTTCCCTCGTGAGGTTGAAGAACGAGCGTCAGCGAAAGTACTTCGTTTTTTAACCGCAGTTTAATGGCTTCAAGCAATAATTCAATGTCTTCCCGTTTATGGGCTGAAAGATAAACCGCAATGGGATTATTTTCATCATCATATTCAATATGGGGTGGCACGCCATCCAATAAATCAATTTTATTGTAAACCAGCAAGGCAGGGACTTTATCCGCTTTGATTTCTTCCAATACTAAGGTAACCGCCTCTATATTTTCTAACATTCGAGGATCGGTAGCATCGATGATATGCAATAAAAGGCTGGCTTCGACAGTTTCTTGTAAAGTGGATTTGAATGCGGAAACCAAATCGTGCGGCAGCTGGCGCACAAAACCCACCGTGTCAGCAAGAATAGTTGTGCCGACATCTTGAATTTGTAAACGACGAAAAGTGGGATCGAGAGTGGCAAAGAGCTGATCCGCCGCATATACTTTGGCTTGTGTGATCGCATTGAAAAGTGTTGATTTCCCCGCATTGGTATAGCCAACCAATGAAATTGTCGGAATATCCGCTTTCTGTCTTGTTTGACGATTTTGGTTGCGTTGTCTTTCTACTTTTGCCAAACGATTTTGTAATTGACTAATACGCACTTTGATGAGTCGGCGATCTGTCTCTAACTGTGTTTCTCCCGGTCCTCTAAGTCCAACAGCCCCTTTTTGTTGGTCTAAACCGGTTTTACGACGAACCAAACGAGTTGCTAAATGTTTTAATTGAGCTAATTCTACTTGTAATTTCCCTTCGTGGGATCTTGCTCTTTGGGCAAAAATATCTAATATCACGCCCGTACGATCAACAACACGGCAGTTACATAAATTCTCTAAATTACGTGCCTGAGCCGGTGTAAGTTGATGATTAACCAATATCACATCAGCATTATATGTTTTTACTGCATCGGCGATTTCCTGCGCTTTTCCTTCCCCCACAAAATATTTAGCTTGAGGAGTACTGCGACTGGCGGTAATCACATTTAAAGTATTCACATTGGCAGATTTGACCAATAGAAGAAATTCTTGGAGGTCGTCAAGATTTTTAATTTGTGAAAAAAAGGTATGCACGACGATGGCGTTGTCATGCTGAGAATCTGAATGTTGATGAATTTGAGGCAAAGAAAGTGCGGTTGAAATTTCAGCTAAATTTTCAACCGCACTTGGTGTTTTTTTACAATCCATTTAATAGATTATTCTGCTTGTGTTTGGGTTTCTTCTGCCGTTTCAACCGGTTGCACATTGTGGTGATTATTGTTGTGATGAGAAACAGAACGTGCCGGTACAACAGTAGAAATCGCATGTTTGTACACCATTTGATTTACGGTGTTTTTTAATAAAATCACAAACTGATCGAATGATTCAATTTGTCCTTGTAATTTAATCCCGTTCACCAGATAAATTGATACAGGAATACGCTCACGACGTAGAGCGTTCAAGTAAGGATCTTGTAAAGATTGTCCTTTTGCCATTTTGCTATCCTTTATATGTTGTCGTTATTATGAAATCACGGTAGAAACGAGTTGTCTCCGAATCCAAATATAACAATAAATACCAAATTTGTCTATTTGCTTTCCCGTAACTTTTTCAATACCGCCTTTATTTTTTCATCAAGTGGCGCATTAAAGCGTAAAGTTTCCCCTGTTTTGGGGTGTTCAAAACGAATTGAGAAAGCGTGTAAGAACAGGCGATTTAAACCCAATGCTTGTATTTGCATATCAAAATCCTTATCCCCGTATTTGCTGTCTAATGCAATAGGGTGGCCGGCATATTGAGTATGCACACGGATTTGATGGGTTCGTCCGGTGATGGGTGAGGCCTTGATTAGAGTCGCATTAGAATAGCGTTCCTCAATAGAAAAACGGGTTTCGGAAGGCTTACCTTGTTCACTCACACGTACAATACGCTCACCACCGGCAAGTTCATTTTTCAGTAGTGGCGCTTTTACGACTTTAACATGTGATTGCCATTGTCCTCTGACGAGTGCCAAATAATCTTTTTGTACCGTTTTTAAACGAAGCTGTTCGTGCAGATTTCGTAGCGCAGAACGTTTTTTAGCAATAAGTAGAATACCGGAGGTATCCCGATCCAAACGATGCACTAATTCTAAAAAACGGGCTTCAGGGCGTAATGCGCGTAAGGCTTCAATTACGCCGAAATTCAATCCGCTCCCACCGTGAACGGCAATTCCGGAGGGTTTGTTTAATATGATAAGATGTTCATCTTCAAACAGAATGTTATGTTCAAGATCCGCAACTTTATTTAAATTTTTTGATACCGGGGCACTCTCTTTTTCTGTTGTTCGCACCGGTGGTATGCGTACCACATCACCGGTTTGTAATTTATACTCAGGCTTAATTCGTCCTTTATTCACCCGCACTTCACCTTTACGAATGATGCGATAAATCAAACTTTTGGGTACGCCTTTGAGTTTTGCCAACAAATAATTATCTATGCGCTGAGCCGCTTCATCTTCACTAATTGTGAGCATTTTCACGGAGGAATTAATGATATTTTCTTTCTGTTCTTTTGTCATTTTTTCACCTTTTGGAAATTGGCGCGAATCATATCATAAAAGCCTTATCTAAGGTAATTATGACCTTGCTAATTTATCGGTTTATATGGATAATAGAGCGTCTTTTTACGCATAAAATTTGACGTAAAAAATGACTCATTTGGTTGGTGGAAACTCAATGCGGCATTTGGCATAAGACATTGATAATCAACATTTTTTCTCAAAATAAACAAGCTGCTTGTAACGCGTGTGAAATATCGCGTTATTTTATTAAACAATCCTTTTATCGTTTCATAACGTTATCAATGCACCCAGCAACATACAATCGTGAGATTGACTGGCGCGAGAAACACGAGGTCGATAGCGAAGCAAAGTGCGGTTTATTTTGAGGTACTTTTAAAAATTTAAAAAAGAGAATTGACAATGAAAAGAATGTTAATCAATGCGACTCAAAAAGAAGAGTTGCGTGTGGCGCTTGTTGATGGACAACGCCTTTTTGACTTGGATATTGAAAGTCCGGGACATGAACAAAAAAAAGCAAATATCTACAAAGGGAAGATTACCCGTGTAGAGCCAAGCCTTGAAGCGGCTTTTGTGGATTACGGTGCGGAACGCCACGGTTTTTTACCGTTAAAGGAGATTGCACGAGAATATTTTCCGGCGGATTATGTGTTCCAAGGTCGTCCGAATATTCGTGATATTTTAAGCGAAGGGCAAGAGGTTATTGTTCAAGTAAATAAAGAAGAACGTGGCAATAAAGGCGCAGCTTTGACAACCTTTGTTTCTCTTGCCGGTAGTTATTTGGTGATTATGCCTAACAATCCGCGTGCGGGTGGAATTTCTCGTCGTATTGAAGGCGATGAGCGCACAGAATTAAAAGAAGCGTTAAGCTCACTTGATGTACCGGAAGGCGTAGGCTTAATCGTTCGTACTGCGGGCGTAGGCAAATCGCCGGAAGAATTACAATGGGATTTAAAAGTTCTATTGCATCACTGGGAAGCGATCAAACAGGCCTCTCAAAGTCGCCCTGCACCGTTTTTAATTCACCAAGAAAGTGATGTCATCGTGCGTGCGATCCGTGATTATTTACGCCGTGATATCGGTGAAATTTTAATTGATAGTCCGAAGATTTTTGAAAAAGCGAAAGAGCACATCAAACTGGTTCGTCCGGATTTTGTGAATCGAGTGAAATTATATCAAGGCGAAGTGCCGCTTTTTAGCCATTATCAAATCGAATCTCAAATCGAATCCGCATTCCAACGTGAAGTGCGTTTGCCGTCAGGCGGTTCGATTGTGATTGATGTAACAGAAGCGTTAACGGCGATTGATATTAACTCTGCGCGTTCAACACGTGGTGGCGATATTGAAGAAACCGCGCTTAATACAAACCTTGAAGCGGCGGACGAAATTGCACGCCAATTACGTTTGCGCGACTTGGGCGGACTGGTGGTTATAGATTTTATTGATATGACTCCGATCCGTCATCAACGTGAAGTGGAAAATCGTATTCGTGATGCGGTACGTCAAGATCGTGCACGTATTCAAATTAGCCGTATTTCACGTTTCGGCTTGCTGGAAATGTCTCGTCAGCGTTTAAGCCCGTCGCTCGGTGAATCTTCCCATCATATTTGCCCACGTTGTCAAGGAACCGGTAAAGTACGTGATAATGAATCCCTTTCTTTATCAATTTTACGTTTGATTGAAGAAGAGGCATTGAAAGAAAATACCAAGCAGGTACACACCATTGTGCCGGTGCAAATTGCTTCTTACCTATTAAATGAAAAACGTAAAGCGATTAGTAGCATTGAGAAACGTCATGATGTTGATGTTATTGTCGTGCCGAATGAAGCGATGGAAACACCGAATTTTAGTGTATTCCGTATGCGTGATGGGGAAGAGCTTAATGAGCTCAGTTACAATTTAGCAAAAATCCACTGCGCACAGGATGATGTGCCAGATGAATCATCGGGTTCACGAAATACCGAAACAACGGTTGTTTTTGAACAGCCTGCAGTAGAAAGTGCGGCTCTCTCACTTTCTATCTCTGAAGCAGCGCCAACGCCAATGGAACGTAAGTCTAATGAGCAGTCACTATTGGCAAAAATTATTGCAAAACTTAAAGCATTATTCAGTCCGGCACCGGTGGTTGAAGAAAAACCAAAACATCATCGTAATAACAATCGTCATCAGCGACGCACTCAAGAACGTCGTAATGTAGCGCATCGTTCAAAATCAGAGAATAATGCAGCGGAAAAAACGGAGCAGGGCAATGCCGCTTCTACGCGTGAGCGTAATCAACGCCGTTTACGTCGTCATTCCGTGGCAAATGAAAATCCAGCTGAAAGTGCGGTCAATTCTACGCCAGTTTCCGATAATAAGAGTGACAAAGTAGAGCAGCCGACACAACAACGCCGTCAACGTCGTGAACTACAAAAACGCGTGCGTATTGATGATCATGCGGTTAATACCAATGTGCCTCATGCGCCGGTAGCAACAAACGTTGAGATTATTGAGGAAACGCTAGAGACGGCACCGGCTGAAATAACCCAAGCAGTAGTAGAGGTTGAAGAAAAGCAAAATCGCCAGGATCGTCAGCGTCGTACGCCACGCCACTTGCGTGTATCAAATAATCAGCGTCGCCGCCGTCAAGAGCCTAAATCACCAATGCCTCTGTCTTTAGCCGTTTCTTCTCCTGAATTGGCAAGTGGAAAAGTTTGGGTCGATTATTCGGCATTGAATACAGCAAAAGAAAATAACTTCTTATCTGTGGATGAGTTGCTTGAACAAGAAAAAACCAAAAAAGGATTTATCACGCCTGCGACCGGTATTGTGGTTGAAAATACTTCAGTAGAAGTGAAACCTGCTTTAGATTTCATTACGCAACCGGCAAATGAATCGGTACAGAAAAAAGTACAGGAATCATTAGAGCGTCTTAATGCGGAAAAAGTGCAAAATGAAGTCGTTTCAAATGAACCTGAACCTGCTGAGGTTGAAAATCCAGTAAAATTTGACCGCACTTACGAGTTTTCAGGTCGTTTAGGTACGGTCTCTTCAGTGACTCACACTAAAGCAGAAATGACCCTTGCAAAAGCTGGTGAAGAAATGGCAGAATCTTTTCCAATTGTAGAATGGACGGAATCGCGTTATTACTTCTATGGAAAAGGAGCGGCGGGGCATCATAGCGCAATTAGCCATGTGTATTCCGAACCCACACATGCAAAATCGGAATAAGTAAAAATAAAATTGGTACGTAAAGTACCAATTTTTTACCTTTAGATTGAGCTAAAATTAATCACTCAAGAAAAAGATATCTTTTTATTCTTGACGGAATTGGGGAAAAAACGTATTATTCACCCCGCTTAAATCACGGAGGAATGGTCGAGTGGTTGAAGGCACCGGTCTTGAAAACCGGCGAGGGTTTATGCCCTCCGTGAGTTCGAATCTCACTTCCTCCGCCATCAAATTTTAAAAATCCCTTAATCTATTGATTAAGGGATTTTTGTTTTCTATTTATCCGTTGTATTACTACTTTCTTGTTCTTCTTTAAAGGTTAAATATTCTTCTAATAAATCAATAGCTTCTTGGCATTTCTGACGACGATGTTTATAGCTATTGGCTAATTCTGATGTTCTTTTTTTCTCAATAGGATCATTTTGCGTGAGAGCGAAATCTCTATGTTGTTGATATAAATTATTCAGTTGTTCAAGTGCTTCGTAATATTTCTCTAAACGTTCACGTGGGGGTAATTTATGAATACTATGCTGTGTTTTTTTTATGGTCGAATTTTGTTGTCGTTTCTGTTGAGTAAAGGTTGTATTTTTCCGATTGAGCGTTTCAGACAACGCGTTACATTGTTTGAACAGATGTTCTGCAATAAAGTTGTAATGATTTACATCATTAGAATCAAGGGATTTAATTCGTATCAGCGTTTGATTAATTTCGGCAAAATAAAATGACAGAGTTTGCCCATTTTCACTGAATAAAGTGCGGTCAAATTTTGTGAAAATTTTTTCTTCAAGTTGGGCTGAGTGAATTTGATAAAGCTGTTGAACCTTTTGTTCCAGCTTTTCAATGAGTTGTTGAATGAGCATAAAAAATCCCCCTGTTGAGGGGGATTATAATCGTTAAAGGTATATTGCGGCAATCCAACCAAATACTAGTAATGGAATATTGTAGTGGATGAATGTCGGTACAACGGAATCCCAAATGTGGTCGTGTTTACCATCTATATTTAATCCCGAGGTCGGTCCTAAGGTTGAATCGGAAGCGGGAGAACCTGCATCACCAAGGGCCGCAGCAACGCCTACAATTGACACAGTTGCCAATGGTGAGAAACCAAAGGAGAGGCACAGTGGCACGTAAATTGAGGTAATAATCGGTACCGTAGAGAAAGAAGAGCCGATTCCCATTGTGATTAATAAGCCGACAACTAACATTAAGAATGCGGCTAATCCTTTGCTTTGAATTGCACCATTGCTAAGATTTTGCACCAAATCCGTTACGCCTGTGGTGGCGTTAATGACATTTGCAAAGCCAGATGCGGCGATCATTACAAAGCCGATCATTGCCATTAAACGCAAGCCTTGTTGGAAAATATCATTACTTTCTTTGAGTTTGAAAATACCGAATAGGGCAAAGATCGTTAAACCTACTAAACCGCCGATAATCGTTGAACTGGTAACCAGTTGTGTTGCAAAGGTTGCAAAAATTGCAATAAGGCTTGCTGTAATTTGTTTTGGTCGAATATTGGCAATATGCGCTTCAATTTCTTTAGTTGTAGGTTCTTCAACAAGAACATTATATTGGCGTGGTTTGCGATAAGTGATAAATACAGCGGTTAATAAACCTAATATCATGCCGATGACCGGTAGCAACATTGCAAGGGAAACTTGGGCGACATCCGTTTGTAAACCAAGGTTTGCCCCTGCCTGATTGATATTTTTTACCAAAATACTTTCAATAAAAATCTTACCGAAACCGACAGGGAGTAGCATATAAGTTGCGGTTAGACCGAAGGTGAGTACGCAGGCAACAGCACGGCGGTCGATGTTTAAACGATTAAAGATGGAAAGCAATGGCGGCACGACGATTGGGATAAAGGCGATGTGTACCGGTAGCAAGTTTTGGGATGAAATGGAAAATAATACCAAAATACCGAAAATGAAATATTTAAACCATGCAAGATTGTTACTTGTCGGAGTTTTGTTTATTTTTGTGATGATTTTATAGGCGAGTAAATCCGTAATACCGGATTTGGAAATCGCAATGGCGAAAGCGCCGAGCATCGCATAGTTCATTGCCACTTCAGCACCGCCGCCTAGCCCACCAGTGAAGGTTTCAATGGTTTTAGTTAAACCAAGACCACCACATAAACCCGCAGTGAGTGCGGCAATGACGAGAGCGATAATCACATTAATACGTAGTAAGCTGAGTGTCAGCAATACGATAATTGAGATAACAACTGGGTTTGATAACATTGTGTTTTTCCTTATAAATAAATGTGTAAATTGAGTTATTTAATTTTATTGAATATATAATGTTGATGGTCGGTGCTCCTCTAATCATAAAATTACCCCCCGAAAGTCGCCTTCCGAGGGGTAAGATTTTTTACTATCCTGTCTGCTCGGAAGAAATCTTCCAAGCACACCAAAAACCTGAAAGATTATTCAGTTAAATGGTGGCGATGATGGCGACGGATTATATTCATTTTCAAATCTCTAAATAAGAATTGTGTATTAAGCTACTGTAAAATTAGAAGAATTGCAACTTAATTTTTGAAAAAATAAAGTGCGGTTATTTTTCTCACATTTTTTCATTTTGCGGGATATGCGGAAAGCCCCCTAAATTTTTCAAATGATTTACCATATAGCAAAATAACTCTGCGGTGCGTTCTGTGTCATAGAGGGCAGAGTGAGCTTGTTTCCCATCAAAAGGAATGTTTGCCGCCTGACAGGCTTTTACTAACACTGTTTGCCCAAACATTAATCCCGCTAGGCTTGCGGTATCAAACATAGCAAAAGGGTGGAACGGATTACGTTTGATGCCGGTGCGTTCTGCTGCTGCCATGACGAAACTTTGATCAAAAGTCGCATTATGCGCGACGATGATGGAACGTTGGCAGTCTGCTTCTTTTTGTCCTCGGCGAACCATTTGAAACAATCCGGTTATTGCATCTAACTCTGATACTGCGCCACGTAAGGGATTATGAATATCTATACCGTTAAATTTTAATGATTCCGGATTGATATTTGCGCCTTCAAAGGGCTCAATATGAAAGTGGCATTTTTGATCAGGGTGTAAATAGCCGTTTTCATCCATTTTTAACGTAATCGCCGCTAATTCTAATAAGGCATCTTTTTTGGCGTCAAAACCTGCAGTTTCCACATCAATGATGACGGGAAAATAACCTCGAAAACGATTTTTTAATTGATTGTGATGAGGAATTTCTTGAGAATCGGACATTATTTATCCTTAAAAAATAAAATAACGCAGGTAAACCTACGTTATAAAAACATCATAGAAAATGACCGCACTTTTTAGTTGCCAAGTCCGGCTTTTGCATTTTTATTTTCAATAAATTCAATTTTGTAACCATCCGGATCTTCCACGAAAGCAATTACAGTGCTACCGCCTTTCACCGGGCCGGGCTCACGGGTGATTTTTCCACCGTTCGCACGGACAGCATCGCAAGTTTCCACGATGTTATCCACACCAATCGCAATATGTCCGTACGCCGTGCCGAGATCATATTCCGTGACGCCCCAGTTATAAGTCAGTTCAATGACTGAGGATTTATCCTCATCATCGTAACCTAAAAATGCGAGGGTATATTTATATTCAGGGTTTTCACTGGTGCGTAATAAACGCATTCCTAATACATCTTGATAAAACTTAACTGAGCGATCTAAGTCACCTACTCGTAACATGGTGTGTAAAATTCGCATGAGTTCATCCTTTTTTAAATAGGGAAAAGAGTGCGTGAATTATGCCATAAATTGAATGATAAATCAGCTAGCTGTTGTGATACAGCAAGATTTCCTTTTATCATTTCACCGCAATCATCGAACCAAAATTAAAACATTGAAACCATAATTCTACCTGAGAAAAGCCGATATTTTTTAACCGCACTTTGTGGGTTTCAATGCTGTCTGTCCGCATTACATTTTCCAGTGCTGTGCGTTTCTGGCTGACTTCAAGTTCACTATAGCCATTGGCTCGTTTAAACTGGTGGTGCATATCAATCAGTAAATTATCCACCTTTTCGTTTTCAAAGCGGAATTTTTCTGAAAGCACCAATACGCCATTTGGATTTAAACCTTGGTAAATTTTTGTGAGCAATGCTATACGATCTTCCGGTGGTAAAAATTGTAAAGTGAAATTTAAAATCACCATTGAGGCATTTTTGATTTCGATATGTCGAATATCATCGCATAAAATTTCTACTGGAATCTCACTGTGATAGGCGGCAATATGCTGACGACAACGTTCAACCATCGGTTGGGAATTATCGATACCAATAATTTTTACATTGGGTTGATGGATATTACGACGTACGGAAAGCGTTGCAGCGCCTCGAGAACAACCTAAATCATATACAAGGCTGTTTGCTGTCACAAAGCGTTCTGCAAGCATACCGATGGCGGTAATGATATTGGAATAACCGGGGATAGAGCGTTGGATCATATCAGGGAAGACTTCGGCAACGCTTTCGTCAAAAGTGAAATCGCCTAGCTTTTCAATAGGGGCGGAGAAAAGGGTATCTTTTTGCATATAATTTGGGAGGGAGAGTTAAAAGTGCGGTTATTTTAGAGAAAGTTTTGTCGGGCGCAAATAAATTTCTGTTTCCAATTTAAAAGCGGCACTAATTTCCGTATAATCAATCGGCTAATTTCAGAATATAAAAAGGAATATAAAAATGATGCGTACACACTATTGCGGTGCTTTGAACCGTAGCCATGTAGGACAAGAAGTGACATTAAGCGGTTGGGTTCATCGTCGTCGTGATTTAGGCGGCTTGATTTTTATTGATATGCGAGATCGCGAAGGGATCGTACAAGTGTATTTTGATCCAAAATTCCAAGATGCCCTTACCGCTGCAAGCGCGTTGCGTAATGAGTTCTGTATTCAAATTAAAGGGGAAGTGATCCCACGTCCGGATAATCAAATTAATAAAAATATGGCAACGGGCGAAGTGGAAGTGCTTGCCAAAGAGCTCAAAATTTATAACGCATCTGATGTATTGCCGTTAGATTTCAATCAAAATAATACGGAAGAACAACGTTTAAAATTCCGCTATTTGGATTTACGCCGACCGGAAATGGCGCAACGTTTGAAAACCCGTGCTAAAATTACCAGTTTCGTCCGTCGTTTTATGGACGATAATGGTTTCTTGGATATTGAAACCCCAATGCTTACCAAAGCCACACCGGAGGGGGCGCGTGATTATCTTGTTCCAAGTCGCGTGCATAAAGGAAAATTCTATGCGTTACCGCAATCACCGCAATTATTCAAACAGTTGCTGATGATGTCAGGTTTTGATCGTTATTACCAAATCGTGAAATGTTTCCGCGATGAAGATTTACGTGCGGATCGTCAGCCTGAATTTACTCAAATCGATGTAGAAACGTCTTTTTTAACTGCCCCTGAAGTGCGGGAAATTATGGAGAATATGATCCACGGTTTGTGGAAACATATTCTTGATGTAGATCTTGGTAAATTCCCGATTATGACATGGCACGAGGCGATGAACCGTTTTGGTTCTGATAAACCTGATTTGCGTAACCCGTTAGAATTGGTCGATGTGGCTGATATCGTTAAAGATGTGGATTTCAAAGTATTCCAAGGGCCGGCGAATGATCCGAACGGTCGTGTTGCCGTCATTCGTGTGCCGAACGGTAATGAAATTACCCGTAAACAAATTGACGAATATACCCAATTTGTCGGTATTTACGGCGCAAAAGGTTTGGCGTGGTTAAAAGTGAATGATGTGAATGCCGGTCTTGAAGGCGTGCAAAGCCCGATTGCTAAATTCTTAAATGAAGATGTGTTAAAAGCCTTGTTTGCCAACGTAGGTGCACAAACCGGCGATATTCTGTTTTTCGGTGCAGATAAATGGAATGTCACTACCGATGCAATGGGGGCATTGCGTTTGAAATTAGGTCGTGATCTCGGTTTAACCCGTTTAGATGAATGGCAACCGCTTTGGGTGGTTGATTTCCCAATGTTTGAACGTGATGAAGAGGGCAATCTTGCTGCAATGCACCACCCGTTCACTTCACCACGTGATTTTACGCCGGAAGAATTGGAAGCTAACCCGACCAATGCGGTGGCGAACGCCTATGATATGGTGATTAACGGCTACGAAGTGGGCGGCGGTTCAGTGCGTATTTTCGATCCGAAAATGCAACAAACTGTGTTCCGTATTCTTGGTATCAATGAGCAAGAACAGCAAGAAAAATTCGGTTTCCTACTTGATGCCTTAAAATTCGGTACGCCGCCACATGCAGGTCTTGCTTTTGGTTTAGATCGCTTAACGATGCTTCTTACCGGCACGGATAATATTCGTGATGTAATCGCCTTCCCGAAAACTACCGCAGCAGCCTGTTTAATGACGGAAGCGCCGAGTTTTGCAAATCCACAGGCATTGAATGAGCTAGCAATTAGTGTTACTGCAAAAGCAGAGTAGTCACCTAACTTGGGCTTATCCTCAATTTAGGATAAGCTCAATTTTTAAAAGGATATAAAATGAAAAAATATTGGTGGGTAAATCAAAGTACTAAAAAAGATATGCACAAAATAAAATTATATGGGCTCCAGAAAAGAATAAACAAGGAAATAAAGTTCCACATTGGGATTCTTTATTTGATGCCAATATAGGAGATGAGGTCATTCACTATACAGATGGATATATTGTTGGTATTAGTCAAGTTATTGGAAAAGCTGAAAAAGCAAGTAATCCTTATCCGGATAATATTCAATGGGATATTGATGGAAAACGACTTTCTATAGAGTACCACGAAATAAATCCAATTCCTAAAAAAGCAATCCATATAAATATTAGAAAAGAAAATAAATCAATATTTGATAAAAATGGAAATGTTAAACAGGGGTATTTCTTCTTGATTGATGATCTTTTACAACAAGAAATCAAAAAGTTATTAAAAAATTGAGTAAAAATATTCTTATTAGTTTTATATGAACAATTTAACTTCTTAATGTTTTTATATATGGTAACACTGCCACTGCTGTTTGATGACCGGGGCTCTGAGTGTTAGTCAGAGCAGTTGAATGAATTTGCTATTCAGACAGTGATGAAAGAGTAATTTTGGTGTGAAGATAAACGGTGGTTAAACTACCGTTTTATTTTTTAGTATTTGTTGAAAGAGATAAGTATAATGTGTAATTTTAGAAAATATCTTAACGATCTCAAGAACTCCATAAATGGAGTTTCGAAAAGTATTAATGATAAAAATATTACCATTCCGTTAGAAACAGAGAGGAAAGAAAATATTCTTTCTGAATTTTCCCATTTGTTTCCTATTTTATCTCTCATTAGTTTTGGTATTTGCTCTTTTAGTGTTTTTGAATATCTATCTTCAATTCAAAGTTCTGAGTATTATATTTTCTCTATTAATCTGGAGTTTCTCACATCTATATTAACAATAGTAATAGTTTTTTCAGGTGTTTTCTCCTTATATCTTGTTTCACCGTCTATATTTTTATTTGATAAAAAAGATTTAACCAAGAAAGAACTTATTCAATTTTTCTTAGGGATTGTTATTGCAAGTGTCATATTTTTGGTAGCCCTAGTGTTATTTTCAATTTTTCGAGAAAAATTATCAATCTCTGCAGAGATATGTCTTATACTTTCTTTTATACTATCATTTTTCGTCTCTTGGTTTATTCTAAAGTTTTGTATTAAGATACAATCCTTCAGGGCTATTTCTTCGTCTTATTTTATTTTAGTAATTAATTTCTTCTTTCTTTTGTTTTTCTCTTCTTTTCACAGGGAGCTTTCTTGGGATGAGTTTATTGATGAAATAGTTTCAAATAGAATGTATTTTCTTGTTGTTTTCATAATATTTGGAATTGTCAATGTAGCTTTTCTATTTTTCATTAACTTAAATAAACTATTAAATAAAATTATATCTATAGTGTTATTGTTTTTTATTGTTTCTATGGTTATTAATACTATGTATAATAAATACTTTTTTATAAAATTGGGATTTTTGGACAAAGATAATATTCCTTATATCATAGATAAAGACTTCTGGGGAGAAAATAATTTAAAACAAAAAGAAAAAGCAAGCTTTATATCCGTTCTACAAGATGGAAAAGAAAAAATATTTTATATATATTGTGGAAAAGTTGTATGGAAAGTAGGAGATCATTATTTATTTCAAAATTTAGATGAAAAAATATATCCAATCCCTAAAAATAGAATTCGTAAATATTTAGGAGAGGATATTATTTGCCCTACTTCGGAGAAGAGAAAAAGTGCAGAAGAAAATGGTAGTTAAATGAGATATAAAAATCCCATTTCTATACTGGTGGTAGTTTTTTGTAAAAATACAAATAATATTTTAATGCTCCAACGCCAAGATGATCCCGATTTTTGGCAATCTGTGACCGGTTCTCTGGAAGAAAATGAAACACCACGACAAGCGGCAATTCGTGAATTGTGGGAAGAAGTGCGGTTAAAAATAACGGAAAATTCCACCGCACTTTTTGATTGTAACGAAAGTGTAGAATTTGAAATTTTCCCGCATTTCCGCTATAAATACGCACCGAATGTTACCCACTGCCGAGAACATTGGTTTTTATTGGCGGTGGAAAGGGAGTTTGTTCCCCAATTATCGGAGCATTTGGCGTATCAATGGGTTTCGGCGGAGCAAGCTGTGAAAATGACAAAATCCCCGAATAATGCCGAAGCGATCAGAAAATATTTATTAAGTAATAAATTCTTAGAAACAAAGAATCATCTGTTTTAACAAAATAATTTTAAGAAGGAAAACAATATGGCAGGCCATAGTAAATGGGCAAATATTAAACACCGTAAAGCTGCACAGGATGCACAACGCGGTAAAATTTTTACAAAATTAATTCGTGAATTAGTGACCGCAGCAAAATTAGGCGGTGGTGATGTCAGCGCAAACCCGCGTTTACGTGCGGCAGTGGATAAAGCATTAAGCAATAATATGACTCGTGATACGATCAACCGAGCGATTGATCGTGGCGTGGGCGGTGGCGATGACACCAATATGGAAACCAAAATTTATGAAGGTTACGGACCGGGCGGCACGGCAGTGATGGTGGAATGTTTAAGCGATAATGCTAACCGCACGATTTCGCAAGTTCGTCCTAGTTTTACCAAATGTGGAGGAAACTTAGGAACGGAAGGTTCGGTAGGATATTTGTTCAGCAAAAAAGGCTTAATTTTAATTGCTGAAGCCGATGAAGATGCTTTGACCGAAGCCGCAATTGAAGCCGGTGCAGACGATATTCAGCCGCAAGACGACGGTTCATTTGAAATTTATACGGCGTGGGAAGATTTAGGGAATGTGCGTGATGGTATCGAAAAAGCCGGTTTCAAAGTTCAGGAAGCCGAAGTGACGATGATTCCATCTACAACAGTTGATCTTGATCTTGAGACTGCACCGAAACTTCTTCGTTTAATTGAGATGTTGGAAGATTGTGATGATGTACAAAACGTCTATCACAACGGTGAAATTAGTGATGAAGTGGCAGCACAGCTTTAGTGGTATGGTAGATGGGTAGGATTCCTACCCATTTTTTATAGAAAACAATGAATATTATTTTGGGCATTGACCCCGGTTCTCGTGTGACCGGCTATGGTGTGATTCGCCAAGTGGGGCGTCATTTAGAATATCTTGGTAGCGGAGCAATTCGGACTCAAGTGGATGATCTTCCTACTCGATTAAAGCGAATTTATGCCGGAGTTACGGAAATTATTACTCAATTTCAACCGGATATGTTTGCTATTGAGCAAGTGTTTATGGCAAAAAATGCAGATTCGGCATTAAAACTTGGACAAGCTCGTGGAACTGCAATTGTGGCTGCAGTCAATCATGATTTACCGGTATTTGAATATGCGGCAAGGTTAGTGAAACAAACTGTTGTTGGGGTAGGATCGGCAGATAAGATTCAAGTGCAGGATATGGTTATGCGTATTTTGAAACTTTCCGATAAGCCTCAAGCGGATGCAGCGGATGCCTTAGCCATCGCAATTACCCATGCTCATTCGATGAACCATTCTTTGCATATTACAGGTTCAGTAAAAATAACAGACACTCAAGAGAAAATCACCGCACTTTTGAAAACACGCTATAGTCGGGGGCGTTTTCGATTAAAAAAATAACTGGATGTTCGTCCAGTTTTCTTTTATGCTATGCAAAATTTTATGCTTATGGATAGATTATGATTGGTCGTTTAACAGGCATTCTATTAGAAAAACAACCTCCAGAAATTTTACTTGATGTGCAAGGCGTTGGTTATGAGCTGCTTTTGCCGATGACGAGCTTTTACGACTTGCCTGAACTCGGACAAGAAACAACGTTATTTACCCATCTTGTTATTCGCGAAGATGCGCATTTACTTTTTGGATTTGCGCAAAAAAACGACCGCACTTTATTCCGGGAATTAATTAAAACCAATGGTGTTGGACCAAAATTGGCACTGGCAATTTTATCTGCTATGTCTGTCGAACAATTTGCCTATGCGATTGAACGTGAAGAACTTTCTAAACTCATTAAAATTCCTGGTGTGGGTAAAAAA
This sequence comes from Rodentibacter ratti, assembly GCF_002000485.1. GTDB lineage: Bacteria > Pseudomonadota > Gammaproteobacteria > Enterobacterales > Pasteurellaceae > Rodentibacter > Rodentibacter ratti. The sequence continues at coordinate 110,125 of NZ_MLAJ01000002.1, read as the reverse complement.
ACTGCAGAACGTCTATTGGTTGAATTAAAAGGAAAATTTAAAGGCGTGAAACAGAGTGATTTCTTTATAGAAAGTAAGCATATTCCGAGCGAATCATCAGCTGTTTCATACCAGGAAAGTTCGGAAGATGAGGCGGTTGCGGCGTTAATTGCGTTAGGCTATAAACCAACGGATGCTGAAAAAATGGTTAAGCGTGTAGCAAAACCGGAATTGAATAGCGAACAACTGATTCGTGAAGCCTTAAAAGCAGCGTTATAAGGTCGGATAGATGATTGAAGCTGATAGAATAATTAGCAATCAAGCTAAGTTTGATGAAGATGTGATCGACCGTGCAATTCGCCCCAAATTGCTTGCGGATTACGTCGGGCAAGCACAAGTATGCGAACAAATGGATATTTTTATCAAAGCGGCAAAATTACGCAAGGACGCTTTAGATCATTTGCTTATTTTTGGTCCTCCTGGTTTAGGTAAAACAACGCTTGCCAATATTGTAGCCAATGAAATGGGCGTGAATATTCGCACAACATCAGGTCCTGTTTTAGAAAAAGCTGGTGATTTAGCTGCGATGCTAACGAATCTTGAGCCCTATGATGTGTTGTTTATTGACGAAATTCATCGCCTGTCCCCGGCTATTGAAGAAGTGCTTTATCCGGCAATGGAGGATTACCAACTGGATATTATGATCGGGGAAGGACCGGCGGCACGCTCCATCAAATTAGATTTACCTCCCTTTACTCTTGTAGGGGCAACCACACGTGCCGGTTCTTTGACCTCACCTTTACGTGATCGTTTTGGTATCGTACAACGTTTAGAGTTTTATTCAGTAGAAGATTTAACCTCAATTGTGGCTCGAAGTGCGGTTTGTTTAAATCTTGAATTGGAGCAATATGCTGCTTTTGAAGTTGCTCGCCGATCGCGTGGTACACCACGTATTGCAAATCGTTTATTACGCCGTGTACGTGATTATGCCGATGTAAGAAACGGAGGGATTATTTCTCTAGATATTGCGAAGCAAGCACTTTCGATGTTAGATGTTGACGATGCCGGTTTTGATTATTTAGATCGAAAATTGCTGACAGCTATGATTGAACGTTTTGATGGTGGACCGGTTGGATTAGATAATTTGGCTGCCGCAATAGGCGAAGAGCGTGATACTATTGAGGATGTGTTAGAGCCTTATTTAATTCAACAAGGTTTTTTACAGCGTACGCCACGTGGAAGGATTGCAACCAAGCAAACTTATCAGCATTTTGGTTTGCAAAAATTAGTCTCTTAGACAAATGAATAATAAAAAAGACTTATTGAAAATTTTCAATAAGTCTTTTTTATTTAACATTTAATTTAATTAGTTTCTTCAGAACTATTTTTCATACTATTAAGTTTTGCTAATCCTAGATTACAGCTTTTGAGCTGGGTGGCGAGCTCCATTTCAAGAATTTGTTTTTTACTTTGATTGAGTTTATTTTTAATTTTACTCACCTGTGTATGTGTGCCAGGTTGTTTTTCTGCTTGAATGATTAAATTTTCTGTTTCTTTAAATAATTGAGCACATTGGGGAAGAATTTCATTAGATTTATGTGGTGCTGCAATTGCTGAAAATGATACCGCTGAAAAAAGTGCGGTCAAAATCATTGAAATTTTCTTCATCGTGAAGTCCTTTAGTAAAATTGTCTTAAATTCATTTAAGTCTAACTCTCGGCGAAAATAGCAAAATATATAGTAAATGTCTAGATATTAATCAATGTTTTTTGTGAGTAATTGATTTTCATCAGAAAATCAACAATATTTTTTTCCAGTTTATATCAAAAATGTGAGCGAGATAACATTTTTGTTGTTTTTTATCCTTATGATTAGTAGTAGAATAGTGCCTATTCTGAGTTATCTGCTTCATAATTCATCACTTTATTGTAATTCTCAAAAGGATTTATTATGTGTAGTGATTTAGTATTTACTTAATTGGACCTGATGGTTTAATTAGGTATTTGGGGTGATTATTTAAAGGATAATCTTTATTAATCATAGTGAATGGCTTGTCATTTTACAAGAGGTTGGGATGTTAGACGTTGTTGAACTTTCTCGCTTACAGTTTGCCTTGACTGCGTTATATCACTTCATTTTTGTCCCTTTAACATTAGGTTTGACTTTCGTATTAGTGATTATGGAAACCACCTATGTTGTAACAGGCAAAGAAGTCTATAAAGATATGACAAAATTTTGGGGTAAGTTATTTGGTATTAACTTTGCCCTTGGGGTGACTACCGGTATCATTATGGAATTCCAATTTGGTACTAACTGGTCTTACTATTCTCACTATGTAGGTGATATTTTCGGTGCGCCGTTGGCGATTGAAGCATTACTTGCATTCTTCTTAGAATCAACATTTGTTGGTTTATTCTTCTTTGGTTGGGATCGTTTATCTAAAGGTAAACATTTATTGACTACATACTGTGTTGCGTTTGGTTCAAATCTTTCTGCAATGTGGATTCTTGTTGCAAATGGTTGGATGCAAAATCCGGTTGCCTCAGAATTCAATTTTGAAACTGTGCGTATGGAAATGACCAGCTTCATGGATTTATGGTTAAATCCGGTTGCACAAAGTAAATTCTTACATACCCTTTCTGCCGGTTATGTAACGGGTGCATTCTTTGTATTGGGAATCAGTGCATACTACCTGTTAAAAGGTCGTGATCTTGGATTTGCAAAACGTTCTTTCTCTATTGCCGCTACTTTCGGTTTTATTGCTTCTATCTCAGTATTAATTCTTGGTGATGAGTCAGGTTATGATATTGGTAAAGCTCAACCGGTAAAATTGGCTGCAATGGAAGCTGAATTTGAAACCCAACCGGCTCCGGCATCATTTCACATCGCTGCAATTCCGAATAGTGCTGAAATGAAAAATGATTTCGAAATCAGTGTACCAATGATTGGTGGTATTATTGCAACCCGTTCTTTTGATAAAGAAATCATGGGCTTAAAAGAACTCCAAGCTTTAAATGAGCAAAGAGTACGCAGCGGTATTGTGGCTTATGATCTTTTCACTCAATTAAAAGCTGAGAAAAAATCATCGGGTCAAGTGAACCCTGAAACGAAAGCAAAATTTGAAGAAGTGAAAAAAGATCTTGGTTTTGGTTTATTGTTAAAACGCTATACCGATAAAGTTGTTGATGCGACAGAAGAACAAATTAAACAAGCTGCTCGTGATACCATTCCAAATGTAGGTCCTAACTTCTGGGCATTCCGTGCAATGCTTGCGGTCGGTGGTTTACTCGCATTCTTGGCGTTTGGTGCGTTTGTTCAAAATCTACGTAACAAAGTGACACAAAGTCCACTGTTGCTAAGAGCATTGTTATGGAGCTTACCTTTACCTTGGATTGCTATTGAATGTGGTTGGTTCTTAGCCGAGTACGGTCGTCAACCATGGGCAATTTATGAGGTGTTACCGGTAGGGGTATCTGCTTCAAATTTAGGTGTAGGTGATCTTTGGTTCTCTATCGGTTTAATCTGTGCACTTTACTTGGCGTTTATCATTGTTGAAATGTATTTAATGTTTAAATATGCGCGTTTAGGTCCGAGTGCGTTGAAAACCGGCAAATACTACTTTGAACAATCATCTAAATAAGCAGGAGACGAATTATGATTGATTATGAATTTCTACGTTTTATTTGGTGGGTGTTAGTTGTTGTATTGCTGATCGGTTTCTCTGTAACTGACGGATTCGATATGGGTGTGACTGCACTTTTACCTGTTGCAGGTAAAAAAGAAGTGGAACGCCGTATTATGATTAACTCCATTGCGCCTCACTGGGATGGTAACCAAGTTTGGTTATTAACTGCCGGTGGTGCAGTGTTTGCCGCATGGCCAATTGTATATGCGGTATCCTTCTCAGGTTTCTACATTGCACTGGTGTTGGTATTAGCAGCGCTCTTCTTCCGTCCAATCGGTTTTGAGTATCGTGCAAAAATTGATAACCCAACATGGCGCGCAGTGTGGGATTGGGGCTTGTTTGCCGGTGGTTTTGTTCCCGCATTAGTTTTTGGTGTCGCATTTGGTAACTTATTACAAGGTGTTCCATTTGAATTTAATGAAATCGCACAGGTGACTTATACTGGTTCATTCTTTGCGTTGTTAAATCCGTTTGCCTTATTATGTGGTGTGATTAGCTTAGCAATGCTTGTAACACATGGTGCAAACTGGTTACAAATGAAAACCACCTCTGAATTAAGAGATCGTGTACGTGCAATTACTCAAATTGGTGCATTTGTCACTTTAATCGCCTTTGTTCTTGCGGGTGTATGGTTATACTTTAAAGATGGTTATGTCGTCACCAGTACGATTGATCATTTTGCACCGTCTTCCCCTATGGGCAAAGAAGTTGCAGTTGAAACCGGCGCATGGTTCAGAAACTTCAATGAAATGCCTATTTTGTGGATTTTCCCTGCACTAGCCGTAGTGAGTGCATTGTTGAATGTCATTTTCTCAAAAGCAAATCGTTGTGGCTTTGCATTTTTGTTTTCCTCATTAACTATGGCTGGTGTGATTATCACTGCCGCAGTTTCTATGTTCCCATTTGTGATGCCTTCAAGCTCACATCCGGAACAAAGTTTATTAATGTGGGATGCAACATCTAGCGAATTAACGCTAACTTGGATGCTTTTCTTAGCGCTAGTATTTGTGGTTATTTCCTTGGCTTATACCATTTGGTCATACTTTAAAATGTTTGGTCGCTTGGATGAACGCTTTGTGGAAGAAAACACAAGCTCATTATACTAAAGGAGATATGAGATGTTATATATAATTTGGGTAGTGGGTATTTTGGCAGCAATTTTTGCAAGCGTAAAAGTCACAAAAAACAAAGAAAATTTAGGGCAATTTGACGAATAATGATTCAATTTCTCTATCAATATGTTAATAAGGGTTCGTTAAGAACCCTTTCATTTATTTTGGCGATTGTATTAACACTTGCCTTTTTGTTTAATTTTAATTTGTTTTCCACTCAATTAAGAACAGCCAACCCTTTTTTGATTCTTTTTATTCTATGGGGAGTGGTTTGTGCATGGATTCATGGAATTGGCTTTGAAATTAACCGCACTTTTTGGCAAGTGATATTTTTTCCTTATTTTGGTTATTTCGCATTTTTAGTTGCGATAGTCATACATTATTCATAAATCAGATCTTACCTATTTGAAAGTGCTTGCGAATAGTAAAATCTGACTCTAAAATACACAGTTTCAGATTGTTGAATAAGGAAAATAAAGTGGATTCAAGGATCTTTCGTTTCCCTGTGCGAGTTTATTATGAAGATACGGATGCAGGTGGTGTGGTTTATCACGCACGTTACTTGCATTTTTTTGAACGCGCGAGAACGGAGTATTTAAGAAAACAGAATTTTTCTCAACAAATATTATTGCAGGAACAACGGGCAGTATTCGTTGTCAAATCCATGGCGATTGATTATTGCGTTCCGGCAAAACTGGATGATTATCTTATTGTTGAAACAGAAGTTACTGCAATAAAAGGTGCAACAATTCTTTTTGAGCAACGACTGATGCGAGAGGCAGTAATTCTATCAAAGGCTACTGTGAAGGTAGCCTATGTTGATCTAGGTAAAATGAAACCGGCAGCGATTCCAACTGAAATAAAGGCTGCTTTTTCAGACAATATATAACTTTTCTCGGAGTAGGTAATGACTGCAGAATTGAACTTTTTAGATCTTTTTCTAAAAGCAAGTATTGTTGTTCAACTTGTAATTGTGATTTTGATTTTATTCTCAATTATTTCGTGGGCAATTATTATTCAACGTAGCCGTGTATTAACGAGTGCGTTGAAAGAAGCAAACACATTTGAAGACCGTTTTTGGTCTGGTGAAGATCTTAATAAATTATACGAAGGTTTATCAAATCGCCGAGATGTATTAACCGGTAGCGAACAAATTTTCTTTGTAGGATTTAAAGAATTTTCACGTTTAAAACAAGTTAATGCAGATGCGCCAGAAGCGATCATCAAGGGGACAACCCGTGCGATGAATTTGGCAATGAATCGTGAGATTGAAGGGCTTGAAAGCCGCGTTCCATTTTTAGCAACAGTTGCTTCGGTTAGTCCTTATATCGGATTATTTGGTACAGTTTGGGGAATTATGCACGCATTTATGGCGTTAAGCGGTGCGAAACAAGCCACCTTACAAATGGTTGCGCCGGGTATCGCGGAAGCATTGATTGCTACTGCAATTGGCTTATTTGCGGCGATTCCTGCTGTGATGGCGTATAACCGTTTAAGTTTACGGGTGAATGCAATTGAGCAAAATTATGGTAATTTTATAGATGAATTTACCACAATTTTACATCGCCAAGCCTTTGGTAAAGCACCACATTCCCATTAAAAGTAACAGGAAAATCAACCGCACTTTTTGAAGTGCGGTCATTTTTAGCGAAGTTTTAGAGGAAAATATGGCTCGTCGCTCACGTAAAGAGATTAAATCCGAAATTAATATTGTCCCATTTTTGGACGTTTTGCTTGTTCTTGTATTGATTTTTATGGCAACTGCGCCGATCATTAGCCAAAGTGTGCAAGTTGAACTTCCCGATTCAGTACAAAGTCAAAATGTATCGAATGAAGATAAAACGCCTGTTATTTTAGAAGTTTCCGGTGTCGGTCAATATACGCTTTCTATTGCGGGTGATCGTCAAGAAGGTTTAACGGAAGAAATGGTGACACAATTATCAAAGCAGGAATTTGATAAAGATAATAATACGATGTTCCTCGTTGGGGGGGCAAAAGAAGTGCCTTATGAAGAAGTCATTAAAGCGTTGAATTTGCTTCATCTGGCAGGTATTAAATCAGTTGGTTTAATGACAAACCCAATTTAATAAAGTAGGTAAAACGTGCAGAATAATCGACAGAAAAAGGGAGCGAATGCATTTGTCATTTCGATCCTCATGCACCTTGCCTTGTTCGGATTGTTGATTTGGAGTTCTTTCTATCAAACTGTTGAGATTATGGGCGGTGGTGAAGGTGACGGTGATGCGTTAGGCGCTGTCATGGTTGACACGGGGAATGCTGCTCAGGAATGGGGGCGTATCCAACAACAAAAAAAAGGCCAAGCCGATAAGCAGAAAAAGCCAGAGCCTGTTGTTGAGGAGAAACCGACGGTGGAACAAGAGGACGTTCGTCAACAAGAAATTGCTAAACAGGAAGAACTAAAACGCCAGCAGGAAATTCAACGTCAAAAGGAAATTGAACGTCAGAAACAACAAGAAGCGGCGGAAAAACAAAAGCAGCTAGAAATAGCCCGTCAGGAAGCCTTAAAAAAGCAGGCAGAAGAGGCTAAGGCAAAACAAATGGCTGAGGCAGCCAAGTTAAAAGCAGAAGCAGAGGCCAAACGTTTAGCGGCTGTGGCAAAACAGGCGGAAGAAGAAGCGAAAGCAAAAGCCGAGAAGGCTGCTGTAGAAAGAGCAAAAAAACAGGCTGAAGAAAAAGCTAAAAAACAAGCAGAAGAAAAACAAAAATCCGAATTAGAAGCGAAGGCGAAGGCTGCAGCCGAGGCAAAAGCAAAAGCGGAAGCAGAGGCGAAAGCAAAAGCTGAGGCAAAAGCTAAAGCTGAGGCAAAAGCTAAAGCCGAGGCAAAAGCGAAAGCTGATGCGGAGGCTAAAGCGAGGGCTGCAGCAGAAGCGAAAGCGGCTGCGGAAGCTGCTGCAAGACGTAAGGCAGATCAGGCTGCTTTAGATGATTTCATGAATGGCGGTAATATTGGTGGCGGTAGTGCTTCTAAAGGCGGTAATGCCAATAAAGGAGGCTCGCAAGGCAGTGGAGCCGGATTAGGCGCTGGTGACGGAGGCAAAGTGGGTGATCAGTATGCTGGTGTCATTAAAAGAGAAATTCAGCGTCGTTTCTTAAAAGATCCTAGTTTTGCTGGTAAAGTTTGCCGTATCAAAATTCAGTTAGGCAGAGATGGTACGATTTTGGGATATCAAAAAGTATCAGGTCCAGAGGATATTTGTACAGCTGCGTTAAGTGCTGTCGCAAGAACAAAAAAAGTTCCTGCTGCACCGTCTGATGCTGTGTACAATAAATATAAAGCACCAATTATTGATTTTGATATTAAGTAATTAATTTTTGGAAAGTATTAATCAGTTTACTCAAAGGTAACAAAATGAAATTAATTAAAAAGCTTGTAGGCGTATTTACAATCGTTCTTGCTTTCGTAGGTAATGCTGTTGCAGAAGATGAAGTTCGTATTGTGATTGATGAAGGTGTTGATGGTGCTCGTCCCATTGCAGTCGTGCCATTTGCAGGGTCTGCTCCGGAAGATATTGGAAAAATTGTTGCGGATGATTTACGTAATAGTGGTAAATTTAATCCGATTCCGGTGGCTCAAATGCCTCAAAAACCGACTTCAGCCTCTGAAGTCAATCCGGAAGCTTGGAGTGCTTTAGGTATTGATGCAGTAGTTGTCGGACAAGTAACCGCAACCGGTAGTGGTTATAATATTTCTTATCAGCTTGTTGATACGGTTGGGGCATCAGGTAATGCGGGCTCAGTGCTTGCCCAAAACAGCTATACTGTGACAAATAAGTGGTTACGTTATGGTGCACATACTGTAAGTGATGAAGTATTTGAAAAATTGACAGCTATTCGTGGCGCTTTTAGAACACGTATTGCCTACGTGGTACAAAAAAATGGAGGCTCACAACCTTATGAAGTACGTGTAGCAGACTACGATGGTTATAATCAATTTGTAGTGAATCGTAGCTCTCAACCAATTATGTCTCCGGCATGGTCGCCAGATGGTAAACGTTTGGCATATGTTTCGTTTGAAAATAGAAAATCACAATTAGTCGTTCAGGATTTAGGTTCCGGCGCACGTAAAGTTGTTGCTTCATTTTCAGGCCATAATGGTGCTCCGGCATTTTCACCAGATGGTTCCCGTTTAGCCTTTGCTTCGTCACAAGACGGGACATTAAATATTTATGTGATGAGTTCAAACGGTGGAACGCCGACACAATTAACTCGTGGGACAGGTAATAACACTGAGCCATCATGGTCGCCGGATGGCAGTTCAATTTTATTTACTTCGGATAGAGGCGGTTCACCTCAAGTTTATCGTATGAGTGCAAACGGTGGTGGAGCATCTTTAGTGGGTGGTCGTGGTAGTGCTCAAATTAGTGCTGATGGTAAAACGCTTGTTATGATCAATGGTAACAACAATGTGGTTAAACAGGATCTTGCAACTGGTGCTTCCGAAGTTTTAAGTACATCTTTCCTAGGTGAAAGTCCGAGTATTTCCCCGAATGGAATTATGATTATTTATAGTTCTACCCAAGGATTAGGAAAGGTGCTACAATTAGTTTCTGCAGATGGTCGCTTTAAGGCGAGTCTTCCAGGAAGTAATGGCCAAGTAAAATTTCCAGCTTGGTCTCCATATTTAACTAAATAAAAATGTGATTAGGAGAATCTAATGAACAAATTTGTTAAATCATTATTAGTTGCAGGTTCTGTAGCTGCATTAGCAGCATGTAGTTCCTCTAGCAACGATGCGGCTGGCAACGGTGCTGCAACAAACGGTCAAACTTTCGGTGGTTATTCTGTTGAAGATCTTCAACAACGTTACAACACAGTATATTTCGGTTTTGACAAATATAATATCGAAGGTGAGTATGTTCAAATCTTAGATGCACATGCTGCATACTTAAATGCAACTCCTGCATCAAAAGTGATTGTTGAAGGTAACACTGACGAACGCGGTACGCCTGAGTATAATATCGCTTTAGGTCAACGTCGTGCAGACGCAGTTAAATCTTTCTTAGCGGGTAAAGGCGTAGAAGGTAGCAAAGTTTCAACTGTTTCTTATGGCGAAGAAAAACCTGCAGTATTAGGTCATGATGAAGCTGCATACTCTAAAAATCGTCGTGCTGTATTAGCATACTAATTTTAGATAAGTTTGATTTTCTAAAGGTAGGGGCTTAAGTCTCTACCTTTTGAATTTTTATCGTTTATTTTTCGAAAAATTGATGACTATTCCATCAATTAATAAAAAACAGAAAAATTTTTCTTGCGCAGAAAAATAAAATCAGTAATATACGCCTCTGTTACAGATGATGTGGGTCGTTAGCTCAGTCGGTAGAGCAGCGGACTTTTAATCCGTTGGTCGAAGGTTCGAATCCTTCACGACCCACCACTTCCATATAGTTCTTAAGCATCATATATGGGTCGTTAGCTCAGTCGGTAGAGCAGCGGACTTTTAATCCGTTGGTCGAAGGTTCGAATCCTTCACGACCCACCAACTCACATTTATATTTCCAGAGATCATAAGCAAGTTATAGTTCTTTCCGCACTTGGTTTTGCCACCTGGTTTATTTATTGATAAGTAATCTTTATTTTTAAAATAAGGAAATTCTTGACTTAAATTAAAGGTTATTATGATAAAATACCCCAAGTATTTAATCAGGTAATAAAGCATAATGTTTGATCGTATCCGAATAGTTCTCATTGAAACCTCACATAGTGGGAATATTGGATCTTCAGCAAGAGCAATGAAAACAATGGGGCTTTCTCAGTTATGCCTTGTTTCTCCTAAAGCCGTTGATGAGCAATCTATTGCACTTGCTGCTGGAGCGGCTGATATTGTTAAGAATGCAAAAATAGTATCAAGTTTTGATGAGGCTGTGGCCGATTGTTCTTTAGTGATTGGAACAAGTGCACGTTTGCGTCACTTACAGAGTACATTAATTGAACCAAGAGAATGTGCAGAAAAAGTGGTAAAACACCAAGGTAAAGTGGCCATTGTTTTTGGGAGAGAGCGTGTCGGTTTGCACAACGATGAATTAATTAAATGCCATTATCACTTAACGATTCCGGCTAATCCTGATTATTCTTCATTAAATTTGGCAATGGCAGTCCAACTTGTTAGTTATGAGTTGCGTATGGCGAATTCGATGAAACACTGTAATGCTACTTTGACTTTTCCAGAAAAGGCGGCAGAAAGTCAGTCAGTGACAGTTCAAGAGATGGAGTATTTTTTTAATCATACTGAACAGCTGTATCAATCTCTCGGATTTATTCAAAATCAAGGTGTAATGCAGAAACTGAGACGTTTATACAATCGTGCAAATATAGAAAAAAATGAACTCAATATTCTGCGCGGTATGCTAAGTGCGGTTGAAAAACGGTTAAGTTTGCCCAAGATAGATAGTTGATTATTTTGGTCGGATATGTAAACATTAGCGCAATTTTAAGGAAACTTTATGAAACTTACCTCAAAGGGACGTTATGCGGTGACCGCGGTGCTAGATATCGCATTAAATGCAGAATCTGGCCCGGTGAGTCTTGCTGATATTTCTGAACGTCAAAATATTTCATTATCATATCTAGAACAGCTTTTTGCTAAATTGCGTCGTGACGGATTAGTGAAAAGCGTCCGTGGACCGGGTGGGGGGTATAGACTTGGCTTATCAAGTGATAAAATTTCTGTAGGCATGATTATTTCTGCCGTAAACGAGAATATCCATGTGACTAAATGTTTAGGTAGAGGAAACTGTCAAAATGGAAAAGAGTGCTTAACTCATGCTCTTTGGGAGGATCTCAGTAATCGTATTGAAAGTTTCTTGAATGAAATTACCTTGGCAGAACTTGTCAGTAAGCGTAGTCAAAAGCATTCATCGCATCATGATTTTGAAAATTTAGTATTAATGAATCCATAAAAGGAAAGTAGTTGCACATTTTATGTGCGGTCAAATTTGGAATGATTTTTAGGAGTGAAAATGAAATTACCTATTTATTTGGATTATGCGGCAACTTGTCCAGTAGATGAACGAGTCGCTAAAAAAATGATGGAATTTTTAACCATTGAGGGCACCTTCGGAAATCCGGCTTCACGCTCACATAAATTTGGTTGGCAAGCAGAAGAAGCTGTGGATATTGCACGTAATCAAATTGCCGATTTAATTGGTGCTGATTCTCGTGAAATTGTGTTTACATCCGGTGCAACGGAATCGGATAATTTGGCGATTAAAGGTGTGGCACATTTTTATCAAACCAAAGGTAAACATATTATTACTTGCAAAACCGAACACAAGGCAGTATTAGATACTTGCCGTCAATTGGAGCGTGAAGGGTTTGAAGTCACTTATTTATCACCGGAATCTGATGGTTTAGTGGATTTAGAAAAATTCAAAGCGGCACTTCGTCCTGATACTATTTTGGTTTCAATTATGCACGCCAATAATGAAATTGGTGTGATTCAAGATATTAAGGCGATTGGTGAGCTTTGTCGTGCAAATAAAACCCTTTTCCATGTTGATGCAACGCAAAGTGTCGGGAAAGTAGCAATTAATCTTGCCGAATTACCGGTGGATTTGATGTCAATGTCTAGCCATAAACTTTATGGACCAAAAGGTATTGGTGCGTTATATGTTCGCCGTAAACCTCGTGTCCGTTTAGAAGCGATTATTCATGGTGGTGGTCACGAACGTGGTATGCGTTCAGGTACATTACCTGTTCATCAAATTGTGGGTATGGGTGAAGCCTATCGTATTGCGAAAGAAGAAATGGCAACAGAAATGCCACGTTTAAAAGCCCTTCGTGATCGTTTATATAACGGCTTGAAAGATATTGAAGAAACCTATGTTAATGGTTCTATGGAACATCGTCTGGATAATAATTTAAACATCAGTTTTAACTATGTAGAAGGTGAATCATTAATGATGTCATTACGTGACATTGCGGTCTCATCCGGTTCTGCTTGTACTTCTGCAAGTCTTGAGCCATCTTATGTATTGAGAGCATTAGGTTTGAACGATGAATTAGCGCACAGCTCAATTCGTTTTACTCTGGGTCGTTATACCACTGAAGAAGAAATTGATTATACCGTTAATTTAGTCAAAAATGCGGTTGAAAAATTACGTGAGCTATCCCCATTATGGGATATGTTTAAAGAAGGTATTGACCTTAACACGATTGAGTGGTCTGCCCACTAATATCTCATTACCCTCTGAAATGGGTGAAGGATAGTTTTTTATCAGAATTTAGAAAAGGAAAGTTAAAATGGCTTATAGTGAAAAAGTAATCGATCATTATGAAAATCCACGTAATGTGGGATCAATGGACAAAAAGGACAGTTCTGTCGGTACCGGAATGGTAGGAGCACCGGCTTGTGGTGACGTGATGCAGTTACAAATTAAAGTCAATGATAACGGCATTATCGAAGATGCAAAATTTAAAACCTACGGTTGTGGCTCTGCGATTGCATCAAGCTCATTGATTACCGAGTGGGTTAAAGGTAAATCTTTAGAGGAAGCTGGGGCAATTAAAAACAGCCAAATTGCGGAAGAGTTAGAATTACCACCAGTAAAAGTTCACTGTTCGATTTTAGCTGAGGATGCGATAAAAGCAGCGATTGCCGATTATAAAGCAAAGCAAGGTGAATAAATAAAAAAGTGCGGTTGTTTTTGACCGCACTTTTACTGATCTCTCGGGGGAAGAATGAGTATTACATTAACAGAAAAAGCCGCTCAACGCGTGAAAGCTTTTTTAGATAATCGCGGAAAAGGTATCGGCTTGCGTCTGGGGGTGAAGACATCAGGATGTTCAGGTTTAGCCTATGTATTGGAATTTGTCGATGTCTTAAATGAAGAAGATCAAGTCTTTGAACAACATGGCGTGAAGGTGATTATTGATCCGAAAAGTTTAGTCTATCTCAACGGCATTGAATTGGATTATGTCAAAGAAGGTTTGAACGAAGGCTTTAAATATAACAATCCGAATGTGAAAGAATCCTGTGGTTGCGGTGAAAGTTTCCACGTGTAATGTTGAGTTGAAAGATAATGTTAAACCCCTTTGAAATTTTTGATTTACCTGTTGATTTCCAACTAGATACGCAAGCGTTAAATGCACGTTATTTGGAATTACAAAAAGCCTTGCATCCTGATAATTTCGTTGCTGCAAGTGCCGCAGAGCAGAGAATAGCGATGCAAAAATCGACAGAAGTGAATGATGCCTTAAAAACGTTAAAAGATCCGATTCTTAGAGCGGAAGCGATTGTTGCGCTTAATTTGTGTGAACAGCAAGATATTGAACAAAAAAGTACACAAGATGTGGCGTTTTTAATGCAGCAGTTACAATGGCGCGAGCAATTGGAAAATGTAGAAAGCCAAAAAGATGAACAAGCATTGGATGCGTTGGCAAGGGACATTCGTCAAGAAACACAGCAATTATTGACCGCACTTTCTCATAGTATCCAAGCCCAACAGTGGGCCAAAACTACACAACTTTGTGATAAATTACGCTTTACACGCAAACTCACAGAAGAAATTGAGCGTGTAGAAGAACGCTTTTTTGAATAATAAAGTGCGGTGAAATTGACCGCACTTTTAATGATGTAATCCCGATTATGCAAACTCTTGAACAACTCATTTCGCCGCAATCTTCTGCTTGGCCAACACTTTCCCAATGGATTGAACAGGCTCGTAATCATTGTCGAGTGATTAAGAAAGATCAGCCTAGTGCCGAACGTGAACTGTTTACGATGCAAATGCCCACCTCATCCCCGATGGGAGCGGTGATTTATGAAACAGGCGGTATTCTTATTCATCATGGTTGGCTACGCATTTTAGGTTCCGGTAGTTTTCAATTACCACGAGGATTGATGGATTGGAATTTTAGTAAATCTTTCAAGGAATCAGGGGAAAAGCCGCAATATTTATTGGTGGCCGATGACGTGATTGGAGGCTATTTTGCGTTAAATGGTGGTTCTTTAGGGGAAAATCTCGGTAAAATCTATTATTTTTCACCAAAGGATTTGGTTTGGCATAATTTGAATTTTACTTATACGGAATTTTTGGCTTGGGCGTTAAATGGCGATCTGGATGCCTTCTACCAAGGCTTATTTTGGCAAAATTGGCAAGAAGAGGTGAAACAACTTGATGGCAATCAAGTGTTTGTTTTCACCCCGGATTTAAATGAAGAAAAAGCCATGGCAATGGATCAACGCCAAAAACGTGAAGTGAATATTGAAACCCATTATCACGCTTGTTTCGTTGAAAAAGATAAATTTGAAATGGCTTATTCTGTGGCATAACTGATTGAAATAGAAAAGAAATATTATGGCATTATTACAGATTTCAGAACCCGGCCAAACAGCCGCACCTCATCAACATCGTTTAGCGGTAGGGATTGATTTGGGGACAACCAATTCCTTGATTGCTGCGGTGAGAAGCGGTCAAGCTGTGATTTTAAATGATGAGCAAGAACGCAGCCTCATACCTTCCGTTGTGCAGTATGGAAAAAAGGAAAAACAAGTCGGGGTAGAAGCTTTTGCGCAAGCCTCAATTGATCCTAAAAATACGATAATTTCTGCTAAACGCTTAATCGGACGAAGTTTAACCGATGTGCAGACTCGTTATCCCACCATGCCTTATGATTTTGTGGCGAGTGAAAATGGCTTGCCGTTGCTTCTCACAAACCAAGGGAAAAAAAGTCCGGTGGAAGTGTCAGCCGATATTTTGGCACATTTGAACCATATTGCAGAACAACGCCTTGGTGGGGAACTATCAGGGGTTGTGATTACGGTTCCTGCCTATTTTGATGATGCCCAACGCCAAAGCACGAAAGATGCGGCACGTTTGGCGGGGTTGAATGTATTACGTTTATTGAATGAACCCACAGCTGCCGCAGTGGCGTACGGTTTAGATAGCGGCAAAGAAGGGATCATTGCAGTTTATGATTTAGGTGGCGGAACCTTTGATATTTCTATCCTACGTTTATCGAAAGGGGTATTTGAAGTCCTTGCAACCGGTGGTGATACGGCTTTAGGGGGCGATGATTTCGATCATTGTATTGCTGATTGGGTTATAAAACAAACACAATTCCAACCACAAAATGTCAATCAACAACGTGAACTGTTAACCCTTGCCGCTCAAGCGAAAGTTGCCTTAAGTCAAGCTGGAAGTGCGGTCATTTCTTGGCAAGATTTTTCTACGACAATCACTCGTGACCAATTCAATGAACTGATTTATCCGCTCGTAAAACGTTCGTTACTCGCTTGTCGCCGAGCATTAAAAGATGCCAATGTTGATGTGAATGAAGTTCAAGAAGTGGTGATGGTAGGCGGTTCAACACGAGTACCCTATGTTCGTGAGCAAGTGGGTGAATTTTTTGGCAAAACGCCACTCACTTCTATCGATCCGGATAAAGTAGTGGCGCTTGGGGCGGCGATTCAAGCGGATATTTTAGTCGGCAATAAAACCGATGCCAATATGCTATTGCTTGATGTGGTGCCACTTTCACTCGGTATTGAAACCATGGGCGGTTTGGTGGAAAAAATTATTCCACGCAATACCACTATTCCCGTTGCTCGAGCGCAAGAATTTACCACCTTTAAAGACGGTCAAACAGCAATGAGCGTACATGTGGTGCAAGGTGAGCGTGAATTGGTGGCGGATTGTCGTTCACTTGGACGTTTCACCTTACGCGGCATTCCGCCAATGGCAGCGGGTGCGGCACATATTCGTGTGACCTACCAAGTAGATGCCGATGGTTTATTAAGTGTCACTGCGATGGAAAAATCCACCAAAGTGCAAGCATCAATTCAAATTAAGCCTTCTTATGGTTTAACCGATGAGGAAGTGACGGCGATGATCAAATCTTCCTTTGACCATGCACAAGAAGATTTACAGGCTCGTGAATTGGCGGAGCAACGTGTGGAAGCTGATCGTGTGATTGAGAGTGTGATTGTGGCATTACAGGCAGATGGTTCAGCGTTGCTTAGCATTGAAGAATTTCATCATATTGAAGCGGTGTTGAAACAATTGATGGAGGTGAAACAGGGGAGTGATCGTCATGCCATCGCACAGGGCATTAAAGACTTAGATGCCGCCACGCAAGAATTTGCTGCAAGACGAATGAATGCGAGCATTAATCGCGCTTTAACCGGTAAGAACGTATCGGATATGGAAAAATTGTAAAGAAAAGTGCGGTTAAATTTAGATGAGTTTTAATTTTATTTAAAATAGGCTGTTTTTTAATCATTGAGATTTGAGGAAAGTATTATGCCAAAAGTGATTTTTTTACCAAATGAAGAATTTTGCCCGGAAGGTATGGTGGTGGATGCAGCTGCCGGTGATAACTTGTTAGAAGTGGCACATAATGCGGGGGTAGAGATTCATCACGCTTGTGATGGCTCTTGCGCTTGCACGACTTGCCATGTGGTTATTCGTGAAGGATTTGATTCTTTAAACGAAACCAGTGATCAAGAAGAAGATATGCTGGATAAAGCATGGGGTTTGGAAATGGAGAGCCGTCTTTCTTGCCAGTGTATCGTGGGAGAGGAAGATTTAGTGGTGGAAATTCCAAAATATAATCTTAATCATGCGAATGAGGCGGCTCACTAATGAAATGGACGGATTCACAACTTATTGCAGAAGAATTGTATGATCGCAACCCTGATCTTGATCCTAAAACAGTACGTTTTACGGATTTACATCAATGGATTTGTGAACTGGAAGATTTTGATGATGATCCACAAAAATCGAATGAGGCAATTCTTGAAGCGATTTTGTTAAAGTGGCTAGAGGAATATGAGTAAAAAAAAGCCCGCACTTTGCGGGCTTTTTTATGAAGATTAAATTCTTTCGTTTTTTGCTTAACTTTTTGAATTGATGGATGAGCTAATTATTGATAGTTTAGGTCTTGTTAAATTACCAATTGATTTGTTTTTCAAGTGGAGAAATAACACCATCTTTTACTTCAAATAATCTTCCTGTTTCCGCTTTCATCTCTTTAAGCTGTTTCTGTGTAATTGCCGTCACAAATACTTGTGATCCACTTTGTTGTAAACGTTCGGCAAGCAATTCACGTTTAAATGGATCTAATTCCGAAGCGAAATCATCAACTAAGAAAATACAATGGCGTTGTTTTTCTTTCATTAAATGTTCGCCTTGGGCGAGACGTAAGGCACACATCAGCAATTTTAATTGTCCACGAGAAAGTACATCTTCTACGGGTAATCCATTCGCTTTAAAACGAAAATCTGCTTTTTGTGGACCGGAAAAAGTATAGCCAAGGGCTTTATCCCGCTCAAAATTTTGTTCCAGTAAATCACCATATTCAGTGTTTTTATCCCAACCTTGCTGAAAAACAACACTAATTTCTAATTCCGGTAAAAAAAGTTGGCAGGTTTTTTCAATATCTGTACGTAAAGCTTCCGCATACTCTGCACGCCAATTACTGACATCGTGCGCAAGTTTTGATAATTCAATATCCCAGATTTTTATTGCGGCATAGGGTTGATGTTGAGTGAGTGCTGCATTGCGTTGTTTTAATAAACGATTTAGGTTACGCCAAGCAGAATGAAAATGAGCATGATGATGAAACAAGCCCCAATCTAAAAATGCGCGGCGATAGCTTGGTCCGCCATTAAGCAAGGTTAAACCTTCCGGGGTGATAAGTTGCATGGGGAGCAAGTGAGCAAGATCGGAAATTTTATTTCCGTCTTCACCGTTGATTTTAACAATTGTGTTGCCTTGGCGAAGTTTTTGTAATCCTATTGACCACTGATGTTGGTTTTCTTGAATATTTCCAAACAGGGTAAAATGGGGTTCATCATAAGAAATGATGCGATTTGTGACCGCACTTTTGAAGGAGCGCCCGTGTCCTAAATAGAAAATTGCCTCTAAAAGACTGGTTTTTCCGCTTCCATTATTGCCGATCAAAAAGTTAAAGCTGCAATCTAATTCAAGATCGACGGCATTTAAATTTCTAAATTTTTCAATCAGTAAACGGGAAATTGCCATCTTATAGACGCATTGGCATAATCACATATTCGCTGCTGTTATCTTCACAGTTTTCAATTAAGCAGCTAGAGGACGCATCGGTTAGTCGAATACGAACTTGTTGACACTTGAGGGCGTTAAGTACGTCTAAAATGTAAGTCACGTTGAAACCGACTTCTAATTCTTCACCGGAATACACGACATCAACAATTTCTTCCGCCACTTCGTGTTCAGGGTTGGAGGCAGTGATTTTAAGTTGGTTTTCAGTTAAATTTAAACGTACGCTACGTACACGCTCATTGGAAAGAATAGAGGCACGAACAAAAGCTTGTTTTAAGGCATCCCAATTTCCTTCCACTATTTTGGTGGCATTACGTGGCAATACACGGCGATAATCCGGAAAGCGACCATCAATTAATTTTGATGTGAAGGTAATATGATTGAGGTGAATACGAAGATTATTTGTGCCAATTTGTAAACGAGCGGGTTCTTCAGTGCTCTCCAATAGGCGATTTAATTCTAACACCCCTTTACGCGGCAAAATGACCGCATGATTTTGTAACTCTTGCTCAAGTGCTATGGTGCAAACGGCCAAACGGTGTCCATCCGTTGCGACGGTGCGCAGTAAGTTACCTTCCGTTTCAAATTTCATACCATTTAAAAAATAGCGTGCATCTTGGTTCGCCATCGAAAATTGAGTGGCTTCAATTAAGCGACGTAAGGTATTTTGCGGTAAGGCAAAATCGACCTCCGATTGCCAATCTGTTAAATTTGGATATTCTTCTGCGGGTAGTGTGGTGAGATTAAATTTACTTCTGCCCGATTGCACAATGGCGCGATCTTCTTCAAAAGTCACGGTAATTTCAAATTCGTCAGACAGCGTGCGGCAAATATCTAAGAATTTTTTTGCCGGAATAGTGAAGTTACCATTTGTTGTAGAAGACGAAAGCTGAGTTTGCGTTGAAAGTTCCACCTCTAAATCTGTACCGGTAATGGTTAAACGGTTATCTTCGATTTGAAGTAATACATTATTCAATACTGGAATATTTGGACGACTGCTTAATACGCCACAAACTTGTTGTAACGGTTTTAAGAGATTTTCTCTAGAAATACTAAATTGCATGATGGCTCCTTATGCAGATAAGGTGCGAATTAAATTCGCCCAATCTTCTTGAATACTGTTATCTTTTTCACGAAATTTCGGCACTTCACGGCAGGCGTTCAATACAGTGGTATGATCCCGATCAAAAGCCCGACCAATTTCCGGCAAACTACGGTTGGTTAATTCTTTTGCCAGTGCCATGGCGATTTGGCGGGGACGTGTTACTGAACGTTGACGACTTTTGGATTTTAAATCCGATACTTTAATCCGATAGTATTCCGCCACAGTTTTTTGAATATTATCAATGGTCACGAGACGTTCTTGTAAAGCAAGAATATCTTTTAGGGTATCACGTACAAAATCAATATTAATTTCACCGCCTTTAAAATCTTGCATTGCTTTCACGCGATTGAGCGCACCCTCCAGTTCGCGTACATTCGTGCGTAAACGTTGAGCGATAAAAAATGCCACTTCTTCCGGCAAGTACATTTGATGTTCTTCTGCTTTTTTCAATAATATCGCCACGCGGGTTTCTAAGTCAGGTGGTTCGATTGCGGTGGTTAATCCCCAACCAAAACGGGATTTTAACCGCTCTTCAATTTTCTCAATTTCTTTAGGGTAACGGTCAGAGGTTAAAATAATTTGGCGACCGGTTTCAAATAAGTTATTGAAAATATGGAAGAATTCTTCCTGGGTTTTTTCTTTTTCAGCAAAAAACTGAATATCATCTACTAAAAGGGCATCAAGTGAACGATAGAATTTTTTGAATTGCTCCATATTGTTGTCACGCATCGCTTTTACCATGTGTTGCATAAAATTGTTGGCGTGAATATATAGTACCCGAGCATTGGGTTTATTTGCCAAGATACCGTTACCAATAGCGTGCAGTAAGTGGGTTTTTCCTAGCCCGGTTCCTCCATACAAAAAGAAGGGATTGGCTGTGGCTTCACCGGGGGCTTGTGCCAATTTTTGTCCGACTGCGCGGGCTAATTGGTTTGATTTACCTTCAACAAAGTTTTCAAATACATGTTTGGTATTCAGATGTGAGTCGAATTTCAGCGGTTTTTCTATTTCAGGTTTATCATAGGAATTGACCGCACTTTCTGCTGATTGCATGGTTGGCTTGATTACCGCTTGAGGTGTAGGTTTCACTCCTTCTTTAAGGATAATTTGCAAATTGGGATTTTGTGAAAGTGTTTGGCAAATTTGATGAATTTGTTTAAGGTAATGAGTTTCAACCCAACCTTTTACAAACATATTTGAAGCATAGAGTACGATTTTATCTTGAGACACAGTATCAGCCTGCAATGGACGAAGCCAAGTGCTTAAATCAGTAGCGGAAACTTGATCTTGTAGTTGAGAAAGGCAATCTTGCCAAAGATTAGAGAGACTCACGATAAACTATCCTCAATGCTGCTTTTTCTATTTATAATGGAATTAGTGATACGATAGTACGACCAAAAATTTTTAGAGATTCTACAATAATCTCGACAAAAAATCTTCTCCAATGAAGGGAAAACTCAATACTAAATTAAGGTGGTTGGATATTTTATTTGGATCACGTACGATTTCGGAGATTTTTGAAGAAATGAAAGGTTGTTTTGTAAAAATTCCCTTTCTTAGTTTGACGAACAGCTGATTTATGATTAGAATTACGTCCTATTTTTTATAACCCTTGTTTGTTTTGGATTCAAAACAGTAAACATTTTAGATTTAGGTAAATTAAAATGAAACGTACATTTCAACCTTCTGTATTAAAACGCAGCCGTACTCACGGTTTTCGTGCTCGCATGGCAACTAAAAATGGCCGTCAAGTTTTAGCTCGTCGTCGTGCTAAAGGTCGTAAAAGTTTATCTGCATAATCGCTAATTCTTAGTGGTTAAACTAAACTTTTCTAGGGAGTTACGTTTGTTAACTCCCCTTCAATTCAAAAATGTCTTTGAACAACCGTTTCGAGCTAGTACGCCTGAACTGACTATCCTCGCCAGAAAAAATCATCTTGAACATCCCCGCTTGGGTTTAACTGTCGCTAAAAAACATTTGAAACGTGCGCATGATCGTAATCGAATTAAACGTTTAGTGCGTGAAAGTTTTCGTTTGTATCAGCATCAGTTACCTGCCTGTGATTTTGTTTTTGTAGCAAAAGGTGGAATTGCGAAGCTTGATAACGCTACATTTCGTCAAACGCTGGAAAAATTATGGCAGCGACACATTCGTTTGGCTCAAAAATCCTAGTTGGTTTAATCCGAATTTATCAAATGACGATCAGTCCTTTGATCGGTCCGCGTTGTCGATTTGTTCCTACTTGTTCGTGCTATGGCATTGAAGCGTTAAAAACACATGGATTGTTAAAAGGTGGTTGGCTTACACTAAAACGTGTATTAAAATGTCACCCCTTGAACGAGGGTGGATTCGATCCGGTTCCACCCAAAACCAATAATAACGATGAGAAAAAATAATGGACTCAAGACGTAGCCTGTTAGTGTTAGCGCTAATGTTTATTTCTTTCCTTGTTTATCAGCAGTGGCAAATGGATAAAAATCCGCCTCCGGTAGCTGAGCAAACAACTTCAATTACTTCAGATGTACCTGCAAGTTCCTCTTCATCAACACAAATTGCCCCTGATTCAGCGGTTAAAGGTCGCATTATCACCCTTGAAAATGATGTTCTACGTCTAAAAGTAGATACCCTAGGCGGTGATGTAGTGAGTTCTGAACTCTTAAAATATGATGCGGAGCTAGATTCTAAGACACCATTTGTGTTGCTAAAAGATTCTCCGGAACATATTTATATCGCACAAAGTGGCTTGATTGGTAAAAATGGGATTGATACCAAATCCGGTCGTGCGCAATATCAAATTGAGGGCGATAATTTCAAATTAGCCGAAGGACAAGATTCCCTTTCTGTTCCATTAATTTTTGAAAAAGATGGGGTAACCTATCAAAAAGTGTTTGTGTTAAAACGCGGTAGTTATGATCTTGGGGTTGATTATAAAATCAATAACCAAAGCGGTGAAACTATTGAAGTAGAGCCTTATGGTCAATTAAAACATACATTAGTGGAAAGTAGTGGCAATGTAGCTATGCCAACTTATACCGGTGGTGCTTATTCTTCATCAGAAACTAATTATAAAAAATACAGTTTCTCTGATATGAAAGATGCGAATCTTTCTATTAGTACCAAAGCAGGTTGGGTTGCTGTATTACAGCATTACTTTGTTTCTGCATGGATTCCGAATCAGGATGTGGATAATCAACTTTATACCCTCACTGATACAAAAAATAATGTGGCATCAATAGGTTACCGTGGTCCGATTGTCACTATTCCGGCAGGTGCACAAGAAACGATTTCCAGTTCATTATGGACAGGTCCTAAACTTCAAAATGATATGGCAAAAGTGGCAAATAACTTAGACTTAACCGTTGATTATGGTTGGGCATGGTTTATTGCGAAACCGTTATTCTGGTTACTCACTTTCATCCAAGGAATCGTTTCTAACTGGGGTTTGGCGATTATTTGTGTAACTATCGTTGTTAAGGCGATTCTATATCCACTCACAAAAGCACAATATACCTCAATGGCAAAAATGCGTATGTTGCAACCGAAAATGCAAGAAATGCGTGAGCGTTTTGGTGATGATCGTCAACGTATGAGCCAAGAAATGATGAAACTCTATAAAGAGGAAAAAGTGAATCCGCTAGGCGGCTGTTTACCAATTCTTCTGCAAATGCCGATTTTCATTGCGTTATATTGGACATTTATGGAGGCAGTTGAACTTCGTCATGCGCCATTCTTTGGCTGGATTCAAGATTTGTCTGCGCAAGATCCGTATTACATTCTGCCGATCTTAATGGGGATTTCTATGTATTTGTTGCAAAAAATGTCTCCGACACCTGTGGCTGATCCAATGCAACAAAAAGTAATGAATTTTATGCCGTTGATCTTTATGTTCTTCTTCCTCTGGTTCCCGTCAGGCTTAGTGTTATATTGGTTAGTATCTAACCTAATCACTATTGTACAGCAGCAACTGATTTACCGTGGGTTAGAGAAAAAAGGATTACATTCCCGTAAAAAATAACCCCTAATTATATGAAAAGGCATCGGAAGGTGCCTTTTTCCATCATTGGGTATTGATGATGTCTCTAAGGGCGTATAGCATACGCCCTATTGTATTTTAAACCGTATAAAAGTGCGGTCATTTTAAAAGAGTTTTTATGAAAGAAACAATCGTTGCACAAGCCACCGCACCGGGACGGGGTGGCATTGGGATTTTAAGAGTTTCCGGACCTTTAGCGGGCGAAGTTGCGTACGACATATTGGGGAAATGTCCCAAACCGCGTATGGCGGACTATTTACCTTTCAAAGATGTTGATGGAACGGTATTAGATCAAGGTATTGCCCTTTATTTTAAAGCACCGAATTCTTTTACCGGTGAAGATGTATTGGAATTGCAAGGGCATGGCGGACAAGTTGTCCTTGATTTATTACTAAAACGTATTTTGCAAATTGAGGGCGTTCGTTTGGCACGGCCGGGCGAGTTTTCTGAGCAGGCGTTTTTAAATGATAAATTAGACCTTGCTCAGGCTGAGGCGATTGCCGATTTAATTGATGCGACATCCGAACAAGCTGCTCGCTCGGCGTTAAAGTCCTTACAAGGTGAATTTTCAAATAAAATCAATGCCTTGGTCGATGCGGTTATTTATTTGCGAACTTATGTGGAAGCCTCCATTGATTTCCCCGATGAAGAAATTGATTTCTTAGCGGACGGAAAAATTGAAGCAAATTTACGCGGAATTATTACTCAACTGGATGAAGTACGCCGTGAAGCAAAACAAGGTGCGATTTTACGAGAAGGTATGAAAGTCGTGATTGCCGGTCGCCCAAATGCAGGAAAATCGAGTTTGTTGAATGCTCTTGCAGGTCGTGAAGCGGCGATTGTGACCGATATTGCAGGCACGACACGCGATGTTTTGCGCGAACATATTCACATTGATGGTATGCCGCTCCATATTATCGACACAGCGGGGTTGCGTGAAGCTACCGATGAAGTGGAACGAATTGGAATTTCCCGCGCTTGGACGGAAATAGAGCAAGCGGATCGTATTATTTTAATGCTCGACAGTAATGATACGGAAAGCCAAAATCTTGAAAAAGTGCGGTCAGAATTTTTAGCGAAATTACCGACAAATATACCCGTGACGATTGTGCGTAATAAAATTGATTTAACTGATGAACAAGAAGGATTGAGTGAAGAAAACGGTTATCAAATCATTCGCTTGTCAGCTCAAACACACAAAGGTGTGCAGTTACTTCGAGATCATTTAAAACAAACTATGGGATTCCAAACCGGTATTGAAGGCGGATTCTTAGCCCGCCGTCGCCATTTAGAAGCATTAGAAAAAGCGGCGGAGCATTTGCAACTCGGTTTAGTTCAATTAACGGAATTTCATGCAGGAGAATTATTGGCGGAAGAATTGCGTCTGGTACAGGCACAGTTAAGTGAAATTACCGGTCAATTTACCTCGGATGATTTACTCAGTAATATTTTCAGCTCATTTTGTATTGGAAAGTAAAGGCAGAAAACAATGGCATTTTATGTATTGTGGATGATTGCACTGGGACTGTCGATGGATGCATTTGCGGTTTCCATTTCTAAAGGGCTCGCTATGCGATCTTTTCGATGGAAACAGGCAGTGATGATATCCCTTTGCTTTGGTTGTTTCCAAGCAATGATGCCACTTATCG
Source organism: Rodentibacter ratti (assembly GCF_002000485.1). Classification (GTDB taxonomy): domain Bacteria; phylum Pseudomonadota; class Gammaproteobacteria; order Enterobacterales; family Pasteurellaceae; genus Rodentibacter; species Rodentibacter ratti. Next base: position 84,520 of record NZ_MLAJ01000002.1, on the reverse strand, counting down.
GCTACATATTGGGTTCGCAATTTAGCAAAATCATTCAGGAATGGGATCACTGGGTTGCGTTTATCCTTTTATTATTAATCGGTGCAAATATGATCCGTGAAGGTTTCAGCGAGGAACAAGAAGAGCAGGTTTCAGATTTTATCAATATAAAACGACTGCTCAGTTTGGGGTTGGCGACGAGTGTTGATGCACTGGCCGTGGGTATTTCATTTGCTTTTTTGCATGTGGATATTATTGAGGCAGTATGGATTATTGGTTTTACAACTTTTGTAATTTCTTTTGTCGGTGTAAAGAGCGGTCATTTTTTAGGAAGAAAATTTAAAAGTAAAGCCGAAATTTTCGGTGGTTTAGTCATCATTATTATGGGGATTAAAATTTTATTTGAACATAATGTTTTAGTATTTTAAGGTGCGAATTTCCTTGCTTTCGATTATAATTCGGAAAATTTTGTCTTTTAAAAAGGGTAAATATGTTTATTGAAAAAATGAATGGTATGGCAAATACCAAAATAGCTAAATTTATTCTCGGATTAATTACCATTTCATTCTTAGTAGGGGGAATGTCCGGTTATTTATTTAGTAGCTATGATTCTTATGCCGCAAAGGTCAATGGAGAAACCATTTCCCAGCAAGATTTTATGAATCGTTATAACCAAGAATTTGAAGCACGTGCGGCACAAGAAGGCGAGGCATTTTTAACTCAGTCCGATTCGCCGGAATTTGTCAATGCTTTGCGTCAAGGGATTATTAATCGTTTAGTTGATCAAGAATTACTTCGTCAATATGCGCAAGAATTGAAATTAGGTGTCAGTGATGAAATGATCAAACGTGCCATTGTGGTTGATCCGAATTTTCAATCTAATGGCAAATTTGATAATGGACGATATCAACAAATTCTTGCACAAAATGGTTTAAGTTCGGATACCTATGCGAATATTTTGCGTGGTGCACTCACACTTGAGCAGATGCAAAACGGTATTGCAGATAGTGAATTTATCGTACCTGTTCAGGTAAAAGCTAGTGCTCAACTTTTCTTTCAAAAACGTATTGCCCGTTTAGCGACATTATCCCTGGCTGATGAAATGGCAAAACAAAATATTACTGAAGATGAAGTAAAAACTTATTATGAAGCCAATCAAAAAGCTTTTGTGCAGCCTGAACAAGTAAAAGTGCAATATATCCAAGTTTCAGGGGCTGATGTTGCAAAAGATATTCAAGTAAGTGATGTGGAAATTGCGCAATATTATCAGGATAATAAGGCGCAGTTTATGATTCAGAAATTAGCGCATATTCAATTCTCTAATGAGCAAGATGCGCAAACAGCCTATCAAGAATTACAAAATGGTGCAAATTTTGCCGAATTAGCTAAAACACGTTCGCTAGACAAGGTTTCAGGTGAGAATGGTGGCGAATTAGGTTGGGTAAATGCCAATGAATTACCAAAAGCTTTTGAAGATGCGACAACAATGCTTCAAATCGGAAAATTTAGCGAACCGGTCAAGGTTGATGGTAATTTTCACATTATCTTAGTGGAAGAACGTAAAGAAAAACCGTTAGATGAAGTGAAAGCCCAAATCACCGATTTAGTGCGTAAAAACTTATTGGAAAACCGCTTTTACACGATGGAAAAAGATGTACGTGAAAAAGCCTTTGAAGACAGCAAATCTTTAGAAAGTGCGGCGAATGTAGCCGGCGTGAAAGTACAAGAGAGCGGTTATTTTTCTCGTGAAAACGTACCGACAGCGCTAAATTCGCCTAATGTCGTTTCTGCGATGTTTGATTCCGATATTTCAAATGGCGGGGCAAATTCCGAACCATTAAATGTAGGAGAACAAAATATTGTTTTAGTACGTGTGTTAGATCATAAGGCTGAAGGTATCAAAACCTTAGACGAAGCAAAATCGGATATTGAAAACTTTTTAAAACGTGAAAAAGCGGAAAAAACGTTGATTACCAAGGCAACACAATCGGTCAATGATCTTTCGACAGATCCAAATAAATTGCCGGAGGGTGTTTCTTTCGGTACGGAACAAACTTTTGCCTTTACCGAAAATCAAGATCCGATTTTAACCAATGGTATTTTCTCTATGGAAAAACCGACAAATGGTACAACGCAGTACAAAATGGTGCGTAACAGCAAGGGCGATGTGATTATCGCTGCGCTTAGTAAAGTAGAGCAAGGTGAATTGAGTGAGCAAGAATTGACTCAATTTGGCGAACAATTACGTCAAGCGCAACAACTTGAATTACGCGCGCAACTTTTACAAGCATTGCGTGATAAGGCAAAAATTGAAATTAACGAAGTTTTTATCAAACAAGAAGATGAAAACTAATTTGTGAGTTCTGACAAAGCCTATGTTCTCATAGGCTTTATTCTTTCAAGTATAAAGCTAAATTGCAATCAAGTCTGATTTCTGATAAAAAGTGCGGTAATTTTCAACCGCACTTTTTTCATTGATGAAAGGAAAATCCCATGGCAGAAGAAACCATTTTCAGTAAAATTATTCGCAAAGAAATTCCCGCTAATATTGTTTATCAAGATGAGTTGGTTACCGCATTTCGTGATATTGCACCACAAGCCAAAACCCATATTTTAATTATTCCAAATAAATTGATTCCAACCGTAAATGATGTCACCGAACAAGATGAAATTTCACTTGGTCGTTTGTTTACTGTGGCGGCGAAGTTAGCGCAACAAGAAGGAATTGCGGAAGACGGTTATCGTTTAATTGTTAACTGTAACAAACATGGCGGGCAGGAAGTATTCCATATTCACATGCACCTGCTAGGAGGCGAACCGCTTGGCAAAATGTTGGATAAATAATGAAGAAATCACTGATTATTTTCTCAAGTATTGTGCTTTCGGCTTGTTCCGTTTCTGGGCCGAATTTAGTTCATACTAATAAACCAATTTTGAATATAACAGCGGAGCTTGCTCCTGTTGTTGAAGCGAACGTGTCGGCGGATTCTGCCTGGGTAAAAAATAAAACTACCCAACCTATTAATGTGAATTATCACCTTTTTTGGTATAACGCACAGGGGGTTACTCAAGTTTGGTCGGATCAACGAGAGAGCCTTGTTGGAAATTTGCGTTTACAAGCTAAAGAAGGTAAATCTATTGAGCTGATGAAACCAACATTAGAAAGTACCAATTATCGTCTTTATTTACAGTAAATTATGTCTACTTTATTAATTGATCTTGAAGGCTACGAATTAGGCCAAGAAGAAATCGAGTTACTGGAACATCCCCTCGTTGCCGGTTTAATTTTGTTTACACGAAATTTTTATGATCGAGAACAGATTCAGGCATTGGTGAAATCCGTGCGTGAAAGTGTGAAAAAGCCTTTACTCATTACCGTGGATCAAGAAGGCGGTCGCGTGCAACGTTTCCGTGAAGGCTTTACCCAGTTACCGGCAATGCAAGCTTTTGCCTCATTGTCCGATGATTTGCAGCAGCAACAATGCTGGGCAAGGGAAGCCGGTTGGCAAATGGCGGCGGAAATGGCTGCCCTTGATATTGATTTAAGTTTTGCTCCGGTATTGGATTTGGGCCATGAATGCCGTGCTATTGGGGACCGTAGCTTTAGTGGCAATGTGCAAAGTGCGGTCAATTTAGCAAGTGTTTTTATTGATGGAATGCATGAGGCAGGTATGGCCACAACGGGTAAACATTTTCCTGGTCATGGGCATGTATTGGCGGATTCTCATTTAGAAACGCCTTATGATGAACGTCCTCAGACTGAGATTTTTAGTCAAGATATTCAACCTTTCCAACAATTAATTGCTTGGCAAAAATTAGATGCCATTATGCCTGCTCATGTTATTTATAGTCAATGTGATAGCCAGCCGGCAAGCGGTTCAGAATATTGGTTAAAACGTATTTTACGTGAAAAACTGAATTTCAACGGAGCAATTTTCTCCGATGATTTGGGGATGAAAGGCGCCGGATTTATGGGCGATTTTGTCGCGCGTAGTGAAAAAGCATTAAATGCCGGTTGTGATTTATTGTTACTTTGCAATGAACGGGAAGGCGTGGTTCAAGTGTTGGATGAATTAAAACTCTCGGAAAATCAACCGCACTTTATTCAACGTCAAACCCGCTTAAAAAGTTTATTTAAGAAAAAATCATATAATTGGTCTGAATTAACCAAAACGCCACGTTGGCTGGAAAATCATAAAAAGTTATCGGTATTGCAACAAGAATGGCTGGCGAGCAAAGCATGATTGATTGCCACCATTATCAAGAGGGAAATTGCCGTTCGTGCCAATGGCTTGAAATTCCCTATGAGCGGCAGCTTTCTGAGAAAACCGCCCATCTAAAAACACAACTTTCCCATTTGAATTGTGATGATGCGGTTTGGTATCCGCCTTTCCAATCCGTACAGTCGGCATTTCGTAATAAAGCCAAGATGGTGGTGAGCGGCTCGGTGGAACGCCCGATTCTCGGCATTTTGCAAGATCCGAATGATCCGCAAAGTGCGATTGATTTGTCTGATTGCCCGCTGTATCCCACGTATTTTGCAACGATTTTCCCTATTCTAAAAGATTTTATCGGGCGTGCCGGCTTAGTGCCGTATAACGTTGCCAAGAAGAAAGGCGAGTTAAAATATATTTTACTGACGGAAAGCGCCGCAACAGGAAAATTAATGCTACGTTTTGTGCTGCGTTCTGAAAACAAATTAGCATTAATTCGTCGAGAACTGACCGGGCTTCTCAGCAAATTGCCCCAACTAGAGGTGGTTAGTGTGAATTTGCAACCTCAACACGCCGCGATTTTGGAAGGGGAACAAGAAATTTTTCTAACGGAACAACAGTTTTTGGCGGAAAGTTTCAATGGTATTCCGCTTTTTATCCGCCCTCAAGGTTTTTTCCAAACAAATCCTCTAGTTGCAGCAGGGTTATATAAAACAGCGCAACAATGGATAAAAGATTTACCGGTCACAACATTATGGGATCTCTTTTGCGGTGTGGGTGGTTTTGGTTTGCATTGTGCCTATGGATTACAAAAACAAGGGCAGAACGTTGAGTTAACAGGCATTGAAATTTCGCCATCGGCAATTTTTGCGGCAAAAATGTCCGCTCAAAAGTTAGCGTTACAGAACGTGAAATTTCAATCTTTAGATGCGGCAAATTTTGCATTGAATGGAAATGGGGAAAAACCGGATTTGGTTATCGTAAATCCACCTCGTCGTGGAATTGGGAAGGCATTAAGTGAATTTCTTAATCAAATACGACCGCACTTTATTTTATATTCCAGTTGTAATGCCGTTTCGATGGGGGACGATTTACGTTGTCTGACACATTATAAGCCTGTCAAAATTCAGCTTTTTGATATGTTTCCACATACTGCACATTATGAAGTACTGATATTATTAGAGCGAGTGAACTAACAATTTGGGCGGGTAAAATAACCCGCCTTTATTTATGCTTTGATTCTGCTATAAGTTAATGCAAGGACAAACATCGCAGCCTGCAATAAAATAATGCAAGCGCCTGTTGATGCATCAAAATGGTAACTCAAAACTACACCCATAAGACTGGAAATGACAGATGTTATGACAGCAACCCAGAGCATGTTATCAAAGGATTTGGTCAAGGTAAGTGCGGTAATCCCGGGTGCTATTAACATGGCGACCACTAAAATTACACCTACTACCTGCATCGTGCTAACAATAGTCAGCGCAGTTAGAATGAGTAAACTATAGTGTAGCACTTTGGGTGAGAGACCGGCTACCCGAGCATGGCTTGCATCAAAACAATAAAGCAATAAATCACGACGCTTAAATAGAATAACAAGAAAAACAATGGTAGAAATGACCGCTGTTTGTATTAATTCAATAGTACTCACGCCCAGTACATTACCAAACAGAATATGAGTTAAATGTTGTTCCGTTTGGATTTTTGTAAACATGACCAATCCGATGGCAAACATCCCTGAAAACACAATGCCCATTGCAGTATCTTCTTTGATACGACTATTTTCTTTTAAATAACCTACGCTAAATGCACAAAAAATACCCGATAGAAACGCACCTATGGCAAGAGGAATACCTGCCAGATAAGTCAATACGATTCCGGGTAATACCGCATGAGAAATGGCATCTCCCATTAATGACCAACCCTTTAGTACTAAATAACAGGAAAGTAGGGCACAGATAGTGGAGACAATTAACGCCGTGAGTAATGCATTTTGCATAAAAGCAAATTGGAGAGGCTCTAAAAACCAATCAAACATTGGATACCGCCTTTTTATTACGAGTAAGTAAGCCGTATTTTGGAGAGAATAAAAATGCGAGCAAGAAAAGTAACGTTTGCAATGTCACGATGATTCCCCCGCTTGCGCCGTCCAAATAATAGCTAATATAAATACCGACAAAGCTGGTCATTGAACCTAAGATAACGGAAATAATGGCGAGAGTTTTAAATTTATCCGTTAGTAGATAAGCTGTGGCGCCCGGTGTGATGACCATTGCGATCACAAGAATTGCGCCTACGGTTTGTAATGCCGCGACTACACAAGCGCTTAATAAGGTAAAAAATAAAATTTTGTAAAAGAGTGGTGAAAGCCCTACGGTGATCGCCTGAGTTTCATCGAAAAAAATCAGCAATAAGTCTTTCCAAAATAATAAAAGTAAGACTAAGCAAATGCCGATAATGATAGAGACTTGGTAAATGTCTTCGTCTGCAATCCCCAAAATATTACCTAAAATAATACTTTGCACATTTACAGCAGTTGGATTTAGGGAAATAATCAATAATCCAAGTGCAAAGAATGTACTGAAAATAAAACCGATAACCGCATCTTCTTTTAGCTTGGAAATAGATTTTATCCATAAGATAGAAAGTGCGGCTAAAATACCTGAAAAAAATGCACCGAGCGCATAAGGCAAGGAAAATGCATAAGCAATGGCGACCCCTGGGACAACGGAGTGAGATAAAGCGTCACCAATTAACGACCAACCTTTCAGCATTAAATAAGAAGACAAAAAAGCGCAAATTCCACCCACAGCTGTACTCAAAATCATCGCTTTAATCATATAGTTATAAGAGAAGGGCTCGAGCAATAGATCTAGCATGGGTTATTCCTTCTCTTTTTGATTGTTTATATCGACATGACAATCTTGTGTCGTGGCGGGTGGGTCTTGTTTGGTTTCGCCGTAAAACACGACGGCTTTTTCATCATCGGTCAATACGGTTACTGCACGTTTGTCTTCATCATTATGTAAGTCTTCACCTTGCAATTTGATATGGCGTAATACGCCGCCAAAGACGAGCTCTAAATTATGTTGATTAAAGGTATCTTCCGTTTTACCTGCGGCAATTACTGTGCGATTAATCATCACAACTTGATCACAAAAATCCGGTACGGAGCCTAGGTTATGAGTCGAAACTAAAATTAAATGCCCTTCACTACGAAGCTGTTGTAATAAATCTACAATGGCATTTTCCGTTTTGACATCTACGCCGGTGAAAGGCTCATCCAATAAAATTATTGGACTTTGTTGCGCCAATGCCCGAGCTAAAAATACACGTTTTTTTTGTCCGCCGGATAGCTCACCGATTTGGCGATGTGCAAGATGCTCAATGTTTACACGTTGCATAGCCTCTTGCACTTTTTGTTTATCAATGGCTTTTGGGATACGCAAAAAATTCATGTATCCATAACGCCCCATCATCACGACATCATAAACGGAAACAGGGAACTGCCAGTCCACTTCTTCCGATTGGGGAACATAAGCAATCAGATTACACTTTAAGGCCTGTGTAATAGGCAAATTGCATAATTTTATTTCACCTTTTTGTGGTTTTACCAACCCCATTAAGCTTTTAAACAGGGTTGATTTTCCACTACCATTCACGCCAACCAGTGCGCAAATCGTACCGTCATTGAGTGAAAAAGTCATATCGTGAATAGCAGTATGTCCATTGTTATAACGAACTGTTACGTCGTTTACCCAAATTGATGTCGAAAATGATTCCATTATTTTTCAAATCCTTTAACGATGGTGGAGACAGTGGTGTTCAATAGGTCAATATAGGTTGGTACAGGCCCCTCTTTAGTTGAAAGAGAATCTACATATAATACGCCCCCGTATTTTGCCCCACTTTCTTTCGCCACTTGTTGTGCTGCTTTTGGTGAAATAGTACTTTCACTAAAGACTACCGGAATATTATTTTTACGAACCAAATCAATTACTTTACGAACTTGCTGAGGCGTCCCCTGTTGTTCGGCATTAATTGGCCATAAGTAACCTTCTTTTAAGTTATAATCTTTCGCCAAATAGCTGAAAGCGCCCTCACTGGTTACCAACCAACGTTTGGATTCCGGAATTTGTGCAAGTTTATCACGAAGCGGTTCATCTAACTGTTTAATTTTTTGTGCGTAATCCGCAGCGTTTTTTTCATATACTGCTGCGTTTTGCGGATCATATTTTATAAGTGTGTTTTTAATGTTTTCAATATAAACCAATGCATTTGATGGAGACATCCAAGCATGTGGATTCGGCGCATCCTTGTAAGGACCTTCATAAATAGAAAGTGGTGTAATACCTTCTGTCACCACTACGGCCGGTTTGTCTTTAATGTTTTGGAAAAAACGCTCAAACCAACGTTCTAAATTTAGACCGTTCCATAAAATTAAATCGGCAGATTGTGCTTTTACAATGTCTTTTGGCGTAGGTTCGTATTCGTGAATTTCAGCGCCGGGTTTCGTAATGGATTCCACCGTTGCGGCATCGCCCGCCACATTTTGTGCGATATCTTGGATCACGGTAAACGTAGTAACGATTTTAAATTTTGCATTGGCTTGCATCGTAAATAAACCTAACGCAAGTGCGGTCATAATTTTTAATGAAATTCGCATAAGATCTCCTTATAAAGTAGCATTTAGTTTTACTTGAATATGGGTGAACGCAATAAATTTTACATTCACCAACACAATAGTACTACTTTTTGTAGAGGTTTTAAATAAAAATGATTATCAACTTCTAAAATTTATTTTTACGACGGCTAGGATATCAAAAAGGACGATAGATTTTTTCTATGCTTTTGAACGTTTGACTATAGGAGTAAAAAAATACCGGCATATTGCCGGCAAAATAGAGAAACTTATTGTTTGGAAAGCTGTTCAATTAGGTTGCTTAAGCCTTCTTCATCATAACCTTCTTCATATTGTGCATCATCAGGTGTGAAATTGTTTAGTCGGTGTCCGGCAATGCAACCGTATTTTTCCAATTTACTTTTTGTAAAGTTAGTGCGAAATTGGGAAGAGCTATTATTTAAACTAATCACACCAATGGCTGAGTTTCGGCAAAGATGCTTATTAACAAATACCAAATTATAACCGGACTCACGAATATAGCCGGTTTTATTAATTGCGGCATCAAACACTTCTTCTCGCACCAATTTATTGGTATTTTTCACAAATACATAGCGCCCACCGGCTTGAATATAAGCGCTTGGCATATTGGAAAAATCCTTAATTTGCGGTTTATTCAAAGAATATTTAGTCAGTTTAACCAAATCCATCACGCTTGAAATATTACTATCTGACAAGCCTGAACTATCAGTGAATCGGGTTGAATGCATCCCAAGCTCACGTGCTTTCTCATTCATTTTTTGAATAAATTGAAGACGGGTCATTCCAGCTGAACGGGAAAGCGCATGAGCCGCATAGTTATCGGAATGGACTAACATCGCTTTTAGTAATTCATTACAGGAAATAGGTGTGTATGTCGGTAACTTTGTGCGAGTCCCTTTGATATAATCATGATCATCATCTGTAATGGAGGCTGAGCAACGAGGGTTCTTATTATTTTCTAAAAATACATTTGCAGTCATCAGTTTTGTGACCGATGCAATAGGTTGAACATGATTTGGCGAGCTGCTTTCCAATACTTTGTCATGAGTGAAATCATAAACAACATAGGATTGTGCCATGACGAGAGAGGGTGGAATGCATAGACATAGAATTGAAAAGCATTTTTTAAACATTTTTAGTACCGATAAATGAAAAATAAAATAAATGCGTATTCTACCTTACTTTTTCCTAAAAGATTGTTTATTTTTGCGATCTGAATCGTAAAAAGTGCGGTTAGGAATGTTCTTGTTTTTGAAATCTGCTAGCTTATCTTCCAACAAATCTGTAAAATCGCTGCTCATTTTTATATCAGGCTTTTTGGTAGGAAATTACTACAATTTTTATTGCCATAATGTGTAGCAACGAGGCTTTAATGTTAGAACAAACATCAAACAAAAAAATTAATTTAATGGATTTAACACGCCAACAAATGCGTGAGTTTTTTCAAGAACTCGGTGAAAAACCGTTTCGTGCCGATCAGTTAGTAAAATGGATTTATCATTTTGGCGAAGATAACTTCGACAACATGACAAATATCAATAAGAAATTACGTGAAAAGTTAAAATCCGTTGCAGAAATTAAAGCGCCAGAGGTGGCTGTAGAGCAACGTTCTGCAGACGGTACAATTAAATGGGCAATGCAAGTAGGGGATCAGCAAGTAGAAACCGTCTATATTCCGGAGGCGGATCGTGCCACGCTTTGTGTTTCTTCTCAGGTTGGTTGTGCATTAGCTTGTACTTTTTGTTCTACCGCCCAACAAGGTTTTAACCGTAATTTAACTGTATCCGAAATTATAGGTCAAGTATGGCGTGCCTCAAAAATTATTGGTAACTTCGGTGTGACTGGTGTTCGCCCGATTACCAATGTGGTGATGATGGGAATGGGCGAGCCGCTATTAAATGTGGCAAATGTTGTTCCTGCAATGGAAATTATGTTGGACGATTTTGCTTACGGTTTGTCTAAACGTCGTGTAACGCTTTCTACTTCAGGCGTTGTACCGGCATTGGATAACCTAAGTAAAATGATTGATGTGGCATTAGCTATTTCTTTACATGCACCGAATGATGAATTGCGTGATGAAATTGTACCTATTAATAAAAAATATAATATTAAAATGCTGATTGATTCTGTAAATCGTTATCTAAGTGTTTCCAATGCTAATCATGGCAAAGTAACGATTGAATATGTAATGCTCGAGCATGTAAATGACAGTACAGAGCATGCTCATCAGCTTGCAGAAGTGCTGAAAAATACACCTTGTAAAATTAATTTAATTCCGTGGAATCCGTTTCCGGAAGCACCTTATGCAAAAAGCTCAAATACCCGCATTGACCGTTTCCAAAAAACATTGATGGAATATGGTTTTACCGTCATTGTGCGTAAAACTCGAGGTGATGATATTGATGCTGCTTGCGGACAACTTGCAGGGGATGTTATTGATCGTACCAAACGTACAGCGATGAAACGTCAATTCGGGCAGAATATAGGAATAACTCAAGTTAATTAGTTAAGCAATAATAGTTGGAGGAAAAATGAAATCTTTCTTTATTCAATTTCTAAGTGCGGTCATTTTTCCTCTTGTTTTTTCAGCTTGTGTTTCACAAGCGCCATCCTTAGATTTTAATAAACAGCAGGCTGCAAAAGCTCGAGTTGAACTAGCTCTGGGGTATTTGCAGCAAAATAATTTTATTCAAGCTAAACAAAATCTTGATAAAGCTTTAATACATGATAAAAATTATTATCTTGTTCATTCTGCATTTGCCCATTTCTATCAATTGCAAGGCGATATGAATGAAGCGAGAAAGTCTTACCTACAAGCCATAAAACTTGATGAAAAACAAGGTGATGTACATAATAATTTTGGTACGTTTTTATGTAGGCAAGGGGAGTTTGAACAAGCTAATACACAATTTGAACTTGCCCTAGTTTCACCTAATTACTATCATCAAGCAGATACTTATGAAAATATGGCACTTTGTTCACTGGCGTTCAATCAACAGGATGCTTATCAAAAAGCAATCAATAAATTACGGCAAATAGATGTGAATCGTGCGGAAAAACTGAATCCCATTAAATAAAACATTGCTAAAAATTGCTTTGGACTTTAAAATTCAGCCTTTAATTATGTCTCATAAATTAATAAACATTATGAATTCTCAGGCTGAACAAATGGAAACGAAAACGCAAGCAGATCAACAGATATCTTTGGGGGATAGATTCCGTGAGGCCCGTGAAGCCTTAAATCTTTCTCTTGAAGATGTTTCTAAGAAAATTACACTACGACCAGCGATTTTAGCTCAAATCGAAAATAATGAATTTATCCAAAAAAATGTGCCTGCGGCTTTTATGAAAGGGTATGTCCGCAATTATGGGAAATTTTTGCGATTACCTGAAAGTCTTTGGGCTGATCTCTCTTTTGGTGAAGATGAACAAAATGATTTGGGAAAAAATGCCCGCTCAACCCGTTCGGTAAATCAATATTCTTCTCACAGTCGTTGGGTAGGTTATCTAACCGCGTTAGTACTTTTGGTTGCATTAAGTATGACGGGATTATGGTGGTGGCAAAACTATCAACAGTCCAATGAGGAGCGTGATACTTTAGTGCAAAGTTATGTTTCAAGCACTGATACAGCCCAAGTAGCGTCTGAAAGCTCATCGGCCTTACCGACTGAAATACAAACGAATCAGCCTGTTCAGCCAATGGCTCAGCCGGAAGAGGCTCAATCTAATAGTTCGGGCTCAACGGTTGAAGTAAAAGCAGGAGACGAAGTCGCTTCTGAGCAAAATGTATTGCCTAAATCAATGACCTCCTCTGAAGATAAAACACAGAGCGAAGTTGCTATTCCCGATACTCAAAGTGCGGTCGAAAATCCAACTGTTTCTCCGCCACCACCCGCTGCTCAAGGTGATTTAGTCGTGGAAATATTAAAAAATACCAGTTGGTTAAGCGTAAAAGATAAAAATAGAAAAGTCCTTGCTCAAAAAGAATATAAACAAGGTGAAGTGTTAACTTTCAACGGTACTGAGTTTTCATTGATTGTGGGAGCACCCGGTAATGTTCGTATCACTTATAAGGGGCAAGATTACCCTCTAAAAGTAGACGGGCGTGTCGCAAAATTTAAACTTTCACAGCCTTAATAAGGAATAGTAATGTCAGCTTTTCAACCGATCATTAAGCGTCGTGAATCGACTAAAATTTATGTGGGTAATGTCCCGATTGGCGGAGATGCACCGATTGCCGTGCAATCTATGACAAATACACGGACTACGGATGTTGAATCTACGATTGCTCAGATTAAATCTTTAGAGCGTGTAGGTGCCGATATTGTGCGTGTTTCCGTGCCGACTATGGATGCAGCCGAAGCCTTTAAAATTATTAAACAACAAGTTAATGTACCATTGGTCGCGGATATTCACTTTGATTACCGTATTGCATTGAAAGTCGCTGAGTATGGAGTAGATTGTCTGCGTATTAATCCCGGTAACATAGGGCGGGAAGATCGTATTCGTGCGGTTGTAGATTGTGCACGTGATAAAAATATCCCGATTCGTATCGGTGTTAATGCTGGTTCTCTAGAGAAAGATCTTCAAGAGAAATACGGTGAACCCACCCCTGAGGCATTGCTTGAATCCGCATTGCGTCATGTCGAGATTTTAGATCGTCTTAACTTTGATCAATTTAAAGTGAGTGTAAAGGCATCCGATGTGTCTTTGGCGGTAGAATCTTATCGTTTATTGGCAAAAGCCATCAAACAACCCTTACATCTAGGAATTACTGAAGCCGGTGGTGCTCGTGCCGGAGCTGTTAAATCAGCAATAGGCTTAGGAATGTTACTTGCTGAGGGTATTGGAGATACATTACGCGTTTCACTAGCGGCAGATCCTGTGGAAGAGATCAAAGTCGGTTTTGATATTTTAAAATCATTGCGTATTCGTTCCCGAGGAATTAATTTTATTGCCTGCCCTACTTGTTCACGCCAAGAATTTGATGTGATAGGCACAGTAAATGCTTTAGAACAGCGTCTTGAAGATATTATTACACCGATGGATGTTTCTATTATCGGCTGTGTTGTTAATGGACCGGGAGAGGCATTAGTTTCTGATCTAGGAGTAACCGGCGGTAATAAGAAGAGCGGTTATTATATCGATGGAGAACGCCAAAAGGAACGATTTGATAATGAAGATATTATCAATCAATTAGAAGCAAAGATCCGTGCAAAGGTCGCATTGCAAGATCCCAAAAATCGTATTATTTAAGGAAAACTTGTGGCAAAAACAATTCAAGCAATTCGTGGAATGAATGATTGTTCCCCGACTGAGTCCCCGTTATGGCAATGGGTTGAAATGCAAGTACGTGAAGTCCTAAACAGTTATGGATATTCTGAAGTGCGTATGCCAATTGTTGAAAGTACGCCGTTATTTGCTCGTGCTATTGGCGAAGTAACAGATGTCGTTTCAAAAGAAATGTACACATTTTGGGACAACGATGAACAATTAACCCTCCGTCCTGAGGGAACGGCCGGTTGTGTACGCGCCGCGATTGAGCATGGCTGGATTTATAATAATGAACAACGTCTGTGGTATATGGGACCAATGTTCCGTCATGAGCGTCCACAAAAAGGGCGTTATCGACAGTTCCATCAAGCGGGAGTGGAAGTTTTCGGTATTGCTAACCCGGAAATTGATGCCGAATTAATTATTTTAACGGCGAGACTTTGGAAAAAATTAGGTATTGATCAGCACGTTTCTCTTCAACTTAATTCCATAGGTTCACTGGAATCCCGTGCCAGTTATCGCTCTGCTTTAGTTGATTTTTTGGAAAATCATCAAAATTTAATGAGTGAAGAAGAAAAAGAACGTTTGGTGAAAAATCCTTTGCGTATTTTAGATACAAAAAATCAAGAATTACAAAAAGTATTAGATAATGCACCGAAGTTGCTTGATTATTTGGATGATGATAGTCGTACGCATTTTGCTCAATTATGTGCTTTATTAGATGAAGTGGGAATCCAATATGAAATTAATCCAAAGCTTGTACGTGGGTTGGATTATTACAATAAAACCGTGTTTGAATGGGTAACTTCAGCATTAGGTGCGCAAGGTACAGTATGTGGTGGCGGTCGTTATGACGGTTTGGTTGAACAACTTGGCGGACATGCTACATCGGGTGTAGGATTTGCCATGGGATTGGAACGCTTAGTTTTATTGGTGCAAGAAGTTAATTCAAACATACCATTAAAAAGTGCGGTTGATATTTATGTGATTCATCAAGGGGAAAATACGACTTTAGCTGCATTGCAGCTTGCTGAAAAAATTCGTTCAGAATTACCGCACTTACGGGTTATGTTGCATTGCTCGGGTGGGAATTTTAAAAAACAATTTAAGCGAGCAGATAAATCCGGTGCAACTTTAGCCTTAGTGATTGGGGAGAGCGAAGTACAAAATAATCAGGTTGTAGTGAAACACTTGCACGGTGGGGTTGAGCAACAGACTTTTGAAATTGGACAAGTCGTTGATTATATTCAGACTCAATTTTAATTTATAAAGGAAAAGAATATGGCATATTCCATTGAAGAAGAACAAGAGATTAACCAGTTAAAAGAATGGTGGAAAGAAAACGGTAAAACAATCATTGTCGCCTTTATTCTAGGCGTGGGCGGAATGTTTGGTTGGCGTTATTGGCAGACTTACCAAGCAAATCAAATTGCTGAAGCATCGGCAGGGTATGATGCTTTAATTTACGCAGCGGAGCAAGATAGCACTGCTCAAAAAGCGAAATTAGCGGAATTCGTCCAAGCGAATAGTAAAACCAGCTATGCAGTCTTTGCGTTATTTGATGAAGCAAAAAATGCGGTGGAAAAACAAGATTTTGCTGGTGCCGAAGTCGCTTTACAGCAGGTTTTAACACAATCTCAAGATGAATTATTAACCTCCCTTTCTGCGCTACGTCTAAGTTCCGTACAGTTCCAGTTGGGGCAATTAGATAATGCCTTATCAACGCTTGAAAAAGTAAAAAGTGCAGGTTTTAATGCTCGTAAAACACTTTTGGCCGGAGATATCCAATTGGCTAAAGGTGATGTCGCAGCAGCAAAAAACAGTTTTGAGCAAGTTCTCCAAACAGGCAGTCAATTAGAACAGCAAGCGGCTCAAATGAAATTAAACAATCTTTAATATAAAGCGCCCGAGAGGGCGTTTATTTTTTTATGCGCTTTTTATTTCCTCCTCCCCCAATTCTTTGTTTTTTCATTGGCGTAGTGATGTATGCATTACCTCCAATCGGGAAATATTCTAAATTTTTCTATGCTATTTGGTTCTGCATTCTATTATCTATTCTAGTTGCCGTTATGAGCTTATGGCAATTTTATCGTGATAACATATCTATTGATCCGCAGCGGCTGGATAAAACTACACGGCTTGTCACATCAGGTATTTTTCAAATCACGCGTAATCCAATGTATCTGAGTTTATTATTGATTCTTGTGGCGTGGGCATTGTGGTTGGGGCATTTATTGGCTTGGTGCGGTATTATTGCCTTTGTGTGGTTAATGAATCGATTCCAAATTTCTCGGGAAGAATGCTATTTAGAAAAGAAATTTGGCGATGAATACCGCCGATATAAATCAAAAGTTAGACGTTGGATATGAAAAATGCGGTCAATTTTGACCGCACTTTTATGTTTCATAGGTTATTTTGCGTTACAATCAGCCGCTTTCTTTTCGAAACGTTCTGCAACATAATCCCAGTTTACCACATTCCAAAATTCTTTAATGTAGTCTGGACGGCGGTTTTGGAATTTTAAGTAGTAAGCATGCTCCCAAACATCTAAACCTAAAAGTGGGAAACCTTCACAACCTGCAATTTCTTTACCCATTAATGGATTATCTTGATTTGCCGTAGAAACAACCGCTAATTTTCCTTCTGTAGTGAGAACTAACCATGCCCAACCTGAGCCAAAACGGGTTGCTGCCGCTTTTTCGAATTCAGCTTGAAAGGCTTCAACAGAACCAAAATCGCGTAATATTGCATCTTTTAATGCACCTTGCAATGTTGTTCCTTTTTTCAAAGATTTCCAGAATAAACTATGATTTGCATGGCCACCCGCATTATTACGTAATACGCCGCGTTTGTCTGCCGGAAGTTTATCAAGTTGAGAAATTAATTGACCTGCGCAAATTTCTGTAAATTCAGCCGGTAAACCTTCTAATGCTGCATTTGCATTGTTTACATAGGCTTGATGATGTTTGCTATGGTGAATTTCCATAGTTTGAGCATCAAAGTGAGGTTCTAACGCATCATAAGCGTAGCCTAATTCAGGTAGAGTGTAAGCCATAATCATTCCTTCTATAAAATGAGTTTTCATAAGCCATTTTGGCCGATTGCTAAAATACGCAAGCTTTAACCAAAAAGTACTAAAGTACAAATACTAGCAGAAAACTTGATTTAGATCATTAAATGTTTTCCCTTTTGTAGAAATTGAGCATTCAAATGAAGCTTGTTCTAAATCAATAAAACCTACAATCTACTACCAAATGGTTAATAATTTTTGATGACTAAAATCTCGTTAAATTTTTCACTTATGATAGAATGACCCCAATTTAGTATTCGTGTTTTTCCTTATGTTTAAGTCCCATAATTTATCGATTAAAGAGCTTGCTTGCCAACGTGGTGAGAGTTTGCTTTTTCACGGTTTATCGCACAATTTTACGAGTGGTGATTTTGTGCAAATTGAGGGGCATAACGGTATTGGAAAAACCAGTTTATTACGCATTTTAGCCGGGCTTGCACAACCTTTAGAAGGTGAAATACTGTGGGATTCTGAATCTATTTTTAAACAACGGGAAGTTTATTATCAGGATTTACTTTATTTAGGGCATTTTTCAGGTGTAAAGCCGGAATTGACAGCATTGGAGAATTTACAATTCTATCAACGCATTAGCCAAGCAGAGCAGAGTGAGGATGCGCTTTGGGATGTATTGGAAAAAGTTGGACTTTTGGGGCGTGAAGATCTCGCGGCAGCACAACTTTCAGCCGGACAACAACGGCGTATTGCATTGGCAAGATTATGGCTTTCACAGGCGCCATTGTGGATTTTAGATGAGCCTTTTACGGCGATTGATAAGAAAGGCGTGAAAATTTTGACCGCACTTTTTGATGAACATACAAAACAAGGTGGCATTGTATTAATAACAAGTCATCAAGATGTGCCGAGTATGCGTTTGCAAAAACTTAATTTAGCACAGTATAAAGCGGAATAACCGAATGATTTTTCTAGAAATAATTAAACGTGAATTAAAAATTGCGATGCGTAAACGCTCAGAAATTTTAAATCCGCTATGGTTTTTTTTGATTGTCATTACATTATTTCCACTTGTGATTGGGCCGGATCCTAAATTACTTTCACGCATTGCGCCCGGGATTGCTTGGGTAGCGGCTTTACTTTCTGCGCTGCTTTCCTTTGAACGCTTGTTTCGTGATGATTTTATTGACGGTTCGCTTGAACAATTAATGTTAACCAAACAACCTTTAGTATTAACGGCGTTGTCTAAAGTCGTTGCTCATTGGCTTTTAACCGGTTTGCCACTGATTTTACTTTCACCGATTGCGGCATTACTGCTTTCTCTTGAAGTGCATCTTTGGTGGGCGTTAGTGCTAACCTTACTGCTCGGCACGCCGGTGTTGAGTTGTATCGGTGCGATTGGTGTCGCATTAACTGTCGGGTTACGCAAGGGCGGAGTCTTACTCAGTTTACTTGTGGTACCGTTGTTTATTCCTGTACTGATTTTCGCTTCTTCCGTACTCGATGCGGCAGGTTTGAATCTGCCTTATATGGGGCAGCTTGCGATTCTTGGTGCGATGATGGTCGGTGCAATCACGCTTTCGCCTTTTGCGGTGGCAGCAGCTTTGCGTATTAGTTTAGATAATTAATTTGGCAACTGTACAAAAGTGCGGTTGTTTTCTTTTTTATTTTTTTGAGAGGTTTTTCTATGTGGAACTGGTTACATCCCTACGCTAAACCAGAAACCCAATATCGAATCTGTGGTAAATTGAGCCCGGTGTTTGCGTTGTTGAGTTTATTGCTGTTAAGTGTTGGCATAGTATGGGGTTTGGCTTATGCGCCGGCAGATTATCAACAAGGTAACAGTTTCAGGATTATGTATGTGCATGTGCCAACAGCAATCTGGTCGATGGGAGTGTATGGTTCAATGGCAGTAGCGGCAGTGGTCGCTTTAGTATGGCAAATTAAACAAGCACATTTAGCAATGATTGCTATGGCACCTGTTGGGGCATTATTCACCTTTCTTGCATTGATTACCGGTGCTATTTGGGGCAAACCGATGTGGGGGACTTGGTGGGTGTGGGATGCCCGTCTGACGGCTGAATTAATCCTCTTCTTTTTATATCTTGGTATCCTTGCGCTGTATTCCAGTTTTTCTGATCGAGCGATTGGTGCGAAAGCATCGGGTATTTTATGTATTACTACGGTGGTTATTTTACCGATCATCCATTTTTCTGTGGAATGGTGGAACACGCTTCATCAAGGGGCAAGTATTACAAAATTTGAAAAACCTTCTATTGCAACCCCTATGTTGATTCCACTGATTTTATGTATCTTTGGTTTTTTAGCTTTATATATTTGGCTTACTCTTGTGCGTTATCGTGCGGAATTATTAAGAGAAGATGCAAAACGCCCGTGGGTTAAGGCGTTAGCAAAGGATTGTAGTAAATAGTTTTTATATTTTTAAGAGGAATAAAAATGTTTTTCCAAACTTGGAGTGATTTTTTTGATATGGGTGGCTATGGTTTTTACGTATGGCTGTCTTATGGCATTAGTTTGGTTGCGATTGTTGCCTTGATTATACAAAGCCTAAAACAACGTAAAACTATTTTGCAAAATGTGTTGCGTGAAACTCAGCGTGAAGCGCGTTTACAACATGCTAATAATAAAGGAAACACACTATGAATCCGAGACGTAAATCCAGACTTAAATTAGTTGTTTTTGTTGTACTGGGTATTGCAGTTGCAAGTAGCTTAGTACTGTATGCATTACGTCAGAATATTGATTTATTCTATACCCCATCGGAAGTGATTTTGGGTAAAGATAATAACCCAAATCAAAAACCGGAAGTCGGTCAGCGTATCCGGGTCGGTGGTATGGTGGTTGAAGGAACAGTAGAACGTGATCCGAAAAGTTTAAAAGTACGCTTTGATTTGAATGATATCGGCCCTGCAATTTCTGTTGAATATGAAGGTATTTTGCCTGATCTTTTCCGTGAGGGGCAGGGTATTGTTGCACAAGGTGTGTTAACCGAACCGACGGTACTCACTGCCACAGAAGTATTGGCCAAACATGACGAGAATTATGTACCACCGGAATTAGGCGAAAAAATGCAAAAGGTGCATAAACCAATGGGTGTAGATGAAGCTGATTTGAAAGGCGAAAGTACGCGAGATCGTCAAGAGAAACAAGAAGGCTACAAATGATCGCTGAAATCGGAAATTATGCGCTTGCTTTGAGTCTGGCCGTATCGTTAATGCTCGCAATTTTTCCATTGTGGGGCGCGGAGAAAGGGAATACCCAGTTAATGGTGCTGGCTCGACCAATGACTTATGGATTGTTTGTTTGTCTCACTATTGCCTTTGTTGCGCTATTTTATTTATTTGCGGTCAATGATTTTAGTGTGCAATATGTGGTGAATAATTCTAACAGTACTCTGCCGATTTATTATCGTTTGTCTGCTGTTTGGGGTTCTCACGAAGGTTCATTATTGCTTTGGATCTGGCTACTTGCCCTTTGGTCTGTAGCAGTGGCATTGTTTAGTAAACATTTACCTCAAGAAGCAGCAGCGAGAGTCCTCGGCATTATGGGAATTATTAGCGTGGGTTTCGTATTGTTTGTTTTGTTTACGTCAAATCCATTCACACGTACTTTCCCGGAGTTTCCTGTAGACGGTAAAGAACTTAACCCTATGTTGCAAGATGTGGGATTAATTTTTCATCCTCCGTTACTTTATATGGGGTATGTTGGTTTCTCTGTTGCTTTTGCCTTTGCCATCGCTTCTTTGATGACCGGTAAACTTGATTCTGCTTGGGCTCGTTGGTCTCGCCCCTGGACCCTTGCCGCATGGGTATTTTTAACCCTTGGTATCGTACTCGGTTCTTGGTGGGCGTATTATGAACTAGGTTGGGGCGGCTGGTGGTTCTGGGATCCGGTTGAAAATTCCTCCTTTATGCCTTGGTTAGCCGGTACAGCCTTAATTCACTCTCTTTCAGTGACAGAAAAACGTGGTTCATTTAAAGCCTGGACAGTGCTCCTTGCAATTTTAGCTTTTTCCCTGTGTTTACTTGGCACATTCTTGGTGCGTTCAGGGATTTTGGTCTCTGTGCATGCTTTTGCGTCTGATCCGACACGCGGTTTATATATTTTGGCGTATCTTGTTATTGTCATTGGCGGATCTCTTGCTCTTTATGCCTACAAGGGGAGCCAAATTCGTTCACGTGATAATGCAGAACGTTATTCTCGTGAAAGCATGTTGTTATTAAATAATATTCTATTAATGACCGCACTTTGTGTGGTGTTCTTAGGCACATTACTACCGTTGGTGCATAAACAGTTAGGCTTAGGAACAATTTCAATCGGTGCGCCGTTTTTTGATCAAATGTTCTTGATCATTATGACACCGTTTGCGCTATTGCTTGGTATTGGACCCTTAGTAAAATGGCGGCGGGATCAATTCTCAGAGATTAGAATGCCCGTCGTAATCAGTGTTCTTATCATGCTGGTGATGGGGTTTGTTTTACCTTATATCTTACAAGATAAAATCACGGTAAGTTCTGTTCTTGGTTCGATGATGACAATAATCATCTTGTTGCTTGCCCTTTACGAATTGCAACAACGGGCAACTCACCGTGAATCATTTTTTGTCGGTGTGCGTAAACTATCCCGTTCCCATTGGGGAATGTTGTTTGCACATTTAGGCGTAGCAATGTCGGTATGGGGCATTGCTTTTAGCCAAAATTTTAGTGTGGAACGTGATGTGCGTATGAAGGTAGGGGACAGCGCACAGATCGGGCATTACGATTTCAAATTTTCCGGTGTCAGTGATGCCAATGGCCCTAACTATATTGGAGGCAAAGCGCAGATTGATATTACAAAAGACGGAAAACCGGAAGCAACGCTATTCGCTGAAAAACGTTTTTATACGGTGAGTCGAATGTCAATGACAGAGGCCGCCATCGATGGTAGTTTAACCCGTGATTTATATGTGGCACTTGGTGAAAAACTTAATGACGATTCTTGGGCGTTGCGTTTGTATTACAAGCCTTTTATCCGCTGGATTTGGATTGGTGGCATATTTATGGCATTAGGTGGTTTATTGTGTATGTTCGACAGACGTTATCGGTTTAGTAAATTATTAAAAAAATAGTTTATTTCCAATAGTGATCTTTTTGATCTTCCTTAAGAAAATGGAAATACTTGGAAAAGATGGCGTAATTAACTTTTTCTCGCTAGCTTTTTCAACAAGAAACGGTATTTACTTAAAAGAGCGGTAGAAATGAAAAAAAAATTATTGATTCCCCTTGTTCTCTTTTTAGCAGTGGTTATTACGTTTTTAGTGCAGCTTAACCGTAATGCTCAAGGCGAAGATATTAAGGCTTTGGAGTCTGCATTGGTTGGAAAACCGATTCCCGTGAAAACATTAACGGAACTCTTTGAAAATAAGACCTATGATGATGCGTTATTTCGACAAGGTAAACCGATTTTGCTGAATGTATGGGCGACTTGGTGTCCCACTTGTTACGCAGAGCATCAATACTTAAATAAACTTGCACAACAAGGTGTGAATATTATTGGGTTGAATTATAAAGATGAATCGGCAAAAGCAATAAAATGGTTAAAAGATTTAGGTAATCCTTATCAAGTTGTGTTGAAAGATGAAAAAGGATCTTTCGGTTTGGACTTGGGGGTGTATGGTGCACCGGAAACTTTTATTGTGGATGGTCAAGGAGTGATTCATTATCGTTTAGCTGGGGATGTAAACGAAAAAGTGTGGTTGGGAACCTTAAAACCGATTTATGACAAACTGGTGGAGCAGGCACAATGAAAAAATTAGGGCTTTTTTTGACCGCACTTTTATTTAGTACCGTGGTATTTTCTGCCATTGATGCACTAAATTTTAGCTCGCAACAGCAGGAGAACGATTACCATCAACTCACGCAATCTTTGCGTTGCCCGCAATGTCAGAATAATAATATTGCGGACTCTAATGCAACGATCGCGGTAGATATGCGTAATAAAGTATTTGAGTTACTACAAGATGGGAAATCAAAAAATGATGTAGTGGAATACATGGTCGCGCGTTACGGTAATTTTGTGACCTATGATCCCCCGATGACGGCAAGTACCGTAATTTTATGGATTGCCCCATTATTTCTCATATTATTTGGTATTTTTTTCCTACTGAAACGAAAACCGCAAAAGCAAAGTGCGGTCAAAAATGATAGCGTTTTAACAGAAGAAGAAAATACACGTTTAGCTAACTTGTTGAACCAAAAGGATAAATAGATGAATTTTGCATTAATTTTAGGCGTAATTACTTTATTAGTCGCGTTAATCTGTTTTTATCCTTTATTGCGCCAGGCTAAAACAAAAAATGAACAAAAACGTGATGAACTGAATAAGGCGCTTTATTTTTCACGACTGCAAGAAATCGAGCAAGATGATGCCCAAGGGTTGGTGGAAAATGTAGAATTGCTTAAACAAGAATTACAGAAAACCTTATTGGATGATGTTCCCCATCAGGAAGAAAAAAACCTCCAAAGTGAAAAGTCCTACGGCAAAGTTTGGTTTGCTTCAGGGCTGTTAGCAATAGGGATTATTGCAGGGACAAGTTACTTTATGGTTGGATCTTGGCAAGCAGAATCAATGTTAGAGCAGACTTATGCCAAATTGCCTTATTTCTATGATCGAATGAAAGAAGAGGAGACGAATCCTCTTTCTGATAGTGAAATGCAGCAATTTTCTACCGCACTTCGTATAGATTTGCAGAAAAATCCGCAAGATGCCAAAAAATGGTGGTTGTTGGGGCAAATTGGTATGAATTTAGGTGATGCCCGTTTAGCATTCGACAGCTACCAAAAAGCAAATAAACTTGATCCTGAGAATTTACAATATAAATTGGGGTATGCCCGAGTATTAATGTTTTCAGAAGAGGCGACGGATAAATTGAAAGGCAGTGATTTATTACGTGAAGTTATTCGTAAAGATCATAGTAATATTGAAGCGCTAAGTTTGCTGGCATTTCGTTATTTTGAAACGGAAGATTATAAAATGGCAGCAGTGACTTGGGCGATGATGTTACGTTTAATGCCGAAAGATGATGAACGGGTCGCATTAATTGAAAAAAGTATTCGGGCAGCACGTGATGCGTTAGAAATTCAAGAGCAGGAAAAATCAAAAAGTATTACACCAGAGAAAAATTAGTCATGTTTGAAATTGAAGGTGTTCATCATGTTGCAATCATTGTTTCAGATTACACTCGTTCTAAGCTGTTTTATACAGAAATTTTAGGGGCAAAAGTGATTGCCGAAACTTATCGGGCTGAACGTGATAGTTACAAATTAGATTTAGAATTCCCTGATGGTAGTAAAATTGAGCTTTTCTCTTTTCCAAATCCTCCTAAACGATTAGATTATCCGGAGGCTTGTGGTTTACGCCATCTAGCGTTTAAAGTTAGAGATATAGAATCCTGTGTTTCCTATTTAGCTGGTCGGGGTGTTTCCTGCGAATTTATTAGAGTCGATGAATGTACTAAAATGAAGTATACTTTCTTCAAGGATCCTGATGGTTTACCGATAGAATTCTATCAAATCGATTAATAATATAAGGAGAAGCATGAAATATTATACTTATCTCTTGTGTTTTTCTGTATTATCTTCCTTGCCGTTATCGTTCTCTGCTAGTGCCAAAACGATTGTTGATGAGCGAGGAGAAACCACTCGGAAAAACTTAACCCGCTATATTGATAGTAAAGGACAGCGCATTTTAGATCCGAGTACTTCAATACGAGATGCCAAAAACTTAGCCAATAGTGTTGAGTTTGAAGTATATATGATAAATGAAGATTTTTCTTCCCGAAGTGTTTTTGTATCAGGTGAGGGGGTATGTAATGGTTTTGAGGGAGATAATGGAGTAGATTTTACAAATTCTACGAATAATTACATCAATCCGAATGATGATAGCGAATATTACGGTGGAGTGATGGGCGCTTCACTTTATCGGCAAAATGAACCTAAAAATGTGCAGTATGTGCCTGTTTATGTTATTAATAATCCTCAATTAGAGAAAGAGATTCGCCAGAGGGAAGAGGGACAAACAAAGCAAATTATTAAGGATAAAGTTGATAGTAATAAACAACTTTTAGATAAAATGGTCTGTAAAAAGGGTGAAAAATGAAAAAATTATCAATGGTATGTTCAGCCTTGTTTCTTGCCGCTTGTAGCTCGCAACCATCTACACAACAAGACACTGGGATCTATGATATGAAAACAGTTCAAGAGTATCAGGCTCAAGTAGCTAGCGGTAATACGGTAACTGCGGAACAAAAAGCAAGAGCGACAAAAGATATTTCTGATCCGATTAAAATGAATGCTAGCGATAGTCGTCAGAAAGTTATTTATCAACGTGCGCCTGTTATTGTACCAAGTATTGGATTTGGTTATTACAGGGGTTATCATAATTGGTAGTGAAAAATAGCTGCGCTTAATGGCTTTTTTGTTTCAAATGAAAATAACAAAACAAACCGCACCTAAAAGTGCGGTTTGTTTTTCCATTGTTTTTTTATTTTTTCTTCGCGTATTTTAAGGAGTCGATTGCCACAGCTAAAATAATGATGCTGCCTTTGATGATATATTGCCAATAAGGGTTTACACCTATATAGGTTAAACCATAGTTAATTACAGTAAAGATGATAACACCGGTAACTACACCGATTACTGTACCCACACCACCGGCGAATGATACACCACCCACTACGCAGGCTGCAATGGCATCCAATTCATACATAAACCCTAGATTGTTAGTTGCAGAACCGATTCGACCGGCTTCTAACATACCGCCGAAAGCATAGAACATTCCCGCAATGATATAAATCATAACAAGATTACGGGCAACGTTTACACCGGATACTCTTGCCGCTTCCGGATTCCCACCAATAGCAAAGATGTTTTTACCAAAACGGGTTTTATTCCACATGATCCATACTAAAAATGAAGCAATGGCTGCGTAAATCGTAATATATGAAAGTTTAAAGCTTCCGATTCGGAAGAATCCTTGTGCGAATGTAGAAAAGTTTTCATTAAAACCGGCGATAGGCGAGCCACCTACTGCATCATAATAAAGGGAATTGAAACCATAAACGATGATCATTGTTCCCATAGTGGCGATAAATGGCGTGACGTTTAGATAGGCAATAACCAAGCCATTGACTAAGCCGATAACAGCACCTACGGCACAAACGGCTAGGATGACAACGGGAATTGGGATTTCACCTAAATCAGGGAAAACACGGTTCATATTTTCCATAGACTGCAACATAGTTGCAGAAATTACAGCGGCTAAACCAACCTGACGACCGGCAGAGAGGTCGGTACCTTGTGTCACCAATAACCCTGCTACACCTAAGGCGATAATCAAACGCACGGAGGATTGAGTGAGGATATTACTAAAATTGATAAGGTTTAAGAAAGTTGGATCTTGTGCAATGATAATACCGAGTAAAATTAGTAGCACAAAATAGATCGCATTTTGTTTTAAAAGATCAAAGGATTTATTTTTTTCTAAGGCACTCATAATTCGTTCCTTTTGTTGTTATAAATATTTCGCTGCCAACTGCAAAATTTCTTCCTGGGAAGTTTTTGCTGTCTCCACAATGCCTGCAACCCGACCGTTACTCATCACGAGAATTCGGTCAGTTGTCCCTAATAACTCAGGCATCTCAGAGGAAATCATAATGATACCTTTGTCTTTTTTGGCAAGCTCTTGAATGAGTTGGTAAATTTCAAATTTAGCACCGATATCAATACCGCGGGTCGGCTCATCAAGCATCAAAATCTCCGGTTGGGTAAGCAACCAGCGACCAATGATAACTTTTTGTTGATTACCGCCGGAAAGAGATCCAATCGTAGTTTTATGTGAAGGGGTTTTCACATTCATAGAATCAATGACCCATTGGGTATCGCTACGCATTTTTTTATTGCTGAGTAATTTCCAAGGTGTAAGGTAAGATTTCATATTTGAAATCAAAGAATTGAATTCAATACTTAGATTGGAATAAATCCCGGTGGTACGGCGTTCTTCGGTGACAAGGGCAAAACCATGATTAATCGCTTCAAGTGCGGTTCGATTTTTGACAGTTTTATCATGTAGCTTGATTGTCCCGCTTTTGAGTTCACGTACCCCGAAAATGGCTTCGACAATATCGGTACGTTTTGCACCGACCAAACCTGCAATACCTAAAATTTCCCCTTTACGCAATTCAAAGGAAACATCTTGAATAGAAGGTTGGTTCAAGGCAGTTAAATGTTCGACTTTAAGTACAACTTCTTTTGGAACGTTCGTCTTTTCAGGGAAACGTTGAGTCAGTTCTCGTCCTACCATCATTGAAACAATTTGTTCCATACTGGAGGTTTTTACCGGTACGGTATTGATCCACTTTCCATCACGTAAAATAGTAATTTCATCACAAATTTTGAAAATTTCATCCATTTTGTGAGAAATATAAATAATGCCACATCCACGATCTTTTAGTTTTTGAATAATTTTAAATAGATGATCTACTTCTTTTTCAGAGAGTGAGGAGGTGGGTTCATCCATAATGACGATTTTTGCATCATAAGAGAAGGCTTTCGCAATTTCGATCATCTGCATTTGAGATACGGAAAGTTTTGCGACCTTTTCTTTTGGATCGATATTAATATCCAATTCATCAAAAATCGCTTTAGTATCACGGTACATTTTGGCATGATCGACAAATGGGCCTTTTAGTGGATAACGGCCAAGCCAAAGATTATCCATAACACTGGTCTGGCGTACCAAATTGAGTTCTTGGTGCACCATAGATATACCGTTTTCTAAGGCTTCTTTTGATGTTTTAAAATTGACGGGTTTACCTAAGAAAAGAATCTCACCTTCATCTTTAGCGTAAATGCCGAACAAACACTTTAATAATGTGGACTTTCCCGCCCCATTTTCGCCCATTAAGGCATGAACAGAGTGAGAGCGGACGCTTAAGTTTGCCTTATCTAAGGCTTTTACACCCGGAAAGGATTTACTGACATTGGTCATCGTAAGCAGCAATTCGCCACTTTGACTTAAGTCTTGAGTTGTCATATCCAACCTCATTTGAAATAGGGGAAGTAACAATACTCCCCCTAAAGGTTACATCATTGATATTCGTGTTATTTTAAGAATTCAGCTAAATTATCTTTATCCACACCGACATAAGGGATACGTACAACACGATCTTTTAATTCCCATTTGGTGCCTTCATTTGCGGCTTTACCTTGGGCAAGATTATTAGCTAATTGAACAACCGCTTTACCTTGATTTACACCATCATTTAACACGGTACCTGCGAGTTCCCCTTTTTTGATAAGCTGTAAGGCTTCAGGTAAGGCATCTACACCGAAAATAGGTAATTTTTTACCGTGAGCTTTTGTGGCTTCTAACGCACCTAATGCCATACCATCATTGTTGGAAATGATCACTTCGATATTATTGGCTTTAGAACTGGATAACCAAGCATCCATTTTGTCTTTTGCCATCGCGGCATCCCACATACCGGTATCGATGAATAATTGTTCGGTTTGAATACCCTGTTTATTTAATTCATCGATAACATATTTAGTACGGGCTTCCGCATCCGGGTGACCCGGCTCACCTTTGAGTAAGACAAATTGGATTTTCCCATCTTTGTTTAAATCAAATTCAGGTGTTGCTTTCCATTGTTTTGCAATTAAATTACCTTGGATAATGCCTGATTCTTTTGGATCGGTACCAACATAGTAGGCTTGTTCATAACTACCGATTGCTTTTGCGCCGGGATCTTTGTTGAAGAATACTACAGGAATGTTATCCGGTTTTGCTTTACCGATAATAGTTGGCGCTGCAGCAGGGTCTACTAAATTAATTGCAAGCGCTTTCACACCTTTAGAAAGTAATACATCAACTTGGTCATTTTGGATCGATTGAGCATTTTGAGAGTCATTCATTAATAGCTCAATGCCTTGTAATGTTTTCGCTTCTTTATCGATTTCTTTACGCATTAATGACATAAAGTTGTCATCATATTTGTAAATAGTGACACCGATACGGTTGTCAGCTGCATAACTTGCTGTAACCGAGCCTAAACCTACTGCTAAAGCGATTGCACTTAATACTGTTTTTTTCATAAAACACTCCTGATTGGAAGGTTGATTTGAACAAAGAAGACACTGTACGTTATTGTTACAACTGTCATAATTCTTTTGGAATAATACTTATCAAATCCTTGTAAGTCTGTGATCAAACTCACATAAATGAAAACGATTACAAAACAATGTTGAAATTTGTGATCTCCATCACATTTTAGTTTGCTGATTCTACGGAAAAACGGCGAACCAACGTTGGATTAAACTGAATAGCTGAGGGCGCAGCGATATTTTCATCAACTAAACTTAATGCTAAATTAGCGGCATAAGTTGCCATTAAATCAATGGGATAGCGTATGGTTGTTAGTTTGGGAATTAAATAACGTGCAATTGGCATATCATCAAAACCAATAATGGAAAATTGGCTTGGTACATTGATATTGTTTTCATTCAACACTGAAATTGCACCGGCAGCCATAGAATCATTGTAGGCAACGACTGCGGTTAAATCTTTATTGTAACTGAGTAAATCAATCATTGCTTGCTCCCCCCCCTCAAAATCCGGAGAGTTATGCACAATTGCATGTTTAACAATAGGATAATTGTGTGTTCTTAAGGCTTCCAGATAGCCGGTTCGGCGCTCAACTTCGTCGAAAATAGCATGATTAGAGCCGATATAAGCAATTTTTTTATGCCCGCATTGAATAAGCATTTTTGTCGCAATATAAGTGCCTTTTTGATTATCCAGACTTACGCAACGATTTTCATAACCTTTAATGACACGATTAATCACCACCATTCCTTTCACTTTATCAAGATAATCTTTAAGTTCCTCATCTGAAAGGGCTTTAGAATGAACAACCAGACAGCTACAACGCTTACGTAATAAGGTATTAATAGCTTCACGTTCTTTTTCTGCATGATGATAACCAATGCCGATTAAAATCGTTTTATTGTGGGATTCGGCTACTTTGTCTACTGCTTTCACTAAAATAGCAAAAAAAGAATCTGTGACATCTGTGACCACTACACCAATCGTATCGGTATTTTGTATAGCGAGAGCTTGTGCATTGGCATTAGGTTGATAACTTAACTGCGAGATTGCATTTTGTACGGAAAGACGGGTTTTTTTACTGACTGACGGATGATTGTTTAACACGCGAGATACTGTTGCAACGGAAACTTTAGCGAGCTTCGCAACATCATGAATAGTACTCATAAGATTCCCTCTTTCATCTAACTTATAGCTATTCATCATAATGGCTTAGTATGAAATTGAAAACGTTTACTTTTAAATTTTTTAATGTAGATCACAAAAAATCCCCTTAAAATTCTAATTTTGTGATATGGATCACGGTTTATTCTTCAGAAGTTAGGTATCTTACCAAGCAAATAAATGTAATCGATTACAAATTTACAGATAAGAGAATTATTATGACTGATACACTATTTGAGCCAACGGAGCATCCGCACCGTCGTTATAATCCGTTAATTGACCAATGGGTCTTGATTTCACCACATAGAGCCAAGCGACCATGGCAGGGACAGCAGGAAAAAGTCGTAGAAGAGCAGAAACCAAGCCATGATCTGAATTGCTATCTTTGCCCACGGAATAAACGTATTACAGGTGAGCTAAACCCGGATTATGATAAGCCTTATGTGTTCAAAAACGATTTTTCGGCACTTCTGGAAGACACACCGGCACCGGAAAAATCAAATGATCCGCTTTTTCAAAGCTCACAAGCTTGCGGAGAGAGTAGAGTAATTTGTTTTTCTCCGGATCACAGTAAAACTTTACCATTATTGACCGCACTTGAGATTGAAGAAGTGATCAAAGTTTGGCAAAAACAACTTCGTGAGCTTGGAGAAAAATATCAATGGGTGCAAATTTTTGAAAATAAGGGAGCGGCGATGGGGTGTTCTAACCCGCACCCTCACGGTCAAATTTGGGCAAACAGTTTCTTACCGAATGAAGTCGCTCGCGAAGATCAAAGTCAACGTCATTACTGGCAAAAATACGGTTCTGTGATGTTGTTGGATTATGCAAAGCGTGAACTTGAATTAAAAGAACGGATTGTTGTTGAAACCGAGCATTGGGTAGCGGTCGTTCCCTACTGGGCTGTGTGGCCTTTCGAAACGTTGTTACTTCCTAAAAATCATGTGAAACGCTTAACAGAATTAACTAATGCTCAGTCGAAAGATTTAGCAATCATATTGAAAAAATTGACCACAAAATACGATAATTTATTTGAAACCTCTTTCCCCTATTCAATGGGATTCCACGCTGCACCTTTTAACGATGAAGAAAACGAACACTGGCAGCTCCATGCGCATTTTTATCCGCCGCTTTTACGATCTGCAACAGTACGAAAATTTATGGTGGGGTATGAAATGCTGGCTGAAAGTCAACGGGATTTAACGGCTGAGCAGGCTGCGGAAAGATTGAAAGCGTTAAGCGAAATTCACTATAAGGAGAGAGGATAAAATTCCTCTCTTTCTATGCGTGATGCCGTTTATTTAAATTTCCTCCCTCCTCTCTTTGTGAAAGAGCGGAATTAATGGGGTATAAATTCAAATATAAGGATAGAAATATGACACCAATTGAAAAATCCCAACACATATTCAGCCAAAAATTTAATACAGAACCAACACTCACAGTTTACGCCCCCGGTCGTGTCAATATTATTGGGGAACATACGGATTATAATGAAGGCTTTGTCATGCCTTGTGCGATTAACTTTGGTACGGCAGTGAGCGGTAAAAAACGTGATGATCATATTTGGCATGTTTATGCGGCTGATTTGGATGAAACCGATAAATTTTCCCTTGCGGAGACAATTGAAAAAAGCCCGAATAAATGGGCGAATTATGTGCGTGGCGTGGTGAAATTTATTCAAGAACGTTATCCGCATTTTAAACAGGGGGCAGATCTTGTCATTTCGGGTAACGTACCGCTTTCGTCTGGTTTAAGTTCATCAGCATCACTTGAAGTGGCGGTAGGAAAATTCTGTCAGCAATTGGGCGATTTAACCATTTCTCATGTTGATATTGCGCTTAATGGTCAAAAAGCCGAAAATCAATTTGTAGGCGCTAATTGTGGCAATATGGATCAGCTTATTTCTGCACTTGGACAAAAAGATCATCTTTTGATGATTGACTGCCGAAGTCTTGAAACAATACCGACCGCTGTACCGAATGATGTAGCGGTGATTATCGTGAATTCGAATGTACCGCACGATTTAGTCACGGGCGAATACAATACTCGCCGTCAGCAATGTGAAAAAGCTGCGGCATTTTTTGGTGTGAAAGCGTTGCGTGATGTATCCGTATCTCAATTTAAAGAAAAAGAAGCGGAATTGACTGCACTTGATCCGATCGTGACAAAACGTGCCCGTCATGTTGTGACAGAAAATCAGCGGGTATTAGATGCAGTGGAGTCGCTAACTCGCAACGATTTAACTCGATTAGGTGAGCTAATGGGGCAATCCCACGATTCAATGCGTGACGATTTTGAAATTACCGTGCCACAAATTGATTATTTGGTGGAATTAGCACAATTGGTTATCGGCAAACAGGGCGGTGCAAGAATGACAGGGGGCGGTTTTGGCGGTTGTATCGTTGCCCTTGCACCACAAGATAAAGTCGAGGCTGTACGCAAAATTATTGCCGAAAATTATGAAAAAACTACCGGATTAAAAGAAACGTTTTATGTTTGCACCGCATCGCAAGGTGTGCGTGTTATTTAAGGGAAAATCATGTTAGAAAAAACAGCATTCAATGCCCCTGATGGCAAACCTTATCAAATTGTCTCTTTACACAATGAAAAAGGCATGCTCATCAAATTGATGGATTGGGGAGCAACCTGGTTATCTTGTCAAGTGCCGGTAAATGGCAGATTGAGAGAAGTATTGTTAGGCTGCAAAGTAGAAGATTATCCGAGCCAGAATGCTTATTTAGGGGCGAGCGTAGGGCGTTATGCCAACCGCATTGCAAACGCACAATTCGAACTAAACGGTGAAATAATCCAACTGGAAGCTAATCAAGGGGCGCATCAACTGCACGGGGGGAAAGGTTTTGATCAACGTCGTTGGATGATAGAAAAGTGCGGTGAAAATTTCGTTTGTTTTTCATTAAATTCTGCCGACGGAGACCAGGGTTTTCCGGGAGATGTGAAAGTAACCGTGACCTACACCCTCACAGAAGACAATGCTGTCAAAATTGAATATGAAGGATTGAGTGATCAAGACACGGCATTGAATCTCACCAATCACGCTTATTTTAATTTAGAAAATGCCGAACAAGGTTCGGATATACGAGAGCATAGTTTGCGATTGAACGCAGATTTTTATTTGCCGGTAAATAATGAAGGTATTCCAAATTCTCCGCTTAAACACGTGGTAGGGACAAGTTTTGATTTTCGACTGATGAAACAAATTAAACAAGATTTCTTAGAGGGCGATCAGCGTTTGACTAAAGGTTATGATCATTCTTTCATCGTCAATAAGGCGTGGCAAAAACCTTGTGTCTTGCTGGTTTCTCCGAATGAGGATCTAGTCCTTGAAGTGCGAACATCTCAAGCCGCGTTGCAGGTTTACACGGGAAATTATCTTGCTGACACACCAACCCGAGAGGGAGGGGAATATGCCGATTTTTCCGGAATTGCATTGGAAACACAATGTTTACCGGATACGCCGAATCACCCGGAATGGCAAAATTACGGCGGGATCCAAAAAGCCAATGAGCGCTATTATCAGTGGACGGAGTTTAAATTTCTATAAGATTAAGTGCGGTAAAAAAATGAGTATATTTTTACCGCACTTTGCTTTTCTACGCTTTCACTTTGCGAACTCAGCCAAAATATGATACTTTTCTGAAGTGAATTTAGTCTAGTCAAAACAGAATAATATGAGTGACGAACAGCAAAATTTAATTCAATCTGAAAACACTAAAAAATCTTTTTTACAATCTTTATTCGGTCGTTTTTTTCAGGGAGAGTTGAAAAATCGTGAAGAATTAGTGGAAGTAATCCGTGATTCCGAGCAAAACGATTTAATTGATCAAAATACCCGAGAAATGATCGAGGGGGTCATGGAGATCGCTGAGCTTCGGGTGCGTGATATTATGATTCCACGCTCACAAATTATTTTCATAGAAAGCGAGCAGGATTTAAATTCTTGCTTAAATATTATTATTGAATCAGCCCATTCACGCTTTCCTGTCATTGCCGATTCGGATGATCGGGATAATATTGCAGGAATTCTACATGCAAAAGATTTACTGAAATTCTTGCGTGAAGATGCCGAAGAATTTGATATACCAAAACTTTTACGTCCGGCAGTAATTGTACCGGAAAGTAAGCGTGTGGATAGAATGTTAAAAGATTTCCGTTCGGAACGTTTCCATATGGCAATTGTGGTGGATGAATTTGGTGCGGTGTCCGGCTTAGTGACGATTGAAGATATTTTAGAACAAATTGTGGGCGATATTGAAGATGAGTTTGATGAAGAAGAAATTGCAGATATTCGCCAACTTTCCCGTCATACTTATGCAGTACGTGCCCTGACGGACATTGATGATTTCAATGAACAGTTCAAGACGAATTTTGACGATGAAGAAGTGGATACTATTGGTGGTTTAGTCATGAAGGCTTTCGGTTACTTGCCGAAACGGGGTGAAGAAATTACCTTAGAAAACCTGCAATTTAAAGTCACTTCTGCCGATAGTCGCCGTTTAATTCAGTTACGTGTTACCGTGCCGGACGAACGTTTGCCGGAAGTGAAAAATATAGAAAACGAATAGTCTTTTCCGATTAAACTTTCCCCCCCTCATTTTTGTTGGGGGGAAATCTTTTTGTCATATTGAAAATTTAGATGAAAAATTTATTTATTTATTTTATTGCTTTTTTTTCCGGTTTACTCGGTGTTTTTGCTTTTTCTCCTTTTGACTACTGGGGCTTGGCCTATGTTTCATTGCTAGGCTTAATTTATGTCGCTAAAACTGAGAAAAAATCTACCGCACTTTTGGGCGCATTTTTGTGGTCAATGGGATTTTTCTGTTTTGGTGTCAGTTGGTTGAATGTCAGCATTCATCAATTCGGCGGCGCTTCTCTTTGGGTAAGCTATTTACTTGTCGGCTTACTTTCTGCTTATCTTGCCCTTTATCCAATGTTATTTGCCTATCTCGTACATCGTTTTCAGGTAAAAAGCGCGGTTATTTTTGCAGTAATTTGGACGTTTACGGAATTTCTCCGTGGTTGGCTATTCACGGGTTTTCCTTGGTTGCAATTCGGCTATACACAAATTGACAGCCCATTCTCCGGAATTGCCCCGATATTTGGCGTGAGCGGATTAACCTTCTTTACCCTGTGGGCAAGTGCGGTCATTTTTAATAGCATTTTTGCTTTATTTAAAGAAAAAAATATCAAATTGTTACTGGCCAATGTTCTACTCTTTATCATTGTCAGTGGTTTAGCGAGTTATGCGCAAAAAATTATTTTTGTGAAACCCGCAAAAGATAAAGCCCTGGCGGTTACGCTTCTACAAGGTAATATTGAGCAAAATCTAAAATGGGATCCTGCTTATCTCTATTCAACATTAGAAATTTACCAAAAATTAATCGCAGAAAATTTAGGGAAAAGCGATTTGATCATTTTACCTGAATCGGCGTTGCCTACCTTGGAAAATTCGATCGTTCCTTTTTTTGAAACCCTTGATCGTGTGGCACAGGAAAAGAATACGGAAATCGTAATCGGGACGGTGTATCAGGACGAACAATCGGGCAAATTGCTGAATTCTATTGTGAGCGCAGGTAATCCTGATTTTCCTTATAAATTGGATACTTCAAATCGTTACAATAAACATCACCTTGTGCCATTTGGCGAATATGTCCCGTTGGAAAATATATTACGCCCGTTAAACTCCGTGTTTAATTTGCCGATGTCGGCTTTCCAAAATGGGGAGGCAGTGCAGCCTTCTTTTATGGCAAAAAAACGT
Organism: Rodentibacter ratti; assembly: GCF_002000485.1. Taxonomy (GTDB): domain Bacteria; phylum Pseudomonadota; class Gammaproteobacteria; order Enterobacterales; family Pasteurellaceae; genus Rodentibacter; species Rodentibacter ratti. Next base: position 48,263 of record NZ_MLAJ01000002.1, on the reverse strand, counting down.
GCTTTTTCACCGGCAATTTGTTATGAAATCATCTTTGGCGAACAAGTACGAAAAAATTTGAAAAAGAATACCGATTATTTGCTAACCATTTCCAATGACGCTTGGTTTGGCGATTCCATCGGGCCTTGGCAGCATTTACAGATGGCGAGAATGCGGGCATTGGAATTAGGTAAGCCTTTAATTCGTGCGACTAATACCGGGATTTCGGTATTTATTAGTGCAACAGGTAAAATTTTGGCGCAAGCACCTCAGTTTGTTGAAACAACATTGACCTATAACATTGCACCGACTGAAGGCAAAACACCTTATTCTGTATTAGGTAATTTGCCGCTTTATGGACTATCATTCTTGTTTTTATTATTACATGGAGCGATGGCGTATGTTCGTCGCCGTATGAACCTTTCACAAAAACGATAGTCAAAACGACCGCACTTTATTGATGAACTTAATTCATCACGAGATTTAATTATCGGTGGTTTGAAAAATCACCTCACTAAAATGAGATTTGAATGGAGCAAAATCTAATCGAAGTCAAAAACCTCACCTTTAAACGGGGGGAGCGTGTGATTTACGATAACCTAAATTTAAAGATCCGAAAGGGAAAAATTACGGCAATTATGGGGCCATCCGGTATTGGGAAAACGACGCTGCTAAAATTAATTGGCGGACAGTTGTATCCGGAACGGGGGGAGATTTGGTTTGATGATAAAGATATTTGCCGTCTTTCTAATCGTGAGCTTTATGAAGTCCGCAAACGTATGGGGATGTTATTTCAATCCGGGGCGCTTTTTACCGATATTTCTACTTTCGATAATGTGGCGTTCCCGATCCGTGAGCATACCCGTTTACCGGAAAGTTTAATTCGCCAAATTGTATTAATGAAATTGGAAGCGGTCGGTTTACGTGGTGCAGCGCAATTAATGCCTTCCGAACTTTCCGGCGGTATGGCACGCCGGGCTGCGCTTGCTCGAGCCATTGCGTTAGATCCCGATTTAATTATGTTTGATGAGCCTTTTACAGGGCAAGATCCGATCAGTATGGGCGTGATTGTAAGTTTAATTAAACGTTTAAACGAAGCGTTAAATTTAACTTCAATTGTGGTCTCACATGATGTGCAAGAAGTATTAAGTATCGCTGATTACGCTTATATTATTGCTGACAAAAGGGTGATTGCTGAAGGGACGGCAGAACAATTATTGGCGAGCCAAGATCCGCAAGTATTGCAATTTTTGAAGGGCGAGGCAGATGGGCCGGTAAAATTCCATTATCCGGCAGAAAATTATATCGGGGAGTTATTTCAATGATTACAATGATTTCTTCCCTTGGACGCCGTGTTATTCGTTTTTTTCGTGCATTAGGGCGGGCCGGTTTTATGTTGTTTGGTGCATTGGTGGGGAAACCACAAATTCGCCAACATTTTCCGTTATTGATTAAACAACTGCACGTTTTAGGTGTGCAATCCTTATTGATCGTAATGCTATCCGGTTTATTTATCGGAATGGTCTTGGGGTTACAGGGCTATGTGGTATTGGTAGATTTTTCTGCTGAAACCAGTCTGGGTCAGCTTGTGGCATTATCGCTTTTACGAGAACTTGGGCCGGTAGTGACCGCACTTTTATTTGCCGGACGAGCGGGATCGGCATTAACTGCGGAAATTGGCTTAATGAAAGCAACCGAGCAGCTTTCCAGCCTTGAAATGATGGCGGTAGATCCGCTGCGCCGTGTTATAGCCCCACGTTTTTGGGCGGGCGTCATGGCGATGCCGATTCTCTCCATTATTTTTATTGCAATAGGAATATGGGGCGGCTCACTGGTTGGTGTGGACTGGAAAGGTGTTGATTCCGGTAGTTTCTGGTCAGTAATGCAAACTTCAGTGAGTTGGAGCTACGATATTCTCAATGGATTCATTAAGAGCGTATTCTTCGCTATTGCGGTGGTGTGGATTGCATTATTCAATGGTTATGATTGCATACCAACTTCAGAAGGCATCAGTCAAGCCACAACTCGAACCGTAGTGCATGCGTCATTAGTGGTTCTAGGGTTAGATTTTATCTTAACTGCCATCATGTTTGGGGCAGGCTAAAAGGGTATTTTATGCGACAAACAATTAAATATGAATTTTGGGTAGGATTATTTTTATTACTCGGTATTGGGGCGTTGGTGTTCTTAGGCTTACGTGTAGCAAATGTACAGGGTTTCGGTGAGAATAAATCTTATACCGTTACTGCAACTTTTGATAATATCGGTGGACTAAAAGTCCGTGCGCCATTAAAAGTTGGCGGTGTGGTAATTGGACGGGTTACCAGTATTGACTTGGATGAGAAAACTTATTTACCAAAAGTAAATATTGCGATTAACGAAGAATATAATGAAATTCCGGAGAATAGTTCATTATCGATCAAAACATCGGGATTATTGGGAGAGCAATACATCGCATTAACAATGGGATTTGATGATGGTGAAACCGCAATGTTAAAAAACGGTAGCCAGATTCAAGATACAAAATCAGCTATGGTATTGGAAGATCTGATCGGCCAATTCCTCTATGGCGATAAAAAATCTGAAGGAAATGCGGAAAACGCGGAACCGACAGTAAAATAATAACAATATTTAGTTAGGAGATTTATGATGAAAATCACTCAGTTGAAAAAATGGTTTGCTGTTTTAGCTTTTGCAATGACCGCACTTTTTATGGCTCGCACGGCAATGGCGGAAACCAGCCCTTATGTTTTAATGCAACAAGCCTCTGATAAATTATTTTCAGACATTAAAAACAGCCAAGCCAAAATTAAACAAAACCCAAATTATTTGCGTACTATCGTGCGTAACGATTTATTACCGTATGTGCAAGTAAATTATGCCGGTTCTTTAGTGTTGGGATCGCATTTTAAATCCACTACACTGGAACAACGTGAGAAATTCTTCAAAGCGTTTAGCGATTTTATTGAGCAGGCTTACGCTCAAGTGCTGACGGCATATAGTAATCAAAATATTCAAATTGAACCGGCTAAAGATATTGCGGGTAAAAATTTAGTGAGTATTCGCGTTAATATTATTCAAAATGGTGGTGCGGCGCCGATTAAACTGGATTTTAAATGGCGTAAAAACAGTAAGACAGGTGAATGGCAAGCCTATGATATGGTTGCTGAAGGCGTGAGTATGGTAGTGACCAAACAAAACGAATGGAGTAGTATTTTACGTCAACAAGGTATTGACGCATTAACGGCTCAAATTCAAAAATCGGCGGCTCAACCTGTAACATTAAGCAAATAATCTCATGACAAGATTAAATTGGGATTTGATTCGAAATGATGATAAGATAGCGCTCCGATTTTCTGGGGAGCTATCCCGCAACACGTTGTTGGCCTTATGGCAGCAACGTGCTTCTTTTTTGTCTGAGGCGAAATTAAATCAATCAATCATTGAATGGGATTTAACGGAGATCACAAAAATTGATTCCGCAGGTTTTGCACTACTTTGCGATTTTTTGCATGACAGCAAACAATTGCCTAACAAAACGGTGCGTTTAATTAATCCTCCTCAACAATTATTAACGCTTGCGGATTTAGTCAATCTATCTGATTGGATCGCGGCTTTTATTGACCATCATTAAAATGGGAATCTGAATGGAACTGCAAGAAATTGAACGAATTTTAAAAGAATCTTTAAATGTTGATGAAGTATATGCTCAGGGTGAAAATGCACATTTTGGTGTGATTGTCGTGAGCGATGAAATTGCAGCCTTGTCAAAGGTTAAACAACAACAAACTGTTTATGCACCATTAATGGCTTATTTCACAACAGGTGAAATTCATGCATTAACCATCAAGACTTACACTACTGAAAAGTGGAAAATGGATCGTCTTTTACATCAATCCAGTTAAATTAGGATTTCTATTATGGAAAAATTTCGTGTTTATGGCGGACAATCCCGTTTAAGTGGTACCGTCACTATTTCTGGTGCTAAAAATGCGGCACTTCCTATTCTTTTTGCCTCAATTTTAGCAACAGAACCGGTAAAGCTGACGAATGTACCTGAACTCAAAGATATTGAAACCACGCTTAAAATTTTACGCAAACTTGGTGTGACGGTAGAGCGTGATGAAAGCGGTGCGGTACTATTAGATGCCTCAAAAATTGATCACTTTATTGCGCCCTATGATTTAGTAAAAACGATGCGTGCATCAATTTGGGCATTGGCACCGTTAGTTGCTCGTTTTTACCAAGGACAAGTTTCCTTACCGGGCGGTTGTTCAATTGGTGCGCGTCCGGTAGATTTACATATTAGCGGTCTTGAAAAAATGGGTGCAGATATTGTGCTTGAAGAAGGCTATGTAAAAGCGCAAGTGATGGATCGTTTAATTGGTACGCGTATTGTTATGGAAAAAGTTAGCGTAGGCGCGACTTTATCCATCATGATGGCAGCGACCCTTGCAAAAGGCAAAACGGTAATTGAAAATGCTGCTCGTGAACCGGAAATTGTCGATACTGCTGATTTCCTCAATAAAATGGGGGCAAAAATCAGTGGTGCAGGTTCGGATCATATTACGATTGAAGGCGTGGATCGTTTAACTGGTTGTGAGCATAGTATCGTGCCGGATCGTATTGAAACCGGAACATTCTTAGTGGCGGGAGCAATTTCAGGCGGACGTGTCGTCTGTAAAAATACAAAAGCAGATACCTTAGATGCAGTGATTGATAAATTACGTGAGGCTGGCGCTCAAGTTGATATCACGGAAAATACAATTACGTTGGATATGCTCGGTAATCGCCCAAAAGCGGTGAATATTCGCACGGCTCCTCACCCGGGTTTTCCAACGGATATGCAAGCGCAATTCACCCTATTAAATATGGTGGCACAGGGCACGAGTATTATCACTGAGACGATTTTTGAAAATCGCTTTATGCATATCCCTGAATTGATTCGTATGGGGGGGAAGGCTGAAATTGAAGGTAATACAGCGGTATGTCACGGTGTGGAACAGCTTTCCGGAGCGGAAGTGATGGCAACGGATTTACGTGCATCAATTAGCTTAGTTCTAGCCGGTTGTATTGCAACAGGTGAAACTATCGTTGATCGTATTTATCATATTGATCGTGGTTACGAACATATTGAAGAAAAACTACGTTGTTTAGGTGCGAGAATTGAACGCTTTTCAGAAAAAAATGAAGAAGCGTAATGATTTTTCCTGATAAATGCTGAGAAAAGAGTGGTCAAATTTGACCGCTCTTTTTACTTCTGAATATAAGATTTCAATGTTTGTTCTACCTCATAAATCCAATCTAATTCATATTGGGTGAAACCGGCTTGAATACGGGCATCGGTATTAATTACGCCTTTAAAAATCACAATACGATATTTATGCAATAATTCAGTGAAACATTTCATTGCATCTAATCCACGTTTCGCAGAAAGCGCGTGATACCAATGACTACCGATATAGACATGACCGATTTCATCCCGCAAAATAATATCTAAAATATCAACGGCGGCGAAATCCTTGCGCTGGGCTATTTTTTCTTGTAATACAGGTGTGGCATCTAACCCACGAGCTTCTAATACTCTTGGAACGAGCGCCATTCTCTCCCAAATATCGTGAGCGGTAGCCTGTGCCATTTCCCATAAACCGGCATGGGCTTCAAAGTCTCCGTATTGATAACCTAATGTTTTCAAATGCTCATTGATCAAACTAAAATGTGTACTTTCTTCACGTGCGACACGTAACCAATCTTTCACAAAAGCCAGCCCTTCACCCAATTCTTCTTGGGCATTTCCCCCGAATCGCCATGCGGCATCTAAGCCTAAATTAATCGCATTAAACTCAATATGTGCAATGGCGTGCAAAGTCGCCGCATAGCCTTCTTGTGTGGCAAAAGAACGTTTAGGGACGTCTTTGGGTGCAACTAAAATAGGTTTTGCCGGGAATCCTGCAATATTTTGTTTAACGCTGATTTGTGGAAAATCATCAATTTCTGTGAGTGATATTGTCGGTAAAATCTCATCATAGAGTTGATTAACAAGCGTACATTTAATGTTGGGATCGGTTTCTTGTAAGGCTTCAGTGACCTTATGCCAAAATTCTCTTTTCATTACTGCCTCAAGTGCGGTTATTTTTGATAACGGATTAAGCCTTCTTGTTGTGTGGTTGCAATTAATTTTCCCTCTTGTGAAAAAATTTGCCCTCGTGCGAGCCCACGTCCAGCAAAAGCGTTATTACTTTCGATTGCATGGAGATGCCAATTATTCAAGTCAAATGGACGGTGAAACCAAATGCTATGATCAATCGTTGCTACTTTCATTCCCTGTTGTAAAAAACCTTTCTCATGAGGGTGAAGTGCGGTCAAAATACAGTGAAAATCAGAAAAATAGGCGAGCAAACATTGCTGTATGGCAAGATCAAGCGGTGCCTTACCCTGTGTTCTAAACCATGAATATTGTTCCGCCGGTAATTTCACTCCATTGAACGGATTATTGAGATATTTTGTCCGTATCTCAAAAGGGCGTTCAGCCATAAATTTCTCTTTTAAGGGTTCAGGCAGGGCGGATGCCATTTTTTGTATCATTGCGTTTTCATCAATGAACTTTTCAGGTTGTCCCACATCAGGCATTGCATTTTGATGCTCAAACCCCTCTTCATATACTTGAAAGGAGGCGGTGATATGACAAATCGGTTCGTTATGTTGAATGGCTTTCACCCGTAGGGCCGAAAAATTTCGTCCTTCACGCAAGGTTTCTACATCATAAATGATCGGATATTGGCTTTCTCCCGGTGCAAGAAAATAAGCATGGCATGAATGTAAAAGCCGATCTTTCGGTGCAACCTGCATTGCAGCAGACAATGCCTGCGCCACCACTTGCCCGCCAAATACTTGGCGAAGCCCTAAATCTTGGCTTTCCCCACGAAAAATTAAATCGTCAATTTGTTCAAGTTTAAGCAGATGAATTAAATGATTAAGCGCTTCTGACATTTTGCCTTCCTCATTGAATAAAAGTGCGGTTATTTTAACGAAGATTTTTGGGAATGCCAAAAAAGCGCGAATGGAAGTGTGAAAAGGGGATAATGCTACTTTAATGAATGTCTCAGAAATCCATACATTTACCTCCAAAACCAACCGCACTTTTTCAATTTTCTTTTCAATCTGTATAATAATGTGCTTTTCTAATTAGACGGGAGATAATTTGAAATCAATGATAGTAAAGCCTGATACATTGCCACAGTTTATTCGCAAACAAATTACCGATAATGATGCTTTTGGATTGATGGAGGGATTTTGTCGGCTTTTGCGTGAGAGCTCTGAGGCACAGATTGTTCCTCATTTACGTTTGATTAAACGTATTTTAAAGCAGGATCATGAACTTGCCTGTTCCGTGGCGGAATTGTTATGTAGTTGGTTATGCAGTTTACGTTTATATCCGATTTTTATCAGCAGCGGAATTTTACCACGTGAGGGGTTTGGGCGTGAGATGAAAAATCGCCTTTATGAACGTTTTAGCCCTTCTTTCAAAGATGTGAATGATTTACGTGATGTTTTCTATTTGCTATTTAATGATAAAGATGATGCACGTTGGATTGATGCTGTTCCGTTGAGAGAATGGCGGGCGTTATTTGGCGTATTGGCACGTAAAACGACGGAAAAGGATCGTGAGCGATTACGTGTGCATTTTCAAAATGAAGGGCTATTTGCTATTGAGATGCTCTCTATTTGGATCGCAGCCGAAGATATGGAACCAGAATTAATGCGTATGGAACCCTCACTATTAAATGCCGATTCACCTTTTGTAGCATTACATCGTGAAGTGGTTGATTGGTTGTTGGCCCGTCGTCGAAATGAAACTTTTGATGATAGCCATTTACAAGTGATGTTCGAACAATGTCAGCAATTAATTGAACGTTTGCAAAAACGAGGGGCTGTAGTGGGTTCATCTCTTCATGTTGCTTATTTGTTGGAACGGCTTTCACAAACGCTTGAACGTTTAGAAAAATTGATGGCCATTTTTGTATCAAATCGTTATTTACCACGTCGCATTTTATTGTTGACGGCTTGTTTTGCCCGTGCCGCGGCAGAACAGCATAGTATTTCCCGTTTATGGAAACAAAGTTCAAAGCTGATTGCTCGGAGTATTACTCAAAATGCCGGTGATCATGGCGAACACTATATTACACGGGATAAAAAAGAATATTTTGCTATGTTTTATTCTGCGGCCGGTGGTGGAATATTGATCGCATTGATGGCGCTATTTAAAACCTATTTGGGCAGTATTATCGATGATAAAGTCTGGAAAGGCATTGCAGAAGGGCTTAATTATGGTTTAGGTTTTACTTTGATTTTTATGCTGCATTTCACCGTTGCAACGAAACAGCCGGCGATGACAGCTGCCCGTTTTGCCGAAGCGGTTGAGAAGAATCCGCAAGGTAAAAGTTTAAACGTAAAATTAGCACAATTATTGGTAGATGTATTTCGTTCCCAAAGTATCGCCGTATTTGGTAATGTGATCGTTGCGATGAGTTTGGCGATGATCATTGCTTTTGGTTACTCCTATCAAACAAGAGATACATTGATGAATCAGGAGCAGATTGAATATCACCTACATAGTATCGATCCTTTTGCTGGTACATTATGGTTTGCTGCAATCGCTGGGGTATGGTTATTTTGTTCAGGGATTATCTCGGGATATTTTGATAATCGTAGCAATTATTTGAATATACGAATGCGTTTACGCCACCATCCATTATTAAAGAAACTAATGCCTTTAAAACAGCGAGAGAAACTAGCGAATTATATGCACGAAAATTATGGTTCTATTGTTGGAAATCTTTGTTTTGGTCTATTGCTCGGTTTAACAGGTGTGGTGGGATATTTAACCGGTTTGCCGTTAGATATTCGCCATGTGGCATTTTCTTCCGCTAATGTGGGCTATATTGCGGTGAGCGGACATTTCGATTTTGCACTCTTATTACAATGTATCCTTTTTGTCTTGCTAATTGGTTTAGTGAACTTGGTCGTGAGTTTTTCTTTAACCCTTTGGGTTGCACTACGTTCTTTAAATGCAGAAGTAACCAGTTGGTGGGCGATTTGGCGTGAAGTGGTAGAAATTATCAAACAACGCCCGTTGAGTTTATTTTTACCTGTTCAACTGGAAAAATAAGAAAAGTGCGGTTAAAAACGAAAGAAATTTTAACCGCACTTTTGTTCTTGTGATACCTATCACATTTCTGAAATTTCTTTTATTGTACACTCTTATCAGTATTTTATTTCTTGTGATTAAGGAGTGTGTATGAAAAAAGAAATTGATACGAAAACCCTTATTATTGGTACGCTTTCATTAGTGTGTGCCATTATCTTTTTTGGCGGATTTGCCAAAGATTTGTGGGGTGGTATTTTTGATTTTAGTAAATTAACCGGTCAATTTCCTGAATGGCTTAAAACATCGGGTGGTACCAGCGCAAAAGGCGGTTTCTTATTTGCTTTGACATTGATTCCCAGTGTGATGTTGGCGTTGGGATTCGTGGCGATTTTTGAACATTATGGGGCATTACTCGCTGCGTCTAAATGGCTAAGTCCCGTGCTTAAGCCGTTAATGGGGATTCCGGGAAATTGTTCCATTTCGCTTATTGCCAGTACACAAAGTACGGATGCCGGAAGTTCTACTGCTAAGTTTTTATATGACGAAGGTCAAATCACTCACCATGAATTGTTAATTTTCTCTGCCTTTCAATTTAGTGCAGGCGCATTTTTGACAAACTTTCTTGCTTCTTTTGCTCCTCTTTTATTAATCACTGATAAAGCCGGTGCGGTTGCACCTGTATCTATTGCGATGGCATTAGGTGTGATTTTCCTATTTAAAGTTTTTGGGGCGAATTTAATGCGTCTTTATGTGAAAAAGTTTGTAAAAGAAAATGAGGTAGCGGTATGAGTAAACAAACAAATACAGAATCAAAGTTAATTACCGATATTTTTGTTGAAGGGGCAAGAAAAGGCTGGAATATCGCGATATATAGTACGATTCCTAACGTATTAATGGCTTTTGTGATTATTTATATTTTAAATGCTTCCGGTTTGTTGAAATTATTGGGGGAATATGTCGGATTTGTGATGGCCCCATTGGGGTTACCGGGTGAATCCATTGCGGTTTTCCTCGCTGCATTTCTAAGTTGGGGCGGTGCCGCAGGTGTCTTGGTAGCTTTGGTTCAGGAAGGTACGTTGAACGCACAACATATTGCGATTCTTATTCCGGGAATGGCGTTAGTCGGTTCTACGGTTCAATATATGGGGCGTGTTTTAGGGGTATTAGGTGTACCCGGAAAGCATTATCTGGTGCTTTTTGGCATTTGCATTATTAACGCTTATTTAGCGATGTTCTTAATGCGGGTATTAATTTAGCAATGAAGGAATAAATGATGAATAATGAACAATTAGAGATATTTTTAGATGAACTTAAAGAGCTCACCGATATTGAAAGTCCAACGACCGATATTGATGGCGTTAATCAGGTAGCGGAATGGTTCATTAAAAAAGCAGAAGCACAGGGATTACAACATAAACGAATTCCTATGACTTCCGATAAGGTGGCCCCGGGTTTGTTTATCAGTAATCGTTTAGATGCGGAAAAATTCGATATTCTCTTTGTTGCACATATGGATACGGTATTTCCGTTAGGAACCGGGAAAGATGTGCCTTTTACAAGGAAAGAAGAACGCATTAACGCATTAGGCGTGATTGATGATAAATCCGGTGCATTATTGTCTTTCTATATTGCTCGGGAATTAGATTTATCGAAATACACAATCGGGATTTACTTAAATTCTCACGAAGAAAACGGCTCACTTTATGCAAAAGAAAGTATTCGTGAATATGCACGCAAAGCACGTTATTGTTTTGTCATGGAGCCCGCACGGGAAGATGGTTCAATGGTCTCTACTCGAAAAGGAATGGTTACCTATCAAATTGAATTTCATGGTGTGGCGGCTCATGCGGGAAATTGCCCTGAGCGGGGGCGTTCCGCATTAGTTGAAGCGGCACATTTCATTACTGAATTTTATCAATTGAATGATTTTGATGCCGGACATACGTTTAATTGCGTGATGACTCACGGAGGAAGTGGGCATAATGTGATTGCGGATTATGCGGCATTAATGATTGAAATGCGTTATAAAAAATCCTCATCAATCGAATTTTTTGAACAGCATTTGCAACGCGTGCTTGAAAATCCGTTGGTGGAAGGGGTCACTTCAACAAAAACTTTGATTAATAAAGAATCCCCAATGATTGATGAGAAATATCTTCCTCTAATTAAAAAGGTGTTTGATGAAGTGGGAGAAAAATTGGCGATACCTATAAAATGGGTCGATGCAGGCGGATTAAGTGATGGTAATATTGCAGCCTCAGCAGGCTGTCCGACGATTGATGGTTTGGGGCCAACAGGTGGTAATATGCATGAGAAAACTGAATATTTGGAGATAAATTCGGTTATTCCTAAATGTAATCTTGTCGTCGGCGTAATTAATGCATTAATGTCTCATCCGTCTTGAATTTGCTCGTAGAATATAGAGGCATCAATTGGTGCCTCTATTTTTGTATATATGCTCAGAGTAGCTATATTTAATATAAAATGAAAATATCACTAAGAAAAAAGGTTCTGATTCCTTAAGCTTTAATTTTCCCTGTTTTACGGTATCATATTGCTCATTCATTTTTATTATTTTATGAATGGTACTCATGAAGCCCACATTTCTTGAATTTCGACATCTTAAAACGCTGCTCGCCTTAAAAGAAACGGGCAGTGTTTCATTGGCAGCGAAACGGGTTTATCTCACCCAATCCGCCCTTTCCCATCAAATAAAGCTCCTTGAAGATCAATTTGGTTTGCCCTTGTTTGAACGCAAGAGCCATCCGTTACGTTTTACCGCAGCAGGGGAGCGTTTGATTCGTCTTGCCAATGAAGTAATGCCAAAAGTGATTGATGCGGAGCGTGATTTAATTCGTGTTAAACATGGTGAGGCAGGGCAGCTGCGAATTGCGGTGGAATGTCATACTTGCTTTGATTGGTTAATGCCGGCAATGGATGCCTTTCGTCAAAATTGGGGCTTGGTGGAATTGGATATTGTGTCCGGTTTTCATACGGATCCGGTGGGGTTATTGCTTTCTCATCGGGCAGACTGTGTCATTGTTTCGGAAATCGAAGACAATGATGAGGTGATTTTTAAACCGCTCTTTTCTTATGAAATGATGGGGATTTGTTCGAAAGATCATGTTTTGGCAGAAAAAGCCGTTTGGGAGGCAGAGGATTTTGCCGATGAAACATGGGTAACTTATCCCGTACCGGATGATATGTTAGATCTATTGCGTAAAGTGTTAAAACCGAAGGGGATCAATCCCACACGTCGTACCACAGAACTGACGATCGCAATGATTCAGCTCGTAGCAAGTCGCCGTGGTATTGCTACTGTGCCTTATTGGGCGGCATTGCCATACCTTGAAAAAGGTTATGTAGTGGCACGAAAAGTTACGCAAGAAGGTTTGTATAGCAATTTATATGCGGCCATTAGAAAAGAAGATGAAAGTCTTGCTTATATGGAAGATTTTTATCAAACCGTTAAATCTCAAAGTTTTTCCACTTTACCGGGGTTGTCCGTTTTAGAATTAGCGAGGGAGTAAATGGATTTTTCTAAAGCACATCCTATCCGTGCCGCAGCGAAAGCAGCATTACCTTACAGTGCCCCGATGATCGCCGGATTTTTATTTCTTGGCGTAGCCTATGGCATTTATATGAAAGCACTGGGTTTTGGTGTTTGGTACCCTACATTGATGGCGTTATTAATTTATGCCGGATCGGTTGAATTTATTGCCGCCAGTGCGTTGGTGCTGCCTTTTTCACCGATAAGTGTATTGTTAGTGGCGCTCATGGTAAGTGGCAGGCAAATTTTCTATGGCATTTCTATGTTAGAAAAATACGGCGTTCATCTCGGTAAAAAACGTTGGTATTTAATTAGTTCATTAGTAGACGAATCTTTCTCATTGAATTATATGGCAAAAATTTCAGCGCACTTAGATAAAGGCTGGTATATGTTTTTTGTGAGCTTGTATCTACACATTTATTGGGTGTTGGGTGCAGCGATGGGAAATTTATTTGGAGAGATTTTACCTGTTGATTTAAAAGGTGTTGAGTTTGCTATGACCGCACTTTTCTTGGTGATCTTTGCTGAGAATTGGATGAAAGAAAAATCTCATGATAGTTCTTTGTTTGGTTTAGGGATTGCTTTGGTTTCTTTGCTCATCGTAGGAAAACAGCATTTTTTAATCCCAACTTTAATTGGCATTTGGGTCATTCTAACACTACGTCGTCCTAAAATAGAAAGTAAATTGGAGGCGTTAAGATGACTTTAACGGAACAGATTATAACGATTGGTGTTTGTATATTTGCAGTACAATTTACCCGACTTCTTCCTTTTTGGATCTTTCCTGCAAACCGCCCAATCCCTGAATATATCCGTTATCTCGGCAAAGTGTTACCTGCGGCGATGTTCGGAATGCTTGTCGTATATTGCTATAAAAATATTGATCTATTGAGTGGCTATCATGGTATTCCTGATTTTCTTGCCGGAGCATTGGTTTTGGCGCTACATTTTTGGAAAAAGAATATGTTTCTTTCCATTGCGGTAGGCACGATTTTTTATATGCTATTGGTTCAAATTGTCTTCGTTTAATCTTTTGAGGAGCGAAATAAAAATTCTTTATTGGGCAATCGGTTGCCTTTATTTCGCCTCTTTTCCTCCCTTTTTAAATCTTTTATTATGCCCCCACATTTTTTATTCAAAACAGGGCATATCATGGAATTTAATTTCATTGAATTATTAGGCTATATCGCAACATTTTTTGTCGCAGCTTCATTTTTGTTTAAATCAATTGTTCACTTACGAATTGTAAATAGTATTGGTGCCGTTTTGTTTGTGATTTACGGTATGATTATTGATGCTTATCCTGTTGCGGTGCTGAATGGTTTTCTTGTTTGTGTAAACCTTTATCAACTTTACCGTTTGAAGAAAGAACAGCCTCTTTCAAAAACATTGAAATAATTACTCATAAATCACAGAGGTGATTTATTCATTCCTTCGGAGCCGTTGGAAAGCCAACGTTCAAAATCCTTCGGATTTTATGACCGCACTTTTTACCCTATCCTCGGCATTATAGTGCCGTTGCAACCTGATTGGGGGTTTATTTGTAAGGACACACTGTGTGTCCTTATTTTTTGTTTATCTCACCACATTTGATAAAGTGCGATGACAAACGGCATAGTGAATACGCAAAGGAAAGTCGTGACGCCATAAATCGCACTGGCTTTTTGAGCATTGTTACCGAAAATCAAGGCCATTTGCGTCACCGTGGCGGCAGAAGGGCTAGTCGTGGCAAGAAAGCTGATCATCGCAATGGTTTCGCCATTTTCGACCCAACCGGCAAAGCCACAAAGTTTGATAATCACCAAGAGGAAAATAGGGATCAATACTAAACGAAGTGCGGTGACCAAATAAATGCGTTTTGATGAAAAAATCGTTCGCAGTGGGATAGATGCGATCAACATTCCGGCAATTAACATCGCATTTGGGCCGATGAAAACGCCAACGGAAGAAAGTGTGCCGTTAATAAACTCCGGTAATTTTATTTGAAAGGCGAATAGCACAACACCAATAAAAATTGACCACATATTGATATTTTTCACCATCACTTTCAGGCTTAAATTGCCTTTCCCGACAATAATCAGGCGGCAATGTGTCCAAAACAAAAAAGTTTGTACCACAATAAAACAGCTGGCATAAATAACCCATTCTTTCCCAAAAAGCGACATCACAATAGGAATAATCAAGTTGCCTGAATTTGAATAAATAGCGGTGGCGTGTTCAATGGGATCGAGCTTTAGCAGGCGTTTTAGCATGCGTCCTGTGATAATAAGAATAATGTGGAGAAATACTGCCATACCAAGAGAAAGCATTAATCCTTGGAGAATTTTAGGAGTATAGTCTATTTGGAAGGCTTCGATCATCACTGCCGGGCTAATAATGTAAAGCCCGATAATGGAAAGAGGTTTGCTGTCTTCTGATTTTAAAAGTTTGGTTTTTACCAGCCCATATCCCATTAATACGATAAGGGTGAGTTCAATAATTTTGCTGCCGAGTAAAAATGCGATATCCATAGATTTTTTAACGCAAAGAAAAATATTGAGTTATTAAACTACAGATGATGAGAAAGGGCAAAATAATTTGTTCTAAATACAACCACCGCAACTGCCACAACGCCAATCTTCTTTATTTACTGCTTGATAAAAAGCCCGCATGGTACTTTCTTCCAATGGAATGTTGTGTTCAATAAAAACATCGGAAAGCCATTCAATATTTTCGACAATCCATTCATCTTCCCCTAATCCTTCTCGATAAAGTTCATCTTCAGGATCCATAAAATTATAAATATTTTCCGTGCCCATATCTTGATCACGGCGTTCGCGAGGTAGAGTAATGGGTAAATCAAGATAAGAAATGTCCCAATGTCCTAAACATAAAGTATTGCCTTGCATAGACCAGCGAGCTTTAAATGGATTATCACTCATGTTGAAATTTTATAAGAAAAGTTGAATATGAGTGCAGTATAAAGTTGAAGAGGCGTAAAACCCATACTAAAAAGCGGGTATTGGTTTGATCGAGATCAAGAAGAAATGAAAAAGTGCGGTTAAAAAACGCTGTGTTTTTCAACCGCACTTAGTTTTTTGTAGGGGTGAATTTTTTAACGTTTAAACATTCCCCCTAAACCACCAAGACCGCCCAAGCCTCCGCCCATTAGACCTTGCATACCCCGCATCATTTTCGACATTCCGCCTTTACGCATTTTTTTCATCATACGCTGCATTTCATCAAATTGTTTGAGCAATTTGTTTACATCTTGCACTTGTGTGCCGGAGCCTAATGCAATGCGGCGACGGCGGGAACCTTTGATAATGTCGGGATTGGCACGCTCTTTTAAAGTCATAGAGTTAATGATCGCTTCCATTTTGATGAACATTTTATCGTCCACTTGGTTTTTCACATGATCCGGTAAATTCTTCGCGCCGGGGAGTTTTTCCAGCATCGACATCATACCGCCCATTTTTTTCATTTCGATGAGTTGTTCGCGGAAATCATCAAGGGTAAAGGCATCGCCTTTCTTGAATTTTTGTGCCATTTTTTCCGCTTTTTCACGATCTACCGAACGTTCGAGATCTTCGATAAGGGAAAGCACATCACCCATGCCTAAAATACGAGAGGCAACACGATCCGGGTGGAATGGCTCAAGAGCATCGGTTTTTTCCCCCACACCAAGGAATTTTATCGGTTTGCCGGTAATTTGACGGATTGACAATGCCGCCCCGCCACGGGCATCGCCATCTACTTTGGTGAGGATTACGCCGGTGAGCGGTAATGCTTCATTAAACGCTTTGGGGGTGTTTGCCGCATCTTGCCCCGTCATCGCATCAACAGTAAAGAGGGTTTCGATTGGATTTAACGCACTGTGGATTTGTTTGATTTCATCCATCATTTCGCTATCCACATGTAGGCGACCGGCAGTATCCACGATGAGAACGTCGTAGAATTTGAGTTTGGCTTCTGAAAGGGCGGCTTTGGCAATTTCTACCGGATTTTGTTTGACATCTGATGGGAAGAAATCCACGCCTACGGATTGTGCCAACGTTTCCAATTGTTTGATTGCCGCAGGGCGGTACACGTCAGCAGAGACGACCAATACTTTCTTTTTATGGCGTTCACGCAAGAATTTTGCCAATTTTCCCACGCTGGTGGTTTTCCCTGCACCTTGTAAACCCGCCATTAAAATGGCTGCCGGGGGCTGGGTGGCAAGATTTAAGCTTTCATTTGCTTCCCCCATGGCTTTTTCAAGCTCACGTTGTACGATTTTTAAGAATTCTTGCCCCGGGGTTAAACTTTTATTAACTTCTTCGCCTAATGCGCTTTCCTTTACTTTTGCGATAAATTCACGCACCACCGGTAATGCTACATCGGCTTCCAACAATGCCATACGCACTTCACGTAGGGTTTCTTTAATATTATCTTCCGTTAAACGACCTTTCCCCGTGATATTACGTAGGGTTTTCGAAAGGCGATCAGATAAATTCTCGAACATTCTTAATCCTGTTTTTTTCATCAAAAATTGCCGTGATTATACCGAAATCTAGGCGTTTTTCATCATTTCAAATAAATTTATAGCGAATTCGGAATCAGAACGCTAAAATAATAACAATTCCTAACAAGAGACAACGATTATGTGGTTTGCCGTTTTTTCGATTTTGTTTTATTTAATTAGCGCATTAATGATTGCGCCATTGCTTAATTCTTCGGATAACGAAAAACGCCGTCCGAAAAAAACATTGTTCTTTTTGACCGCACTTTTAGCCGTCGTATTCCATCTCATAAGTCTTTATCCTGCATTACAGGAATTAGCCTTAGAACGTAAGTTTAGCTTAGTTGAAATCAGCTCATTAATGAGCGTAAACATTGCGATTTTGGCAATATTGGCTATGTTGGTGGTAAATTCTATGTGGTTTTTGTTACCGATTGTGTTTTCTTTCTCTATTTTTAACTTGGTTTTGGCGACATTTATTCCGAGCCATATGATTCAGTTGTTGGATCAGGAGCCGGCGATGTTATTTCATATCGGATTATCTATTTTTACTTATGCCGTATGCTTTATTGCAACGTTATACGCCATTCAAGTCGCTTGGATAGATCGTAGTTTGAAAGCGAAAAAAACCGCATTTTCACCGGTAATCCCTTCTTTGATTACGGTTGAACGGCATTTTTATCGAGTGTTTGCCGCAGGTGAATTATTACTGACTCTGACATTAATTTCAGGTATCTACCATTCTATAAATGCATTAACCGCAGAAAATATCCATAAAGGCGTTTTCTCATTCTTGGCTTGGGTTGTTTTTGGTGTAGCGCTTTTCGGACACTGGCGTCTAGGCTGGCGTGGAAAAAGGATGATTTTTTATGCTATTTCAGGTATTATTTTGCTCACAATTGCCTACTTCGGTAGTCGGTTAATTTAGTCAATAAGGGCGAGCAGAGGTTCGCCTTTATCGTTGGATTTTTATTCAACTCTTGTTTAACTAACAAAAGGATTCTCTCTTGGACAGTATTCCCCTTAGTACGTTATTTATTACACTCATTATCTGTTTAGTTTTATCCGCTTACTTTTCAAGCTCCGAAACCGGCTTACTTTCTCTGAATAAATATCGAATGCGTTATCTTGCCGAACAAGGCAATAAAGGGGCGCAAAAAGCCGAGAAATTATTAGAAAAGCCCGATACCTTATTGAGCTTCATTCTTATTTTTAACAATTTAGTAAACATTAGCGCATCCGCCATTGCAACGATGATCGGGATGCGTCTTTATGGCGATGCCGGTGTAGCAATTGCAACGGGATTACTAACCTTTGTGATGCTTGTCTTTTCTGAAATTTTCCCTAAAACAGTTGCTGCGCTTCACCCTGAAAAAGTTGCTTTTTTATCTAGCCATATTTTGAATGTACTGATTAAGATTTTTTATCCGGTGGTGTGGTTTATGAATTTATTTACCACGCTGTTAATGAAAATGATGGGATTAAAGCCGGAAATGCAAAAACAGGTGATTAGTAGCGAAGAGTTACGTAGTATCGTGAGTGAAGCAGGAGAAGCAACACCGGGCGAGCAACACCCGCAAATGTTGCTTTCCATTTTGGATATGGAAACGGTCACGGTGGACGATATTATGGTACCACGCAATGAAATTGGCGGTATTGATATTGACGATGATTGGAAAGCCATTATGCGTCAGCTTAATCATGCGGCACATAATCGTGTAGTACTGTATAAAGGTAGCCTCGATAAAAATGTACTTGGTATTTTGCGTGTGCGTGAGGCATTTCGATTGTTACTTGAGAAAAATGAGTTTACTAAAGAAACCCTTATTCGAGCGGCCGACGAGGTCTATTTTATTCCGGAAGGAACGCCGTTAAAAACGCAGTTGGCTAATTTCCGTACCAATAAAGAGCGTATTGGGCTTGTGGTCGATGAGTATGGCGATATTAAAGGATTGGTTACATTGGAAGATATTTTGGAAGAAATTGTTGGTGATTTTACTACTTCCACCGCTCCGAGTATTCACGAGGAAGTTACGCCACAATCTGATGGTTCAATCATTATTGACGGATCTGCTAATCTACGGGACCTGAATAAACTGTTCGGTTGGGGCTTGGATACTGAAGATGCCCGCACTTTCAACGGACTCATTCTAGAACATCTTGAAGAAATCCCTGACGAGGGTACGCTTTGCGAAATCGAAGGGCTGCAAATAACGATTCTAGAAGTGGCAGACAATATGATTAAGCAAGCGAAGGTTGTTAAACTGTAAATTAGAAACAACATAAAATTAAACCGCACTTTTGACCTGGATCATAAGTGCGGTTTGTTTTTTTACCCTTTTTTCCTAAGCCATCTATAATTTTCCTCATTCGTTTTAGGTATGAGAGTAATGATGGAACAGGCATATCAGCGTGGGGTAACACGTGTTTGTGTACAAACAGCATTATTGCTATTACAGCATGGAGCGGAAAGTGCTGTGGTGGTTCAAATGACGCAGCGATTAGGCGTGGCGCTCGGTGTTGAGAGTGTGGAATGTGCCCTGACGGCAAATGCCGTGGTGATTACCACACTTTCAAATCAGCACTGTATTACAACCGTTCGAAAAAGTACCGATAAAGGAATTAATATGCAGATGGTCACTGATGTGCAGCGTATTGTCATTGCCGTGGAGCACAAATTATATAATTTAGAGCTTGTACAGAAGAAATTGGATAAGCTGACACCCCTAAAATATCATCGCGCTTTAGTGGTGTTGATGATTGGATTATCTTGTGCGTCTTTTGCTCATTTATCGGGAGGCGATTGGCTGATTTGTCTGATGACTTTTTTGGCTTCTGCGGTGGCGATGTTTGTTCGGCAAGAATTATCTAAGCGTCATTATAATCCGATTATTGTGTTTGCGATTACGGCATTTGTGGCATCACTCATTTCCGGTATCAGTTTGAAATATCAATGGGGAAACGATCCGCAAATCGCCTTAGCTTCCAGCGTATTGTTGCTTGTGCCGGGATTCCCCTTAATTAATTCCTTGGCAGATATTTTAAAAGGCTATGTCAATATGGGGTTAGGGCGTTGGACGATTGCGACAGTTCTGACTTTTGGAGCGTGCCTTGGTATTGTGTTGGCATTGAGTGTGTTGCATATTACAACCTGGGGGCATTAAAACGATGTTTCTATTGAGTTTACTTGATGATATGGTGTTTGCCGCCATTCCTGCGGTGGGTTTTGCCTTAGCCTTTAATGTGCCGCCTAAGGCATTAAAATATTGTGCTGTTTTAGGGGCGTTAGGGCATGTCACACGCACATTACTTTTACACATTAATGTACCTATTGTCTTTGCAACTTTTTTTGCCACTTGTGTTATCGGCTTTATCGGCGTGCATTTATCGCACCGTTATTTGGCGCATCCAAAAGCATTTACGGTGGCTGCGATTATTCCTATGATTCCGGGTGTTTATGCCTATAAAGCGATGATTTCCATCGTACAAATTCATCACTACGGTTATTCCCACGAACTCTTGGAACAAATGATCAGCTCATTTATCAACACCGCCTTTATTTTAGGCGCATTGGTTTTTGGGCTTGCTTTGCCGGGCTTGATTTTTTATCGTCAGAAACCGGTGGTGTAAAACAAAAAACACGCATCATTGCGTGTTTTTTCTCTTACTATTCTTTTGTAATTTCCTTATCTTCCGGCAAGATTAAGTTCAATATCAATGCCAGTAATGATCCCACCGTAATACCAGATCCTAATACCTCTTTGAAAAAGTGTGGGAGTTTATCAAGCAATTCCGGACGGGTGGTGACTGCTAATCCACAACCGATTGAAATGGCAATAATTAATCCGTTGCGTTTGCTGCGTTCCACTTTGTCTAACATCTGAATCCCAGCAGCAATAATCATCGCAAACATCATTAAACCCGCACCGCCGAGTACCGGTAATGGAATGGACACGATTAATGCGCCAAATACAGGGAATAGCCCTGCTAATGCCAATAATACGCCGGTTAATGCGACCACATGACGGCTTGCTACGCCGGTTAAAGAGATCACGCCGATATTTTGTGAGAAAGAAGAAAAGGGCGTGGTGGACATAATCGCCGCCAATGCTGAACCTAAACCGTCAGCCAGTACACCGCCTCGTAAATGTTTACCGGTAATTTCAGTATTGGTAGCATTACCCAGTGCTAGGAAATTACCGCTAGATTCAACGATGGTGACCAAATAAGCAATGGACATTCCGATAATACCTGAAATAGGGAAAGCAAGCCCAAAATGAAGGGGTTGAGGAACTGCGAAGGTTTGGGCGTTTGCCACGCCATCAAAATTAACCCAACCTAAAATAAGGCAAAGGACGTAGCCGGTCATCATCCCTATTACAATGGCTGCGGCAGAGAAAATGCCTTTGCCCCATTGAACCAAGGCGACCACGATAACCAACACAAAACTTGCCATCATCAAATTTTCCGGCGTGGCATATTGCGCATCGCCACGTTGACCGCCGGCAAACCAATCTACCGCAACGGGAATTAAGCTCAGACCGATCATCATCACCACTGTGCCGGTGACAACGGGTGGGAAAAGTTTACGAATATAAGGCATAAAAAAGCTGCCGATAATCATCACTAAAGACCCGACTAAAGACGCTCCTAAAATCCCGGCAACACCATAATCACTAAAACCAATGGCAAGAGCTGCAGCAACAAAGGTAAAACTGGTTCCCATCACGCTGGGTAAGCGAATACCGATTGGACCTAATCCACGGCATTGAATCACCGTGACCACGCCGGAAATTAACAATGCCGCATTGACTAACGTGATGGTGTCTTCGGTGGGGAGTTTTAAAACATTACCGATCACCAAGGGTACAGCGATAATGCCTCCGAGTGCCGCTAATAAATGTTGTGCGGCAAGCAATAAACTCAATCCAAAAGGAGGTTTATCTTCAACGGAGTAGAGGAGTTGATTATTCATATTTTGGGTCCTTATGTAAAAGAAAGCGCGAATTATACGCTAAAGCAGGGTAAAGGAAAACGTTTGCTTTTGTGAAATGAAAGTGCGGTCAAAATCATCGGTATTATGTGGCAAATGCATAAAATAGAAATTTCAAGAGACGTAGGGACACACTGCGTGTGTCCGTTATAAAATCAAGTTATTTCAATAGGTTAAAATTCGGACACGCGCAGTGTGTCCCTACAAGTGAACAAAAAACAGATTTGTGCAACTGCTACATAATACCGAAAATTATACTGATTTTTGACCGCACTTAATGAATTGCCTAACCCCAATTGACATTGGTAAAGGCATTATAAACCGCCCAAATAAAGAGCACTGCAATGATGGCGAGCACTAATTTTTCCCATTTGTTCAGATTGAATTTTCCGCCTTGGTATTGATAGTGGGAATATAAAAATAACCCAATTCCCGGCACATAAAGCAGAACGGAAAGCAACAAATAATCCAGCCCAGCGGCGTATAGAATCCATAAGCCATAAAGAGATGCCATAAAGCCGGTGAGCTTAATATACCAAGGAGAATTTTGTTGAATGGAGAGTTTTAATAAATATGCGCCAATTAAAAAATAAGGCACTAAAATCATTGAGGTGGAGATCAATAATAAGGCGTTATAACTTTTCCCTGTGAGTAAAACTAATAATAAACAAAGTTGCACGACCAATCCGGTAAACCAGAGGGAATGAATTGGCGTATTGTTTTCATTGCGTTTGTCTAAAATTTTCGGGAAGGCGCCGTTTTTTGCACCACGATAAGGTACTTCGGTAGAGAACATTGTCCAACTGATGTAAGACGCGAGTACAGACACAATCAAGCAGGCGGTAATAATGATTTTGCCCGTGCTACCAATCATGTGTTCAAGTAGCCCAGCCATGGAGGGATTCGGCATCATAGCAATAGTTTCACGGGGTAAAATCCCTAATGAAAGCACGGTGATTGAAACATAAAGTGCAAGGGCGATCAAAATACTTAATACAGTGGCAAGTCCTACATCGGAACGTTTTTTTGCATGTGCCGATAGCACCGCCGCGCCTTCCACACCGCTAAACACCCAAAGAGTAATCAACATAGTATTTTTTACTTGGTCTGATACATTGTTATTTAACGCAGTTGCTTTTACATCATGGCTAAAGGTTTCGGGGTTGAAATACCATATAGCAAGCAAGATAAACAAGATAAGCGGAAAAACTTTCACAAAGGTGGCAATAAGGTTCACTGTCGCCGCTTCTTTTATTCCTCTGGCGATTAGAATATGCACCAGCCAAACAATAATAGAAGAACCAATAAATGAGGCGATGGTATTTCCTTGCCCAAAAATAACTGTATTTGGGCTATCGGTAAAGGTGCCAATGCCCTCAAAGGCGACCACTAAATAACCCACAATACCGATCGTGGCGCAGAGCCAATAACCCCAGGCGGACATAAACCCCATGAGTTCGCCAAAGCCTTCCCGTGCATAGGTGTAAATGCCGCCGTCTAAGTCTGGACGAAGACGGGAAATGAAAAAGAAGGAGAGACCGAGAAAAATAATCCCGATACCGGTAATCGTCCAACCAATAATGAGCGCTTCCGACCCCGCTACTTCTGCCATATTTTGTGGTAGGCTGAAAATACCCGAGCCAATCATTGAGCTTAACACTAATGCAGTCAGAGACAGTAAGCCAATTTTTTTGTTTGACATAATGCTTTCCTAAAAAATAATAAAAATTAAATGGATAGAATGGTTTTCACATATTGTTGTAATGTTGGAATCACTTCTTGTTCAAACCATGGATTTTTTTGTAGCCAAAGTTGATTGCGTGGTGAAGGGTGAACTAAAGGAAAAAAGTGCGGTAGAAATTCACGGTAGATTTTCACTGTCTTCGTCACATTTAATGTATTTTTCGGTAAATAATATTTTTGCGCATATTGCCCGATCAAAATCGTCAGTTCAATATTGGGCAAAATAGCTAAAAGTTGAGGATGCCATTTTTCCGCAAAGCCTTTGCGTGGGGGTAAATCGCCCGATTTACCTTTTCCCGGATAATAAAAATCCATGGGGATTACCGCAAATAGCCCTGAATGATAAAACATATCACGATCAACCCCTAGCCATTCGCGCAGGCGATCCCCGCTTTTGTCGTTCCAATAAAGGCGGGTTTGTTCCGCTTTTAAACCGGGCGCCTGACCGACAATATTAATACGTGCCGTGCGAGGGGCGGCAAAAAGCGGTTCAATATGGCGAGCGGTGAAATCTTGATTTTGAGGATCATTGATAATCGCTGTTTTGATTTGATTGATCGTTTGCATAATCTGTTTAATTTATCTCATTTTATGGTTAAGGTTCACTGGTATAAGCCTCGCCAAATTTTTCCGCTAATGCTTTGATATGTTCGGGACCAATGCCACAACAACCGCCAATAATGGTCGCACCGCTTTCAGCCCATTTTTCAGCCCAAAGGAGATATTGTTGTGGATTGAGATCTTCTCGGATTTCATCAAGCCCGTCATTTGCCGTAGCATCTTTGGGTTGGGGCGGAAAGGCATTGGCGTAAGCGCCGATACGAATATTTGTGGCATGACGGGTTTTCAACGTTTCCTGTGTGACGAGCAACGCCTGTTGAATCACTTCAGGTTGGCAACAGTTAAACAAAATCGCTTCCACGCCTAATTCAACCATTTTTTCAACCGCACTTTGCACGGTTTCACCGGAGCGTAAACGAGGAACATCAGTAGGTTCATCGTCTTGTAAAGTGAAAGAAACCCAGAGTGGACGATCATCTTTTGGCAACAAAGGTTTAATCGCTTGAGGTTCGGTCGCCGAACTTTGGGTTTCGCATAGCCAGAAATCCACATAAGGCGAAAGTCCATCAATGATCGGTTGAGCCACCTCTTGCACCCGCTGGGGTTGGTATAAATCGAAACGGTAAGAACCGAATAATGGCGGAATTGAGCCGGCAATTTTGATCTGAGAAACAGCTGAATTTTCAACCGCACTTTTAGCTAAACGCCCGGCAAGATCCGCCAACATTTTTCCATCCGCCTGAAAACGTTGCTCTCCAATATGAAAAGGCACGACGGCATAACTGTTGGTGGTAACTACTTGTGCGCCACTTTTGATAAAATCCTCATGCACGGATTGAACGGCACTTGGCTGTTGATAGAGGGCGAGTGCCGACCATTCCGGCTGCTGAAAAGGCGCTTTACGGCGCGCCAACTCACGTCCCATACCACCGTCTAAAATGATGATGTTTGACATTTTGCTTTCCTTAAATTTTCTAAAAAAAGACCGCACTTTAAGCGTGCGGTCGTGTTTGATGAAATTTATACGTTGAAACGGAAGTGCATCACATCGCCGTCTTGTACAATGTAATCTTTCCCTTCTAAACGCCATTTGCCCGCTTCTTTTGCGCCATTTTCCCCTTTGAATTGGATAAAATCTTTATAGGCGATGACTTCGGCACGAATAAAGCCTTTTTCGAAATCCGTGTGAATAACGG
Organism: Rodentibacter ratti; assembly: GCF_002000485.1. Lineage (GTDB taxonomy): Bacteria > Pseudomonadota > Gammaproteobacteria > Enterobacterales > Pasteurellaceae > Rodentibacter > Rodentibacter ratti. The sequence goes on along the minus strand of NZ_MLAJ01000002.1, from coordinate 22,613 downwards.
CAGCGGCTTTTGGTGCGGTGGCTCCGACGGAAACTGTCCAAGCACGCACTTCTTTTACACCGGCAGTGAAATAGGTTTGCAGATTTAACAAGGCGTAACCGGCACGAATCACTCGGTTTAAGCCCGGTTCTTCAATGCCTAAATCTTGTAGAAATTCTGTTTTTTCTTCATCTTCCAATTCCGCAATTTCCGCTTCAATGGCGGCACAAACCGGCACAACCACCGATCCTTCTTTTTCGGCAAACTCACGAACCTTGTCAAGATACGGATTGTTTTCAAAACCGTCTTCATTCACATTGGCGATATACATGGTTGGTTTTAGGGTGAGGAAGTTATAGCTTTTAATCGCATGGAGTTCTTCTTTATCAAGGGGAACAGAACGAATCATGCCCGCTTCAGAAAGCACAGGAAGAATTTTTTCCATCACAGAAAGTTCAAATTTTGCCTCTTTATCGCCGCCTTTGGCACGTTTTTGTAAACGTTGAATGGCACGCTCGCAACTATCCAAATCGGCAAGGGCAAGCTCGGTATTGATGGTTTCAATATCGTTTAACGGATCGATTTTTCCCGCCACGTGAACAATATCGTCATTTTCAAAACAGCGAACAACATGACCAATCGCATCGGTTTCACGAATATTGGCTAAGAATTTATTGCCCAAGCCTTCGCCTTTACTGGCGCCTGCCACTAAACCTGCGATATCCACAAATTCCATTGTAGTTGGGAGTACACGTTCCGGTTTAACGATTTCAGCAAGGGCATCGAGACGGGGATCCGGCATTGGTACAACACCGGTGTTGGGTTCGATAGTACAGAATGGATAATTTGCCGCTTCAATGCCGGCTTTGGTGAGTGCGTTAAAAAGGGTAGATTTACCGACGTTTGGCAAACCTACGATACCACATTTGAATCCCATAATTTTTCCTTATATTGAATCAAAAAAGTTGCGAAAATGACCGCACTTTTAAATTTTAAAACTATTTAAACGGTTGGTAGCTTTTACGATGCCGTCTTTAAAAATCATTTCCACGCAATCCGTTGCTTCATCAAGGGCTTTTTCAAGGGCTTGACGATCGCTTGGCGAAGGTTTGTTCAGCACATAACCGGCAACCAAATCACGATGTCCGGGGTGTCCGATGCCTAAACGTAAACGATGGAAATTGTTGTTATTTCCCAATTTTGCCACAATGTCTTTCAAGCCGTTATGTCCACCGTGTCCGCCACCCAGTTTAAGTTTTGCGCTACCCGGCGGTAAATCCAGTTCATCGTGAATCACCAAGATTTCTTCCGGTTTGATACGATAAAATCCGCTCAAGGCTGCCACCGCTTTACCGCTTAAATTCATAAAGGTGCTAGGCACAAGCAAACGGACTTCTTTTCCGTTCACCAAAGTGCGGGCGGTTTTACCGAAGAATTTGTTTTCAGGATTAAGCGTGGTATTGAAACGATGGGCTAAACGTTCTACCAACCATTCACCGGCATTATGGCGTGTTTCGGCATATTTATCCCCGGGATTGCCAAGTCCGACGATGAGTTTAATTTCAGACATATTGCGTAATGATTAAAAAATAGTGGCGTATTGTAGCGAAATGCAGCTAATTTCTCAATCTATAATGCCAATACAAACACGCCGACTAACATTCAAAAACGTTGTTTTTTGTGACCGCTCTTTTCCGTTATAATAGCCCAAAATTTTAAGACGAAGAAATCCATGATGAGCCAGATTAATATTGAAATCGCCTATGCCTTGCCGGAGCGCTATTATTTAAAAGCTTTTCAGGTAGAAGAAGGCACAATGGTGCAAACCGCTATTTTGCAATCCGGTATTTTGCAACAATTTACCGAGATTGACTTGCGTGAAAATAAAGTCGGCATTTTTAGCCGCCCGGCAAAATTAACCGATATATTGAAAGAGGGCGATCGCATTGAAATTTATCGTCCCTTACTGGCCGATCCAAAAGAAATCCGCCGTAAACGTGCCGCAGAACAAGCCGCTCAAGCCAATAAAGAAAAAGGAGTCCAAAAATGACCGCACTTTCCCCAACCGATTTTTGTTTACCGGAGTCTATCACCCCTGAAATTTTCTTGCGGGATTATTGGCAGAAAAAGCCTCTGATTATCCGCAATGGTTTGCCTGAAATCGTCGGGCAGTTTGAACCGCAAGATATTATTGAGCTGGCGCAAAATGAAGACGCCACCGCACGTTTGGTGAAAACCTTTGCCGATGATGATTGGAAAGTATTTTTCAGTCCTCTAACGGAACAGGATTTTAAACATTTACCGCAGAAGTGGTCGGTGCTTGTACAAAATCTGGAACAATGGTCAGCGGAATTGGGGCAGCTTTGGAACAAATTTGGTTTTATTCCCCAATGGCAACGGGATGACATTATGGTGTCTTATGCACCCAAAGGCGGCTCGGTGGGCAAACATTATGACGAGTATGATGTGTTTTTAGTGCAAGGCTATGGTCGCCGTCGCTGGCAGTTAGGAAAATGGTGTGATTCCAGCACGGAATTTAAACCGAATCAACCTATTCGTATCTTTGACGATATGGGCGGTTTAGTGATTGATGAAGTGATGAATCCGGGCGATATTCTCTATGTTCCTGCCCGTATGGCGCATTATGGCGTAGCGGAAGATGATTGCTTAACCTTTTCCTTTGGTTTGCGTTACCCGAATTTGACTCATTTGATTGATGGCATCAGTAAAGGCTTTTGTCATCAAGATCCGGATTTGAATTTAAGCGAATTTGATTTGCCGCTTCGTTTAACGCAATCGGCGCAGCGTAGCGGAAAACTTGCCGATGAAAACATTCAGATGATGAAACAACAACTGTTGGATAAACTTGCTCATTCTGAAGCCTTTGATAAATTATTCAAACAAGCAGTAGCCACAGCGGTGAGTTCACGCCGTTATGAACTCTTGGTGTCTGAAGAAATGAGTGATCCTGAGGAAGTGCGTGCTGATCTGGAAGAGGGCGCATTACTTTATCAGGATAATAATAGCAAGTTGCTTTATACGGAAAATCCCCTTCGCATTTATGCCAACGGCGAATGGTTAGATGAATTAAATTTGATTGAAACGGAAGTGCTGAAACGCTTAGCAGACGGTGAGTCCTTAGATTGGGAATTTTTGACGGATTTAACGAACGAAACGGAAGAGCCGGAAACCGCAATGGAATTATTGTTAGATTCAATTTGTAACTGGCTAGACGATGGCTGGGCATTATTAGATGAATATGTCTGAGAATATTTATTCCGTATCCCAACTTAACAATGCGGCACGCCAAATGTTGGAAAGCCATTTTTCCCAGATTTGGCTGACGGGGGAAATTTCTAATTTTACCCAACCGGTGTCGGGGCATTGGTATCTCACGTTAAAAGATGAAAATGCCCAGGTGCGTTGTGCCATGTTTCGGATGAAAAATTTGCGTGTGGCGTTTCGTCCGCAAAATGGTATGCAGGTTTTGGTGCGAGCGAATGTGAGCTTATACGAACCGCGTGGTGATTATCAACTCATCATTGAATCCATGCACCCGGCAGGCGAAGGCTTATTGCAACAGCAATTTGAAGCGCTGAAAATGAAACTTGCGGCAGAAGGACTCTTTGCTCAAAATCTTAAGAAAAATTTACCGCACTTTAGTCGAGCCGTCGGGGTGATCACCTCATCCACGGGGGCGGCATTGCAAGATATTTTGCACATTTTGGCTCGCCGTGATCCGAGTTTGAAAGTGGTGATTTATCCGACAGCGGTGCAAGGCAAAGAGGCGGCAGCTGAGATTGTCCAGATGATCGAATTGGCGAATGTTCGGCAAGAAGTGGATGTGTTGATTGTCGGACGAGGGGGCGGTTCCTTAGAGGATCTGTGGTGTTTTAATGAAGAATCTGTTGCTCGTGCCATTTTTCGTTCAACTTTGCCAATCATTAGCGCAGTTGGACACGAAACCGATGTGACTATTGCGGATTTTGTTGCAGATCTCCGTGCGCCAACACCTTCTGCTGCGGCAGAATTAGTCAGCCGAAATCAAGAGGAGCTGATACAACAACTCCGCCATCAGCAACAGCGTTTAGGTATGGCATTTGACCGCTTATTTAGCGAAAAAGGTCAACGATTAAAACAGCTTATGCTACGCTTGCAAAATCAGCATCCACAGAATCAATTACGTATTCAACAAACGAAGAATGAACAACTTGCACAGCGTTTACACTTTGCGATGCAGCGTCAGTTGGAAAAAACACAGCAAAAACTGACCGCACTTTCCCTGCGTTTAGCACAAAATCCCTTACCTTATCGTATCCAACGTCATCAACAACAATTAGTGCAATTACAAGGGCGATTACATTTCAGTGCAAGCCGCCAATTAACGGAGCGTCAAAACAGGTTGGCGATATTATGTGGAAAATTAGATGGATTAAGCCCCTTGAAAGTGTTGGCTCGCGGTTATTCCATTGCAACAACGGAACAAGGAAAAACCATCACAAGTATGAATGACGTTAAGCAAGGAGATGAGATCACGACAAAATTCGCTGATGGAAGTATTCGTAGCCGGGTGGTATGAAATTTAGATGAAATTGATTGATAGAGTCATTGTCATGTATTTTTAAGAAAAAGTGCGGTTTATTAACCGCACTTTGTTTTTTCTGGTTCCTATTTCCTTCGCCATATGCCCTTTATTTAATGCTCATTTTGCTATCCTTTCAAAATTTGGGGAGTAGAAAATAGTCGTACCGAGCACTTTTGAGGTTGGTTTTATTGCCCTCCGGAAATAGCGTCAAGCCAGTTAATTAATGCACGTTTTTGTTCGCTATTCATTTGTTGCCAATGGTAGTCAAGCCGAAAACGCAAGGCATCATTCTGTATGGGAACATAGAGTTGTTTGTCGTCTAGGTTGAAGGTTTTGCTGTCACTGAAAAACCAATCAATAGGTGTATCTAAAATAATAGCTATATCTACTAAATGGTTTACATTCATTTTAGTTGCTCCTCGTTCATAACGAGAAAATTGTTGTTGTGATACACCAATTTTTTCAGCTAATACTTCAGCACTGATACCCAATTCTTTACGGCGGAGTTGAATTCGTTTGCCTATAGCGATATCAGTTTCTGCTGCGGTAAATCTTGCCATGTTATCTCTCATTGTGTGAAATCAAAATTATTCTCATTGTTTGAGTAAATTCGATTTCTGGGTACTCAATGAGTGATATTTTTTATTATTTATTAAAAATAGTTGATTGTCTTGAGGTTGTAATATTATAATTTAACTCAACCAATGATTTTTTCTTTAATCCATAATCCTATATTGGGGGATTTAATGAAAAAAATAGCTTTTGCTCTTGCATTGGGAGTTTTATCAATCACAAATCGTTATCTTTAAACCAAGTCCAATGGATATTGCCGAACCGTTTAAAACGACAGTCATGTTTTTGAGGGGGCATAGGAAATGCTTCGGGGAAAAGGTAACTGAACTTTGTTGGTAAAACGTAAAGCTAAAAATATCGACAAAATCGATCCGGAAATAAGTAAATGTACAGCTTTACTCTTTCGGCAATGAGTGTGCTGCGCTGTGGTATCAAGGTATTCAGCGTGGCATTTGTGTCTGGTTTTTTAGCAAAGCTGAAGCTATTTTGCTCGGCTCACATATTTGCTCGCTCGTATTGAGTGTTTAACTTACTGCTAAAAGCTAACAAATTGAGCAATGAAACCATCATGGTAGGTAAAGTTTCTGTTAGTGATGAATAATCGTTTTAGAGGTTTATATTTTAGCTTATAGGGCTGGCTCGACTGTGTCGTTGGTTGCACATATACCAAGATAAACATATGGACGAATTGATTCAAGTCCAATTATTAAATGCTCTGAGAGAATGATAAATCTCGATTATTTAGACGCTATAAGGGGAAATTTTATGCTGGAATGTAGATGGTTTTATTCCTGAAGATAACCCTGAATTAAAAGGATAAGTAAATATATGAATAAGATTTTTAAAGTCATTTGGAATCATGCTACTCAAACATGGACTGCTGTATCGGAGCTTTCTAAAGTCAAAGCAGTTTCCTCTTCTTCTACTTCAAATAGGCCTGATTCATTGAGTGCTAATTTAATCAAAACAATTGCAATTACACTGCCATTTGTGGTTACACCTCTTGTGGCTAATGCGTATGTTGAAATGGCAGGTGAACCACACACAGGACAAGGCAACCTTAGTGCGGATGCTAAACCTAAACCTGGAGGTACTACTACTTGGGCATACGATTATAAAAATCCAGGCAATAAATCCTATCATGATGCTAATCAACAAGGTAATTTTGATAATGGTTATTCAAATCAAGGAGAAGTTGCATTTGGTATCGCAATTGGTAATAAGAGTAATGCTGTTCACAAGAATGGCTCTTCAAATGGTATTGCAATCGGTGATTATTCCCAAGCTACAGGAGGATTATCGATGGCTGTTGGTGCATTTTCTCGCGCAGAAGATGTAGGTTCAACGGCAATTGGTACTGCAGCTCGAGCCAACGGGTTTAACTCTCTTGCTATGATGCGTCAATCTGCTGCGATTGGTAATTATTCTGCTGCAATCGGTTCTGTAGCCTATGCAAAAGGAAATGCAAGTTTTGCGTTTGGAGCTTCCGCGACATCAAATGGTAATCAATCTATTGCGATTGGTAATACGGCTCCAAAAACTCTTGATGGTTTACCTGGCGAAGGGGAGGCGAAAAGAACCAAGTATGATGGTTTAAATAATACTCAATCAAATGGTGACCGTTCTGTGGCAATTGGTTCGGGAGCGAAAACAAATGGTAATGATTCCTTTGCATTTGGTTCATTAGCCAGCACCGGTGAATTTTATTCAGAGCATGATAGCTACTTAGGTGAAAAAGTAACTAAACCTGGTTCTTCTAGTGCTGAAAAAGCTATTGCATTTGGTACAAGTTCAAAAGCAACGGGGAATTCGTCTATCGCTTTTGGTTACAATTCATTGGGTGCTAAAACCAATTCTATTGCATTTGGCGTAGAAGCTAAAGCACATAAGAATGATGCTGTCGCATTTGGTAGTAATGCTAATGCAACTGAGGCTAACTCAATTGCTTTCGGCAGTAATGCCCAGGCGTTACATGAAAATGTGATAACTATCGGTAAAAACTCAAAAGCGACTAAAAAAGGTTCGATGAGTATTGGTGAGAGCGCAATATCTAATGCTAATAACTCATTGGCTTTAGGTAACGGTACTATTGTTAATCAAGAAGACATTAAAAACAAAAATGCAAAATATACAAATGATAATTTTGATGTCGAGCGCGGTGTTGTTGCTATTGCAAATAAAGGTGCTGAGCGCCGTTTAGTTAATTTAGCAGCAGGCCGTGAAGACACTGATGCGGTAAATGTTAAACAATTATCTGAGGTTAATGATAATTTAGCAAAATCTATTGCTGGAGATGGTTATATCGGTTATAGCATTGATAGTGCTACTGGTCGTTACACTTATAAAGCACCTGAGTTTGATATTAAAAATCAGAAACTGAATAATGTAAAAAAAGCGGTAGAACTTGCTCAAACCAACTATGTAAGTGTTAATGCTGATAAAACTAAACAAAAAGAAACCAATAGTAATTATGATAATTTAGGTGCAAAAGCTACGGGATCTATTGCATTGGGTGAAATGACCGGTACAGGAACAAATGCAAAAGATTCAATTGCTATCGGACATAATACTAATGTAAGCGGAGCTAATACTATTGCTATTGGCGCAAATATTACTGTGGGTACAACCGGTTCCGTCATTCTTGGTGATAATTCTACGACTACAGGATCACATGCAACTGAGACAGTCGCAAATAAAACGATTGGTGGACATACTTACAATTTCAGTGGCTCTGTTCAGGATTCAGGTCGCTTTGTAAGTGTTGGTGAAAAAGGTAAAGAACGCCAAATTAAAAATGTAGCGGCGGGGCATGTTGAAGCTAATTCAACTGACGCGATTAATGGTTCTCAGTTGTATGCTGTTGCATCACGAATTGAACAAGGTTGGAAAATCACAACGGATAAGACCGGTTCAGGTGAAGTAAGCGGCAATAAAGAACAAAAAATAGCAATGGGTGATACGGTGAAAATCACTGCGGGCAATAATATTAATATTACGCAAAATAATGCTAATTTAACAATTGCGACTAAAGAAAACGTTACCTTTACGAAAGTGACAACAGGTAACACAACTTTAGATGATAAAGGTTTAACAATTGAAGATGGGCCAAAAATCATTAAAGATGGTATTGATGCGGGTAATAAAAAAATTACCAACGTTTCAAATGGCACGATTAATGCAAGCAGTAAGGATGCGGTAAATGGTTCTCAACTTTTTGCTACAAACCAAAATGTTACAAATAATGCCAATAATATTGCTAATAACACTCAGAATATTTCTAAAAATACAAGTGAAATTGCTAAAGGTTTAAATTTCCAAGGGGATAATACAGGTGTAACTGTAAATCGTAAACTAGGAGAGACGTTAAATGTAACCGGTGGTGCTGCGGAAAATAATTTATCAGACAATAATATCGGTGTTGTTGGAACTGCAGGCTCCAGTCCGGCACAAGGTGGTTTAGCAATTAAATTAGCAAAAGATCTTAAAGGTTTAAATAGCGTTAATGCTAAAGAAATTAAGCTTGGTGATCAAACGAATAATACGACTATTAAGTACGAGGGTAATCGTATTAAATATGGTGATCAAAGTATTGCTAATTTAGGTGATGAAAAACATATTACAAAAGGTGAATACTCTGTTCAGAATGATGGTTCTGTAACAATGACGTATACCGATGGTAATGGAAAATTAGTTGCAAATGAAACAGCAAAAATCACAGGAATTGCCAAACAAGATCTTTCCAATATTAATAATGAAGGTGAAACTAAGATCAAAAACTTAGCGAAAGCTACAATTAATATGGAAGATGGTAAAAATACTAAAGTATCGTACCGTGATGTGAATGATGTTAAAACATTTAAGGTAGATGTCGAGGGTGCTTTAGCGAATATTACTTCAATTACTAACGGTAATGGATCAGGTAAAGTTGAGTTCAAACCAGATGGTGTGGTGAATGTCAGCGGTAATAAGTCAATCAGCCTAAATGGTAAAGATGGCCACATTACAGGTTTAACCAATACTGATTGGAATGTAACCAACCCAACTCCGGTATCCGGTCGTGCAGCTACGGAAGATCAATTAAAAACGGTATCTAATGTAGTAAACACTAAAATTGGTGATAACAGTATCAAATTAGGTGGTAATTCAGGTACAACTAATGAACAAAAACTATCCAAATCGGGCGGTTTGCAATTTAATGTTGTAGGTGGAGATAGTGCTAAATATATATCAACAAGCGCAACAGGTACGGATGTTGCTGTTGATTTAACACAAGATACAAAAGACAAAATCGACAATGCGGCGGATAAAAACCTAACCAATATTACTAATGAAGGTAAGAAAGTCATTACTGGATTAGGGACAGTTGTTGAAGCCGGCAATAACGTAGTTGTAACCAATACAACTGATGCTGCAACAGGCCAAAAAACTTATACCGTTAGTGCAATAGCTCAAAACTTAGGTGACGCAGAACTATCATACAAAGCTAATGGTGAGAATCCACAAAAAGTTAAAGTATCACAAGGCTTAGATTTCACAAATGGTAACTACACAACCGCAACAGTAGGTACGAATGGTAAAGTTCAATACGATGTAAACGTAGGTAATATTACAACCGGAGCAGATGGTAAAGCAGGTATTGATGGCGCAAATGGTAATACTATTGCAACAGTGAAAACTGTAGTTGAGGCAATTAATAACAGTGGTTGGTTAGCTAATGCAACAAAATCAACAGGTGAGCTAGATGGCACATCAGTAGCAACTAAAGTAACACCAAGTGCGGTCGTAAATTTCGATGCCGGCAAAAACTTAACGGTTAAGCAAGATGTGACGGATCCTAATAACCAAACTTACACTTATTCTTTAGCCAATGATATTACGATTGGTGAAAAAGGTGAACCTGGCACACCAGGTAAAGACGGAGTTGACGGTAAGATCGGTATCAATGGCAAAGACGGTTCGGCTGTAGTTATTAATGGTAAAGACGGATCTATTGGCTTAAATGGCGCAAACGGTAGTAATGGCTTAACGATCAAAGGAGATAAAGGTTCAGTTGGCGTTGATGGAACGGATGGTGCTAACGGTAAAGATGGTATGACCCGTATTGTTTATAAAGATGATAAAGGTACGAATCACACCGTTGCAACATTAGAAGATGGACTAAGATTCACTGGTAATAATGAGTCTGTTGAAAATAAACATAAACTGAATACTTTAGTAAAAGTACAAGGTGAAGGGGTTAATGAAGCTACAGCTAAAACCTTTGAATCTGCTGCTGGCAATATTAATGTTGTCGCAGATGGTAGCAATAAGTTAGAAGTTAAACTTAACAAAGATATTAACTTAACTGATAGAGGTTCTGTAAAAGTAGGCAATACTACTGTAAATAATAGCGGTGTTACTATTACTAACCCGACTGATACAACTAAAACAGTATCTTTAACAGATTCAGGTTTGAATAATGGTGGAAACCAAATTAAAAATGTGGCCAATGGTACGAATCCTACAGATGCAGTTAACTTAAGCCAGTTGGATTCAGTGAGAGCGGCAGAACGTCATATAAAACCGGGCGAATACCAAGTGGATGATAGCGGCGCAGTAACCATGACTTATGTTGATGGTGATGGCAAGGACGTTACAGGTGAAGCCAAAATCACAAATATTGCAAAATCAGATTTAAAAAATATTACTAATGACGGTAAGAAAGTGATTACCGGTTTAGGTTCGATTGTTCAATCCGGTAGCAAGAATGTTACGGTAACACCAAGTGAAGACCAGACAACAGGGCAGAAAACTTATACGGTTTCTGTTGCAGAACAAAATCTGGGTGATGCTCCATTAGCCTATAAAGCAAACGGTAAAAATAATCAAACTGTTACTTTATCAAAAGGATTAAACTTCACAGATGGTAACTATACAACGGCATTGGTAGATAACGATGGTATTGTTAAATATGATGTTAAGTTAGGCGCAACTCCAATTACCCCAATAGATGGTAAGAATGGTAAAGATGGTGCAAATGGTATAGCAACAGTTCATCAAGTGGTTGATATCGTAAACAATAGCGGATGGAATGCAAATGCAACCGGTAATGTAAACGGTAGTTCTGTAGCGAAAACTGTAAAACCTGGCACAGTAGTTAATCTGGATGCGGGTAAAAATTTAACTGTCACTCAAAGTGGTGCTGATGAAAATCAAACCTATAGCTTTGCGCTGAATAAAGACTTAACTAATTTAGATAAGATTGTTGTAAACGGAAAAAATGGTGCTGATGGTAAAGATGGTGTGACAATCACAGGTCCTAATGGACAAAATGGTGAAGATGGCAAAGTCAGAATCAGTGGTAAAGATGGCAAAGATGCAATTTCTATCTCCGGTAAAGATGGAGTTGGTCACATTGGCTTAACTGGTCCTAAAGGTGCTGATGGTAGTGATGGCGTATCAGCTGATATTTCTGTAAAAGAAGGCAAAGCTGGCGTTGACGGTGAAGATGGTAAAGATGGAATTACCCGTATTGTTTACAAAGATAAAGATGGCAAAGAACATGAAGTGGCAACGCATGATGATGGTATGAAATACTATGGTGATGCAATTGCAAATACTAATGTCATCAAAAAACACCTAAATGAACAAGTAAATGTTATAGGTGGTATTACAGATAGAAACGAGCTTTCAGAAGAGAATAACATCGGTGTTATTTCCGATGGAGCTAGTAACCTAACCGTTCGTTTAGCTAAAAATCTTAACGGTATTAATTCGATTGGTGGAAATAACTCATCAATTGTCTTTACCGGTAAAGATAATAATGATCCAAGCAAACCTGCTGTAACCATTAAGGGCGGAGATGTCAGTGTTGATGGTAATAAAATTACGAACCTTAAAGATGGTAATGTAAATGCAACATCTAAAGATGCTGTAAATGGTTCACAACTTTATAATGCAACCAATGCAATCAACACGAAAGGTTTGGATTTTGGCACTCAATCAACAGGTAATGATTCAGTTATTCATAAAAACTTAGGTGAGAAACTTGAGATTGTGGGTAAAGGAGAAAAGTCAGATACTGAGTATGATGCAACTAACATTAAAACCATCACTGAAAATGGTAAAGTTGTTGTCGCTTTAGCGAAAGATTTAACAGCAAATAAAGTCACTGTTGGCGAGAAAGGTGCTAACGGGAAAGATGGTATTGACGGTACTATCGGCGTGAATGGCAAAGATGGTTCATCAGTAGTTATCAATGGTAAAGACGGCTCAATCGGCTTAAATGGCAAAGATGGAGCAAATGGTTTAACCATTAAAGGTGCCGATGGAAAAGCGGGTGTTGATGGAAAAGATGGTGAAAGTAAAACACGCATTATTTATGAAACCAAAGATCCTAAAGACCCGAGTAAAACTATTACCGAAGAAGTGGCAACGCTTAACGATGGATTAAAATTCAAAGGTGATGACACTACAGTTATAGCCAAAAAGCTAAATGAACAATTAGAAATCGTTGGTGGTGCGGATAAAGCTAAGCTAACAAAAGACAACATCGGAGTTAACAGCAAAGATGGTAAGTTAAATGTTCAATTATCAAAAGACCTTAACGATATTGAGACTATTACAAATGGTCAGTCAAGTGTTGTGCTAAGCAAAAATGGGGGGACAACCATCTCTGGGGGCGATGTCAGTGTCGATGGCAATAAGATTACTAATGTTAAAGCTGGTGATGTAACTGAAACATCTACTGATGCAGTGAATGGTTCTCAGTTATATAACGTTCAGAAAGATCTTACTGTTAAAGGCTTAGACTTTGAAGCACAGTCCGGTGATGCTATTCACAAAAATTTAGGTGAAAAACTTGAGATTGTAGGTAAAGGCACACAAGCTGATGATCAATATGATGCAACAAATATCAAAACCATGACTAAAGATGGCAAACTCGTTATTGGTTTAGCTAAAGATCTCACTGCAGATAAGGTGACAGTGGGTCAAAAAGGTGAAAATGGTAAAGACGGGGTTGATGGTCAAATTGGAGTGAATGGCAAAGATGGTTCATCAGTGGTTATCAATGGTAAAGATGGCTCAATCGGCTTAAATGGCAAAGATGGAGCAAATGGTCTAACCATTAAAAGTGCGGATGGAAAAGCGGGTGTTAACGGAAAAGATGGTGAAAGTAAAACACGTATTGTTTATGAAACCAAAGATCCGCAAGATCCGAATAAGACCATTACCGAAGAAGTGGCAACACTTAACGATGGTTTAAAATTCAAAGGTGACAAAGGTGACTCGATTGCTAAAAAACTCAATGAAGAGCTAGAAATCTTAGGGAAATTAAATGCGAATGCTAATGTTACAGATAAAAACTTACGTGTTGATAATGAAGGTGGTAAGTTAATTCTTAAAATGGCTAAAGAGCTACAAGATTTAACAGGCGCACACTTCATTGATGAAATGACAGGTAATAAATCTGTTATCAATGGCAGTGGTTTAACCATTACACCAAAAGATGCGCCTGCAAATAAAACGGTTAGTTTGACAGACAAGGGGTTGAACAATGGCGGAAACCAGATTGTTAATGTTGATAGTGGTTTGAAGGATGCTAATGGTAATAAGGTATCTTTAACAGATGCTAAAGGTGATACATTAAACAATGCTGTTAATGTTGGTGACTTAAAAGAATCCATTAGTAACATTACTGACCCATCAAAAGGCGGCGGATTTGGTTTAACGGATGAAAAGGGTAATGACGTTAAAGCAAAACTTGGTGAAACAGTCACCGTGAAAGGTGATGGAAGTGTAATCACTGAAGTCGTTAATGAAAATGGTAAAGCTAAGTTACAGGTCGGCTTAAATAAAGATGTCACTATTGGTAATGATCAAGAATCCGGTGCTATCACTGTTAAGGGTGAAAATGGCCAGGATGGAGTTTCTATCAATGGTAAAGATAGCTCTATTAGCTTGAAAGGGGCTGATGGCAAGGATGGCATAGCCTTGAATGGAAAAGACGGAACTATTGGTATTAACGGTAAAGATGGTTCGAGTGGTGCAATTACCGTTGCGCAAGGTCAAGCCGGTCTTGATGGTAACGACGGTAAAGATGGCAAAACTAAAACTCGTATCGTTTATGAAAAATCAAATGGTGAAACCGAAGAAGTGGCAACACTTAACGATGGTTTGAGATTTACCGGTAACAACGAAGTCGTTAATAACCATAAATTAAATTCTGTTGTGACCATTAAAGGTGAAGGTATTGATAAAAATGCATCTAATAACTTTGAATCGGCAACAGGTAACATTAATGTTAAAGCTGATGGCAAAGGTACTTTAGAAGTTCAATTAGCTAAAGACTTGAAAAATGTTGATTCTATCTCGAATAAAGATGGTCAAAAAATTGAGTTTAAAGCAGGTGGAACAACGATCTCTGGGGGACATTTAAGTGTTGACGGTAACAAGATCACTAACGTAAAAGCGGGCGAAAGCGATACTGATGCAGTTAATGTGAAACAGTTAAAAGATGGTATTGCTCAAGCAACGACAAAGGTTGATGCAGGTAAAAATATCGAAGTGATACCAACAAAAAATGCTGATGGTAGCACGACGTATACTGTGAAAACCAAAGATGATGTTGATTTCACTTCTGTAACCACAGGTAACACAACTATGAATGATAGTGGTATCACAATCAGAGCATCTGACAATGGTAAAACCAATGTGACATTAACCAATAAAGGGTTAGATAACGGTGGTAACAAAGTTGTAAATGTTGCTGATGGTGAAATTAGTTCAACATCCAAGGATGCGGTAAACGGTTCGCAATTACACAACATTCAGCAAGAACTGGCTAGAGAAGGTTTGAACTTCAAAGGTCAAAGTGGACAGATTATTCATAAAAATCTTGGTGAAACACTTGAAATAGTCGGTAAAGGTGAGAAAGCCGATACTGAATACGATGCAGTGAACATCAAAACTTATGAAGAAAATGGCAAAGTTGTTGTCGCCTTAGCGAAAGATCTAACAGCAAATAAAGTCACTGTGGGTGAAAAAGGTGCCAATGGTAAAGACGGTGCTGATGGCTCTATCGGTGTGAACGGTAAAGATGGCTCAGCAGTAGTTATCAACGGAAAAGACGGTTCAATTGGCTTAAATGGTAAAGATGGCAAAAATGGCATTTCTATCAAAGGTCAAGATGGTAAAGTTGGCGTTGATGGGAAAGATGGTGAAACTCGTTTGGTTTATGTGGAAAAAGACAATCCAAATAAAACTCACGAGATCGCTACTACTGATGACGGCTTGAAGTTCACAGGTAATAATGAAGTCGTGAACAACAACAAACTTAACAGTAAAGTTACAGTGAAAGGTGAAGGTGTTTCTAAATCACAATCTGAAAACTTCAAATCCGCAAAAGGTAACATTAATGTTAAGGCCAACGGTAAAGGCACTTTAGAAGTCCAGCTTGCAAAAGATGTTGACCTTGGTCATGATGGTTCTGTAAGGGCAGGTAATACCGTTGTAAACAGTCGTGGTGTTTCTGTGAAAAATGGCCCTAGCATGACGACTGATGGTATTAATGCAGGCAATAAAAAAATTACCAATGTCGCACCTGGTGAAGTTTCCGCAACTTCGACTGATGCGGTGAATGGCTCTCAGTTATACGCAGTTAATCGAAATATCAATAATATTAACAGTAATGTTAATGGCTTAAATAACAAGATTAACAAAGTTGATAAAGATCTGAGAGCGGGTATTGCAGGGGCAGCTGCGATTGCCGGGTTACCACAGGTTAGAGGAAATGGAAAATCCATGGTTGCCGTTGCAGCGAGTAATTATCGTGGTGAAAATGCGGTAGCCTTAGGTTATACCAAAGCCAGCGATAACGGAAAAGTACTACTGAAATTAAGTGGTAGTACCAATACTCGTGGTGATGTTGTAAGTGCGGTCGGTCTTGGCTATGAATGGTAATTCGTATTCATAGCTGAATCCGATGTTATAAAGCTCAATCTCTTATCTAAGAGATTGAGCTTTATTTATTATAGCTAGACAAAGTCTAGCTATAAAAACCATACGCTATGCGTATGGAATCAAAGAGCTTAAGCGGTGAACGGAATAAAAGAATCCTCCTATAATGAATAAGGCTGACAACCAAAATTCAGAATATAGGAGGATAAGTCATGGCAAGTAAATCCAATGACGACTCAAGTCTATCACATACAAGATGGAGCTGTAAGTATCATATTGTCTTTATTCCGAAGTATAGAAGAAAGGCAATTTATGGAAAATTGCGAGTAGATATAGGCGGTATTTTAAGGCAGTTATGTACTTACAAAAATGTAGAAATTCTAGAAGCATATGCGATGAAAGATCATATTCATATGTTAGTCAAGATTCCCTCGAAATTGGCAGTATCGAGTTTTATGGGTTATCTGAAAGGGAAGTCATCGCTAATGATATTCGAAAGACATGCGAATTTAAAATATAAGTATGGAAATCAGAATTTTTGGGCGAAGGGGTATTATGTAAGTACGGTGGGTCTAAATACGAAGGTAGTAGAAGAATACATCAGGAATCAAGAGAAGGAAGATATGATTTCAGATAGTTTATCGAAGAAAGAATATGTGGACCCCTTTAAGGGGTAAGCCATAGAGTTATTGTGCGGTTGTCAGTTTTTCACATGCCCCTTGAGGGGCATGTGAAGTCCTAGGCCCTTATAGGGTAGCCTAAAAACCGCACGTTTTACGTGAGGATTGTTATTGTAGAAGATCAAACCCAATCTGACAGTCTCTTGTTTAAAATCTCATATCCGCTAGCTTGCTTTAAGCTTAAATTTTTACCTAATCAAAAATGGGATTATCTAAGGCAAATTTTCTTACCTATTCCTCTATTATTTTATTTATTTGGCTTTAGAAATATCTCATTCATAGGTCAGTATATGAAATAGAAAAGCCCTGATATTACAGGGCTCTGAGCTATTTTGAAATGAATTGAAAGGCTATGAAAAGTGGGATTTTTATTCCCATTCAATCGTTGCGGGTGGTTTTCCGCTTACGTCATAGACGACGCGGGAGATACCATTAACCTCATTGATAATTCGATTAGAGATTTTTCCTAATAACTCGTATGGTAAGTGCGCCCAATGTGCGGTCATAAAGTCGATAGTTTCAACCGCACGGAGGGACACAACCCAATCGTATTTGCGACCGTCACCCATTACGCCTACGGATTTCACCGGGAGGAACACGGTGAAGGCTTGGCTGACTTTGTAATACCAATCCGCTTTATGTAATTCTTCGATGAAGATCGCATCGGCACGACGGAGGAGATCGCAGTATTCTTTTTTCACCTCACCTAACACACGTACCCCTAACCCCGGACCCGGGAATGGATGGCGATTGAGCATTTCTGCCGGTAAACCAAGCGCTAAGCCGATTTTACGCACTTCGTCTTTGAATAGTTCACGCAATGGCTCGACCAAGCCGAGTTTCATATAATCCGGCAACCCCCCCACATTATGGTGTGATTTGATAACATGGGCTTTGCCTGTTTTGCTCGCAGCGGATTCAATGACATCTGGATAAATCGTACCTTGTGCCAACCATTTCACATTTGGCAATTTTTTCGATTCATCATCAAACACATCAACGAACACTTTACCGATAATTTTGCGTTTTGCTTCCGGTTCATCCACTCCTGCCAATTCGTTTAGGAAACGATCTTCCGCATTCACCCGAGTGATATTTAAGCCGAATTTATTACCGAACATTTCCATCACTTGATCGCCTTCGTTTAGGCGTAACAAGCCGTTGTCCACGAAGACGCAGTGCAAGTTTTTACCGATTGCTCGGTGCAATAATAAGGCGACAACCGAGGAATCTACCCCACCTGATAAGCCTAAAATCACCTCATCATCGCCCACTTGGGCTTTAATGCGGGCTACGGCATCTTCAATGATATTTTCTGCCGTCCATTTGGTTTCACAGCCACAGATATTCACCACGAAGTTTTTCAATAATTCCAAACCGCTTTTTGTGTGGGTGACTTCAGGGTGGAATTGAACACCGTAGAAATGACGATTTTCATCAGACATGGCAGCAATCGGGCAAGTTGGCGTTGTACCTGTAATAGAAAAGTTATTGGGTAAACGGGTCACTTTATCACCGTGGCTCATCCAAACATCTAATTTATTATCGCCATCGTTGAGGTTTGCAAAAAGTGCGGTCGAATTTTCCAATGAAACGGAGGCATAACCAAACTCACGGTGATCGGAGGTTTCCGTTAAACCACCCAATTGCATTGCCATAGTTTGCATACCATAGCAAATACCCAACACTGGGACACCGGCATTAAAAACATATTCTGGCGCACGAGGGCTGTTTGCTTCCGTGGTGCTTTCAGGTCCGCCGGAAAGAATAATCCCGGTTGGATTAAACTCACGAATTTGTTCTTCCGTGACATCCCATGCCCAAAGTTCGCAGTAAACCCCGATTTCACGCACACGGCGAGCAATGAGTTGGGTGTATTGTGAACCAAAGTCTAGGATCAGAATTTTATGGTGGTGAATGTTGTTCATTTAAGTTCTCTTGGTGATTAAGTTATTTTTTTGATTCGTTACAGTCGGATGTTTTAAGAACTTGCAATCCTTCTTTTTTATAAATTGCAAATGCACCTTGACGACAATGAGAGCCAAAAAGATCGGTAAATTGTCTTGTCGGTTTTCCTTGAGCAATTAAGTATAAGTTACCTTTTTCATCAGTTTGTTGCTTTTTGATTACCCAATTATTTTTCTGTAAAGATTTGAGCACGCTTTCTTTTGATTGTCCTTCATACATATCTGGTACTCCGCTTGATGACCAGTCATTTACACAAGCTGATAATAGTAATGCAACAGTCAGAATAGTTAATTTTTTCATAATTTTCCCTTATAAGCTATCTTATAAAACTTAAAAGAATTAACTGAACTTTAAACTCAAAGAGGTGGAACAAATTCCACCTTACGATATGGTTTAAAGATTACCCCATCCGATAATTCGGGGCTTCTTTGGTGATGGTTACATCATGAACATGGCTTTCTTTAATGCCTGCACCGCTGATACGCACAAACTCTGCTTTGGTGCGGAGTTCATCAATAGTGGCGCAACCGGTTAAGCCCATACAAGAACGCAAACCGCCCATTTGTTGATGGATGATTTCTTTTAAGTAACCTTTATATGGAATACGCCCCTCAATACCTTCCGGCACGAGTTTGTCAGCAGCATTGTCTGATTGGAAATAGCGGTCTGATGAACCTTTCGCCATCGCCCCCAATGAACCCATACCACGATAAGATTTAAAGGCACGGCCTTGGTAAAGCTCAATTTCACCTGGGGCTTCTTCCGTACCGGCAAACATTGACCCCACCATCACACAGCTCGCACCGGCAGCGAGGGCTTTGGCAATGTCACCGGAGAAGCGGATACCACCGTCGGCAATAACCGGAATGCCACGATCTTTCAAAGCTTCTGCCGCATCAGCAATCGCCGTGATTTGTGGCACACCCACACCGGTGACAATACGAGTAGTACAGATTGAGCCTGGCCCGATCCCTACTTTCACGGCACTTGCCCCGGCATCAGCCAATGCGATTGCCCCTTCAGCTGTGGCAATATTACCGGCGATGATAGGAAGGTCAGGGTATTTGGCACGGGTTTCACGCACACGTTGTAGTACACCTTCGGAATG
Organism: Rodentibacter ratti; assembly: GCF_002000485.1. GTDB lineage: Bacteria > Pseudomonadota > Gammaproteobacteria > Enterobacterales > Pasteurellaceae > Rodentibacter > Rodentibacter ratti. The sequence goes on along the minus strand of NZ_MLAJ01000002.1, from coordinate 2,782 downwards.
ACCGTGTGATGAATCGATTAACAACACATCCACGCCGGCTTTGACTAACGCATCAATGCGTTCTTCGTTACCCGGGCCTGCACCCACTGCCGCACCCACACGCAAACGCCCAAACTCATCTTTACAGGCATTCGGTTTGCTTTCGGCTTTTTGATAGTCTTTTAGAGTAATCATCCCTTTTAATTTGAAATTGTCATTGACTACCAATACTTTTTCCACACGATTTTCGTGCATCAAGCGGAAAATTTCTTCGCGAGTCGCCCCTTCTTTGACGGTGACTAATCGCTCTTTAGGGGTCATAAAATCCGCTACCGTTTTGCTTAAATCTGAAATGAAACGGGTATCACGCCCTGTAATGATGCCGACTAAATTTTTCTCTGCATCAACCACCGGATAACCGGCAAAACCGTTTTTCTTGGTGAGTTCAGCCAGTTCTGCAAGCGTGAGGGTAGGGGATACGGTGACTGGTTCGGAAACGATACCGCTTTCAAATTTTTTCACCTTACGCACACGATCCGCTTGGCGTTCAATGGACATATTTTTATGAATAAAACCAATGCCGCCTTCTTGAGCAAGAGAAATTGCCAATTTGGTTTCGGTTACAGTATCCATTGCCGCAGAGAGCATAGGAATATTCAAACGAATGGTTTTAGTGAGTTGGGTCGAAAGATTAGCGGTGTTTGGAAGCACGGTAGAATGTGCTGGGACAAGAAGAACATCATCGAAAGTGAGGGCTTCTTTTTTGATTCTAAGCATAGCAATATTTCCGTCGTTAAAAATGAATGTTAAAAAATATTGCGGCGGCATTATACAGATTTTGTCCCATTTTGAAAATGAAATTTTTAGGTTTTATGCTATGATCAGCAAACGTTTTCGTGATAGGAAAAAGTATGAATTTGGCATTGTTAAGCTGTTTGTCTGATTGCATGCCTAAAGTGCGGTCAGAATTGGCGGAATTTTCACAAAATATTACTTTTGATGTGCAGCAATTGCGGGCATTGGGGCTAAATATTGAAGAAAATACCGCATATTATCAACTCATACCACAATTACCTTTATTAAATTCTCACCAAATATCAACCGCACTTTCACCTTGTCGCGTGCATTATTATCCGGTTATCACTTCCACAAATGAGTGGATTTTGCAGAATATTGCCCATCTTCAAAAAGGCGATCTTTGCCTTGCGGAATATCAAACAGGTGGGCGAGGACGACGGGGGCGTCAGTGGTTGTCGCCTTTTGCTGGTCAAATGATATTTAGCTTTTATTGGACGTTTGATCCGAGAAAATCTATTGAAGGGCTCAGTTTGGTGGTGGGTTTGGCGATTGCAGAAACCTTTGGTGTGCAAGTGAAATGGCCGAATGATATTTTATTTGATGGGCGAAAGCTGGGCGGTATTTTAGTTGAAATTGCGAATGTAAAAAACGGTGGGGTAAACCTCGTGATAGGCGTGGGCATTAATGTGTCACTGCCGGAAAAAACAGCCATTAACCAACCCTATGCGCAATTGTGTGAAATCGATCCCAATTCGGATCGTCAGACATTATTCCCTAAATTAATTCAACATCTTTATACACGTTTGGAACGTTTTGAAAACAGTGGGATTGATGAAGAATTTCAACAATCTTGGCAGAAATACAACGCCTTTTTACATCAAGCGGTGAATGTGATTACCGAGCAGGGTATCGTCTCAGGTATTGAGCAGGGCATTGATGAGAGAGGCTATTTGCAAGTGCAATATGGAAATGAACGGCGTACTTTCAATGGTGGGGAGGTTTCCCTTCGCCGAAAATAAGTGCGGTCAAAATTTTCGCTGTTTTTAACCGCACTTAATACTAGATCACTTTTTGCACTAATGCAGAAATATCACTCTCGAACAGCTCTTTTTCAGCCATTTCAGCGATTTGACTGTGGGTGTAACGCTTGGCGTTATACAGCGCTACAATACTGGTATCACCAATTTGCAAGAAGTTGTGTTCGCCAAAATCGGTGTAACGTGTTGCGCCAATGCTGATGATCGCCTGTTTCGGATAATTTGCGGCTTCAAGTAAAGCGGCAATATTATTCATCGGACCTTCATCAGGCTGATTATTCATTCGGTCGATAATCCAATCCAATAATTTTTGATGAAAATAACTATACCCCACCGCAGGGCTATCAATACCGTACTCATTCATCACGCCATGGCGTTTGTGGAAACAGGCGATGTGGAAATCGTCCAATACACCGCCTGCATTGAAATGCTCCAATGGCAGCCAATTTGCCGAAATGCCTTTAGATTTTTCGCCCCAGTTCTTTTTTTCACAAATTTTGCGAGCGTTCGGACGGCGGATTGAGCAATCGTTATAGGCGGCAAAATGCGTTGGCACAAGGGCTGAAACGCGATTTTCGGCGTAGTGAATTTCACACAACAACGCAATTTCAGGCTCAATTTGTAAATTATCGGCATCATTGGGAAAACGGATTTCAGAATGGGAAAGGGGGTAAGTGGAAAGGAATTGATACTCGCCTAACGTTTCACTCGGCACATAAAACGGGAAAATCGCCTTGGGCTGCACCGCTTCTACCGTTTTCACTTGCAAAAAATCCGCCGCTTCGCCCGCTTGCTCCAAATGCCCCGCAAAATTGCCTGCCACGCCTAATCCGATAAAGCTGTTGTTCATTGAGTTCTCCTTTTTGTAACAAGATTGGTTGAATTTTACTGTTTCTATGTTAGAAAATCATTAAAAGATCAGCGTGAAATTTATCCGATTAGGATGAGATTTAATCAAAAGATCATTT
>NZ_MLAJ01000019.1 GCF_002000485.1 Rodentibacter ratti | reverse complement strand
CGCACCATTCGTTGTTTTCATTGGTGGTTTTTAAGCATCGACTGAGTACATCAATAAATTGGGTTTTATTGGATTGACGGCGATTATCCTCACGATACGCAATTTCATTGGCATAGTTGAGCAAGTATTCATTACTGATACGGTGAACCTGTCCGTAGTACATTCGCTTGAATCGACTGAACAGGCTTTCCGCCTGATTATTCGTTACGCCTAAATCACTGCGATATTCCTCTTTATGATTGACGGTGCGTAAATCATAGTAAGGTAGCAAGACATCATAGGCATTGCTTTCATCGGTATTGATTCTCGTGTTAGGCTTAATGAATTTGTCCGCAAAACTTTTTACTACGGATTGGGATTCCGTATGAGCCACGAAAACAAGTGAACGCTTTGCCCCACAGTGTAAAACATTGTTCGCTTTCTCGTCCGCTGAATAATGTTCACGCGCCACGATGACACAGCGTTTATCGGGATTTTGATTTTCTTTTAAACGGTAGTCGATACGGTCGGATTTTTTATTTGCTTTGCGTGGTGCGGGATGAACGTAAGTCCCGTCCATATCAATTTCACCGGAAAGCGGCTGCATATCACGGCTTTCAAGCAGAGCTTTACGGAATTTATGAGATAACACAAAGGCAGTGCGCGGGTTTAAGTTAGCATTGCGAGCCAATTGCAGTGAGGATAAACCTTTCACGGCATTGACCCATTCCATCAAGGCGTAGAGATAAACCTTAATTGGCTTCTTACGATTGGCAAAAATTGTGCCGGAAGTTACGCTAAAAGTATGATTACAGTGACGGCAACGCCATTGGTTACGGGTGGAGATTCGATATGCGATGTGTTGAATACCGCATTTCGGACAAACGACATTTTCTTTACTTCCCCATCGAAGCTCGCAAAGCAAATCAAACGCTTGTTCATCCGAGAGTTGAGCTATCTCATAGGACGAAAGCGTGCGAGCTTTGCTTGAGAGGAGGAAATGTTGCGTCATAAGAATTTTGATTTATCAACCATTCAATAATACAATATACCCATAAGGGTAATTTTTTACGCTTTAATATTACCCTATAGAGCATAAAAAGTCAATATGAAATACTCAAATGAACATAAGCAAAAGATTAAAACAAGTCCTCGAAGCAAAAAAACTCAATATAAAAACGTTTTCAGAACGCTCTTGTATCCCTTACCGTTCCGTACAAAACTATTTGCGTGAAGAAAGAGAACCAAATGTTGAAGCTCTGATTAAATTAAAAGAAACAATGAATATTAATATTAACTGGTTGCTTATAGGAGAAGGCGAGATGTTTAGTTCAGAAATAGAAAAAGAATCTCTTTCTATTTCTGAGATTGAATTGATAAAAAATTATCGGGAAAGCAATGAGAAATCTCAATATGCTATACAAAGTTTGGCGACTATTTTACGCGAAGCTAATCGGTGATTGGGCTGCATTATGTTTTACTTCATTAGTTAATAAATAATCATATACTCCATCGGTACTTTTCATCTGTTCTATCGTTTTTAATAGATGTTGGCAATTCATATTTATTACAACTTGAATTAACTTTTGGAGATTTGGTTCATTTATAGCTCTTAATTTTTTTGCGAGTAACTGAATGAGGTTATATTGAGAGTCTAACCTACTCTTTTCTACTGGTTTTGTCATTGCACTATCTGGGCGACGGCGATAAATCATAAAATAATCCGCGACTTCTAAAATAGTCCCACTACACAACAATAACTCAACATTGAATAGTGTATCTTCGCCAAAAGGTAAAGATTGATTGAATACTATATTATTTAATTGTAGAAACTCTTTTTTAATGAGTAAAGTACCAATATGGATAAACCAATTATTTGGAATGGCTGTGTAAAATAAATTATTTAGCGAACTTAAATAGGTATTACTGTTATTCACATAAGCGGAAACGGGTGAACAAGGTATATATTTTTCATTAATATTTAATAAATGAGTACCTTTTACAACATCAACATTATGTTCTTTTGCTAATAAATATAATTTTTCTAGGTTTAAATTTGGATGTAGAAAGTCATCTGGATCAAGAAATAGTACAAATTCTCCTTGAGCTATTCTTAATCCTGCATTTCGAGCTGCACTTACACCTTTATTCAGAGAATGAATCACATAAATAAAAGGATACTCTTTAGCATAGTCAAGTGAAATCGCTAAACTATCATCAGTTGAACCATCATCAACTAAAATAATTTCTTTTGATATTTCTTGACGGAGTATGCTTTTAATTGCATCGGATAGATAAGGAGATACGTTATAGACAGGAAGGATGAAGCTAATTTTCGGTGTATTCATTCCAGATGACATTCTATTGTGGAAATGGATCTATTGTAAAACAATGGATGTGAGATGTCATTATTTACTATGAGATAGCGTCTAGCACAATGAAACGAAATAAAAGCCCATATTTACTTTTATCTTTTTTCTCTTTAGAATATTCTGCGTTAGATACAAAAAATTCGCCACTTTACAGTGGCGAACCTCTAAAAATTCTAATATTACCGTTATACAGAATTCTATAACGAATTCTGGGGAGATTATAGCAAAGCTAGATACCCTTTTCAATAAATATTACTCGTCTTTACAGTTTTCTATTTAGAATTTTCCGTGTTAATACGATGTTTCGTATTGGCTTGTCTATTGATTCTTCGAAAGGAAAACGTAATGAATCGAGTTTTTAAAATTAAACGCAATGCGTTAGGTCAATCAATTGTCACTTCTGAATTAGCTAAATCTTGTGGTAAAGGTAAAACTTTAGCTGCATTGATAATGCTTTCTCTTTTATCTCTTGGAGTTACAAACCCTGCTTTAGCAACTCCATCAACTATTGGTACAGGTAATCTCGTTACTGGTGAAAAAGGTGTAGCTGATGGCTACAATAACATTGTTACCGCAGTTAAAGGCACTGCTCAAGGAAATGATTCCATTGCGACAGGAAATAATTTATCCCGTAATGAATTTTCAGCTAAACTCAATGAATATAACGATCTACTTTCTGATAAAACCTTAAAAGAAGGAGAGATCGGTACGATTGGCACAAATATTGAAGCAAATAATCAGGCTCAAAACAATCTTAATGAGCAAATTCGAGATCTAAATAAAATTATCGACCGGGCAAATGCTAAAAGTGACCAGTTAGATAATCTCAATAACCAACTTACCCTTAAACAAAGTGAATTAACTCCGCTCTTTGAAGAACTTGAACGAGCAAAACAAAATGCGCAATCTTCATCAGCGACAGGAAGTGGCGATAAAACAGTTTGGACTGATTTCACTTCTCAATTAAGTAAATTAGATTGGAATAAACTTTCTGATTCATCCAGTGGTACAAGTGGCGTAAATAAATTAGCGACTGACCTTAAAGGTATGGTTGAAGCAGATTATCCTGACTATACAAATAAATGGGAAATTAATAAATATGAAGAAGTAATTAGCGGCTATATTAATCGTCAAGGGTTATTTGATGCCAATGAAGATGCTGCTGGCGTTAAATATACACAAAATAGGGACTATTATAGCTTTAAGTTTGATATTTCAGGCCCTAAATATGTAGGAAATGTTTTTGAATATAATACAACTACTAATATAGGAACTACTGGGGCTTTATCTTTAGTCAATTATTTAGAAAGGGTAAGCGAAGTTCTTTCATCTGAAATCAACATAAATACGTTTAATAATTTAAGAGCAAGAACATATGTGGATATTTTTGATGGAAATAATAAAGATGCTTTTTATTCTTTCTATAACCTAAAAAATATTATTAATTCGGAAACAAATAATGCTATTCAAGATATAGCTAAATCTTATAAATCTGTCTTATATAGATATTATAAAGGATACGGAGCAGCTAACGGAGCAAGCGATCTCACTAATGCTGTCACAGTATTACATCTACCTCCGGTGGATAAAAAATCTAGTGTAGAATTTGTAGCTCAGAAAGATCTAGCTAATTTTGTCAAAAATACATTTAAAAATGAACTTGGGTCTATTGATAATGGAATAGTATCAGATCAAAATACTAAGGCATTTATTTCTAATACTGATATAAATTATCTTCGTGATTGGGTTTCCCTATTCTATGATAATTTTTATAACAATATAGATTTCAATGCTACGGATTCTAGTTGGCTCTTTGATAAAGATAGCTATGTCACTCAACTTTCAAAAGTAGAGAATTTTGCTTCTAAATTAAAAGAGTATGTAGTAGCTTATGACTCAGCTATTGCCAATCCATCAGACCTTAATGCTCAGGTTAAATTAGTTAGCCTTTATAACGATATTCGTCAAAGTAAAGATAATGACGAAAATTATTATGAGCATATTAAAGTCAATTTAAAGCAATCTACAATTGATTTATTTAATCAATATGCCGTAGAAACAGCGAAAGAATTAACGGAAGATGCTCAAAAGCTAAAACTTTATGATGTTCGTAATGAAGTAATAAAAGGTGTAATTACGGCAGCTCAAGATTTACAAAATGATATTGATAAAGCTCAAAAAGCTATTGAGGCTAAACAAAGAGAAATTGATGATATTAATCAGGAAGTCAAGGATTTAGCTTTAACACCTGATGAACAAGGTGCTGCGGACTTAAAAAGTTTGAAAGAGAAAGACTTAGCTGATAAACAAGCTGAAAAAACACAACTCGAACAAGATAAAACCGCAAAACAAGCTGAACTTGACGAAATTAATCGTAAACTCAATGAAACAAACCTTGCAAACTTGGGTAAAAATTCAATTTCTGTGGGAGTAGATGCTTTTTCATCAGGCAATGATTCCATTGCAATAGGCACAAATTCAACTGTCACTGCGAACGATGGCATTTCAATTGGTCGTGATTCTAACGTATCTGGTGCGCAAAGTATTGCATTAGGTGCAGATAATAAAGTATCCGGCGAAAAATCAATTGCAATTGGTGTAGGTCACAATGTATCTGGTAATCACTCAACAACAATTGGCGATCCAAATACCATTTCAGGCGATGATGTGTTTGTTGCAGGTAATAACAATACCGTTGCCTCAAACAATGTCATGGTGATGGGTAACAACATCAATGTAGGTACAGGTTTCGATGGCGCAGTCGTATTGGGTGCTAATTCCGAAGTTACTCAAGCAAATGCCGTAGAAAGTCATACCGTTGGTGGAACGAAATATACCTTTGCAGGTGCAGCACCGACTTCAACCGTAAGCGTGGGTGCGGTGGGCGCAGAGCGTCAAATTACCAACGTTGCGGCGGGTCGTATTTCTGAAACCTCAACCGATGCGATCAATGGTTCGCAACTTTACGCGTTAGCCGATGCGATTGAGAAAAAATCCCTCAATCCGGCTGATGTCGCAGATGAAGTGGTAAACCAAATTCGCACTAAACTTGTTGCCGGCGATCACATTACAATTGATGAAGATACCGATACCAACACATTTACTATTAGCGGAAAACCGGCTACTACCATTACCGCCGGCAAAAACGTGACGGTAACGGGCAATCCGACTGATGGTTATGTCATTTCTGCAAAAGGTGAAATTACTAACGATCAATTGCAAGAGGTTATCGATCAAGTAAACAATATCGTCGATACCAATACCCAATCTGTAACGAAAGCAGGAAAAGGGGTAAAGGTAGAAGTCGCTGATAACACACAAGGCACAAAAGATTATACGGTTTCCGTTAAATTAGGTGCAGGTTTAGCCTTTGATAAAAACGGCAATGTAGTCAATGATGTGAAAATCAACAGTGGCAAGGCAGTGACAGTAACCGGTGATGCAAAAACGGGCTATACCATTGATGCAGCACAAAATACAGTAACTGGTGGTAAAGGTGTAGGCGTTACAGAATCCGACAACGCAGACGGCTCTAAAAATTACACGGTTGAAACCAAAATTGGCAAAGGCTTAACCTATGGTGATAATGGTGAAATTGTAGCGACAACTCAAGCAATCAAAGGTGGCGATGGCGTCACGATTACTGAAAATAATCACGGTGAGCAAGTAGTGAACATTGCCGGTGTATCAACCACAACCGATGATGGCAAAAGCTATACCCGTCAAAATTTAACCCAACCGGTCGGCATTAAAGGGGATGGTAAAAATATCAAAACCTCAACAGCGACTAATGGCGATGTGCAAGTAGGCTTAGTTGATGATTTGAAGGTGAACTCTGTGACAACCGGTAGTGTATCCATCTCTAAAAATGGTGTTAATGCCGGTGGTAAAAAAGTCACGAATGTCGCCACAGGTGAAATTTCGCCAACCTCAACGGATGCGGTAAACGGTTCACAATTACACGCCACCAATATGTGGGTGATGCAAAACACACAAAATATCCAACAATTAGGTAATCGGGTTAATCATTTAGATAACAAGATTAATAAAGTCAATAAGGAAGCAAGAGCGGGAATTGCGGGGGCGGCTGCTATCGCAGGTTTACCTGAAATTCACTTAGCCGGTAAATCAATGGTGTCCGCTTCAGCAAGCACTTATAAAGGTGAACAGGCCGTTGCAGTGGGTTATTCCCGCTTATCAGACAACAGCAAAGTGAAGCTAAAACTCTCCGGCAGTGCAAATATGCGTGGCGATGTTATTGGCACGGTGGGGGTAGGCTACGCTTGGTAACCTCTTTATAGACCTTTAATCCGCAGGGGATTTTCCCCTGCATTCTAAATAAATTAACAAGGTATCAAAAAATGAAAACGACATTAAAACTGACCGCACTTGTCATTTCCACTGCATTTTTAACCGCTTGTGGTAATCTATCAATGGTTTCAAAAGCAGGAACAACGGATAACCCAATTTTCCCTAAAATTGAAGATTCCGCTTTTAATCACGATGGCTCACAATTTGGATCATGGCCAAACTGGGACAATGTTCGTCAAATTGAACGCGGTATGAATAAAGAGCAATTGCACAATCTTATCGGTCGCCCGCATTTTGCCGAAGGCTTGTACGGTGTGCGCGAATGGGATTATGTATTCAATTATCGCGAAAATGGCGAACACAAAATCTGCCAATACAAAGTGCTATTTGACAAAAATATGAATGCACAAGAATTTTACTGGTTTCCGAATGGCTGCCATTCCAACCATTCATTTAATCTGAGTGCTGATTTTTTGTTTGATTTTGATAAATCCACATTAAAAGATGAAGGAAAGCAGCTTGTGGCAGAATTAGCCAATAAACTAAATCAATTAAACATCAAATACTCAACGATTGAAGGCTATACCGACCGTATGGGGCCTGACCAATATAACTTAGACTTATCCCAACGTCGTGCTGATACGGTAAAAGACGAACTTCAGCGATTGGGAGTTAGTGCCGAATTAAGTGCGGTTGGTTACGGTAAGGCTCACCAAGTTAAACATTGTGATGGCAGTAACCAAGCGGCAAAAGATTGTTTACGCCCTAACCGTCGCGTGGTGGTAAACGTACAAGGTACAGAAATTAATACCAGCACAAATGGAAAAGTTGCGGGGGAAATTGGCCCTGCGCCGCTTTACGATGATAAGTACCCGTACAGCCCACATATTACCGGAAATCCTTACCCTGCGATTTCCCCTCAGAATTTGCAGTAAATCTGCATACCAACTTCTTAACCTACGGTTTTGAAGATTTGTTCAAAATAAGTTCTTAACTTAGGCAACCTCGAAAGAGGTTGTTTTTTTTGACTAATAAATAAACAATCCAGTTAAGGCATACCGATTAAAAAATCAGCAATCAGTTTCTAAAGGATCTAAAAGATCCTTTTATAGGATTTTTTTAACTCTTTGATATTCTTTAATTTTCAAAATTAATTCAAAAAAACACTTGACAGATTTTTCAAAAGGCAGGCTTAAATCGCTTGAAAATTTTCCTTGACAAGCACCCTATATAACAATACATTTTTCCGCACAGAAAAATAATAGTCCCTTTATTACGACTTTTGATTTTTTTAAAGCCTAAAAAGGCTTGGAAATTTAAGCGTTGTAATAAAGGGATTATTGTTTTTATGGCACAGCATTTTCTGTTATCAGCCAAAGCACGCCGCTTGCCGATTGCGCAAGTGGCGCTGCTTTCTGATGCCGAAATTTTTGCCTTACTCAAAAATGCCCGTTGGCACAGTGACACGGAACAAGTTTGTCCGCGTTGCGGCGTTTGCCATCAAGCCTATTTCATCCACACACGCCAACAATTTCAATGCAAACACTGCCAATATCGCTTTTCGATTACCACAGGCACAATATTTCAATTTCACAAACTCACCCTGCGGCAAATCCTTATTGCAATCCTTCTCTTTGCCACCGAAAGCAAAGGCCTATCAGCCATTTCCCTTTCTCACAAGCTCAACGTGCAATATAAAACCGCATGGGTACTACTACACAAATTCCGTGAAAGCCTAGAAAAGACGAAAGATTTAACGCCACTACACGGCGAAGTCCATATTGATGGCGCTTATGTAAACTACTACATTCGCCCGAAAAACTTCCGCCACAAACGCATTGATAGACGTAAGAAACGCCATCAACGCAAGGATAAGGCTTGTGTATTGGTATTCCGGCAACGGGCAAAAAATCAAAATATAATGAAAGGCGCAGAGCGAAGTATTGTTGCCCTCGTCAAAGAAGAAAACACCCAAGACATACTAGATTTAACCCAACGCCTTGTGAAACCCAACAGCACGATTCACGCTGACGAAAACCCTGCCTACGATAGCCTGACATTCCATTATGATTTATGGCGGGTAAATCATTCCCAAGAATATCGTTCCATCGAGGGCATCACCAACAACCTTGCCGAATCCTTTTTTGCACGACTGCGGCGTGCCATTACAGGGATTTACCACAAAATGAAAAACAAGTACCTAATGTTCTACGCTAACGAGACAGCGTGGCGGGAAGATAATCGTCGAAAAAGCGTCAAAGAGAAATTTGAACATTTGCTACGCTGCACGTTCAACACTTCACCCTCACGCCATTTTACCGGCTACTGGCAAGGCAATAAAATGCCCGAAGCCCGATTTGGCATCCATTCATTACAAACGACCTAATAAGGAGCAAAAATGAAGCTACATTATGATATGCGGATCTATTTTGAATCTAGTGAAGATTTTGACATTTGGATATGGGGAGACCATTCTATTTTGGATGATATAAAACGCCATACGGTAAGATGGAGTGAACGGCGTAATATCAACAAATTTTTCGATTTATTGGAAACCAAAGTCCCTGCAAAAATAGAGCCGGTCGAACCTCGCTACTCAAAAGCCTACGCCCAATACCAAGCACAGAAAAGGCTAAATGAAATCGAAGGTTTAATGCAGTGGGAAAACGAGGTGATTGCTGACAGAATATTAGTTTACTGC
>NZ_MLAJ01000018.1 GCF_002000485.1 Rodentibacter ratti | reverse complement strand
TCGAAAGATCTGCCTTTTTTATATTGTATAGATATGATTTAGTTGGAGAAAAGCTAAATGAAAACTGACTTTTTTCCCTAAGAATGGTAGGATAGTGAGTAAATTGCTGACATATTAATACAATTATGACAACACCAACCATTCTAAAAATAGCGACACGCCAAAGCCCCCTCGCATTATGGCAAGCGAATTTTGTAAAAGAGCGTTTAGAAAATATTCACCCAGCCCTAACTGTGGAACTTGTTCCAATGGTTACTAAAGGGGATATAATTCTTGATACTCCACTGGCTAAAATTGGTGGAAAGGGTTTATTTGTAAAAGAATTAGAAAATGCACTATTAGAAAAACGTGCTGATATTGCGGTACATTCAATGAAAGATGTTCCAATGCAATTCCCTGAAGGGCTTGGATTAAGTGTAATCTGTAAACGTGAAGATCCGCGTGATGCTTTTGTTTCAAATCATTATGCTTCATTTGAGGATTTGCCGAAAGGTGCGATTGTTGGTACATCAAGTTTACGCCGTCAGTGTCAATTAAAACAATTACGACCGGATTTAGATATTCGCTCGCTACGAGGCAATGTTGGGACTCGTTTAAACAAGTTGGATAATGGCGAGTATGACGCAATTATCTTAGCTGCAGCCGGATTGATTCGCCTAGGTATGCAGGCGCGTATTACTTCTTTTATTGATGTGGCAACCTCTTTACCCGCATCAGGACAAGGGGCTGTTGGTATTGAATGTCGAACGGATGACCTTCTCGTTCAGGAACTGCTCGCACCGCTTGCTGATGAAGAGACAACAGTTTGTGTAAAGGCGGAGAGAGCCATGAATGCTCGCTTGCAAGGCGGCTGCCAAGTGCCTATCGGGGGCTATGCTGTTCTTGAAAATAACCAGATTTGTTTAACTGCTCTTGTTGGTGAGCTTGATGGTTCATCAATTATTCGAGCAGAAGGTAAAAGTGCAGTAGAAAAAGCTGAAGAATTAGGTGTTCAAATCGCAGAACAATTACTCGCACAAGGTGCCGATCGGATTCTTGCAAAAGTTTATGCATTAGGAGATAAATAATGGCAATTCTTGTCACCCGTCCCGATGAGCGTGGAAAACAGCTGACTGATTTACTTAATCAAGCCGGTCGGGTGGCATTGCATTTACCCTTATTTACTTTTGAAAGTGGTAAGGAGTTGGAAAGCCTACCCGGGAAACTTAACCGCTTAAAATCAGGCAGTTATGTGTTTGTTGTGTCTAAAAGTGCGGTCGATTTTTCTGTTAAAACTCTAAAAGAAATCGGCTTTCATTGGCGTGAAGATTTACAATACTTTACCGTTGGACAGAGAACCGCACAGCATTTTTCCTGTCAAAGCGAACAACCTGTACGCTATCCCATTGAACAAGAAAATAGTGAGGGTTTACTTGCCCTTCCACAGATGCAGCAACTTAATGGTAAACAGATTCTAATTTTGCGTGGTAATGGTGGACGTGAATATTTTACCGAACAAGCGGAAAAGCGAGGCGCAACAGTTGAGATTGTGGAATGTTACCGCCGAGAGCCGATAAGTTATGATAATGATGAACAACGCAGTATTTTTAAACGTTCCGGCGTGGATACTTTAGTCGTGACCAGTTTAGAAATTTTGCATGCATTAATTGAATTTATCCCTGAAAGTGAACAAAACTGGCTGAAAAATTGCAAATTAGTCACGGTGAGTGCCCGTATTGCCGACGTAGCAAAATCCCAAGGTTGGCAAACTGTCATCCTCTCTCCAAAAGCGGATAACCAAAGTTTGTTGAAAACATTACTTAGCTAAATGACCTAATAAGGAATGAATATGGCGAAAAATAAATCAAATGAAGTAGCAGAAAACCTTGATGATACTGTAGAGAGTACCATTGAAACCTCAACTGAAACCCCAGCTGAAACAAATACTCAACCTGCTCAAACTATTGTGAAAAAAAGTGGTACTGGTTTAAGCCTGTTGGCTATTTTAATTGCGCTGGGTATAGGGGGAGCCGGTTATTATTTAGGGCAGCAACAAGTGGGTGAAATTCAGCAAAAATTGACCGCACTTGAAGGAAAAATCACTAATATCTCATCATCAACGTCTTCCGAGAGTATTCAACCAGAACAGGTTGCGACGCTTGAAAAAAATATTTCCGCCACTCAAAATAAATTGAATCAATTTGAGCAGTTAGTTTTAGCAAAAGAACAAGAGTTTGGTACATTGCGACACCAACTTGAAGTAGTGAGTAAACAAGCGGTAGCCCAACAGCCTAACGATTGGTTATTCTCTGAAGCCGATTTTTTACTTAACAATGCATTGCGTAAGTTAGTATTAGACAATGATGTAGATACCGGAATTTCGCTATTGAAGTTGGCTAATGAAACCTTAATGAAGGTAAATAGTTCTGAGTCAATGACGATTCGTGCGGCAATTAACCAAGATCTCAAACAGTTACTTTCAGTCGATAATGTTGATCAAAATTCAGTCATGCAACAACTTTCCCAGTTAGCTAATTCAGTAGATGAATTACCTTTGCTGAATGTTAATTTTGGTGATACCCCTGATTCCACCAAACTATCCGATTCTTTAGAGGATTGGCAAGCTAATGCAGAAAAAAGTGCGGTTTCTTTTTTGAATCATTTTATTCGAATAACACCGAAACAAGGTACTGATAGAAAAGAACTACTTGCACCGAACCAAGATATTTATTTACGTGAAAATATTCGCTTGCGCTTACAATTAGCAATTATGGCGGTATCGCGTCAACAAAATGATTTATATAAACAATCCTTAGATGCTGTGGCGACTTGGGTACGCAGCTATTTTGATACAAATACGGAAGTGACGCAAACTTTCCTAAAATCTATTGATGAATTAATGGAATTGTCGGTTTATGTTGATGTACCGAACCAACTACAAAGTTTGAACTTACTTGATAAATATCTCAGTCGTACACCTATGGAAGTGAAAAAAGTTGAGATTGAATCTGAAAAATCTTTTGATGAATCAACAAAATCAAATGATGTGAGCGAGAGTCAGGCTAAGCCGGATGCGTCTGCCACAGATGAAAAACCAACAGTTGAGCCTCAACAATAAGGATAGATTATGTTTAGAACACTATTTTTAATGCTGGCTTTACTTGCAGGACTGATTGCAGGGCCGTATCTTTCCGGTCAGCAAGGCTATGTTCGTATTGAAACAGCAGGCAATATTTATGAAATGTCTATCACGACACTCGTTATTTTATTTATTGCTACCCTTGCAGTGATTTATGCCCTAGAGTGGATGGTTAGCCGTTTCTTACGTTTAAGTAATAATACTTACAGTTGGTTCTCTCGCCGTAAACGTGTCAAAGCACAAAAACAAACCCTTGAAGGTTTAATGAAAATGGATGAAGGGGATTATACAAAAGCAGAGAAACTTATCGGTAAGAATGCAAAACATTCTGATGAACCTATTTTAAATTTAATTAAAGCAGCTGAAGCGGCACAACAACGTGGCGATGAATTTAGTGCAAACCGTTATTTAATTGAAGCAACTGAACTGGCTGGTTCAGATAATTTACTCGTTGAAATTGCACGTACCCGAATTTTGTTACGACAAAATAAATTACCGGCAGCGCGCAGTTCTGTGGATAGCTTGTTAGAGATGACGGATCGAAATAAAGAAGTCTTAAAATTAGCGGTCGAAATTTATACACAGTCTAAAGCTTATCAAGCGCTCGATAATATTTTGGATTTAATTCAGCGTTCTGGTTTATATTCTCCGGATGAATTTAAAGCCGTACAGCTTAAAACTGAAAACGGCTTACTTGATGAAAAAATGAATGAAGAAGGCGTGGATGGTTTACTTGCTTGGTGGGAAGCACAGCCTCGCCGAAGACGTAACGATTTGAATTTAAAAGTGGCGTTGATTCAACGTTTAATTGATTGTAATGATCACGAATCAGCTTATGAATTTACTCTCGAAGCATTGAAAAAATGGGGGGATAATACGCCATTAAGTCCTACACTCTGCACACAAATAACCCGTTTACAGCCGATTGATAATACGAAATTGATCAAGATAATGGAAAAACGTGCTAAACATGCAGACGAAAGTCAACAATGTGGTGTTAATCGTGCGCTTGGTTATTTATATGTGCGTAATAATGAATTTGCTAAAGCAGCGGAAGTTTTTAAGAAAGTTATTGCTTGTCCGAAACAACTTGAGTCTAATGATGCAATGATGGCCGCTTATGTGTTTGAGCAAGCCGGAGATAAAGCAGCTGCTGAACAAATCCGCCAAGAAAGTTTACGAAATGCGATGTCTATTCAGCATGAAATGGTGGAAAAAAACGAAGAAAATCCAATCGCACTTTTAGAAGAAAAAGTATAGTAGATAAAAAAGGCGCAATATCCATTGCGCCTTTTTTATCCTATTAAAGTTATTTCATCAGTAACACAACCGCTTCACAGGCAATGCCTTCACTTCTTCCTGTAAAACCTAATTTTTCTGTTGTTGTCGCTTTCACATTGACTTGTTCGATATTGCAGGTTAGGTCTTCGGCAATTATCGCTCGCATATCATCAATATAAGGGCGCATTTTAGGCGCTTGGGCAATAATAGTGATGTCAACATTACCCACTTTATAGCCTTTTTCTTGTACTTGGCGAAAAGCCTCCCGTAACAGGCCTCGGCTATCGGCATTTTTATACTGCATATCGGTGTCGGGAAAAAGTTTTCCTATATCCCCTAACGCAACAGCCCCTAATAGAGCATCTGTCAAGGCGTGAAGGGCAACATCGCCATCAGAGTGAGCGATAAATCCGGTGTGGTAAGGGACGGTAACGCCGCCAATAATTAATGGTCTGTCTTCACCAAAAGCGTGTACATCAAAACCATGTCCAATTCTTATCATCTTATTTTCCTTGTTAAATAAAATTCTGCGAGAGCTAAATCTTCAGGTCGTGTTACTTTGATATTGTCGCTTCTTCCTGCAATCAAGTGCGGTCGAAATCCGGCAAGTTCCATCGCGGAAGATTCATCCGTAATAATCTGCTGCTTTGCTAATCCGTTATAGATTGCGTTTTTCAATAAATCTGCTCGGAAAAATTGTGGTGTTTGAGCTTGCCAAAGCTGTGAACGATCTTCTGTTGTGATTATCGTACCGATTTCATCACTCCGCTTGATCGTATCGGTTACGGGAGTCGCAAGGATAGCGCCATGTTCGTCATTGATTTCTAATAACTTGTTTAAATCTGCCTCTGTTAAACAAGGTCTTGCCGCATCATGTACTAATGCCCAAGCATTTTCTTCATTGATCGCATTAAGTGCACTGAGGACAGACTCGGCTCGGGTTTCCCCTCCTTCAACAAGTTGAACCCTTTCATGAGAGAGAATAGAAAGTTCAGGTGAATAGGGATCGTTTTTGCTGATGGCAACGATAATCCGAGAAATAGCGTAATGATTAAGCATGATACTTAACGTATGCTCTAAAATTGTTTTTCCTAAAATAGTTAAATATTGTTTAGGCATTCCCGCTTTCATGCGAGCGCCTATACCCGCAGCAGGAATAATGGCAATAATTTTTCGTGACATGATTATTTATGCTCTTTCACAATGTGATAGAAGGTTTCATTTTCTTTCACCATATCATGCTGCATTCTGGCACGTTCTTCGATGGATTCAAATCCTTTTGTTAATCCTTGAATTTCTGCCGAGATCATTTGGTTTCGCTGCACTAACTTTTCATTTTCAGCTTTATTTTCAGTAATCTGTGTTGAAACTTTTTTGTAATCAAAGTAGCCATTTTTGCCAAACCAGAGGTTGTACTGAAAGATAGCAAGAATGCCTACAAGAATCGCAATAAATATTCGCATAAACTTTGTCTGAAAGATTGTGAAAAATGCTTATAGTTTATCTTGAAATGGCTATAAAGGCGATGGGAAAGTGCGGTCAATTTCGGTTACGTTTTTGGATTTGTTTCATCTTGTATGTGATCTTAATCAAAAATCTATGATAATTCGTTCTCAATGAACTGAAATTCCAGCAAACTTTTCATAAAACTTGCTATACTTTTTCTGCTTTATTTTATCTTTTTGAGGAGAATACGATGAAAAAAACATTAAAACTAACCGCACTTGCTACAATTTCAGCTTTTGTATTAGCTGGATGTGCGCACACAATTGACAAGGAAGCACACGCAAATGCTCAATTACAACAACAAGCGGTGTTGGGATTAAACTGGATGCAAGATTCAGGTGAATATCAGGCCTTAGCATATCAAGCATACAATGCAGCAAAAGTGGCTTTTGATCAGGCAAAAGTCGCAAAAGGCAAGAAAAAAGCGGTTGTCGTAGATTTAGATGAAACCATGTTGGACAACAGCCCTTATGCAGGTTGGCAGGTACAAAATAATAAGCCGTTCGATAGCAAAGATTGGACGCGTTGGGTGGAGGCTCGTCAATCTCGTGCAATACCCGGTGCAGTTGAATTTAATAACTACGTAAATTCTCATAAAGGCAAAGTATTCTATGTTACCAACCGTAAAGACAGCACTGAAAAGGCCGGTACCATTGATGATATGAAACGTTTGGGCTTTAATGGTATTGATGAATCCGCATTTTATTTAAGAAAAGATAAATCATCTAAAGCGGAACGTTTTGCTGAAATTGAAAAACAAGGTTATGAGATCGTGCTTTATGTGGGTGACAATCTAGATGATTTTGGTAATGCTGTTCACGGTAAACTTAATGCAGAGCGTCGTGATTTTGTGGCAAAAAATAAAACAAAATTTGGTAAAACTTATATTATGTTACCAAATGCAAACTATGGCGGTTGGGAAGGTGGTCTGAAAAAAGATTACTTCAAAGGGGATACCCAAAGTAAAATTAAGGCACGTTTGGATGCAGTCCAAGCATGGGATGGTAAATAGTTTAATCCGTGTTTAAAAATAAAGCGTTGCAAGATATTTGCAACGCTTTTTACATTTGAAGTTTTGTTCTTTCAATATAGAACAAAAGTGCGGCTGATTTTTTCTCACTTTTGCTCTTTATGATGGGCGTATTTCTCTTTTTGAGCGGCGAAATCAGCGCCTTTTGCCATCATGCGTAATTGTAGGATGACACGTTGTTTAAGCTGTTCACGTTCCTGTTTGCTCATATCTAGGGCATTTGCACCAGCAGTGAATACAATCGTTACAATACCTTCAGCCTGAACATAAGCGATATATTGTGGATATTGGTGCTTATGAGCAATATATTCCGTAAGTTCATCTACAAAATGTTTAATTTCACGTGCAGCTGCGGTGCGGAATGCTTGGGAAGTCCCCGAACTTTCCCGCAGTAGTAAGCGGAATATGTTTGTGCTGTTTGTGATAAATTCAAAAAAAGTATCCACAGAAACCGAAATCACGCTACCACCGGCATCAATACGTTTACGGGCCTGGCGCATAAGCTGGCGTAAGATCAGGCCCGCTTCGTCCACCATTTCTAACCCGAGTTCATCCATGTCGCTAAAATGACGATAAAAAGATGTTGGTGCAATGCCCGCTTCACGTGCGACTTCTCTCAAACTCAAATTAGAAAAACTTTTTTCCGCACTAAGCTGGTTAAATGCGGCATCAACCAGTGCCCGACGCGTTTTTTCTTTTTGAATTGCACGAATGCCTGCCATTATTTTGCTCCGGCAAGAATAGATTTAACCTTAGAGCTGATCGCACTTGCGACTCGCTCATAACGATTGCGTAACGGTGAGCCCGGGCGATATACTAATGCAATACTACGAGCGGGTTCAGGAGAATGACATGGAATATATTTCACGCCTTTACGTAAACCTTCATTTCGCACGGCAAGTTCAGGCATAAATGTGATTCCTGCATTAGCCGCGACCATATTCCGTAGTGTTTCGAGACTTGTTGCTTTAAAATGTGAATTTTCTTTCGCCCCTGCGGTGAAACAATAATCCAATGTTTGGTGGCGTAGGCAATGACCATCGTCCAGCATAAGCATTTCTTGACCGGTGAGTTGCTTCATCGAAAGTTTTTCTTCTTTTGCCCAGTGGTGATCTTCGGAAACAGCAAGTAACATTTTCTCTTCAAAAATAGGGATTTCAATAAATGCCTCTGTTTTTTGAACACGAGCTAAAATTGCGCAGTCTAATCGACCGGTTTCAAGCTGTTCCAATAACTGATGTGTTTGTGCTTCGTAAAGGAATATTTCTAAATCTGGGAAAGATTCTTTTAAGGTTGGTACGATATAAGGGAGCAAATAAGGGCCGACAGTCGGAATTAAACCAATATGTAATGGGCCTGTCATTTCCTTGCCTTGGTTGCTCGCCATCTCTTGTAGTAGTTTTACTTCACGTAAAACGGTGCGGGCTTGCTCTACAAGAAGCATTCCTGATTGGGTAAAAAGCACTTTGCGACTCGTACGTTCTAACAAAATAATGCCAAGTTCATCTTCAAGTTTGCGGATTTGCCCACTTAATGTCGGTTGGCTCACATTACAAGAATCTGCCGCACGACGAAAATGTTTGTGTTCAGATAAAGCCACTAAATATTCTAAATCACGAATGTTCATTGGGAATTTTTCCTTATAGAAAAAGTCAATCAAAAGAATAGAATTAATTGATTGTAACTATATCACAACTTTGGCTATAATCCAGAGGCAAATAAAATTCATATTAAAAATTTAAGGAGAAAAAGATGGCTTTAACTGATATGACAGGTAAAAAAGTACCGAATGTTACATTCCATACGCGTCAAGGTGATGCTTGGGTGGATGTCACTACTAGCGAATTATTCGATAACAAAACTGTCGTTGTATTTTCACTCCCGGGAGCATTTACTCCAACTTGCTCGTCAACACATTTACCACGCTATAATGAATTAGCCTGTGAATTTAAGGCTGCTGGCGTAGATAAAATTATCTGTATCTCTGTCAACGATACTTTCGTGATGAATGCTTGGAAAGCTGATCAAGAATCTGAAAATATCACTGTCATTCCGGATGGTAATGGTGAGTTTACCGAAGGTATGGGAATGCTTGTAGGAAAAGAAGATTTAGGATTTGGTAAACGTTCTTGGCGTTATTCAATGCTGGTGAAAAACGGCGTTGTAGAAAAAATGTTTATTGAACCGGAAGAGCCGGGCGATCCGTTCAAAGTATCTGATGCAGATACCATGATGAAATATTTAGTACCGGGTTGGACGGCAAAACCATCGGTTTCTGTTTTCACCAAACCGGGTTGTCCATTCTGTGCGAAAGCAAAAACATTGTTAAAAGCAAAAGGCTATACTTTTGAAGAAATTGTATTAGGCCGTGATGCAAGCACCATTTCTGTACGTGCAATTACTGGCAAAACCAGTGTTCCACAAGTATTTATCGGCGGCGACTACATCGGTGGTAGCGAAGATTTGGAAAAATACTTCGCATAATGTAGGAATGTAATTTTAGCTGATTATTTTTAATTTGGAACTTTAACTAAAAAGCCAAACTCTTTATCGAGTTTGGCTTTTTTTTCTTATTCAAATTCGACCACACTTATCCCTTTATTAAGAGAAGTAATCTATCACCAAAAAAGTAAAAAATCAGTCCAAACCCAACAATCAGTAAACCAATTAATTTCGTTATATTAATTTCCCGAACAGGCATACCGATTAAACCAAAATGATCAATCACGGTCGCCGTAAGTAATTGCCCAATGATGATAAAAAATAACATCGCAGTAATGCCGAGCTTAGGGGCAAGCAATATCGTGGTAAAGACTGCTAATGCACCCAATGCACCACCCAATAATTTCCACCAAGGTTGTTGCGGAAGTGCGGTTAAACCTTGCCATAAATCCGCTTTGAATAAGGCAATGAAAAAGAGCAAGATTGTCCCCACTGCAAAGGAAATAAATGTAGCGATAACAGGTTCGTTACCCACCGCTTTGGCAAGTTGGGTATTAATTGCGGATTGGGTCGCAAGCGCCATTCCGGCAATGAATGCAATTAAAATATAAATAAAAAACATAGCCCCTCCAAATAAGGAAAATTATAGAAGTTTTGGAATAATCGTCAAATGGGAAAATTTCACAAAAAATAACCGCACTTTATTTCTTTATTCGGCTGATTACACTCTTGTTTTATCGTGCTATACTCGCCGCCCATTATTGACAGACAAAATGATAACTATGATAAAAAAAGCTGGTTTAACAGGTCTTCTATTATTCGGTATGTTTTTTGGTGCCGGCAATTTAATTTTTCCACCGAGCCTAGGCGCACTATCGGGTGAGCAGTTTTGGTCGGCGATTTTGGGTTTTGTGCTGTCCGGTGTCGGAATCGCTATTCTTGCCTTAATCATCGGTATGTTAAATCCGAAAGGGTATGTTGATGAAATTTCGCAGAAAATCACCCCTTGGTTTGCGACCCTTTACTTGGTGATTTTATACCTATCAATCGGGCCTTTTTTTGCGATTCCGCGTACGGCTACGGTTGCCTATGAGGTAGGCATTTCTCCTATGCTTTCTGAGGGAATAAGTGAAATCGGATTAGTTGTTTTTACCTTATTGTATTTTGCTGCAGCCTATTTTATCGCCCTTAATCCCTCTAAAATTTTAGATAGTATCGGGCGTATTCTCACTCCGATTTTTGCCTTATTAATTGTGATTTTGGTGATACTTGGGATTACAAAATATGGTGCGAATTCTCCTCAATCCGCAATAGGGGATTATGCGAAAAGCGCATTTGGTACAGGATTTATTGAAGGTTATAACACCTTAGACGCACTCGCCTCCGTCGCATTTAGCGTCGTCGCAGTTCAAACGCTAAAACAGCTTGGTTTTAGTTCCAGAAAAGAATATGTGGCGACAATTTGGTTAGTCGGTATTGTGGTGGCGTTAGGTTTCAGCGTCCTTTATGTCGGATTGGCTTATTTCGGTAATCATTTCCCTGTACCGGCGGAGGTGATGAATAGCAATGTTAATAAAGGTGTGTATATTTTATCTCAAGCCACACAAGCGATTTTCGGTGAATCCGCCCAATGGTTTTTAGCCGTGATGGTGGCAATGACTTGTTTTACTACCACTGCCGGGTTAATTGTTTCCACTTCTGAGTTTTTTGCTGACCGTTTTCCCCGCTTTTCCTATCGGGTATATGCCACAATCTTTACCTTACTTGGCTTGGCGGTTGCAAATTTAGGATTGAATGCCATTATACAATTCTCATTGCCGGTGTTATTGATTCTTTACCCGATTACCATTGCTATTGTAATGTTAGTGGTTGTTAATAAATGGCTTGCCCTGTCAAAAATCGGTATGCAATTAACCATTGTACTTGTTACCTTTGTTTCGGTGGCAAGCGTGCTAAGCGAACAATTTCAAATTTCAGCGCTTACAGAATGGGTGAATTATCTTCCGTTTGCCGCCATTTCTTTGCCTTGGCTAATACCGGCATTAATAGGATTAGGGTTTGCCTTATTTTTGCCGAATCGTCAAAAGGACGTATAAATAGATAAAAGAGCGGTCAATTTTGAATTTATTATGATGACACTAAAAGAACGCCTTTTACATTCAGCACTATTTGAAATAGGCGCTGTGGGGGTATCTACGATTGCAATGCTTTTAGTCAGTCCGGAAAAGGGCAGTGCGGCACTCAGTGTTGGCGTATTAATGTCAGTGGTTGCAATGGTTTGGAATCTTATTTTTAATAGCATTTTTGACAAAATCTTTACCGCACCACGGGAAACACGGGGGATTGTTATACGGATTCTTCATACACTCATGTTTGAATGTGGTCTTCTAATTGCTACCGTACCCATGATTGCCTACTTTTTACAGCTCACTTTATGGCAAGCATTGATGGCGGATATCGGGCTAACCATACTCATTATGATTTATGCTCTGATTTTTAACTGGATTTATGACAATGTAAGGTTAAAGTTTGTGTAAGTAAAAGCATAAAAAGTGCGATCAGTTTGCGACATATTTTTTGAAATTGACCGCACTTAATCTTTTTGTTCTCATCATTATTAAAAATTTCTTCATTACACTTTATTTATTCATCAATTTCAGCCATAATCGCGCGCCTTATTACTTTATTATTTTTGAGGAAATTTTTATGTCGGCAACAAAAGATAGTTTAGCAAATCCGGGTCCATTAGGATTATGTGGTTTTGCATTAACCACTTGGTTATTATGTTTAATCAATGCGGGGATTTTTGACAGTTCAAACCTTGGCTTAGTATTCGGTATGGCATTCGCTTTTGGCGGAACCGCACAGATGATCGCCGGAATGTTTGAATTTAAAAAAGGCAACACCTTCGGATTTACCGCATTTATCAGCTATGGCGCATTCTGGTGGTCTTGGGCGTTATTCGTCGCCTTCTTTAAAGGTGAAACCTCCGGGCAATTTGTGGGTTGGTATTTAGGTTGTTGGGGAACATTCACCTTAATGATGTTCTTAGCAACTTTCCCAAAACCACGTGCATTGCAAGCGATTTTCTTCTTTTTAACTCTAACGTTTTACGCATTAGCTATTGGTGATGCCACAGGCAACCATGCCATCGTGAATGTTGGGGGCTATTTAGGTTTAGTCACCGCACTTTGTGCATTCTATTTAGCTGCGGCTGAAGTATTAAATGAATCTTACGGCAGAACCGTATTGCCGATTGGTGAAAAGAAATAATTTTTAACCGAGGGTTTGAAAAAGTGCGGTCATCTTTTCGAGAGAATTGATGGCCGCACTTTTTATATGAACGACTACATTCCGGCAATATATTTCAACATTACGCCCGCTGCGATAGCCGAACCAATCACGCCAGCCACATTCGGCCCCATGGCGTGCATCAGTAAGAAGTTTTGATGATCCGCTTCTAACCCGACTTTATTTGATACCCTTGCTGCCATAGGAACAGCAGAAACTCCGGCAGAGCCAATAAGCGGATTGATTTTGTTTTTACTGAATTTGTTCATCAATTTTGCCATCAACACTCCACTTGCCGTGCCGATGCTAAAGGCAACCACACCGAGTAATAAAATTCCTAGAGTTTGAGGTTGGAGGAATTTATCCGCTACCAATTTCGCCCCGACAGATAAGCCGAGAACAATGGTAGTAATGTTAATAAGGGCATTTTGCGTAGTATCACTTAACCGTTCCACTACACCGCTGACCCGCATCAAGTTACCGAAGCAGAACATTCCCAATAATGGTGCGGCATCCGGTAAAATCAACGCAACCAATAACAACAGGATGATGGGAAATAACACTTTCTCACGCTGACTGACAGGACGAAGTTGTACCATACGGATTTTCCGTTCTTCTTCTGTGGTGAGGGCTTTCATAATCGGCGGTTGGATTAAGGGAACCAACGCCATATAAGAATAAGCCGCCACAGCGATAGCCCCGAGTAATTCGGGAGCAAGTTTACTGGTGAGATAAATTGCGGTTGGACCGTCTGCGCCACCAATAATTCCAATCGCTGCTGCCTGTGGAAGGGTGAAAGAAATAATGCCGAGCCAGTTTAACGCTAATGCCCCTAACACGGTGGTGAAAATACCAAATTGGGCCGCGGCACCTAACAACAAGGTTCTTGGGTTGGCAAGAAGCGGTCCAAAGTCGGTCATTGCTCCCACCCCCATAAATATGACAAGCGGCGCAACACCATAGCCAATGGCCACTTTATAGAATAAAGCGAGAATACCTGCGCTATATCCCATATCACCGGCTAAGCTTTCCAATTCTGCCATCTGCGACGGTAACGCACTATTGAGGGCGTCCTTAATCGCAGCCGGATCGGCTACGGTATTAAGTTTTGCCGCAACGATAGCAAGTTGCTGCGCTGTGCCGGAATGGATAAGATTATCCAATGCCGTCATCGCAATTCCAGCTTCGGGAATGTTGGACAACAGCCCACCAAACCCGATAGGCAATAATAACAACGGTTCAAATTTTCGGGAGATCGCCAGCCAGAGCAGAAGCAAGCTCACACCAATCATCACGGCTTGCCCCCATTCCAGATGCATGATCCCCATGCCTTTAAACAATGCAATAATACTGTCCATATTCACCTACTGCTTATGCGATGGTCATTAAGGTATCACCTACGGTGACTGTATCGCCCGCTTTTATCGCAATATTTCGGACGACCCCACCTTTCACCGCTCGAATTTCCGTTTCCATTTTCATGGCTTCAAGCACGAGTAATACATCGCCTTCTGCGACAGTTTGTCCTTCTGTGGCAACCACTTTCCAAATATTCCCTGACATCGGTGCGGTAACCGGTTCTCCTGCGGTAGAAGAGGTTGGTGCTGAAGGGGCTGGCGTTGTTTGAGCTGAAACTACTGTTGGTGTGATATTTGTCACATCTCCGCCCTCACTGACTTTCACCACAAAGGCTTTACCTTCTAATTCCACCGTATAAACCGCCGGCTCATTGGATTTTGCGGTTGAAAGTGCGGTTGGTTTTTCCGCTGTTTTTTCTGTGGCTTGCTCCGCAGTTGGGGCGGGCTCAAAGGCATCAGGATTGCCACGATTTTCTAAGAATTTCAAGCCGACTTGAGGGAATAACGCCACAATAAGCACATCATCAATTTCATTTTCAGCCAAGTTAATGCCTTTTTCCTTCGCAAGCTGTTTCACTTCTGCAGTGAGTTTATCCATTTCCGGGGCAAGGTGATCCGCCGGACGATCGGTGATCGGTTGCGCCCCTTCCAATGCTCGTGCTTGCAACGCCGTATTCACTACCGCCGGTGTGCGGCCATATTCACCTTTTAAAATACCTGCGGTTTCTTTTGCGATAGTTTTGTAGCGTTCTCCCATTAGCACGTTAATCACCGCCTGTGTACCGACAATTTGTGAGGTTGGGGTAACGAGCGGGATAAAGCCGAGGTCTTCACGAACGCGTGGAATTTCTTGTAACACTTGGTCGAGTTTGTCGGAAGCATTTTGCTGTTTGAGCTGACTTTCAAGGTTAGTGAGCATACCGCCCGGCACTTGCGCCACTAAAATGCGGCTGTCAACGCCTTTTAATTGCCCTTCAAATTTCGCATATTTTTTGCGAACGGTGCGGAAATAATCCGCAATTTTTTCCAGTTTAAGAATATCTAAACCGGTGTCATACCCTGTGCCTTGTAGGGTGGCTACCAAGGCTTCGGTGGCTGGATGTCCGTAAGTGCCGCTCATGGAGGAAATCGAGGTATCAATACCATCAGCCCCTGCTTCAACCCCTTTCAGCAATGCCATTTCAGCCATACCAGTGGTGGAATGGCAATGTAAATGAAGGCGAATGTCGTAACGTTTTTTAATTTCACTGACCAATTCATAGGCGGACATCGGCGTTAAAATACCGGACATATCTTTAATCACAAGGGAATCAATGCCGATTTCTAAGAGTTGTTCTGTGGTATCCAACCAAGTATCCAAGGTATGCACCGGACTGGTGGTATAACTTAATGTCCCTTGTGCATGGCCGCCTTGTTTGCGAACGGCTTTTAATGCCTGCTGCATATTGCGAGGATCATTCATCGCATCAAACACACGGAATACACTCATCCCATTGGTGACAGCACGTTCGACAAAGCGATCTACCACATCATCGGCATAATGACGGTAACCTAACAGATTTTGTCCACGTAATAGCATTTGCAATGGGGTTTTTGGCAAGGCTTTTTTCAATTCACGCAAACGTACCCAAGGATCTTCACCTAAAAAACGAATACAACTATCAAAAGTTGCGCCGCCCCATGCTTCTAATGACCAATAACCGATATCGTCCAACGCCGATGCAATAGGAAGCATATCTTCAAGGCGCATACGGGTGGCGAAAAGTGATTGATGGGCATCGCGCAACACCACATCGGTGATCGCAATTTTTTTCTGTTGAGCAGTCATAAAATACCTCTTCCTTAGCCTATTAAATGAAACATATTATTTTAACCCTTGTTGGCGACGATGATGTGCAATCGCCGCAACAATCACCGGACGTAAACGAGTGACATCATCGACATTCGACACGGCGGTTGATTGTGATGGGTTGGGTTGTGATGATATTGGAGATTCGTTTTCGGGAAAGAATCGATTGATAATTTTTGAGGCAAACTCAATGGCATAGATAAGTAGGAATAGAAAAAAGATAACAAACCCCATTCCCGCAAACATTAAATTAAGCCCTTCAAGCATGAGTTCCGAACTTGTCATAATTACTCCCAAAATTGAAATACTCTAACCATATTAGTTTTTTTCTATAAAAAAAACTTTGATATAGTTCACAGAAATGAGGAAAAGAGCGGTTGAAATTAGAGGACTTTGCGATTATTTGGCGGAAAGTCATGGGAGTCGAACCCACCCGAGAACGCTGGCGTCCTCAACAGGATTTGAAGTCCTGCCACCTCACCGGAGATGACGACCTTCCGTGGTTGAAATTGAAGGTACTTTAGCGTAAATTAGCCGCCAATTCAACGTTATTTTAAACGGGCTCAAAAATGACCGCACTTTTTCAACAGCTGCCTGCCGTTGATAAACTTCTTAAAATGCCGCAAGGCGATCAACTGATTACCGAATTTGGCCATTCTGCCGTAGTGGCAATGTGTCGGGAATTATTAACACAGGCACGTCAATCTATTCAAAAAAATCATCAACTTCCTGAATGTTTTACGGATTTTGACCGCACTTTTGCCGAACTTCGATTACGTTTGCATCAACAAAATGCTGTGCAAATTAAAACCGTGCATAATCTTACCGGCACCATATTGCACACCAATTTGGGGCGTGCAATATGGGCGGAATCTGCACAGCAAGCGGCATTGTCTGCGATGCAGGGCAATGTCGCCTTGGAGTATGATTTGGAAGAAGGCAAACGAGGCCATCGTGATCACAACGTTAGTGCACTTTTATCCCGTTTAACCGGGGCGGAAGCCGCTTGTGTAGTGAATAACAATGCGGCGGCGGTGCTGTTGATGTTGGCGACATTTTCACAGGGAAAAGAGGTGGTCATTTCTCGTGGTGAACTTATTGAAATCGGTGGTGCATTTCGTATTCCGGATATTATGGCACAGGCAGGTTGTCATTTAGTGGAAGTGGGTACGACCAATCGCACGCATTTAAAGGATTATCGCCAAGCCATCAATGAAAATACCGCATTGTTAATGAAAGTGCATAGTAGTAATTATCAAATTTTAGGTTTTACCTCATCGGTTTCGGAACAAGAATTGGTTGAACTCGGGCGAGAAATGAATGTGCCGGTGGTGACGGATCTTGGCAGTGGTGCCCTCATTGATTTAAGCCAATACGGCTTACCAAAAGAGCCGACCGTGCAAGAAAAAGTGGCTCAAGGGGTGGATTTAATCACCTTCTCCGGTGATAAATTATTGGGAGGCGTGCAGGCAGGGATTATTGTGGGAAAAAAAGAATGGATCGCACAACTGCAAGCCCACCCGCTCAAACGAGTGCTACGTTGCGATAAAGTCACCCTAGCAGGTTTGGAGGCGACGTTACGATTGTATTTGAATCCGGAAAAATTAACGGAAAACTTACCCACATTACATTTGCTCACCCAATCACTCGAGGCATTACAGAATAAAGCAGAACACCTTAAAGTGCGGTTGGAAAAACGGTTAAATTCACAGTTTGATATTCAAATTGAAGAAAGTCAGGCTCAGATCGGCAGTGGTTCACAACCGAT
Source organism: Rodentibacter ratti (assembly GCF_002000485.1). Classification (GTDB taxonomy): domain Bacteria; phylum Pseudomonadota; class Gammaproteobacteria; order Enterobacterales; family Pasteurellaceae; genus Rodentibacter; species Rodentibacter ratti. The sequence continues at coordinate 6,093 of NZ_MLAJ01000018.1, read as the reverse complement.
GGTGTGTATCCCTTCCCTTGCCGTCACTATTGCGGAAAAAACAAATGTGAAATTAGCCGCACTTTCCGAACGTTTCAAACAACTCTCTCAGCCTATTATCGGTCGTATGGAAAACGGTAAATTATGGTTGGATGTTCGCAGTGTGGCGACAATGGAAATGTTATTACAAGTGGTGGATGAACTATGATTATTGTCACTTCAGGACATGTTGATCACGGCAAAACAGCGTTACTCAAAGCGCTAACCGGCACGAATACCGCTCATTTGCCGGAAGAAAAAAAGCGTGGTATGACGATCGATCTGGGTTATGCCTATCTGTCTCTCGGTGAGGGTGAGAAACCTCTTGGTTTTATTGATGTGCCGGGGCATGAAAAGTTCCTTTCAAACATGCTGGCCGGATTAGGCGGTATTCATTATGCCATGCTGATTGTGGCGGCGGACGAAGGCATTGCGGCACAAACCAAAGAGCATTTGGCGATTTTACGTCAGCTACAATTCCATGAAATTATGCTAGTGATCACCAAAGCAGATCGCGCAGATTCGATGCAAATCGACACATTAATCCAGCAAATTAAACAAGATTATCCGTTTTTATGCCATGCAAAATATTTCATCACCTCAGCGGAAAGCGGGCAAGGTATTGCGGCATTGCGTGATTATTTACAACAACTGCCGGAGCTGGCGGAGACACAAAAACCATTCCGTTATGCCATTGATCGGGTTTTTAGTGTCAAAGGTGCGGGTACTGTGGTTACCGGCACGGCTTTTGCAGGCTCTGTGAGAGTGGAAGATGAACTTTATCTTTCCACCGGGCAAAAAGTGCGGGTGAAAGCGATTCATGCACAAAATATACCAAGTGAGCTGGGGCTGGCAGGACAACGTTTAGCGTTAAATCTCAATGTGGATTTAGATCGCACGCCGATAAAACGTGGAGATTGGTTGTTACAGGATAGCCCCCCTTCGCCAACTACACGCATTAGTGTGCAAATTTGGGCGGAAACGCCATTGAATGAAAGCCAGCCGATACATATTTATCACGCTGCCAGCCGCACTACGGGTAAACTCACTCTATTACAAAGCAAAAATGTCGCCAAAAATGACCGCACTTTGGCAGAAATTATTTTGGATTCGCCACTGTTTTTAGCCTTTGGCGATAAACTTATTTTGCGTAGCGGTGATGCGAAAACCCTTGTTGCAGGTGGGCGTGTGTTGGAAATCAATTCGCCAAAACGCCATAAGCGTACGGAAGGGCGATTAAATTTCTTGGCAAATTTAGCTTTAGCGGAAAATGCAACACAACGCATTGCGCTGACCTTGCAACATACAGCGGTCTCTGCAAATCAGTTAATGTGGGGAGAACAGCTTAACGAAACTCAGTTAGATGAAGCGTTGGTACAACGAGGGGCGATGCGTTATCAAGATTGGTGCTTTAATGCCGATTATCAGGCAGAAAAAACACAGCAAATTTTAACCGCACTTGCCACCTATCATAAACAGCATAACGATCAGTTAGGGGTGAGCAAAGCTCGTTTGTATCGTATGGCAACGCTTAATCAGCCGGAAAATCTGATCTATCATTTGATGGATGAAATGTTGGAGACAGGTGAACTTCAACAAACCAGAGGTTGGATTCATTTGCCCGAACATAAAATCCGTTTCAATGATGAAGAACAAACCCGTTGGCAATGGGTGTTAAAGGAATTTGAAGGAGCTAATGGGCAGGCAATTTGGGTACGCGATATGGCGAATGCGTTGGGCACAGACGAAAGCGATATGCGTAATTTTATGTATAAAGCAGGTAAACTAGGGTATTTGACGCCGATTATCAAAGATCGTTTCTTTTTAACCGAAACTATTTATGCTTATGCGCGTCTTATTAAGCAGATTGCTGCAGAAGAAGGGAAAGTTTCTGTTAATGAAGTGCGTGACCGCTTGAATTTTGGTCGCAAACTCACTGTGCAACTTATGGAATATTTTGATCGCACCGGTTTTTTACGCCGTAAAGGTAATGATCACATTTTACGTGATAAAAATATCTTTGATTTATAAGGAGAAAACATGAAAAAAACATTCATTTCAGCCGTCATTCTAACCGCACTTTTAACTACAGGCTGCCAAGATAAAGGCGCTCAGGCCAAAATTGAACAGCTTAATCAAACGGTGACACAGCTCACCGCTGAGAATACGCAATTAAAAGTAGATTTAACGGCAGAAAAAGAACGCGCGTCAAAAATTATTCCTGCGATTTTTGCAGAAGAAGATGTGGTGTTTAAAAAATCGGAAACCATTAAATTCCCTAAACCTAAAGCGGGAGAAGACTATTGGCCGGAAGAAGGCAAAATCGAATATTCTATTTCTACGTTAAAAACCAATATTGATTGGTTGAATAACCTATTATGGGAAGAACTTACTCGAGATGGAAACAGCGTGCCTACTCGGGAGCAGTTGATTCAATATTATCAAAAAGGATTTGATGAGACCCGTCGAGCGATGTTGGAGGAGCCGAGTTTGGCGTTTGAAACCAATAGCTGGATGAATTTTATTGGACAGAAAGAAAAATTAGCCACCTTTTCCATCGGGACTTATGATTTTACCGGGGGTGCTCACGGAATGGGGGAAACGCGTTATTTAACAGTCGATCTCACTTCTCACAAAATCTTAAAACTCAATGATTTATTCGATGAGAAAGCCTTACCTAAGGTGAAAGCGCTACTTTGGGATAATTATACGCAACAAGGTTCCGTAAAAGATGAGGATACCTTTACACCGAAAGCCGATTTTAATGTATCGGATAATATTTATTTAGATTCTGAAGGTGTGCATTTTATTTATAGTGCCTATGCAATTGCTCCTTATGCGGCGGGTGAGCCGGATTTAACGTTGAATTGGTGGCAATTAAAAGATTTGCTAAAACCGGAGTTTAAACAACAAAACTATGTGAAATTTGACGAAGATGCGAAGTAACTAGGATTGAAAGTGCGGTGATTTTTATTCACAAACTCACTTACTCGTTTGTTTACCCCTATCGGGGCCGTTGGCAGAGCCAACATTCAAAAAAACATTGTTTTTTGTCACCGCATTTTTTTATTTCCCTTTTTTCACCCAGTATTTAAACGGGGGAGTTCCCACCTCACTTTGCAGTAATTGGTGATCCATAAATTGACAAAAACTTGGAATATCACGAGTGGTAGCAGGATCATCTGCAATAATCAACAACACATCACCGTTATTTAAATGGCGTATATTTTTACGTACCAACATGACCGGCTCAGGGCAGCGTAAACCTTGAGTATCAAGAGTTTGAGTAATAGAAATTTCAGACATTGATTGCTCTTTCCAAAAAATAATTCGTATGATACCACTTGTTAGGAAATTTCGACAAATCCCCTCCATCAGTGATAGACTAGCGCCATTTAAATTATTTGAAAAAATAAAATGACGGAATATTTTGTTCCTAAAAGTGCGGTTATTTTTGAAGAAGAAATAAAAAAAAGCCGTTTCATCACTTATTTGCAGCACACGAATGGTTTGAACGAAGCCAGAGCATTTTGGGCAGCGCTCAAGAAAGCCCATCCAAACGCTCGACATCATTGTTGGGCGGCGGTGGCGGGTAAACCTACAGATTCGCAACAATTGGGATTTTCAGATGATGGTGAACCGGCAGGTACGGCAGGAAAGCCGATGCTAAGTGCCCTATTAGGAAGTAATGTAGGGGAAATTAGTGCGGTAGTTATTCGTTACTATGGAGGGATTTTGTTAGGAACAGGCGGTTTGGTACGCGCTTATAGTAATGGCGTTCAACAGGCATTAAAACAGCTGGAAACTGAAATCAAAGTAGAACGTATTCCCTTTCATTTAGATTGTGATTATGGGCAAATGGGGTTGGTACAGTTACTTTGTGAGAAATATCAAATTGAAATTTTATCGCAGGATTTTCAAGTGCAAATTCATTTAACTTTAGGCATTAGTGAAAAAATGGTTGAACCCTTTTCAATAGAACTAACAGAAAAATCTGCAGGAAGATTGATCATTCGACCTTTGGGAACAGGTGAATAATTGTGCATATTTTATCCATTATTCGAATTATCGGTATTCTCGTGATGTGTTTTTCCGGCGCGATGTTGATCCCTGCTTTTGTTGCATTAATCTATGGTGACGGTGGCGGAAAAGCCTTTATGCAAGCCTTTATCTTAAGTTTAATGTTTGGCGCACTGTTATGGTGGCCTTGCCATCATCATAAACAAGAATTACGTTCACGAGACGGATTTTTGATTGTGGTAGCGTTTTGGTTTGTGCTTGGTGGTTTGGCAACTTTGCCATTATTGCTCCTTGATACGCTTCATTTAACGGTAGCATCTGCAGTATTTGAAGCCTTTTCAGGCTTGACTACAACGGGCGCAACCGTAATGACAGGATTAGATAATCTGCCTAAAGCATTGTTATTCTACCGCCAATTATTACAGTGGCTCGGGGGAATGGGAATTATTGTATTAGCGATTGCGATTATTCCGCTATTGGGTATTGGTGGTATGCAGCTTTATCGCGCAGAAATGTCCGGCCCGATGAAAGAACAAAAAATTCGGCCAAGGATTGCAGAAACCGCTAAGATGTTATGGGGGATTTATTTTTCACTGACGATTTCTTGCGCATTAGCGTATTGGTTGGCGGGAATGGAACCCTTTGATGCGTTGACACATAGCTTTTCCACCGTGTCAATTGGCGGTTTTTCAACGCATGATGCGAGTATGGGGTATTTCAATAGCCCGTTGATTAACGGTATTACCGTTTTATTTTTATTGATCTCAGCCTGTAACTTTGGCTTGCATTTTCGTGCATTTTCGACAATTGGACGTGAAAATTTTGTCAAAATTTATCTGCGTGATCCTGAATTCCGCTTTTTTATCAGCACTCAGATTATTTTAGTGGCGCTATGTTCTTTCGTAATGTGGAACCATAGTTATTTTTCATCTTCTTGGCAAGGTTTTGAACAAATCCTGTTTCAAACCGTCTCTATCTCTACCACGACAGGATATACCACATCGGATTTTACTACATGGCCCTCTTTTGTACCGGTGCTATTAATTCTTGCCTCTTTTATGGGGGGGTGCGCCGGTTCTGTGGGGGGCGGAGTGCGTGTGGCACGAGTATTGGTACTTTACTTACAAGGAAAACGGGAATTAAAACGTGTCGTTCACCCGAATTTAGTCTATCCCATAAAATGGGGGAAAACCGTCTTAGACGATCGGGTTATTGGGAGTATCTGGGCATTTTTTTCCGCATACCTTTTGGTCTTTTTAGTTTGTTTACTGGGAGTAATTGCCTGTGGTGTCGAACCTTTCGATGCCTTTAATGCCGTCCTAGCCTGTTTGAACAATCTTGGGCCTGCCTTGGGTTCCGTTAGTAGCAATATGATGGAGATTCCCGACAGTGCAAAATGGATTTTAACCGTTGCGATGGTATGTGGACGTTTGGAAATTTTTACCCTGTTAGCTTTATTCACCCCTGCATTTTGGAAAGCTTAATGAAAACATTAATTCTTTATTCAAGCCATGATGGGCAAACCAAAAAAATCTCTGAATTTTTAACCGCACTTTTAGATGGAAAGGTTGTAGTTGATGCCTTACGAGAGGATTATGATATTGAAGCCTTTGATCGGGTAATTATTGGTGCGTCCATACGTTATGGTCATTTTAGTAAAACACTCGATCGTTTTGTTATGCGTAACCGTGAAGATCTCGAACAAAAAAGTGCGGTATTTTTTGGCGTTAATTTAACCGCTCGCAAAGAAGGAAAAGATAATCCGGAAACGAACGTATATGTTTGCAAATTTTTGCAACGTACAAAATGGCAACCCCAATTAGCTGCGGTGTTTGCAGGCGCATTATTATATCCTCGCTATAAATGGTTCGATCGTGTGATGATCCAATTTATTATGAAAATCACCGGTGGTGAAACTGACACCAGCAAAGAAGTAGAATATACAGACTGGGAAAAAGTTAAGATATTTGCGCAACGTATTAACTCGTTGGAAAAATAATCGAAATCCAGCCAAATTTTATTCGATCCGTTTTTCTTTTAATCAAAAGATCATTT
>NZ_MLAJ01000017.1 GCF_002000485.1 Rodentibacter ratti | reverse complement strand
AAATTTTTCTTTAGACATTTAAAGAGTCCCTCTAAATAGACACGGTTATCGATGGGTAAATAAACCACATTAACCAATAAAATTGTTTACTATTTAATTTAAAGGAAGAGAATTTTAAGGCTGGTGCTGATAGGCGGATTTGAACCGCCGACCTCACCCTTACCAAGGGTGCGCTCTACCAACTGAGCTATATCAGCGTTTGGAGCGGGCAGCGGGAATCGAACCCGCATCATTAGCTTGGAAGGCTAAGGTAATAGCCATTATACGATGCCCGCAAGTCCTAAATTCATCTGTCCCATCAGAATTCATCTAAAAGATGGTGGAGGGAGAAGGATTCGAACCTTCGAAGGCTGAGCCAACAGATTTACAGTCTGCCCCCTTTGGCCGCTCGGGAACCCCTCCACGCTAAATGAATGCTTGTTTACGAAAGAATGGTGCCGACTATCGGAATCGAACTGATGACCTACTGATTACAAGTCAGTTGCTCTACCTACTGAGCTAAGTCGGCGTGTCGTAAGCAAGTGAGGCGTATTATATGGAAAAAAGTTTGCCTGACAAGTCTTTTTTCTAAAAAAGTTTATTTTTTTACTTGTTCGTCTAATTTGCAAGCAAAACCGCCTATTTTTTGATGTCATTTTCATCAAATTAGAGAAAAACAATGCATAATAAGGCGTTATAGGGTATATTTTTCAACAATATTTCAACAACATTACAGTTATATTATATAGTGGAAATTTCAAACCAACTCACACCATTTTTGAGTTTTAGCCGGGAAGAATGGGCAAATTTGCGAAAATCGGTACCATTAAAACTCACCGAACAAGATCTTAAACCGTTACTTGGTTTTAATGAAGAGCTTTCTCTCGATGAAGTGAGTACCATTTATTTACCGCTCGCCCGCTTAATTAACTATTATATTGACGAAAATCTCCGCCGCCAAACTGTACTCAAGCGTTTTTTAGGAGGACAAAATCCTAAAGTCCCTTATGTTATTAGTATTGCCGGGAGCGTAGCCGTTGGGAAAAGTACCTCCGCACGTATTCTACAATCTCTCCTTTCCCATTGGCCGCATGAAAGAAAAGTTGATCTTATTACTACGGACGGATTCCTCTATCCCCTTGAAAAACTAAAACAGGATAATCTATTACATAAAAAAGGCTTTCCCGTTTCTTATGACACAGCAAAGCTCATTCACTTTTTAGCCGAAATTAAATCAGGTCATAGCAATGTTAAAGCACCGATTTATTCGCATTTAACGTACGATATTATTCCTAATGAGTTTAACGAAGTTAATCAACCGGATATCCTGATTTTAGAAGGATTGAATGTACTCCAAACAGGTGGAAATAAAAGCAATCAAATTTTCGTTTCTGATTTTGTCGATTTTTCAATTTATGTTGATGCAGAAGAACGCTTACTAAAAGAATGGTATATCAAACGGTTCTTAAAATTTCGTCAAAGTGCGTTTAGTGATCCAAACTCCTACTTTAAACACTATGCAACACTTTCAGAAGAAGAAGCCATTACCACAGCCTCACAAATTTGGGAAAATATTAACGGCTTAAACCTACGAGAAAATATTTTACCAACCCGTGAACGGGCAAACCTCATTTTGACAAAAGGCGCAGATCACGCAGTAGAATTAGTCAAACTCAGAAAATAAAAAAGAGCGGTTAAAAATCATTTGTTTTTTAACCGCTCTTTTATTCCTCTCGTTATTTATACATTTAGCCAAAAGGTAACTGGTCCATCATTAGTGAGGCTGACTTGCATATCTGCGGCAAAACGCCCGTTTTCCACTTGAATTTTCTCCGCACATTTTTGCGAAAAATACTCATAAAGTTCGTTCGCCAAGGCAGGGGCAGCCCCTTTAGAAAAGCTTGGACGCAAGCCTTTTTGCGTATCAGCGGCTAGGGTGAATTGGGATACCACCAACAATGCCCCGCCCGCTTGTTGAACATTCAAATTCATTTTATCGTTTTCATCGCTAAAAATACGGTAATTTAGCACTTTTTCGGCAAGTTTATCCGCTTTTGTGCGATCATCATCTTTTTCCACACCAAGCAAGACTAATAACCCTTTGCCTATTTGCCCAACCGTTTCGCCATTTACATCCACACGAGACTGTGTCACACGTTGTATTAATGCAATCATTATTGCTCCTTAATTTGTTTGATTTTTAACCGCACTTTTGTTGTTTGATTTCTTCTAATACGGCGGTAAGTTGTGCCCCAATTAATACTACTGTCCAGCTTAGTTGGATCCACAGCAACATAATCGGTAGGGTTGCCATCGCACCGTAAATTAATTGATAAGAAGGAAAAGTAACAATATACCAAGCAAAGGCTTGTTTTCCTAAAGTGAAAAACACTGCAGCGATCAATGCCCCCGCTGCGGAATGTCTGATTCTGACTTTCTTATTGGGTACCACCATATAAAGCACAGTGAAAATAAACCAAGTAGAAAGAAAAGGCACAAAACTGAGTAGTTTTAAACCGAAAGAAAGATGCTCCGAACTTTCAAACATAGTTTTTACATAAGCACTGGCGGCAATACTGGTACCAATGAGCAAAGGCCCGAGGGTTAAAATTAGCCAATAAATCGCAAAAGAAGTAAAAATCGGGCGGCTGCTGGTATCTTGCCAAATGCCATTTAACGTGCGATCTATAGAATTAATCAACATTAATGCCACGGCAATTAAACTCACAATGCCCACTGCACTCATCTGCTTAGAATTATTGACAAATTCATCAATATATTGCCCGACGACATCACCGGCAGAAGGCGCAAAATTGGTGAAAATAAATTCTTTTAATGCACCGGTCACCTCATTAAACACGGGAAAAGCAGAAAAAATAGAAAAAATCACCATAATTAACGGCACAATCGCCAACATCGTACTATAAGTGAGCGAGCCTGCCGCCTGCGTCAATTTATTTTCATTAAAGCGCAGCCAGAATTGTTTAAAGAAAGTGAAATCTGTCATAACCACCCTCCACAGCAATGTTTAAATTTTTTACCCGAACCACAAACACAGGGTTGTTTCATGGTGGGTAAAGGCACGGTAGGATCAACAAAATACCAACGCCCTTCAATATTGACAAAGATAGACCGCTCTTGGTGGGATTGCTCTTCATATTCACCTTGAAAAATCGCATTAAATTCCACCGCACTTTGGCTTTTTGTTAGCGTTTCGGTTTTGAGAATTTGCAAGCCAAGCCATTGTGTGTTGTCTGCCCAATCCTGTAAGGCTTGAACATTTAAATGAGCTTGTTGATTTGGCACGGTTGTTTCCACAATATAAGGAATGTTTTTCAATACATAAGCAGAATAACGAGAACGCATCAGTTGTTCCACGGTTTCCGGTAAGGCTTGCTGATGGTGAAATATACCGCAACAATCGGCATAATTTTTGCTGGATTGACAAGGGCAAAGTGCGGTAGTTTTATTGGTCATTTTCGGGTGCCTTTATTTTACTTAATTGTGAGTTCAGAGAACGTTTAAATGCCACAGCTAATTCTTCAATGGCTAACGCTTGTTCTAATTCTTCCGTTGTTGGTTTGCCTGATAATAACTGATTTAAGTGGCGAATAGTGAACTGCGGATAAGGTCTGCTTTGTAAGATTAATTCATCACCCTGTGTGATTTCCCCTTCTTCGATGACCCGTACATACCAACCGCTCCAGCCTGAATGATAAATTGTTTTTTGGGTTTCGGGGTTATTGGTGTTTTTCGATAAACGTTCGCAGGGTTTGCGTGGTTGGGACACTTCTAAAAGGGTTGTGCCGATTTTAAAGCGATCCCCCACACAGACGGAATCTTCATCAACCCCCGATACCACAAAGTTTTCGCCGTATATTGCCGTTCCATGATAGGAAAAATGCTCGCCTAATAATTCGTTTAAAGCAGAAAATGAGCTATCAGACATAAAAAAGAGCGCTTTATCCACGCCGCCATGATGTTTTTTTAGTCCCACATCGTTACCGTATGCGCCAAGTTTGTGGATTTTTACTGAAGGCACTGGCTGTTTGCGGATGGCACTTTCATAGGTTGAACCGTCAGCAAAAGTGAGTGAGGCAACCTCACCAATTTTGATCACCAAAACTTCCGCTTTTGACATTTTATTTCCCCTTTTTATAAAAACGCACAAAATTATACCGTAAAATCACTTAAATTTTGACCGCACTTTGTTTTTTCCTTATTATCTCGTTCAATCCATACACAATAAAAAGGAACGTTTATGCAATATGATCTCGCCCGAACAGAACAGGGAAACACACTGGGTATTACCGCTAAAATGGCAAACCGCCACGGATTAATTGCCGGTGCGACCGGTACGGGAAAAACCGTCACCTTACGCAAAATCGCAGAGGCTTTTAGTGATGATGGCGTACCGGTTTTTTTGGTAGATGTAAAAGGCGATCTTTCCGGTTTGGTTAAACAGGGGCAATTTAGCGGTAAAATCGCCGAACGTATTGAACAATTTGATTTAGGCGGTGAACACTATTTAAACGGCTATCCGGTTTCTTTTTGGGATGTATTTGGCGAAACCGGCATTCCGTTACGCACCACCATTTCAGAAATGGGGCCTTTATTACTTTCCCGCCTGTTAAACCTCAACGCCACACAAGAAGGCTTATTAAACCTGGTTTTCCGTGTGGCAGATGATAAAGGCTTATTGCTTATTGATTTAAAAGATCTTCGTGCAATGCTGAAATATGTGGCGGAAAATGCCAAAACCTTCCAAGTGGAATATGGCAATATTTCTGCAGCGAGTGTGGGGGCGATTCAGCGTGCCTTGCTCACCCTTGAAAATGAAGGCGCCACCAATTTATTCGGCGAACCGGCACTGAATCTTGAAGATTGGTTACAAACCCGAGACGGCCGTGGCGTAATTAATGTGCTCAATTCGGAAAAACTGATTAATTCGCCAAGAATGTACAGTGCGTTCTTGTTATGGTTGATGTCCGAACTATTTGAACAATTGCCGGAAGTGGGTGATCCCGATAAACCGAAATTTGTCATGTTTTTTGATGAAGCACACTTGTTATTTGATGGTGCACCAGCGGTATTGGTGGAAAAAGTGGAACAGGTAGTTCGCTTAATTCGTTCTAAAGGTGTGGGGATTTATTTTGTCACCCAAAATCCGTTAGATTTGCCGGATACGGTTTTAGGGCAATTGGGCAACCGTGTGCAACACGCTTTACGAGCCTTTACGCCACGAGATCAAAAAGCCGTCAAATCTGCCGCTGAAACCTTCCGTGCTAATCCAACGGTGAATGTGGTGGAAACGATTTCGACCCTTGGCGTTGGGCAAGCATTAGTCTCTTTCTTAGATGAAAAAGGGATGCCAACCCCTGTTGAAATTGCTTATATTTACCCACCAAAAAGCCAGCTTTCACCACTCTCTAACGAAGAACGTACCACATGGGTAAAAGATGATGAGCTTTATGCCTTCTATAAAGATTATGTGGATAATGAATCTGCCTTTGAAGTGTTAAATGCACAGGCTGATCTTGCTGCCGTTCAACAAAAACAAGCGGAGCAAGCACAAGAGGAAGCAGAAAACGGTATTTTAGGCAGCCTCAGTCGTATGATTTTCGGCACTCAAAAACGAGGAGATAAACTTAGCCCGACAGAGCAAATGGTCAATAGTGTGGCGAAATCCGTAGGGCGTAATATTCGTAATCAAGTCACTAAACAAATTATGCGTGGTATTTTGGGCGCATTGAAAAAATAATAAACCAAAGTGCGGTCATTTTTACCGCCAAATTTAAACAAGGAGACAATTATGTCAGACGTATTTCATCTAAACCTCACCAAAGCCCAACTAAAAGGCGCAGCCATTGCCATTGTTCCCGGTGATCCGGCACGCAGTGAGCGTATTGCCAAACACCTTGATAACCCTGAATTTTTGACGAGTACCCGTGAGTTTACCTCTTGGCTCGGCTATCTCAACGGTCAGCCTGTGGTAGTTTGTTCCACCGGGATTGGTGGTCCTTCCGTTTCTATTTGTGTGGAAGAATTAGCCCAACTTGGCGTGCGTACTTTCATTCGCATTGGCACAACGGGGGCAATCCAACCGCATATTAATGTGGGCGATATTCTTGTTACCACTGGTGCGGTTCGTTTAGATGGCGCAAGCCGCCATTTTGCCCCATTGGAATATCCGGCAGTAGCTGATTTTGAATGTACCACCGCACTGGTTAATGCGGCAAAAGAGAAAGGGGCTGAACCGTTTGTGGGTATCACCGCTTCCTCCGATACTTTCTATCCGGGACAAGAGCGTTATGACACTTACAGCGGAAAAGTCTACCGTGATTACCAAGGATTGCTCAAACAATGGCAAGATCTCAATGTAATGAATTTCGAGATGGAATCCGCCACCTTGTTTACCATGTGTAATGCCTTAGGATTACGCGCCGGTATGGTTTCTGGGGTGATTGTCAACCGCACACAACAAGAAATCCCAAATGAAGCCACTATAAAGGCTAGCGAAGAAAAAGCCATTTCTGTTGTGGTGGAAGGGGTGCGAAAACTCTTGGCTTAATCTAGTAAAAATCCACCTTCA
>NZ_MLAJ01000015.1 GCF_002000485.1 Rodentibacter ratti | reverse complement strand
GTTAAAAATAAAAAAGGCGACTTAAGCATTTGCCCGTCGCCTTGTTTACGCTAATTATTTGGTACCGTAGGTATCACCTAATTTTGCTTTGTGTTTACCTTCCTCAATCATTACATTGAGAAGTAATAATACAGCTAAGATACCGCCGGCAATCATCACGTAGAAACCGCCGTCCCAGCCGTAATATTCAGCTGCCCAACCTACTACGGCAGAGGCTGATACCGTACCGCCTAAATAACCGAATAAACCGGTGAAACCTGCTGCTGTACCTGCGGCTTTTTTCGGTGCAAGTTCAAGGGCGTGTAAACCGATTAACATTACCGGGCCATAAATTAAGAAGCCGATCGTTGTCATTAAAATGAAGTCGGTTAATTGATATGGGTTTTCATACCATGCACTGTAGCTGGCAACCTCTGCTTCAGGTGTCGCCGGATTTTTCCATAAAGCCACAACCGCAATGGTGGTTAAGATCATGAAGATGAAACCGGTTAATCCGCGTTTACCTTTGAATACATGGTCAGAGACCCAACCGCATAATAATGTACCCGGAATTGCCGCTAATTCATAAATGGTGTATGCCCATGCGGTACCTTTAATGTTGAAGTGTTTCACTTCACCTAAGTAAACCGGTGACCATTTCAATACACCGTAGCGAATTAAGTAAACGAATACGTTAGCAATAGCGATGTACCATAATAGTTTGTTTTTCAACACATAAGTCATAAAGATTTCTTTGGTAGAAAGCTCATGCTCGTAAGTTTTTTCGTTATAGTCATCCGGATAGTCATTACGCCATTTTTCAACAGGCGGTAAGCCACAAGATTGTGGGGTATCTTTCATCACAAGATAAATAGGAATCGCGATGATCATTGCAGCAATACCCGGATAGTAAAGGGCTTGTTGCCATACATCTTTTGCCGTTGCTTCAACACCGTGTGTGCTGAAGTAAATCGCACCGGCTAGGAGTACCATAGCACCCGGAACCATACCGCCAAGGTTGTGTGCGGTATTCCAAATAGAAACGATGGTTCCGCGTTCGGATTTAGACCACCAATGCACCATCGTACGTCCACATGGAGGCCATCCCATTCCTTGGAACCAACCGTTTAAGAAGATCATAATCCACATGATAACGATGCCGGATGTTGCCCATGGGAACAAGCCCATCATGGTCATACATAAACCGGATAGCAATAAACCGAATGGTAAGAAGACTTTCGGATTAGAACGGTCCGAAAGCATTGCCATAAAGAATTTTGACAAACCGTAAGCTAAACCGGCAGCTGTACCAACAAGACCCAACTCAGCCTTGTTATACATACCGGCTTCAATTAAACCTTTTTGAGCCAAGTCAAAGTTTGCACGCACAAAATAGTAAGCGGCATAACCAAAGAAAATCCCTGCGAATACCTGCCAACGTAAGCGTTTATAGGTAGAATCAATTTTTTCCGCCGGAAGTTCCGCAATGTGCGGTGCGGGTTTAAATGGTCCGAACATAATTTTTCTCCAACAACATTTATAATTATGGTTTTCCTTTCAAAATTAAAAAAAGAAAGGGGCAGCGCGCATAATAATGAAAAATAAAAAATAAGAAAGTTTTTGAATTAAAAAATGTGATGTTCTTCACAAAAAATTTATATCAAAATGAGCGCTTGTGAAATTAATGTGATCACGGTCACAAATTTATTTTCTTTTTCGCTCAAAACATTGTTAATTTAAGCGTTATTCTCTACAATCAGTTTAGTTTTTATTTTATATTATTTCTTTGTGGGCTTTGGGGGTAAACATGGGATTATCGCCTAATTTATATCGAGATGTTGGAGATTTTTCTTCTTTATCAACGGATGTGATTATCATCGGTGGCGGAGCAACAGGCGCAGGTATTGCTCGTGATTGTGCATTACGTGGCATTAATTGCATTTTATTAGAACGTCGTGATATTGCCACAGGGGCAACGGGGCGTAATCATGGGCTTTTGCATAGTGGCGCGCGTTATGCGGTAAATGATCAGGAATCGGCGGAAGAATGTATTAAAGAAAACCGTATTTTGCGCAAAATCGCTCGTCATTGTGTGGACGAAACAGAAGGTCTATTTATTACCCTACCTGAAGATTCCCTCGACTATCAAAAAACCTTCATTGAAAGCTGCACAAAATCCGGTATTGATGCGGTTGCCATTGATCCTCAACTTGCCAAGATTATGGAACCTTCCGTTAATCCGAATTTAGTGGGCGCTGTCGTGGTGCCGGACGGTTCTATTGACCCTTTTCGTTTAACTGCTTCCAATATGATGGATGCAACGGAAAACGGTGCTAAAGTCTTCACTTATTGTGAGGTGAAAAATCTTATTAGAGAGGGGGGAAAAGTCATTGGCGTGGATGTTTATGATCATAAAAACAAAGTAAAACGCCAATTTTTTGCGCCTGTGGTGGTGAATGCCAGTGGAATCTGGGGACAAGGTATTGCGGAATATGCCGATCTCAAAATAAAAATGTTCCCGGCAAAAGGGGCATTATTAGTGATGGGGCATCGTATCAATAAAATGGTGATTAACCGCTGCCGTAAACCGGCAGATGCGGATATTCTTGTGCCGGGTGATACTATTTGCGTGATTGGCACCACCTCCAGCCGTATTCCTTACGATCAAATTGATAACATGGAAATCACCCCCGAAGAAGTGGATATTCTTTTCCGTGAAGGCGAAAAACTGGCACCAAGTTTACGTCATACCCGTGTGCTTCGTGCCTATGCGGGGGTGCGTCCACTGGTGGCGACGGATGATGATCCGTCCGGTCGAAATGTGAGTCGTGGAATTGTCTTGTTGGATCACGCAGAGCGTGACGGTTTAGAGGGATTTATCACGATCACCGGCGGTAAATTGATGACCTATCGTTTAATGGCGGAATGGGCGACGGATTTGGTGTGCAAAAAACTGAACAAAAATGCACCTTGTGTTACCGCAGATCGCCCTTTACCGGGATCGACGGAAAGCCGCCAAGAAACCAATCAAAAAGTGATTTCATTGCCAAGTACCATTCGTTATTCCGCCGTGTATCGCCATGGTGCAAGGGCAAGCCGATTGCTTCAAACAGACCGTTTGGATCGTTCCATGGTGTGCGAGTGTGAAGCGGTGACCGCAGGTGAAGTACGCTATGCCATTGATGAACTTGACGTGAATAATCTGGTAGATTTACGCCGCCGCACCCGTGTGGGAATGGGGACTTGCCAAGCAGAACTTTGTGCTTGCCGTGCAGCCGGTTTAATGAATCGTTTTGAAGTTGCTACTCCTCGTCAATCCACCACACAACTGAATGCTTTTATGGAAGAACGTTGGCGTGGCATTCAACCTATCGCTTGGGGCGAGGCGATTCGTGAAGCGGAATTTACCGCTTGGATGTATGGCAGTGTATTGGGTTTGAATGATGTGAAACCGCTTGAAGAACAAGCACAACAGGGGACGGATAGTAATGAATTTTGATGTAGCAATTATTGGCGGTGGTTTGGCTGGATTAACTTGCGGCATCGCTCTTCAACAGCGTGGTAAACATTGCGTGATTATCAATAACGGGCAAGCCGCCATGGACTTTGCGTCTGGTTCTTTTGATTTATTAAGCCGTCTGCCGGATGGAAGTGCGGTGGAAAATTTAACAGAAAATTTGACCGCACTTCGCACTGCGTTACCGACTCATCCTTATAGTCTGTTGGGCGAAGAACAAGTGATGAGCAAGGCTCAGGCGTTTGAACGCTTAGCAGAGTCCCTCAACCTTCATTTAATGGGGGAGGGTGAAAAAAATCATTGGCGTGTTACCGGACTGGGCAGTTTGCGTGGCACATGGCTTTCCCCGAATAGTGTGCCGACAGTGGTAGGAAACGAGCCTTTCCCACACAAACGCATTGCGGTGTTGGGGATTGAAGGTTATCACGATTTCCAACCGCAATTATTAGCGGCAAATTTAGTGCTGAATGCACAATTCGCTCATTGTGAGGTCACCAGCGGTTTCTTGAATATTCCACAGTTGGACGAACTTCGCCAAAATGCCCGAGAATTCCGCAGTGTCAATATCGCCCAGCTTTTAGAACATAAATTGGCTTTTGATGATTTGGTGAAAGAAATTGTGGACTCAGCGCAAGGCGCGGAAGCCGTCTTTTTGCCGGCGTGCTTTGGGCTAGAAAATCAAGAATTTATGACCGCACTTCGCAAAGCCACAAAACTCGCTTTATTTGAATTACCGACTTTGCCGCCATCATTACTGGGAATGCGCCAACGTGTTCAATTACGCCGCCGATTTGAATCTCTCGGGGGCTTAATGATGAATGGTGATAGTGCGGTGAAAGCCCATTTTGACGGTGATCGTGTGCGTTGCATTATGACACGCTTGCACAATGAGGAGGAAATTGTTGCCGATAATTTTGTGCTTGCTTCAGGGAGTTTTTTCAGTAAAGGGTTGATGTCCGAATTTGATCGCATTTTCGAGCCGGTGTTTTATGCAGATATCATCGGTGTACAAGGTTTTGACGCAAAAGATCGTTTCACTTGGACGGATAACCGTTTCTCTAATCCGCAACCTTATCAATCTGCTGGTGTCGTGGTTAATGCGCATTGCCAAGTACAAAAGAGCGGTCAATTTTTAACAAATTTATATGCGGTGGGGAATGTCATCGGCGGTTTTAATGCGTTAGAACTGGGTTGTGGTTCCGGAGTGGCAGTGGTCACGGCACTGACCGTAGCAGACGAAATTTTGGCGAAATAGGGGGCGATAATGGATACGAATATTCAACGATTAATTGATAGCGCAAAACAATCGCTCAATTCACCGGCAAGCCATCAGTATATTGATGAAAGTTTTGAAAGCTGCATTAAATGTACTGCTTGTACTGCCGTTTGTCCGGTTTCCCGTAATAATCCCCTTTACCCCGGACCGAAGCAATCCGGCCCTGATGGGGAGCGTTTGCGTTTAAAATCTGCCGAACTTTATGATGAAGCCCTCAAATATTGTACGAACTGTAAACGTTGTGAAGTGGCTTGTCCGTCTGATGTCAAAATTGGTGATCTGATTGTTCGGGCTCGCAATAATCATTTGGCACAACAGAAAAAACCGTTGATGAACAAATTGCGTGATGCCATTTTGAGTAACACCGATGTGATGGGAAAACTCAACACACCTCTTGCCCCTATTGTGAACCGAATCACAGGACTGAGCGCAACAAAATTTGTGCTTGAGAAAACCCTCAATATCAGCAAAAAACGCACGCTGCCGAAATATTCCTTTGGCACCTTTCGTAGCTGGTATATGAAAAATGCCTTAGAAGAACAGAAAAACTTTGAACGTAAAGTGGCGTATTATCACGGCTGTTATGTGAACTATAATAATCCCCAACTGGGCAAAGAATTTTTGAAAGTATTCAATGCTATGGGTATCGGCGTGATGCTATTAGAAAAAGAAAAATGTTGCGGTTTACCCTTAATGGTGAATGGTTTCCCTGAACGTGCGCGCAACATTGCCCGATTCAATACCGACTATATCGGCAAAATGGTGGATGAAAAAGGCTTAGAGGTGATTAGTGAAGCCTCAAGTTGTACGTTAAATTTACGGGACGAATATCATCACATTTTAGGCATCGACAATGCAAAAGTTCGCCCGTATATTCATATGGTGACCCCTTTCTTATATCAGCTTTTTAAAGAAGGCAAAAGCTTACCGCTCAAACCGCTTAAATTGCGGGTGGCATACCATACGGCGTGCCATGTGGAAAAAGCCGGTTGGGCGCCTTATACGTTGGAAGTGTTGAAACAAATTCCGGGTTTGGAAATCATTATGCTGCCGTCACAATGCTGCGGCATTGCCGGTACTTATGGTTTTAAAGCGGAAAACTATGATACCGCACAATCCATTGGCAAAACCTTGTTTGACAATATCAACGAAGGCGGATTTGATTATGTCATTTCCGAATGCCAAACCTGTAAATGGCAAATTGATATGTCTTCCAAGGTGACCTGCATTCACCCATTGACTTTACTTTGTATGTCGATGGAAGCATAGAGAACAAAAAGTGCGGTTAATTTTAACCGCACTTTTGATTTCTATTTTAAGCTTTCGCTAAAATCGCTTTATGTTCTTTAATCAATGTCATGAAGGGCTGGGCGAAACGTTCCAATTTGATTGATCCCACGCCGTTAATTTGTAGCATTTCAAGGTTAGAGGTCGGCATATATTGTGCCATTTCTTGTAGTGTTGCATCATTGAACACAATATAAGGGGGGATATTTTCCTTGTCGGCAATTTGTTTGCGTAAAAAACGCAGACGGGCAAAGAGATCTTTATCGTAAGTAACAATCGTGCTTCGTTGCGGATTGTGAGCAATTTTACTGATTGCAGAAATACGTGGCATGGCGAGTTCCAAGGGTACCTCTCCTTTTAGCACGGATTTGGCATTTTCTGTGAGTTGCAATGTGGTATTAAACTCGCCAATCACCTGCTGTATCAAACCAAGGTGAATCAACTGGCGAATCACCGATTGCCAATGTTCCTTACTCTTATCTTTACCAATGCCATAAACGCTGAGTTTATCGTGTTGTCGTTCGAGGATTTTTTGATTTTGCATTCCTCGCAATACACCAATCACATATTGTGCCCCAAAACATTGCCCTACTCGGTAAATAGTGGACATGACTTTTTGCGCATCCACTAAACCGTCATATTTTTTTGGTGGATCTAAGCAAATATCGCAGTTATTGCAAGGTGTTTGGCGATGTTCACCGAAATAATTAAGTAACACCAAGCGACGGCAAGTTTGGCTTTCGGCAAACTCACCAATGGTTTCTAATTTATGTTGCTCAATTTGTCGTTGGGGTGTTTCCGGTTTCTCAAGTAAGATTTTTTGTAACCAAGCATAGTCTGCCGGTTCGTAAAATAATACGGCTTCGGCGGGTAAGTCATCCCGCCCTGCACGCCCGGTTTCCTGATAGTAAGATTCAATGCTGCGAGGTAAATCAAAGTGCGCCACGAAACGTACATTGGATTTATTGATCCCCATCCCAAAGGCAATGGTTGCCACCACGACTTGCACATTATCACGTTGAAAATCCTGTTGCACACGCTCACGCTGTGCGGTTTCCATTCCTGCATGGTAAGCCGCAGCGGATACCCCTTTATGGCGTAAACTTTCTGCTATTCGTTCGACTTTATTACGACTGTTACAATAAACAATACCGCTTTTACCTTTTTGAGCTAACACGAAACGGGCAAGTTGCTCCATAGGCTTAAATTTTTCTTCCAGCGTGTAACGAATATTTGGGCGATCAAAACTACCAATATATTGGTAAGGATTTTGCAGTTTAAGATGCGTGAGAATATCTTGCCGTGTCGTGTAATCCGCCGTTGCGGTGAGTGCCATAATAGGTGCATTGGGAAAACTGGCTTTTAGCCCGCCAAGCTGGGTGTATTCAAGGCGGAAATCATGTCCCCATTGGGAAATGCAATGTGCTTCATCAATCGCGATAAAACTGACTTGGCAATAGGAAATCAGCTGGAAAAAGCTGTTCGTCATCACCTTTTCCGGTGAGATATAAAGGAGTTTAAGACTCCCTGAAATCAGCTTATTTTGGACTTGTTGCTGCTGTTCTAATGTTTGGCTGGAATTGAGAAAATCGGCCTCAATACCATTCGCCTGTAATTGATCCACCTGATCTTTCATTAAGGAAATGAGAGGGGAGATGACCAGCGTCAGCCCATTAAAACAGAGTGCCGGAATTTGATAACAGAGTGATTTACCGTTCCCCGTCGCCATCACCACTAGAGAATCTTGTCCATTCAGTGCGGCATTAATCACTTCTTCCTGCCCTTTGCGGAAAGATTGATAACCAAACACCGAATTTAGCACGGAAAGTGCGGTGGGTTTTTCCGGTGTTTTTGGGGAAGGGGAATAGTGGGACATATTAGAATTGGATAGCCTCACCGTGTGCGGCACAGGCTTCTGTTAAACTTTCCCAAAAATTTTTACCGTCATTGGAAATCCATTCACCGTTTTTGAAGGCAAAATGAAAACCGCCTAATTTACTGGCAAGCCAAAGTTCAAATAAAGGTTCTTGTTTATTGATGACAATTTGTGTGCGATTACCAAAGGTCATGGTAAATACCGCACCTTGGGTTTCGCAATCCACATCCGCACCTTGTTCTTCTAATTCTTCTTCGATTTTTTGCCAAATTTGTTCAATATTTTGATGAAATTCTGCAACATTCATAAAGTTTTTCCTTTCAAATCTGATAGAATGCGGCAGATTATAAAGCCTTTTACCCCCTTGTGAAAGGCGGATTTAACGATGAGTGAGAGAGGAAAAATGAAAAAATTATTGTCAATCTTAGTATTAAGTGCCGTTTGTGCGTTAGCAACAGGTTGTGGCGTGAAAGGGCCATTGTATTTTCCGGAAAAAGAACAAACACAACAAAATCAATAATTGGTGAGACACAATATGAATTTTTTCCAATATCAAAATAACCAACTCTATGCCGAACAATTACCGGTACAACAACTTGCAGAACAGTTTGGTACACCGCTTTATGTCTATTCTCGTGCTACGTTGGAACGCCATTGGCATGCGTTTAACGATGCCTTAGGTTCACATCCCCATTTAATTTGTTTTGCTGTGAAATCTTGCTCTAACATTGGGGTATTAAGTGTGATGGCGAAATTAGGTTCAGGTTTTGATATTGTTTCCCAAGGGGAATTAGAACGTGTATTGGCCGCAGGCGGTGAAGCATCGAAAGTGGTGTTTTCCGGTGTGGCAAAATCTCGCGAAGAGATTATGCGTGCTTTAGAGGTGGGGATTCGTTGTTTCAATGTGGAATCCGTGTCTGAACTTCACCACATCAACCTCATTGCCGGCGAAATGGGAAAAATTGCACCGATTTCTTTGCGTGTAAACCCGGATGTGGATGCGCATACGCACCCTTACATTTCCACCGGTTTAAAAGAAAATAAATTTGGTGTCAGTGTGGATGAAGCCTGTGAAGTCTATAAGTTGGCAGCAAGCCTACCGAATGTGAAGATCAGCGGAATGGATTGTCATATCGGATCGCAACTCACTGAATTGCAACCCTTTTTAGATGCGACAGATCGTCTTATTGTGTTAATGGAGCAACTCAAACAAGATGGCATCGCGTTGCAGCATTTAGATTTAGGCGGTGGTTTGGGGGTCACTTATACCGATGAAAATCCGCCACATCCAAGCGAGTACGCTAAAGCCTTGTTGGAAAAATTAAAAGATTATAAGGATCTTGAAATTATCCTTGAACCGGGGCGGGCAATTACCGCCAATGCCGGCATTTTAGTCGCAAAAGTCCAATATTTGAAAAGTAATGAAAGCCGCAATTTTGCCATTACAGACACGGGTATGAACGATATGATTCGTCCGGCATTGTATGAAGCCTATATGAACATTGTGGAAATTGACCGCACTTTGGATAGACAAAAAGCGATTTATGATGTGGTGGGCCCCGTTTGCGAAACCTCTGATTTTTTAGGCAAACAGCGTGAACTTGCCATTGCGGAGGGCGATTATATTGCGCAATGTTCTGCGGGGGCTTATGGGGCGAGTATGTCTTCCAACTACAATTCCCGTCCACGCACAGCGGAAGTTTTAGTGGATGGCGATAAAGCACATTTAATCCGCCGCCGTGAAAGTTTGCAAGAACTTTGGGCGTTGGAATCGGTAGTTTAATCCTCCTTTGAAAATAAAGTGCGGTTGAAAAACAGAGAGATTTTCAACCGCACTTTTTATACCTGATGCTTAAACTTCAACAAATCCCGCCGTTCTTTTTTGTTAGGGCGACGTTCGGGGTGAGGCATAGAAAGGGCGTTGTTTTTTCTCGCCCATGCCATTTCTTCCCGTTTTTTCACACTTTGATCCGTTTCACGATAAAGTAATTGTGCTTCGGGTGCACCACGGCGTTGATCGCTTAACGCCAAGATTTCCACTTCTTTCTCTTCGTTGCCTTGACGTAATTTTAAGATAGCGCCCACTTCCACTATTTTGCTGACTTTTGCCCGCTGCCCGTTGTAATGGACTTTTCCCCCTTCGATCATGGCTTTGGCAAGACTGCGGGTTTTATAAAAACGGGCAGCCCATAGCCATTTGTCAAGGCGAACGTCTTTTTCTTCCATTTGCGATCTCTCTTTGCTCAATTTGTGATACAGTTTTCGTTCATGGTATCACAGAATAAAGGAAAAATTATGAAGTCGGATGATCAAACCGTATTGCCAAAAATTTTATCGATACGAACAGTGGCAAAGTCCCGTTTATTTGAAATACAAGCGGTTGATTTAATGTTTAGCAATGGCGAAAAGCGAACTTACGAACGCTTTAAACCGGGCGGTCATCAGGCGGTGATGATGGTGCCTATTGAGGGTGATGAACTTTTAATGATTCGGGAATATGCCGTGGGGACGGAACGTTATGAGCTGACTTTTCCTAAAGGGGGCGTTGATGTGGGGGAAACACCGGAAGACGCTGCCAATCGTGAATTGAAAGAAGAAATTGGCGTTGGGGCAAATCACATTCATTTTTTACGTACTGTCATTACCAGTCCAAGTTATATGCGTAACCCCATGCATATTTTTGTTGTGCAGGATTTCTACCCTTGCAAGCTCGAAGGGGACGAGCCTGAACCCTTAGAGTTGGTCCGTTTTCCCTTAGCGAAATTAGATGAATTAATTGCCCATCCCGATTTCAATGAGGCGAGAAATCTGACCGCACTTTATGCGTTGAGAGATTATTTGAACTGCCAAAAATAATAAGCTATCAATAATTTTCCAATAAAAAGAGTATTTATTAAATATTTTCTAATTTAATTGCATAAATATTCAAATAATTCTTGAATTTTTTGCCATTTCTTGGGAAAGTGAAGGTCTTTTTATTTAACCTAGGGAAAAATTATGCCTCATTCAAATTTAAAAGAGCTCACGTTTCGTGGGATGATTCTTGGGGCGTTAATTACGGTGATTTTCACCGCATCTAACGTCTATTTGGGATTAAAAGTCGGGATGACTTTTGCCTCTTCCATTCCTGCCGCTGTGATTTCTATGGCGGTGTTAAAATTCTTTAAAGATTCCAGTATCTTAGAAAATAATATGGTGCAAACTCAGGCTTCTGCAGCGGGGACGTTATCTTCCGTTATTTTCGTTTTACCGGGTTTGTTAATGATGGGCTACTGGAACGATTTTCCATTTTGGCAGACGATGTTGATTTGTGCTTCTGGTGGTACATTAGGGGTATTGTTCACCATTCCATTACGCCGTGCGATGGTGGTGAATAGCGATTTACCTTATCCGGAAGGTGTCGCAGCGGCTGAAATTTTAAAAGCGGGAAATCACGACAAAGGTGATACCGGGGTAAAAGACATCGCTTATGGTGGCGTATTAGCCGGTGTTGTTGCATTTTTAACCAATGGTTTGCGTGTAATGGCGGATGGCGCCAGCGCATGGATTCAAACCGGCAAAGCCGCTTTCCAATTACCGATGGGGTTCTCTCTTGCGTTATTGGGTGCCGGTTATTTGATCGGTATCGTAGGCGGTATTGCTATGTTAGTCGGCTTGGTGCTGACTTGGGGAGTTGCCGTTCCATTCTTTACCATATCCGGTGATATGCCAACGGATATGAGCTTAGTTGACTTTGCCATGAGTACATGGAAAACCAAAGTTCGCTTTATCGGTGTGGGCACGATCGGTATTGCCGCCATCTGGACATTATTGGTTTTAATGAAACCCATGGTAGAAGGCATGGTGCATTCATTCCGTATGTTGAAAAGCGGTAAATCAGAATCGGAGCATCGCATTGATATCGATCTCTCACCAAAAACCATGATTTATATCCTGATTGCAACCGTTGCATTGATCGTGATTTCATTACATCACTTTATTGCAGCAGCGCCTATTTCACCGGAGCTGTCTATTTTATTAGTGGTGGTGTGTACCTTCTTAGCCGTATTTATCGGCTTTTTTGTGGCAGCGGCTTCCGGTTATATGGCGGGGTTAGTAGGCTCATCATCCAGTCCGATTTCCGGTATCGGGATTATTTCGGTGATCGTGATTTCTCTCGTATTGGTTTCTATCGGTAATGCTACGGGGCTATTTGAAACGACAGATGGTCAGAAATTTTTAACCGCACTTACGCTTTTTACTGCCTCTATCGTTCTCACCACGGCAACGATTTCTAACGATAACTTACAGGATTTAAAAACCGGTTTATTAGTTGAAGCCACACCATGGCGTCAGCAAGTAGCATTGATTATCGGTTGTTTTGTCGGTGCACTGGTGATTGCGCCGGTCTTGGAGATTTTATATCACGCTTACGGCTTCAGTGGTGCATTGCCACGTCCTGATATGGATCCTACGCAAGCCCTTTCTGCACCACAAGCCACGATTATGACGACGATCTCGCAAGGTATTTTTACTAACCAATTAGAATGGACGTACATCTTAACCGGCGTGGGGTTAGGTGCAGTGTTAATTATTATTGATGCCTTCTTGAAAAAAGTGAGTAATAAAGCCTTTGCATTACCGGTATTAGCGGTGGGGATTGGTATCTATTTGCCACCATCCATTAATACACCGGTTGTCGTTGGAGCATTCTTAGCCTGGTTTATTAATCGCCATATTGCAAACTATGCGGCACGCACCGGTGATAAACAAATCTCGGCTAAAGCAGAACGTTTTGGTACGCTTTTCTCAGCAGGTTTGATTGTGGGTGAAAGTCTCATGGGCGTGATTCTCGCCTTTATTATTGCGGCTTCCGTCACATCCGGTGGCTCTGAAGCACCACTGGCGCTAAACCTTGAAAATTGGGGCGGTATCAGTGAAATCTTGGGCTTAACGGTATTTATTGCGGGGATCATTATTTTTGCTTCTCGTGTATTACGTGCGAAAAAATCTGATTAATCCCTAAAATTCCTTTAAAATAGGCTATCTTTTCCGATAGCCTATTTTTTATGAAACCTTATCTTAAAGCATTAATTTTATTTCCTCTCCTTTCACAAGGATTAGCGACCGTGCTGTTTTGGCTTTGGGATAGGAATGTCAATCCTTTTGAGATTTACGCCATCGTTACTTTTATTTTCATCACGATTCCCGCTTTTCTGATTAGCCTCATTAGCGCCAAATTCCGTTATGTACGCAATAACATTGTTGCTATCGTGTGGTGTTCCGCATTAGTGGGCTTTTTTTATCCTACCATCCTCATATTTTGTTTCTCTAATAGACTAGATATTGCGTTTATACCCGGATTGGTGTGTATGTGCGTTATAACATTTTTCGCTTTACTTATGCTGACATCGCTTTTGCCAAAAAACAAATCATCATAAGAAATTGTAGGGAGATTTTATGAAACCTTATCTTAAAGCATTAATTTTATTTCCGTTGATTGTGCAAGGATTAGCGACCGCACTTGCAGAGTTTTTGAATGCGAATGCAGATCCATATTACCAATTGCCTTTTATCCAAAATTTTCTTATTGTTTTTATTCTCGTGGCGATTCCCGCTTTTTTGATTAGCCTGATCACCACTAAATTCCGTTATATGCGCTATAACATTGCCGCTATTGTACTATGCTCAGCATTAGTGAGTTTTTTTTATTATCTCACCATCATCTATCTTATTGAGTTTACTATTTCATTCTGGGGAGCTTTATTGGGTATGTGCTTTATGACATTTTGCACTTTATTTATACTGCCTTGGCTCTTGCCAAAAACCAAATCATCATAAGAAATTGTAGGGAGATTTTATGAAACCTTATCTTAAAACATTAATTTTATTTCCTCTCATTTCACAAGGATTGGTGACTGCGCTGTTTTGGTTTTTAGGTGCGGATCTGGAGCCGACACCATTTAGCCGATATGTTATAGCTGCGTTTTTCCTTGCTACTATCCCCGCTTTTCTGATTGCCTTGGTTGCCACAAGGTTTCGCTATATTCGTCATAATATTGCAGCCATAGTATTATGTTCATCATTGATTAGCTTTTTTTATTGTAATGTTGCATCCTATTTCTATTTATTGTTTATGAGTGAACAGGATGCTTCATTTTGGCAATGGATTACTGACGGCGGTTTAACATTAGGGATATTAAGTGCTTGCTGTATGGTATTTTATGCGCTATTTGTCTTGCCATGGTTATTGCCGAAAACAAAATCACGTGATTAGGTTTTATCAAAAATTTTGTCGGGAGGTTTTATGTTGCCACTCAATGAACATTTACTGAATCAGGTTCTACTAATTGCTTACCAAGCCGGTAATCATCTACAACGTTTTTATCAACAGCATATTGATGTACAAATTAAAGAAGATAATACGCCGGTCACCGAAGCGGATCTTTTCGTTAGTCAATTTTTAACGGAAAAACTGACCGCACATTTCCCCCAAACGCCGGTGCTTTCCGAGGAAAACTGCCATATTCCTTTTGAGGAACGCCAAACCTGGAAAGAATATTGGCTCATCGATCCCCTTGATGGCACACAGCAATTTATTAATCGCACTGATCAATTTTCCGTTTTAATCACTCTAGTCCGTAACAATAAACCCGTGTTAAGCGTTATTCACGCCCCGATATTATCCCTTACTTATTATGCGATGGAGAATTTTGGTGCCTTTAAAAAACAAGGTGAACAAGTGAAAAAATTGGGTAAAAACATCGTGAATCTTAACCGCACTTCTTCCTTCCCAACATTACGCATTGCCGTGGGCGCCACCACTTCGCAAGAAAAAGTGCGCTCAATGTTATCGAAGGATTTTGCTTATGAGTTTGTCGTGCTGGGCTCCAGCAGTCTGAAAGGGGCTTTAGTGGCTGAGGGCAAGGTGGATTGTTATGTTCGTCTTGGACAAACCGGAGAGTGGGATACGGCAGGGGCGGAAGTATTATTGGGAGAAACTAACGGACAAATTTTCGCTCCGCAATTTGCGCCATTGACATACAATCAACGTGAGATACTGATTAATCCCTCTTTTGTGATGGTGGCGGATAAATCTGCTAATTGGACATCGGTCTTTCAATTTAATTGATTGGTTAGCGGAGGAATTTTCGTTAGAATAGCCCGTCATTTCACTCGGTATTTTTACAAGGATAATTATGCAAACTGAGAACAGCTGTATCGTCATTTTTGGCGCATCCGGTGATTTAACTCACAGAAAACTCATTCCGGCACTTTATAATCTCTTCAAAATTGGAAGATTGGGCGAGAACTTTTCAGTGCTTGGCGTGGCGCGTTCGGAACTTAATGATGAAACTTTCCGCATGAAAATGCGTGAAACCTTAATTAATAATGAAGATACCTCACCTGAAACCCTTGATGAATTTTGTCATCATCTTTATTACCAAGCCGTGAATACGGCAGATGCCGCAGACTATGGCAAATTGGTCCCCCGTTTGGACGAATTACACGATAAATATCAAACTTGCGGCAATACGCTCTATTATATGTCCACTCCGCCAAGTCTTTATGGCGTGATTCCCGAATGCCTGGCGGCACATGGTTTGAACACGGAAGAATACGGTTGGAAGCGTATTATCGTGGAAAAACCTTTCGGTTATGATGAAAGAACCGCACAAGTGTTAGATGTGCAAATTCACCGTTTCTTTGAAGAACATCAAATTTACCGTATCGATCATTACCTTGGTAAAGAAACCGTTCAAAATTTACTCGTATTGCGTTTTTCTAACGGCTGGTTTGAACCCCTTTGGAATCGTAATTTTATTGATTATGTAGAAATCACCGGTGCCGAATCCATTGGCGTTGAAGAACGTGGTGGCTATTATGACGGTTCCGGAGCAATGCGGGATATGTTCCAAAATCACTTACTCCAAGTGCTTGCCATGGTGGCAATGGAGCCGCCGGCAATCATCAATGCGGATTCTATGCGTGATGAAGTGGCAAAAGTCATGCATTGTTTACGTCCACTTACGCAAGAAGATGTGGAACATAATCTAGTGTTGGGTCAATATACTGCCGGTGAAGTGAACGGTAACATAGTGAAGGGATATTTAGAAGAAAAAGGCGTGCCGGCAGATTCACACACTGAAACCTATATGGCGTTGCGTTGTGAAATCGAAAACTGGCGTTGGGCAGGCGTGCCTTTTTATGTGCGTACCGGTAAACGTTTACCTGCTCGTGTGACAGAAATTGTCATTCACTTTAAAACCACGCCACATCCTGTATTTAGCCAAAATGCACCGGAAAATAAACTTATCATCCGCATTCAACCGGATGAAGCCATTTCCATGCGTTTCGGTTTGAAAAAACCGGGGGCGGGCTTTGAAGCCAAAGAAGTATCGATGGACTTCCGCTATGCGGATCTTGCCGGTGCACAGGTATTAACCGCTTATGAACGTTTATTGCTCGATGCGATGAAAGGGGATGCGACCCTATTTGCCCGTACGGATGCGGTTCATGCCGCATGGAAATTCGTTCAACCTATCTTGGATTACAAAGCCAATGGCGGACGAGTCCATGATTACGAAGCCGGTACTTGGGGGCCTGTGGCAGCAGATAAACTGATTGCCAGACAAGGCAAAGTATGGCGTAAACCGAGTGGATTAATGAAGAAAAAGGTGTAGTTATGAATTATGTAATGTTCCCAACCGCTCAACAAGCGGTTGAAAAAATCGCACAAGAATTAAAAACCTATAGTGAACAACAACGCCCGGTTCATATTTCATTATCGGGCGGAAGCACGCCAAAGTTATTATTTAAAACCCTTGCTCAATCACCTTATGCGGAACAAATTAACTGGAAAAACCTGCATTTCTGGTGGGGTGATGAGCGAATGGTTTCAGCACAAGATCCGGAAAGTAATTATGGTGAAGTGCAAAAATTGTTATTTGATCATATTCAAATTCCCGCAGAGAATATTCACCGAATTCGTGGCGAAAATGAACCGCACTTTGAGCTGAATCGTTTTCAAGAGGAGCTAAGTGCGGTCATTCCTAACGGTGTTTTTGATTGGATTATTTTAGGCATGGGGGCTGACGGACACACGGCTTCATTATTCCCACATCAAACTCATTTTGATGATGAAAACCTTGCGGTGATTGTAAAACACCCAGAAAGCGGGCAAATCCGCATTTCCAAAACCGCAAAATTGATCGAACAGGCAAAACGCATCGCCTATCTTGTGACCGGTGAAGGAAAAGCAGAAATTTTAAAAGAAATTCAAACCACACCTGCTGAACATCTGCCTTATCCGGCAGCGAAAATTAAAGCCAAAAATGGCGTGACGGAGTGGTATTTGGATAAAGCG
This sequence comes from Rodentibacter ratti, assembly GCF_002000485.1. Taxonomy (GTDB): domain Bacteria; phylum Pseudomonadota; class Gammaproteobacteria; order Enterobacterales; family Pasteurellaceae; genus Rodentibacter; species Rodentibacter ratti. Next base: position 79,695 of record NZ_MLAJ01000015.1, on the reverse strand, counting down.
GCGGCGAAGTTATTATAATAAAAGTGCGGTTAAAATTTAAGGAGTTCTAAATGAAAACACTGGGGATTTTAGGGGGAATGAGCCCCGAAAGTACAGTTTCTTACTATTTGAACATTAACCGTGCGATCAATTCCTCGTTAGGTGGTAATGCTAGTGCTAAATTGTTGATGTCGAGTGTCAATTTTGCAGATATTGTGGAATGTCAAAAATCAAATAACTGGCAAAAAGCCGGAGATATTTTGGCTCACGAAGCTAAATTACTTGAAAGCATTGGGGCAGAAGGCATTTTAATTGGCACGAATACTATGCATAAAGTTGCAGATGCGGTACAAAATGTAGTTTCCATTCCGCTATTACATATTCTTGATGCAGTATCGGATCGTATTAAGGCTCAAGGGTTACATAAAGTGGCATTGCTTGGCACACATTACACGATGGCGGATAATTTCTATGTGGACGGTTTGCGTGAGCGTGGTATTGAGCCAATAGTGCCTGATGATGAAACCAAATTAGAAATTCACCGTATTATTTTTGACGAGCTTTGTACGGGTAAAATATTGCCTGAATCAAAAGACTTTTATCTTAAAACCATCAATCAGCTTGCCGCTCAAGGTGCGGAGGGCATTATTTTAGGTTGTACGGAAATCGGTTTATTAATTAATCAGCGTGATTCATCCTTACCATTTTTTGATACTGCCACGCTACACAGTGAAATGGCTGTGGATTTTATTTTAAGCTAGACGGACCTAACAGTGATGTACTAGGTTACGCGTAGTGTTGCTACATCAAAAATGATAGATTTTGTTTCTTAATAATATTGAGTTTATGTCTACATTAGAAAAAGATTTTTATTTTTTAAGAGTTATTTTTGAACGATTCTTTAAACAAAAACATATTATTAGGCGTCTTAATGAAATAGATCAGGAAAAAGTTTATGGCTGGGAAATTTGGTTACAAGTTGAGATGCTCTTATATTTCAGAACATTAAATGGCTTAATATCGGAAGTCTATCGTGAAGAACCTTGTTTATTAGATAAAAGGAAAACCGATAAAGGTAAATGCTCTATTGATTTGATAATTAGGCAAAAATATGCTCGTAGCTTTATTCCTGTAGAAGTGAAGCAGTCTTGGTATGCCCCTCGTTGTATTCGCCAAATGTTAAGAGATGTTAAAAAATATGAATGTATTACGTCTCGCACTTTACCTACGGAAAGATATATGTGGTGTTTAGGGGTTCATCAGGCTCCGAATAAACAAGAGTATATTGATGAACAATTAGTAGATTATAAATATAAGATTGTTTGCCAGCCTATAAAAGGCACAAATTATATGTTTACTTTATTTTAGAAAAATAGAATTGGAATCACCTTGTCAAGGTTGCCTTTATTGGAAAGCATAATATAAAACACAAAAAAGGGAGTGTTTAAATATATTTAATATGTTACTAATTTAAACCTTCCCTTATCTTCTTTTTACAAAAGAGAGAAATTTAAGAAATAGAGGAAAACGAATCAAAACCAACAGGAGAAAAATATGTCAGCAAAAGGCGATATCGGCGTTATTGGACTCGCCGTAATGGGGCAGAACCTCATTTTAAATATGAACGACCACGGGTTTAAAGTGGTGGCGTATAACCGTACTACATCCAAAGTGGATGAGTTTTTACAAGGGGCGGCGAAAGGTACAAACATTATCGGGGCGTATTCTTTGGAAGATTTAGCTGCAAAATTGGAAAAACCGAGAAAAGTGATGCTTATGGTGCGTGCGGGCGAAGTGGTGGATCAATTTATTGATGCATTATTACCGCATTTGGAAGAGGGCGACGTCATTATTGATGGGGGCAACTCCAACTATCCGGATACCAATCGCCGAGTGAAAGCTTTAGCAGAAAAAGGAATCCGTTTTGTGGGCTCCGGTGTGTCAGGCGGCGAAGAGGGGGCACGCCACGGACCGTCCATTATGCCGGGTGGTAATGAGGAAGCATGGCAATATGTCAAACCGATTTTACAAGCGATTTCTGCCAAAACCGATAAAGGCGAACCGTGCTGTGATTGGGTTGGAAAAGAGGGCGCAGGTCATTTCGTGAAAATGGTACATAATGGCATTGAATATGGTGATATGCAACTGATTTGCGAAGCTTACCAATTCTTAAAAGACGGATTAGGCTTAAGTTATGACGAAATGCAAAACATTTTCGCTGAATGGAAAAAAACGGAGTTGGATAGCTATCTGATTGATATTACAACAGATATTTTAGGCTATAAAGACATAGACGGCACACCGTTGGTGGAGAAAATCCTTGATACAGCCGGACAAAAAGGTACGGGTAAATGGACAGGCATCAACGCCCTTGATTTTGGTATTCCATTAACCTTAATTACCGAATCGGTGTTTGCCCGTTGCGTTTCTTCTTTCAAAGATCAACGTGTTGCCGCAGAAAAATTATTCGGCAAAACCATTGGCAAAGTGGAGGGTGATAAAGCGGTTTGGATTGAAGCGGTGCGTAAAGCCTTGCTAGCCTCAAAAATTATCTCTTATGCACAAGGATTTATGCTGATTCGTGAGGCTTCCGAAAACTTTGGTTGGGATATCAACTATGGTGCAACCGCACTATTATGGCGTGAAGGCTGTATTATCCGTAGCCGTTTCTTAGGCAATATTCGTGATGCTTATGAGGCTAACCCGGATTTGATTTTCTTAGGTTCCGACGCTTATTTCAAAGGCATCTTAGAAAACGCCATGAGCGACTGGCGTAAAGTGGTGGCAAAATCTATTGAAGTGGGCATTCCAATGCCTTGTATGGCATCAGCGATTACCTTCTTGGACGGTTACACTTCTGCCCGTTTACCGGCTAATTTATTGCAAGCCCAGCGTGATTATTTTGGCGCACACACCTACGAGCGTACAGATAAACCTCGTGGTGAGTTTTTCCATACCAACTGGACAGGGCGTGGCGGTAACACAGCTTCCACTACTTATGATGTGTAATCGGTAAAACTCAGGATCAATTGACCGCACTTTAAAGTGCGGTCTCTTTTTAGATAATTTTGGAGGGACAGATGTTATCTCAAACACGGTTAGCGCAATTAGCTGAAATGGAAAATATTTTAGATGAAGCCAATGAATTTTTGGCTGAGGCAGAAAGTTTTATTGAAAAATGGCGAGCCTTTTTACCGAGAATGAAACATTTAGAACGTTATTATTTTGAAGGGGATTGGATGGCGGATTTTGAAGCTTATGAACAAGGGGAAATCCCTAAAACTCAGTCCTGTGGTGTGCTTTCAGAAGATCTTATCTACAATGCCAGTACAGAGCAAAGAAGCCTTGCTATCGAATATTTAAAATTGATTACCGAAATTTTAGATTAAAGAAATCGTTTCATGATGTAGGATTCTTTTCTTAAAATGAACTTTTATTCAGTGATATCAGTCTTATAAGATGCTATCACGATGGATAGTTTTTAATTTTGTACGGAGAGATTTTATGAAATTAATGACAAAATCATTGGTTATTGGTATGACACTTATTGCATTAACTGCTTGTAGTAATATGAGCCGTACTCAACAAAATACGGCTGTCGGCGCAGCAATTGGCGGTGCAGCCGGTTATATGATTAAAGGTAATACTGCCACTACATTGGGTGGTGCCGCATTAGGTGGTTTAATCGGTAGCCAAGTAGGCAAATAAAGAGAGATTATCGACCGCACTTTGTTTTTGTTGACTAAAAAAACATTCAAAGTGCGGTTATTTTTTTCAAAATTTTCCTATAAATAATCAAGGCAATTTCTGTTTTAACGTAGTAAACTAGAGCGGTGAAAACCCCTAGGAGATGACGATGAAACCTTACCTTATTGCCCCTTCCATTCTTTCAGCGGATCTTGCCCGACTTGGCGATGATGTTCAAAATGTGCTTAATGCCGGTGCGGATCTGATTCATTTTGATGTAATGGATAATCATTATGTGCCAAATTTGACTTTCGGCCCTGTGATTTGTCAGGCTTTACGTGATTATGGCATTACCGCACCTATTGATGTGCATTTGATGGTGAAACCGGTGGATCGGATTATCCCCGATTTTGCTAAAGCCGGTGCGAATTATATTACTTTCCATCCGGAAAGTTCCGAGCATATTGACCGCTCTTTACAGTTGATTCGTGACCACGGTTGTAAATCCGGTTTAGTTTTTAACCCTGCTACACCATTGAGTTATTTGGATTATGTGATGGATAAAGTTGATGTGATTTTGTTGATGTCGGTTAATCCGGGATTCGGGGGGCAATCCTTCATTCCTGCCACATTGAAAAAGCTACAACAGGCACGAAAAATGATTGATGACAGCGGTTTTGATATTCGTTTAGAAGTAGATGGCGGTGTGAAAGTTGAGAATATTGCAGAAATTGCAGCAGCCGGTGCGGATATGTTTGTAGCAGGTTCGGCGATTTTTGATCAACCGGATTATAAACAAGTGATCGATAAAATGAGACATCAACTTGCGGGTATCCAAAGATAGTGATCTTGGATTTCCTCATTATTGTCCTATGGAGAAGACAGCGTTAATGAAGACACAATTTAAACTTATCGGCTTTGATTTAGACGGAACATTGGTTAATAGTTTGCCGGATCTCGCCTTATCCGTAAATTCGGCATTGGCTGAATTTGATTTACCACCAGCACCGGAGGCATTAGTTTTAACTTGGATTGGTAACGGCGCACCGATATTGATTGCACGTGCGTTGGATTGGGCAAAAGAACAAACCGGCAAAACATTAAGTGAAACGGAGGTAGAAAAAGTAAAAGAGCGTTTCAATCACTATTATGGCGAAAATCTTTGCAATGTGAGCCGCTTATATCCGAATGTAAAAGAAACCTTGGAAGCGTTAAAAGCAAAAGGTTATACGTTAGCGGTGGTAACGAACAAACCGACCAAACATGTTCAGCCTGTGTTGAGTGCCTTTGGCATTGACCATTTATTTAGCGAAATGTTGGGCGGACAATCTTTGCCGGCAATTAAACCGCATCCGGGACCGCTTTATTATTTGTGTGGTAAATTCGGGTTTGAACCTCGCCAAGTCTTATTTGTGGGGGATTCTAAAAATGACATTCTGGCGGCACATGCTGCCGGTTGTGCTGTTGTCGGATTAACCTACGGTTATAATTACAATATTCCAATTAGCGAATCGAATCCGGATTGGGTATTTGATGATTTCGGTCAATTGTTAACGATTCTTTAATTTTTTCAAAAAGTGCGGTGAAAACAACCGCACTTTATGCGCTAATTAATCCTATTCCCTTGAATTCATCAAACCTACCCCCATATTATCCCAAATTGTCGAAGTAGAATTAGAGAGAAGATATGAACGCCAAAAGAACACAACGCACGATGCCCGTATTACCGTTACGTGATGTCGTGGTTTTCCCTTATATGGTGATGCCGCTTTTTGTGGGGCGTGCAAAATCCATTAATGCCCTTGAAGAAGCGATGAATGAAAATAAACAGCTTCTTTTGGTATCACAAAAACAAGCGGACTTAGAAGAACCAACCATTGACGATGTGTTTGATGTGGGCACCATTGCCAATATTATCCAACTTTTAAAATTGCCTGACGGCACAGTAAAAGTGCTTGTCGAGGGGCAGCAACGGGCAAAAATCAATCATCTCGAAGAGGGGGAGCAATTTTTCTCTGCAGAAATCACCCCGATTGATACTGTCCGAGGTGATGAAAAAGAATTAGAGATTGTCAAAAATGCGGTATTGTCCGAATTTGAAAATTACCTGACCTTAAATAAAAAAGTGCCGGTTGATGTGTTAGGCGCTCTACAACGTATTGATGATACGGATCGCCTTGCCGATACCATGGCGGCGCATTTGCCGGTGAGTGTTCGTCATAAACAAAGTGTGTTGGAATTGGCTGATGTGCAAGCACGTTTGGAATATTTGCTAGGGATGATGGAGTCGGAGGCGGATATTCTACAAGTAGAAAAACGCATTCGTGGTCGTGTCAAAAAACAAATGGAAAAAAGCCAACGTAACTATTATTTGAGCGAGCAAATTAAAGCGATTCGCAAAGAAATGGACGATGGCGAAAATGAAGATACCATTGATGAAGTGGAACAACTTCGTCAAAAAGTTGATGCCGCAGGCATGCCGGCAGAAGTGCGTGAGAAAGTAGAAAGCGAACTGCAAAAACTCAAAATGATGTCGGCCATGTCAGCAGAAGCCACCGTGGTGCGTAGCTACATTGAATGGATGATCCAAGTGCCATGGCATCAACGCACGAAAGTGAAAAAAGATATTGCTAAAGCACAGCAAGTTTTAGATGCCGATCATTATGGCTTGGATCGGGTGAAAGAACGCATTTTAGAATACCTTGCGGTGCAAGCACGCCTCAATAAAATTAAGGGCCCGATTCTTTGCTTAGTTGGACCTCCGGGAGTGGGGAAAACTTCGCTTGGTCAGTCGATTGCTAATGCAACCGGTCGAAAATACGTGAGAATGGCGCTGGGTGGCGTGCGTGATGAAGCGGAAATTCGAGGTCATCGTAAAACCTACATCGGTGCATTACCGGGCAAACTCATCCAAAAAATGGCAAAAGTCGGGGTGAAAAACCCATTATTCTTGCTTGATGAAATCGATAAAATGGCATCGGATATGCGGGGTGATCCGGCTTCTGCCTTATTAGAAGTGCTTGACCCTGAACAAAACACCACCTTTAACGATCATTATTTAGAAGTGGATTATGATCTTTCCGATGTGATGTTTGTGGCAACCTCAAATTCCATGAATATTCCGGGGCCGTTACTTGATCGTATGGAGGTGATTCGCCTTTCCGGTTATACGGAAGATGAAAAACTCAATATCGCCATGCGTCATTTGTTACAAAAACAAATTGAGCGTAACGGCTTGAAAAAAGGCGAATTAGTGGTGGAGGAAAGTGCTATTTTAGACATTATCCGCTATTACACCCGAGAGGCAGGCGTGCGTAATTTGGAACGGGAAATTTCCAAAATTTGCCGTAAAGCGGTGAAAAATTTATTAGTGAATCCTAAGCTAAAATCTATCACGGTGAATAGTGAGAATCTTCACGATTATCTTGGCGTGAAACGTTTTGAGTTTGGCAAAGCGGATACGCAAAATCGTATAGGTGAAGTCACCGGTCTTGCGTGGACGGAAGTGGGCGGCGATCTGCTCACCATTGAAACCGCTTCTGTGGTGGGTAAAGGTAAATTAACCTTTACCGGCTCTCTGGGGGATGTGATGAAAGAATCCATCCAAGCAGCAATGACCGTGGTGCGTTCACGTGCCGATAAACTTGGTATTAACCCTGAGTTCCACGAAAAACGTGATATTCATATTCACGTACCGGACGGTGCTACACCAAAAGACGGTCCAAGTGCAGGGATCGCAATGTGTACCGCACTTGTTTCTTGTTTGACCGGCAATCCGGTGCGTGCGGATGTGGCAATGACGGGGGAAATTAGTTTACGCGGTAAAGTGTTGCCAATCGGTGGTTTAAAAGAAAAACTGTTGGCGGCACACCGTGGCGGTATTAAAACCGTATTGATTCCAAAAGATAACGTGAAAGATTTGGAAGAAATTCCGGATAATGTGAAACAAAGTCTTGCGATTCATGCGTTAGAAACCATTGATGAAGTGTTAGGCTTGGCACTCGAAAATCCACCGGAAGGCGTAGAGTTCGTCAAAGTGGCAGCCAAACCCAAAGCACCACGTCGTAAAGCCGTTACGAAAGCCACAAGAGCGGTCAATTAATTGAATATTTTTAGGGCTTGTGAGAACAAGCCCTTTTTGTATGTATTAAAACTCAAAAGAAGTGACCGCACTCTTCTTCAATCTAGGGTTTAGTTTTCACTCTTTTAAATTGATGAAAAAACCATAAGCTAAAAATACTCATCAAAATGACCGCACTTAAATTCGCCATTTGCCAGCCGTAGGGAGTTGCCATTAATAATCCCACAGAAAAAGAGGCGGTGAGATTGGCAAGATAAGTGATAAGCGAACTTGTGCCTTGTAATTTATGTTTATGTTGTGGCGATAGCTGATTAAGCAAAAACGTACCGCCGCTAAACATTAAGCCCCAACCTGCGCCAATGAATATCAACGCGGCTAAATATGCCCAATGTTGCTGAAAAAACAAACTGCATAAACCGCCAATAATAAACAACAAACAGCCTAAACCGATAATATATTGGTTCGGGATTTTCTTCACTACAAAAGGTAGTAATAACGCCGGACTATACATTGCTACAAAATGCCATTGCAGTACCGGACTGATTTGTTCAAGCTGAAAATGTTGATGATGCATTGCCAAAGGCGTGGCGTTCATCAATAACACCATCATCGCAAAACTTAAAGCACAGCACGCCGTACCGATTTTAAATTCTTTCTGTAAGAAAATATCTTTCGGTACAGGCTGATTTTGAGCGCATAGGGTTTGTGTATTTTTGATTGAAAGGAAAAGTTGGCTGATAATTAAAAGCACAAAGACAGCCAAACACAGCCAGAAAATCCCCACATATTTTACGGCCAATAAATTAGCACCTTTCTCTGCTAAAAAAGGGCCTAATACGCCACCGATAATGCCTGCACTGATAATCAACGAAGTCGCCCGTTTTTTATTCACTTCCTCATTGAATACTTCCGCCGCAGCGAAACGATAATATTGGTTGAACACCGTTGCTCCACCCAAAATAAAAGTAGCAAGGCTAAATAGATAAAATTGTGCGTGATAAATGGCGTAAATCGCCAATAATACTCCGACAATACCGATGAATCCGCTCACAATAAATGCTGTTCTTCTGCCATATTTTGCCATTAAAAAAGACGCAAAATAGACAGTAATTGCCGAACCTAGCACTGTCATTGTAATCGGCAAAGACACTAAAAAATCTTTTGGCGCTAATACCTTTCCTACTAGCGTAGATGTCAGTGTTAAAAGTGAAATCACGCTACCACTTAATGCCTGACCACAGAATAGGGAAAGCAGGTTGATGTAGGATTTCATTTTCATTTCCTTGATTATTTTTACTCAGCGAGTATTCACTGATGAAATTTTTATTTTTCGTTATTCCTTGTCATGGCATAAAATAGCACAAAATATCTTTCAATCTATCAATTATCATGCTTAGACGCCCCCCCCTTTCCCTTTATATCCATATTCCTTGGTGTGTGCAGAAATGCCCCTATTGTGATTTTAACTCCCATGCGCAAAAAGGCGAGATTCCCGAAAAAGATTATACTCATCACTTATTGCAGGATTTACAAACTGATCTAGCCCGTTTTCAGGAAAGTATTCAGGGGCGTCAGTTACATTCCATTTTTATTGGAGGCGGCACGCCGAGCCTATTTTCTGCGGAAAGTATTGCCTGTTTATTGAATGAAGTAAAAAAACAGATTCCCTTTGAAAAGGACATTGAAATCACCTTGGAAGCCAACCCCGGCACGGTGGAAGCCGAGCGGTTTAAAGGTTATGTGGCTGCTGGTGTGACAAGAATTTCCATGGGGATTCAAAGTTTCAATGATGACAAACTTCAGCGTTTAGGACGAATCCATAATGGGGCAGAGGCAAAAAGTGCGGTCAATTTGGCGAAAGTTTCCGGGCTGCAAAGTTTCAATTTAGATTTGATGCATGGGTTACCCAATCAAACCCTGGCTGAGGCTTTAGAGGATTTACGGCAGGCTATTGCCCTTGAGCCCCCTCATCTTTCTTGGTATCAACTCACTATTGAGCCCAATACGATGTTTGCCTATCGGCCTCCAACCTTGCCCGATGAAGATGCGCTTTGGGATATTTTTGAACAAGGGCATCAATTGCTCACCGCCACAGGCTATCAACAGTATGAAACTTCTGCCTATGCCAAACCGGGATTTCAATGCCGACACAATTTGAATTATTGGCGTTTTGGTGATTATTTGGCGATTGGTTGTGGCGCTCACGGAAAACTTACGTTTCCCGACGGGGGAATTCTCCGTTTTTCCAAAACCAAGCACCCGAAAGGCTATTTGAAGGGGGATTATCTTTATGAGGAAAAAAACGTCCCTGAAATTGACCGCCCTTTTGAATTTTTTATGAATCGTTTTCGCTTGCTGGAAGCCGTACCGAAAGAGGAATTTGAAGCTTATACCGGGTTGGCACAAAGTGCGGTCAAAAATCAGATTGAAATTGCCCTGCAAAGAAATTATATCGTAGAAACCGACACCACTTGGCAAATCACCGAACATGGAAAATTATTTTTAAATGAACTGTTAGCCTTGTTTTTAACAGAGGATTAGCTCATGTTATTTTTTCATGATGAGCTATCAAAATTTGCACTTGTTTATTTAATTTTAGCGTATTAAAGTAACGCAATCGTTTACTTCTGAAAAAGAGAAAAGAAATGGATCAATTAGAAATGAAAAAGCTTGCAGCTCAAGCGGCTTTACAGTACGTAAAAGAAGATACTATCGTTGGGGTAGGTAGTGGCTCTACTGTGTGCTGTTTTATTGAAGCGTTGGGAACAATAAAAGACCAAATTAAAGGTGCCGTGGCAGCATCAAAAGCTTCTGAAGAATTGTTGCGAAAACAAGGTATTGAAGTATTTAGTGCAAACGAAGTGTCCGGATTAGATATTTATGTAGATGGTGCAGATGAAATTAACCCGCAAAAAATGATGATTAAAGGGGGCGGTGCCGCATTGACGAGAGAAAAAATCGTGGCAGCCCTAGCGAAAAAATTTATTTGTATCGTAGATGCCAGCAAACAAGTCGATGTGCTGGGTTCAAGCTTCCCGTTACCGGTGGAAGTGATCCCAATGGCTCGCTCACAAGTGGGGAGAAAATTAGCCGCACTTGGCGGTGCACCGGAATATCGTGAAGGCGTTGTGACGGATAACGGCAATGTGATTTTAGATGTGCATAATTTTACTATCCTAAATCCGGTGGAAATGGAAAAAGAATTAAACAATGTTGCAGGTGTGGTAACGAATGGCATTTTTGCACTACGTGGTGCGGATATCGTGATTGTTGGTACGCCTGAAGGTGCAAAAATTATCGAATAATTTATAGAAATAAAAAATAAGGAAGGCAAACATGACAAATAAAGTGTCACTCGACAAATCAAAAATCAAATTTGTATTGCTGGAAGGTGTGCATCAAAGTGCATTGGATACCTTGCATGCCGCAGGCTATACCAATATTGATTATTACAAAAAAGCCCTTGATGGTGATGAGCTGAAAGCTGCGATCAAAGACGCTCATTTTATCGGTTTGCGTTCGCGTACGCATTTAACCGAGGAAATGATTGATGCCGCGCCAAAACTTATTGCTGTAGGCTGTTTTTGTATTGGCACCAATCAGGTTGATCTTAATGCGGCAAAAGCACGGGGTATTCCGGTATTTAACGCACCATTCTCAAATACACGTTCCGTCGCTGAATTAGTGTTAGGTGAAATTTTACTTTTAATGCGTAATGTGCCACAAGCCAATGCGGAAGTTCATCGTGGGGTATGGAATAAATCCGCTACGGGTTCACATGAAGTGCGGGGTAAAAAATTAGGCATCGTAGGTTATGGCCATATCGGTTCTCAGTTAAGTATTATTGCGGAATCCTTAGGTATGGACGTGTATTTCTACGATATTGAAAACAAATTACCACTTGGTAATGCGAAACAAGTGCGTAGTCTAGAAGAATTGCTTGGGTCTTGTGATGTCATTTCTTTACACGTGCCTGAGTTACCTTCAACCCGTAATCTAATGAGTGCAGAGCGTATTGCCCAACTCAAACAAGGCTCCATTTTAATTAATGCGGCGCGTGGTTCGGTGGTGGATATTGATGCCCTTGCTCAAGCCTTAAAAGAGGGAAAAATTCATGGCGCGGCGATTGATGTGTTCCCTGTTGAACCTGCTTCAATTAATGAAGAATTTGTCTCTCCATTACGTGAATTTGATAATGTGATTTTAACCCCGCATATTGGCGGTTCCACAGCGGAAGCGCAAGAAAATATCGGTTTTGAAGTGGCCGGTAAATTCGTGAAATATTCCGACAATGGTTCTACCTTATCTTCTGTGAATTTCCCGGAAGTTTCTTTGCCGGAACACGAAGGCACCAAACGTTTATTGCATATTCACGAGAATCGTCCGGGTATTTTGAACAAGCTCAACCAAATTTTTGTGGAAGCCAATATCAATATCGCTGCACAATATCTACAAACTGATCCGAAAATCGGTTATGTTGTGGTGGATGTGGAAACAGAGAATGCAGAACCTCTATTAGTTAAACTGCGTGAAATTGACGGTACAATCCGAGCACGGATATTATATTAATAATAAAAAAGTGCGGTTGATTTCAACCGCACTTTTTTTAGAACGTTAAAGAATATGTTGATATTGTTCTAACATTTCTCTCGGCCATACGCTGGATTGTACTTCGCCGATATGTTTTTTACGTAATAAGAACATCGCCATACGTGACTGACCAATACCCCCACCAATTGAGAGAGGTAATTTCCCGTTTAGTAGATCTTGGTGCCAATCCATTTTTAAACAATCTTCTTTGCCGGCTAAAGCCACTTGCAAACGGAGTGCCGATTCATCCACACGGATCCCCATAGAGGATAGCTCAAATGCTGTGTTAAGTTGATCGTTCCACACAAGAATATCGCCATTTAAACCTTTATAGCCGTTTTCAGATTCCGTTGTCCAGTCATCATAATCCGGAGAACGTCCATCATGTGGTTTACCATCGGATAATTCACCACCGATACCAATCAAAAATACTGCACCATATTCTTTACAGATAGCATTTTCCCGTTCTTTACTGGAAAGATCAGGGTAACGTTTTACCAAATCTTCACTATGAATAAAGGTAATTTGTTTTGGCAAAATAGAAGGAATATCAAAACGGGCTTCTACTGCAAGTTCCGTTAAACGAATCGCACGATAAATAGAATTAACGGTTTCTTTTAAGTAAGCAAGGTTACGGCGACCTTCCGGAATCACTTTTTCCCAGTCCCATTGATCCACATAAATGGAGTGGGTTGGATCTAAAGAATCTTCATCAGGACGTAAGGCTTTCATATGCACGAAAAGCCCCTCTCCCTCTTTAAAATGAAAACGTGCCAGGGTATGACGTTTCCATTTTGATAAAGAGTGAACAACTTCATATACGGCATTCGGGATACATTTCACATGTACTTGAACGGCCTTCTCAATACCGGACAAATTATCCTGCATTCCGTTGCCTACTTCGTTAAGAATTGGACCTTGCACTTCAATAATTCCCAGTTGTTCGATTAGGTTCTGAGTAAAGGTGTTTTTAACAAAACTAATTTCTTGTTGTTGTAAAATAAATGTTTTCTTCATATTTTCCGCCTGCTATTTAATAATAAGTAAGGTTTTGTGTATTATTCAATAAATCATAACACTCTTTCAAGTATTTTGTTTACATTTAAAATAATTTTGAATATTATCTAATTTAATGGTGATTTATTAGATTAATTCTAAAGAGGCTATTCTATGCACAATATTGATAATCTCGATCAACAAATTCTCCGCATACTCACCAAAGATGCGCGTACGCCCTATGCAGAAATGGCAAAAAATTTTGGCGTCAGCCCCGGCACAATTCATGTTCGTGTGGAAAAAATGCGCCAATCCGGTGTGATTGAAGGCACCAAAGTGATTATTGATGAACGTAAACTCGGCTATGACGTTTGCTGCTTTATCGGGATCATTTTGAAAAGTGCGAAGGATTACGAAAAAGTGATTAAAAAATTGGAAACGTTTGATGAAGTGGTGGAGGCCTATTACACCACGGGAAATTACTCTATTTTCATCAAAGTGATGACTCACACCATCGCCGAATTGCATTCTGTTCTCGCCACGAAAATTCAGCTAATTGATGAGATTCAATCCACCGAAACATTGATTTCAATGCAGAATCCTATTTTGAGGGATATTAAGCCGTAAATATCTTAAAAAAACTAACCGCACTTTACGTCATAGTAGGCAAAAAAAGTGCGGTCAATTTAAACCTGTTTTTAACGATATTTATCTAAAAACTGATAGTATTTCACCCCAATCTTCGTGGCTAAATTTTTCACCCATTTTCCGCCGTAAACGGAAGGCACTTTTAAGCCTTCAAAAATTTGCAGGCGTTCGTCATTGCCTAAAATGGCTTCCGCGATAATGCGACCAGCCAAGCCGGTTAAGGCAACGCCGTGTCCTGAATAACCTTGCGCAAAATAAATATGGGGTGAAATTCGCCCGAAATGCGGGGTAGCGTTCATCGTCATATCAATTGGCCCAGCCCAGCCGTAGTCGATTTTCACATCCTCTAATTGTGGGAAAACGTGCAACATATTTTGTCGCATTACGGCGACCATATCTTTTTCCGAACTGGAATCACTACCGAAAAGCAGGCGATTGTCCGCACTCAAACGATAATAATCAAGTAGCAAATTGTTATCGCACACAGACATTCCATTATTAATCACCGAATCCGCCACGGCTTGGCTTAAGGGCTCGGTGGCAATAATGAAACTTTCCACCGGCATAATTTTTCGGTTAATACCATGATGGATAGATTTAGGGAGTGCATCAATATAAGCGTTGGTGGCTAAAATAACATCTTGAGAAATGACCGCACTTTGGTCGGTTTTCACCTCAATACCACCGCTTTTTTCGATAAGATCCACCACCGGTGATTGTTCAAAAATCTGCACGCCAAGATCTAAACAGGCTTTCGCCAGTCCCAAACAATAATTGAAAGGATGCAAATGTCCGGAATTGCTATCGTATAAGCCCCCTACATAAATATCGCTACCTAAATGCTGTTTGAGTTTCGCTTTGTCCCAAAGCTGCATATTTTGGTAGCCAAAATTTTTGTGGCTGGCTTTTTCCATTTCAATCAGATCATCCATACGGCGATGGTTCAAGGCAAGGGTCGCATAGCCTTTTTTCCAGTCACATTGAATACCATATTTTGTGATGCGTTCATCAATAATATCAATGGCTTCCAGTGACATTTCCCACAGTTGACGGGCTTTCTCAAAGCCGACTTGATGAATATATTCATCAATGCCTTCTTCAAACCCATTGATGGCTTGCCCACCACTTCGACCGGAAGCGCCAAAGCCCACCCGAGCGCCTTCCAATACCATGACTTTTTTCCCTTTCTCTGCCAACTCCAATGCGGCGGATAAGCCAAAAAAGCCCGCACCGATGACACAAACATCGGCGTGTGCAATTTGTGTTAAAGGAGGAAGTTGGAAATCTTGATTGCGTGAATCAAAATAATAGGAGGAAACGTGTTCTTGATGAGCAAAAGTGAGCATAAAACCTCTCATTGATAAAAACTGGCGAAATCTTACGCCGATGGGGAAATATGTCAAATCTTTTGCGGAAAAGTGCTATACTGCCGTGCGCGTAAATTTTGTGCGCTTTTATTAATCGTTTATCCCCTAGGAGACCAATAAATTGAAAAAATCTGTTGTTCGTTCTGTCAAAAATCTTTTCCTTTCTGTCACCGCACTTTTTGCGGCATCGGCTTTTGCTAACAACAAACTTTATGTTTATAACTGGACGGATTATGTGCCGCCCGAACTCGTTGCGCAATTCACTAAAGAAACCGGCGTGGAGGTGATTTATTCCACCTTTGAAAGCAACGAAGAAATGTATGCCAAATTAAAATTGACGGAAAACACCGGATCCGGCTATGACGTGGTGTTTCCATCGAGCTATTATGTGAATAAAATGATTAAGGAAAATATGCTCCAACCCCTTGATCACAGCAAATTAGCGAATTTAAAACAAATTCCAAAACACTTGCTGAACAAAGAATTTGATCCTGAAAATAAATTCTCCTTGCCTTATGTTTACGGTTTAACCGGTATTGAAGTCAATGCCGATGAGATTGACCCAAAAACCATCACCAGTTGGGCGGATTTATGGAAGCCTGAATTTAAGCACAAAGTGCTGATGACCAGCGATGCCCGTGAAGTTTTCCACATTGCCCTATTGTTAAATGGAAAATCCCCTAACACCACCAACGAAGAAGAAATCAAAGGGGCTTATGAGCGTTTAGTGACCTTATTGCCTAATGTGATTACGTTCAATTCAGATTCACCGGAAGTGCCTTATGTGCAAGGTGAAGTGGCACTCGGAATGATTTGGAACGGCTCTGCTTATCTTGCCCATAAAGAAAATCCAAGCCTACAATTTATCTATCCGAAAGAAGGGGCGATTTTCTGGATGGATAACTATGCTATCCCTAAAACGGCAAAAAATGTGGAAGGGGCACACAAATTTATCGATTTCCTCCTTCGTCCTGAAAATGCCAAAGTGGTAATTGAGCGCATGGGCTTTTCAATGCCGAATGAAGGTGTGAAAGCCTTGCTGAGTCCTGAACTGGTGAATGATCCGACTTTATTCCCTCCTTCAGAAGAAGTGGAAAAAGGCATTATGCAAGGTGATGTGGGTGATGCCGTGGATATTTACGAAAAATATTGGAATAAACTCAAAACCAATTAATTTTTTATTTCAAAAAGTGCGGTTAAAAATGACCGCACTTTGAATATCATAAAAAGGATAATCTATGAAAAAATATGTGATTGCAATATTAAGTACTTTGACTCTTGCAGGATGTACTCAGGGGTTAAAACAATCGGAAGAAAATCCAATGATGGGAAATTGGGTTTGTGTGACTAACTATTACGATTACTACGATGTGGGTGTTCGCACAAACGATTATCTTCAGTTTGACAAAGATGGGGTATATTCCTCAAAAGGCGTAATTGCTTTGCCGATTATAGAAAATCCTCTTTTTGTTTATCATCAAGAATCTTTTGGGAAATGGGAATATAAAAATAATGAATTGACGATGATTCCAGCTCATATGGAAAGCAGTTCCGCACATAGTAAAGAGACAGTGCGGAAATTAAAGAAAGATAAAAAACTTCGCGAAATTGAACAGGTTTTTGCTAATAGTTTTGAACGTAATGTAGGAACGATGACATTCAAAATCATTAAAAAGGAAAAAGATATCGTTCTACAAGAACAGGAATTAGGTGGGAAACGTTACTTTCCATTTTGTATGAAAGCTGAAACAGTACAAGAAAAAATAAAAAATGGTGAAATAAAATTGAATCCAAATTACTAATCTTGTTTAAAAGTACGGTTAAAAATATTTATAAATCACTAAAGTGATTTATTCACTCCTTCGGAGCCGTTGGTAAAGCCAACGTTCAAAAAACGTCGTTTTTTGTGACCGCACTTTTTGCTATACTCCCACCAATTTTTTCAATTTAATAAATTTAAGGTTAACCCAATGCGTACAAGTCAATATTTATTTTCCACATTAAAAGAAACGCCGGCGGAAGCAGCGATTGTCAGCCATCAACTGATGTTACGGGCAGGGATGATTCGCCCTCTGGCAGCCGGGCTTTATAACTGGATGCCGACAGGCTGGCGGGTATTACGCAAAGTAGAAAAAATTATCCGTGAAGAAATGGATAAAAGCGGTGCGCTTGAAATAAAAATGCCGGTGGTGCAACCGGCAGAGCTTTGGCAAGAATCCGGCCGTTGGGAACAATACGGCCCTGAATTATTGCGTTTTACCGACCGTGGTGAACGTGGTTTTGTCATTGGCCCGACGAACGAAGAAGCCGTTACGGATTTAATGCGTCGTGAAATTACCTCTTACCGCCAGCTACCAATGAATCTTTATCACATTCAAACCAAATTCCGTGATGAAGTACGCCCTCGTTTCGGGGTGATGCGCAGTCGTGAATTTATTATGAAAGATGCCTATTCTTTCCATACGGATAAAGAAAGTTTGCAACAGACCTATGAGGTGATGTATCAAACCTATAGCAATATTTTTAATCGCTTAGGATTAGATTTCCGTGCTGTACAGGCCGATACCGGCTCGATTGGCGGGAGTGCTTCACACGAATTCCAAGTATTGGCAAACAGTGGTGAAGATGATGTGATTTTCTCCACCGAATCCGATTATGCCGCCAATATTGAATTAGCGGAAGCGGTGGCGATAGGCGAACGTGCCGCCCCAACAAAAGCGATGGAATTGGTTGATACGCCAAATGCCAAAACCATTGCGGAATTAGTTGAACAATTTAATCAGCCTATTGAAAAAACCGTGAAAACCTTGATCGTTAAAGGTGCAGCCGAAGATCAACCGTTAGTGGCATTAATCATTCGTGGAGATCACGAGCTGAACGAAATTAAAGCGGAAAAATTAGCGGAAGTGGCATCACCTTTTGAATTTGCCGATGAAGCGGAAATCAAAGCTAAAATTGGGGCAGGTGTGGGATCATTAGGGCCGGTTAATCTTAATATTCCTATGATTGTTGATCGC
Organism: Rodentibacter ratti; assembly: GCF_002000485.1. GTDB lineage: Bacteria > Pseudomonadota > Gammaproteobacteria > Enterobacterales > Pasteurellaceae > Rodentibacter > Rodentibacter ratti. Next base: position 61,330 of record NZ_MLAJ01000015.1, on the reverse strand, counting down.
TCGGTTGCATTGATGTCAGATTTTAGTGCAGGAGCCAACATTGACGGCAAACACTACTTTAATATTAACTGGGAACGTGATGTCGCCTTACCGAAAGTAGCGGATATTCGTAATGTGGTAGAAGGCGATCCAAGCCCGGACGGCAAAGGTACATTACTCATCAAACGGGGGATTGAAGTCGGCCATATTTTCCAATTGGGTAAAAAATATTCCGAAGCCATGAATGCAACTGTGCAAGGCGAAGACGGTCGCCCAATGGTGGTGACGATGGGTTGTTATGGTATCGGGGTAACCCGTGTGGTTGCGGCAGCCATTGAACAACACCATGACGAGCGAGGTATTATTTGGCCAACGGACGAAATCGCCCCTTTCACTGTGGCGATTGTGCCGATGAATATGCATAAATCCGAAGCCGTACAACAGTATGCCGAAGAACTTTACCGCACATTACAAGCACAAGGTGTTGAGGTGATTTTTGACGATCGCAAAGAACGCCCAGGTGTGATGTTTGCAGATATGGAACTGATCGGCGTGCCACATATGATTGTCATTGGCGAGAAAAATTTAGCAAATGGTGAAATCGAATATAAAAATCGCCGCACCGGTGAAAAAGAAATGATTGCCAAAGATCAATTATTCGATTTTCTGAAAGCGAAATTGGCTTAATTCACAAAATCAATCCCGCCCTTCAAGATCGTTTATTTTGAGGGGCGGATTATTTTTATGGGTAAGCGAAAGATTTAAAGTGCGGTCATTTTTATTGCCGTAAAACCGCCTCAAAACGAGCAGGTTTAACCAGCACTTTTTTAGCGAGTTCCTCAATCTTAGCTTTATCGGCAATTTGTTCCAAACGTTGATAGAGATAAATTGACTGCGGATTGCCTTGTTGCCAATAACTCTCTTCAATTAAAGTTGCCACCGAGACCAATGAGTCAAACTGACGTTTAATTTGTTGCTGTTGTTCCGCCTGTTTTTTGCGCAGCAAGGTTTCATCTACCCCATTTTCAATGATGTCATCTAAAACTTGATAGGTTAATTTGATTAATTCCTCTGCCCGGTTCGGGGCGCAAGTGAACTCAATTTTTCCTTCAATTTGTGGTAAATGCGGCTCTTGACTAAACCAACTATTCACGGAATAAATACCTGATACTTTTTCTCGTAAAACAAGGCGTAATTTTTCTTGTACAATATCAGCAAGAATGTCCAAGGCATATTTTTGTTCCGCTTGCCATTGATTTTCTGCAGTAAGATAAATTTCCACATCCGCTCGTGGTTCACTTAATCCGCTCATCGAGAATGCTTTTTTCGGTGTATGAATACGGATAGGTTGATAAACCCAGGATTGCGTTTTTACTTCTACCGTTGCTAAATATTGTTTCGCTAATTTTTCAACATCACTTCGTGAAATATCACCAATAATGAAATAAGTGAAATCCGTTTTATCTAAGATCTTCTCTTGATAAATTTGGCTTAACTGTGCTGCGGTAAATGCCAATAATTCCGCTTGATTTTGGGTATATGCAGTGGCGATATTAGGTTGGCGTAAACGGGAAACCGCTTGCATAAATTTTGTTTCCACATCAATTTGTTTAAAATAATCTTGCGTTTCCCGACGATATTTTTGCAGAGCATTATCGGAAATTGGCGCAGATTGCAATTTTAAACGAAACAGTGTGAGTAAATTAGCGAGATCCTGTGATTTTGCTACGCCGGTGAAACCTTGTTTGTTATCATCAATCACGGTTGCTAATACAAGCGGGTTCTGACCAAAAAGATGATTGATATCCTCAGGGGTGAGTTCGCCCACACCGGTATCGTCCACCAAAATGGTCGCCGTGCGTAATAGATGATAATCTTGATTCGGAACTGAGCGTAATCCGCCACTTGTTACCGCCCGAAAATGCACTTGATTAGGTGTTTTATCGCTGTAATGGTAAATCAATTTTGCCCCGTTACTCAGGCGATATTCATCAATATTGCCTTTATCCCAATGCTTTTCTAACACCAATGATCCGTTTTCAGAGGAAAAGTGCGGTCGTTTTGTCTTGTGTTTTTCCTTTTGCCATGGATGTTGAGCCGTATTCATTGCTTGATTCCAACGTTGTTCAAGATTCGTCGCATCAAAAGGCAACGGCTTTTCCGGTAGCGGTTGGGTAACTAACAATAATTTAGCCTTTAAAGCCAACATATTATTAAAGGTTTCATTGATATCTTTGATGCTTATTTCATTTAAGAAACGTCGGTTTAATTTGTAACGATCTTTTGCGTTTAAGGTGATTTGATGATTTGCCGCAATGGAAACCAAGTCATCGGCAATTTTTAAACTACCGGAACGGATATTTTGCTGCTTTTCATTCAGTTGGCGAAGTCTTGCGATTTCTCCATTAAGCTCATCATCAGTAAAACCATATTGTTTAATTTCCGCAATAAAAGAAAAAAGTACGGTGATATTTTTTACATAATTTGTATCAAATAATTGCAATGAAAAAACCGTTTGTAAGGTTTCTTTACCGAGATGAGAGCGGTAAAAATTTGCCGAATCTAGCCATTCGCCTTGGTTTTCTTCCCATTTTTGTAAACGTAAATTCACCAAGCGCGTCACAATTTGTTGAATGAGATCTTGTTTGTAATCCGCGAGGGTTTCCTGCTGTTTATCCTCCTCAAAAAAACTGAGTTCCAACGCAGGAATGTTTGTCCCCTGTTCGGCAACACTTGCCGCTCGCCAATGCTGAATCAATGGAATAGAAAAATCAATTTTATCAAGGGGTGTTTGTAATCTCGGTTGCGCTTGTTGCAAAGTGTGAGTTAGCAAGCTTTTCACTTCATTCGGATTAATATCTCCCACTATGATCAGCGACATATTATCCGGTCTGTACCATTTATGATAAAAATCCGCCACCCGATCACGAGAAATATGGCGAACAATATTCATATCACCAATGGGATCGCGTAGTACATAGCGAGATCCCTGCATTTCAACCGCACTTTTTTTATCCCCAAGGCGCAACATCGGGCTTAATCGGCGACGCCATTCTTCCTCCACTACGCCCCGTTCTCCGTCCAAATCTTTCGGCAAAATGGTCAGGTGATTCATCCATTGATTAACAACATCAAAGGCAAGGGATAATTTTTGCGGACTATTATCGTCCAGATTTAGGGTATAAACGGTATTTTCAAAATCCGTAAAGGCATTGATATCACGGGCAAATTTCATGCCTAATTTTTCCAATGCGTTAATAATGGTATTTTCAGGGTATTTTTTCGAGCCGTTAAATGCCATATGTTCTACTAAATGGGCGATACCTTTTTGATCGTCATCTTCGTGCATTGAACCGGCATTCACCACTAAACGAATATATACCCGTTCTTTCGGCTCATTATTCTTTAAAATATAGTATTGTAATCCGTTCGCCAGTTTGCCCCGTTTGATATCGGGATCAAAAGGTAAAGTATCGGAATTTCTTCCACTTTGGCAGGCAATAAGCAAGCCAAAGGTGCAAAATAGTAAAAAAAGTGCGGTTACAAAAAACAGCGTTTTTTTAACGTTGGCCTTGCCAACGGCCCCGTGAGGGGTGAACAAACGAGCAAGCGAGTTTGTGAATAATTTTCTCATCGTTTTTCATTCAATGTAAAAAAGAAAATCTACGCTAATTCATATTAGCGTAGAAGGAACAAACATCTATTTAAAATTTATAGCCAACTTCTAGCCAAAATTCACGACCCGGCGTATAAATGCCGTATTCATCATTACTTGAGATAGGTTTAATGGTTTTGGATTTACGGGTTTGATTTAATACGTTGAGGATATCCACTTGTAAATAAACGCTATGATTGCCGGCTATTGTCGGTTGCCAACGGATACTGGAATCCCATTGGGTATGACGACCGTAATGATAGGAACGATAACGGGAAATATCATCGCCAAAATTGCCGTCTAATGCTTCATAGCTGCGAATTGGCGCTTTCATATAGACTTTGTTTGACCAAGTGATGTGGTAATCGGGAATTGCCATATCTAACCCTAATCGGGCAATCCAATCTTCAGTGGAGGCATTGACTTTATTTATCATGGCGCGTCGGGTCATTAATTTACCATCAAGATAAACGGCTTCATTCGGATCAAGATCTCGACCTATATCGGCGCGTTTTGTTTTCAACCAATCAAATCCTAACGTGCCGGTCCAATAGCTTTTTCCCAATTTCCAAGGTTCAATGTTATTAACTTGGAATGTATAAACATCAACGTTGAAATCGCTACCGTTATGATAGGAATTTACTCTATTAGCATCACGTTTTAATAGAATCCGATTTTTATTCTGGCGATGAATGTAATTCAGTTTAAATGCTAAATTTCCGAATTCTTGTTCTATGCCTAAACTGAGTTCATCGGCATAAGGCGTTTTTAGTGAATTGAATTCTTGATATTTACGATTGGTATCACGATTGATTTTTAAAATTTCATTAGTTAGTTTTAATGAAGCGAAAGAACGCCCGTAATAACGGTTCAATCCTAATGTTAAACCGGTTTCTTCCCAAGGTTTATAGCGTGCCACAAAACGTGGGGCGATATTATTGTTTCGTAAATAATCATCCCGTTCAATACGCACACCCGGACGAAATTCCAATTTTTTCCATGTGATTAAATCTTCCGCATAAAAGACAAAGTTTTGATAACGGGTTTTCGCACTGCCTTTGTAGGTGATATTGGTGATTTTCGATGGATAAAACGGAGATTGAACAATGATTTTTTGGTGTACATCCTGAGGGCGATTAAATTTATAGTGGGTTGCCTGATAAATTCCACCAACAGAAATCGAATGGTTGGTTGCGCCCCAATCAAAGGGTTCAACGGCAAATTCCGTTGAGAAGTGAAGATTATCTTGTGTCAGGGAGCTGTTACCATAGCCGCCTTTTTCATAATCGTAAAGTGAATCCCCATTTTCATCCTCAACAGAAACAATTTCCACATTAGCAGAAGACGATTTACGTTTATCTCTGAAACGATCATAGGCAAGGGTATTTGTCCAAACACCCGAATCAAAATCGTGTACCCATGCCAATGTTGCACCGAAGGCTTGATGATAATCGCTGACATCACTATCAATATTGGTGGCAAAATATTTCTGTTCTTTGTAGTTGGAATAACGGAATCCCAGTTCAACACGATCTTTTTCACTTGCCGCTAAATTGAAATTCAGCAATAAATTATTCGAGTTACGCAGGTGATTTTGTTTATTTAATTTCGCCTCGGTGTCGTAACCGATTAAGCGATTTTGTTGGATACGGGAATGGCGTTTACTGTAGCCTAACACCATACCTAAATTATCCGTTATGCCTTTTTCCAAAACAATGTTGAATGTCTGCTTACGATATTTAGGCTGAAATTCAGCGACACCGCTGGAATCAGGTCTGATTTTGTCCAATAAATTTTGTGCCGAATTATCGACGTTCATTTTTGCCCAAGCAGAATTGGTCGTTCGATACTTGAGTGAAACGCTATCGTTACCGCTATATTGTTTCGTTTTGGCAACTACTGCACCACCCATAAAACCACCTAAACTGGCAGAAATATTGCTGTCGTGTACTTCAACTTTGGAAAGCATAGAAGCATCAAAGAAATAGGCCTGTGTATGGCTAATTCCCGGTACGACTTGCATTGCACCGTCAAAGATTTCACTATCCACCGTTAAATCATTGTTTACATTGACATTATCCACAAAATAAGCGGTTTGATTTGCATCCGCACCATTAATCGAAATATTTTGCGGTTTAATTTCGCCACTTTGAAAACCGCCCTGATCGCTATCTTCGTAACGAATATGCGGGTTAGAGCGCAAATAGTCGGTGATGTTGTTATTGCTTGTGGGCGTTTTTTCTATCTCTGTGGAAGTGAGCGTTTGAGTGGAGGAAAGGGATTTATTATTGTCACCGTATACTACAATTTCTGACAGCATATTCTCGTGATTTTTAGTTTTGTCTTCGGAAAAAGCACGGGATGCACACAAAGTGAGACAAATGAAAAGGGCGATTTTATTTTTATGCATGGTATTTCCTTAGGTTTGTTTAAAATGAAAATGATTATCATATATTTTCATTTCTTAATGTAAAGGAATTTTTGTCAATTAACGAATGTTTGATTTTTTACTGTGCTTAAAGGATAAGGGGGAGAGGTGAAAAATAATTGAAGGTAAAATAAGAAAAAGTAAGGAGTGGAAAAACTATAGAGACAGAGCGAACAATGGTTTTTACGATATTTAAAAATAATAAAAGGGGAATAACAATTCCCCTTTTATTTAGTTTTCAAACAGTTCTACACTCAACACACCATCTTCTGTTTTTAATAATGTGTAAATGTCTTTAATCATAGCACTATCGATAGCAAAACATCGGATCTGTACTCGAACCTCGCCATTGGCTAAATCTTTTACGAAAAGATTTTCAATGCGGTAATCATTTTGAATCAGTAGATTCGTGATGACGGCAATAGAAGCGGACGAGCTGAGGTGAATGATAATTTTGGTTTTCTTTTTTTTCTCTTTATGACGAATTAAACGCTGTACCAGTGGGCTAAAACGAATCGCGATTAAAATCATTGCCGTAGCGATTAAAGCATCAAAAATAAAGCCGGCGCCGGTTGCGATACCTATCGCTGCAGCAGCCCAAATAATCGCTGCGGTAGTTAATCCTGAAATCGCATCATTTTTTTTATGTAAAATAACGCCGGCACCTAAGAAACCAATACCGCTGATAACTTGTGCGGCAAGGCGCATGGGATCGGTCCGAATGTTTTCGGATACTTGAGCATAATGTTCGGCCGCTTGGATGGAAACAATTGTTAGTACACAAGTAGTGATTGCGATAATTGAGCAAGTTTTAATGCCAACCGGTTTGTGTTTTAACTCGCGCTCTAAACCGATAATACTTCCTAAAAGCAGTGCCAAAAACATTTTACCGAGAATAGTTAATTGATGGGTGCTTAAAAGTGCGGTCAAAATAAGGGATGAATTTTCCATATTGCGATTTTTTGATCAGAAAACATAGGATTCTAACGATTTGAAAAATAAAAATATAGTTAATTTTACAATCTTTTACTTTTCTTTGTTCGCCTTTCACACAGAAATTCAGTAAAATTAGCGCCATTTTATAGGAATGAAATAGAGATAAATTTATGCAAAATTCAACCCCGAATATTGGCTTTGTGAGTCTGGGTTGTCCTAAAAACTTAGTGGATTCCGAGCGAATTCTCACGGAATTACGCAGTGATGGCTATAATATCGTACCGAGTTATGAGAATGTTGATTTAGTGATCGTCAATACCTGCGGTTTTATTGATAGTGCCGTACAAGAATCGTTGGAAGCCATTGGTGAAGCATTAGAAGAAAATGGTCGGGTAATTGTAACCGGTTGCTTAGGCGCAAAAGAGGATCGCATTCGTGAAGTCCATCCGAAAGTATTAGAAGTGACAGGCCCTCATAGTTATGAGGCGGTGATGGAACAAGTGCATAAATATGTGCCAAAACCTTCCCATAACCCTTACATCAGCCTTGTGCCAAAGCAAGGGGTGAAACTGACTCCGAAACATTATGCTTATTTGAAAATTTCTGAAGGCTGTGATCATCGTTGCACATTCTGTATTATTCCTTCCATGCGTGGTGATTTGGAAAGTCGTTCTATCACCCAAGTATTGGAGGAAGCCAAACGTTTAGCGGAAGCCGGCGTGAAAGAATTACTGGTTGTATCACAAGATACTTCCGCCTATTCTATGGATTTAAAACGCCAAGAAGGAGGCGTGAAAACCTCATTTTGGAACGGAATGCCGATTAAAAATGATTTGATGACACTCTGCCGACAGCTCGGGAAACTTGGCATTTGGGTGCGTCTGCATTATGTTTATCCCTATCCGCATGTGGACGATTTAATTCCATTGATGGCAGACGGCACGCTGTTGCCTTATTTAGATATTCCTTTACAGCACGCCAGCCCGAAAATTCTCAAAGCAATGAAAAGACCGGGCAGTATTGACCGCACTTTAGAGCGAATTAAAAAATGGCGTGAAATTTGTCCGGATTTAACCTTGCGTTCCACCTTTATTGTGGGTTTTCCGGGGGAAACGGAAGAAGATTTTGAATTATTACTCAATTTCTTAAAAGAAGCGAAGCTTGACCGTGTCGGCTGTTTTAAATTTAGCCCGGTAGAAGGTGCGCCAGCAACGGAGATGGCAGATCAAGTGCCGGAAGACATCAAAGAAGAACGCTATCATCGTTTTATGCAATTACAACAAGAAATTTCAGCCAACCGATTGAAACAAAAAGTAGGAAAAAACCTAGATGTGTTGGTGGATGAAATTGATGAAGAGGGCATTATCGGACGTTCAAAAGCAGACGCACCGGAAGTGGACGGTTTGGTTTATATTGATAATATAAGTGGCGCTGATGTAAAAGTCGGAGATGTAATTAAAGTCTTCATTACCCAATCAGATGAATATGATCTGTGGGGAACTTGTTAAATAAAAAGGAAAATAAAATGTCTGAAGTGAAACAACCGAGTGTTGTACGTTTTGAAAAAAAAGTTGCAGCAAAAAACTATGAAGATGCTTGTGTAGAGCTACTTGATATCCTTGGTCAAATTGATTCAAACTTTGGCGAAATTAAGGATATTGAAATTGATATTCCCCAACAGCTTGAAAAGCTTACCCAAGATAAAAATATCTATTTTGCTACCCGTATGGCAGTGGCAATTACAGAATTATTCACTGATCCGAAATTAGACGTTTCTATTTCCGGTGCAAAACGTTTCTTAACCTTACAACGTTGGCTGAATATGATTTTTGCTGCATCGCCTTTTGTAAATGCCGATCATATTTTACAAACCTATAATCGCAATCCAAACCCTCAGAATCCGTTAGATATTCACTTGGATTCTTCAGAATCTGCATTGATTAAGTTCTGTATTTTGTATTTGCCGGAATCCAATGTGAATCTTAATTTAGATGCATTATGGAATATTAATCCGGAACTTTGTGCATCACTTTGTTTTGCGTTACAGTCTCCTCGTTTTATTGGTACAGAACAATCATTTGGTAAACGTGCAGCGCTCTTGCAATGGTTCCCGGAAAAATTAGCGCAAATTGAAAATCTCAATAACCTCCCTAGTGGCATTTCTCATGATGTATATATGCATTGTAGTTATGATATCGCTGCGAATAAACACGATGTAAAAGGCGCATTAAATCAAGTGATTCGTCGTCATCTTATTGCCTCTGATTGGACAGACCTCGATGTGAGCAAATTAGGCGAGCGCAATGGCAAACCGGTAATGGTTGTGCTCCTAGAGCATTTCCACTCCGCACATTCTATTTATCGTACCCATTCAACCTCAATGATTGCAGCTCGTGAGCGTTTTCATTTAATCGGTGTTGGTAACGACGCGGTGGATGACGCAGGCAGAGCCGTATTTGACGAGTTCCACTTAATTAAAGGCAATAATGTTCTCGAAAAATTGGTATTCTTAAAATCAATTTGTGAGGAAAACGGTGCGGCGATACTTTATATGCCAAGCATCGGTATGGATCTCACGACTATCTTCGCAAGTAATACACGCCTTGCCCCGATTCAAGTCATTGCATTAGGGCACCCTGCCACAACCCATTCGGATTTTATTGAATATGTGATTGTGGAAGATGATTATGTGGGCTCAGAGGAATGTTTCAGTGAAACCTTATTGCGCTTATCAAAAGATGCGCTTCCTTATGTGCCGTCCGCCCTCGCACCACAGAATGTAGAATATCGCCTACGGGCAAATCCTGAGGTCGTTAATATCGGTATTGCTTCTACTACAATGAAATTAAATCCGTATTTCTTGGAAGCCTTAAAAGCTATTCGTGATCGTGCCAAAGTCAAAGTCCATTTCCACTTTGCATTGGGTCAATCCAGTGGCATTACTCATCCTTACGTAGAACGTTTTATTAAATCTTATTTAGGTGATAATGCCACCGCACACCCACATTCGCCTTATCATCAATATCTTCAGGTGTTGCATAACTGCGACATGATGGTCAATCCATTCCCATTTGGCAATACCAACGGCATCATTGATATGGTCACCCTCGGTTTGGTGGGTATCTGTAAAACCGGTGCTGAAGTACACGAACACATTGATGAAGGTTTATTCAAACGCTTAGGCTTGCCGGAATGGTTAATTGCCAGTACGGTGGATGAATATATAGAAAGAGCCATTCGTTTAGCTGAAAACCACGAAGAACGTTTAGCATTACGTCGTCATATTATTGAAAATAACGGTCTGCAAACACTCTTTACCGGCGATCCGAGTCCGATGGGGAAAGTCTTATTGGAAAAATTCAATGAGTGGAAAGTGGTTAATTTAGGTGAAAAGCCGAAGAGAAAAACCGCAGCGAGAAAACCGGCAACTAAAAAAGCGACAACGCAAACAAGAACGGCAAAAACTGTAGCGAAGAAAAGTGCGGTCAAATCTGAAGATAAATCTACTTCAAAAGCAACCGCAGCAAAAAAAGCCACTAAGACTAAATAAGACGGCTTAAAATAATGAAAATCCCCGAAAGGGGATTTTTTCTTGCATAAGAATTAACGGAGAGATAAATTTATCCCTATTCATCATAAAAAAACTTGATTTTGGTCACACTATCTTGTAATTAATAAACCCATTCAAACACAACATTAACAAAGGAAAAAACTATGAAAAACGTCGGTTTTATCGGATGGCGCGGAATGGTCGGTTCCGTATTAATGGATCGCATGGTGCAAGAAAATGATTTTGCAAACATCAATCCTATTTTCTTCACCACTTCACAAGCAGGGCAAAAAGCCCCGGTATTCGCTGGCAAAGAGGCGGGGGAGCTTAAAAATGCCTTCGATATTGATGAACTCAAGAAATTAGATATCATCGTTACCTGTCAGGGCGGCGATTACACCAATGAAATCTATCCAAAATTAAAAGCAACAGGTTGGAACGGCTACTGGGTGGATGCGGCTTCCGCATTGCGTATGGAAAAAGATGCCATTATCGTGCTTGATCCGGTCAATCAAAATGTAATTGACGAAGGCTTAAAAAACGGCATTAAAACCTTCGTAGGCGGAAACTGTACCGTGAGCCTTATGCTGATGGCAATCGGCGGATTATTTGAACGTGATTTGGTGGAATGGGTCTCTGTGGCAACCTACCAAGCGGCATCAGGCGCAGGCGCAAAAAATATGCGTGAATTGCTTTCCCAAATGGGCTTATTGCGTGATGCGGTGAAAGAGGAATTAGCCAACCCGGCGTCTTCTATTTTAGATATTGAACGCAAAGTCACCGCAGAAATGCGTTCCGCCGATTTCCCAACTGAAAACTTTGGCGCGGCACTGGGCGGTAGCCTTATCCCTTGGATCGACAAATTATTACCGGAAACCGGACAAACCAAAGAAGAATGGAAAGGCTATGCGGAAACCAACAAAATTCTTGGTTTAAGCGACAACCCAATTCCGGTTGACGGCTTATGTGTGCGTATCGGTGCATTACGTTGCCACAGCCAAGCTTTCACCATCAAACTGAAAAAAGATTTACCGCTTGCGGAAATCGAACAAATCATTGCTTCTCACAATGAATGGGTGAAAGTGATTCCAAACGACAAAGAAACCACATTACGTGAATTAACCCCGGCGAAAGTGACCGGTACATTAAGTGTGCCAGTCGGACGTTTACGCAAACTCGCCATGGGTGGCGAATACCTCGCAGCCTTCACCGTGGGCGACCAACTCCTATGGGGTGCCGCTGAGCCGGTTCGCCGTATTTTGAAACAGTTGGTGGGGTAGGTTTTATATTAGAAAGGGCGTATTTATTACGCCCTATTTTTTAAAGAGAAAATTGATTTTGATTAAAACCTTAAAGAAGAAATAATCTTATCTAATATTGGTTTAACTGTTTTTTCTTCTGATTTTTTATAACTTAATTCCAATAGAATTGCACGTTTTTCCTTATCATCAGGAAATTCATACAACTCGGAAACCCATTCTTCGTTTCTCATTACCATAGAATATAGTATATGGATACCAATTGCAGGATAATTTACTTTTGAAAAATGCCAATCATATGTTGGAAAAGGAATATTTCCTTCAATTAAATTAATAAAATCTTTTTTGAACTTTTCAGAAAAAGTCATTTTTGGAATATCATTTCTCCGATTATATAATTCTTCCTCTTGTAATCTAAATCTTGCTTTCATATTATATTGACTGGAACGCATACTAATATAATGTTTATTAAGAACAGATAAAAGCTCCTGATCTTTTACCATCTCTTTTGTTATATTGCTTGCCTTATTCAAATCTGATCTTGTCAGTCTATACCAACTCTTTGGTACTTGAATACGAATAGAATCATTAGAAAAAGATAAGTTTTCAAACTCAATCGCACTAGCTAAACTGACGAAAGAAAAATATAACAATATGATTAAACTAAATATTTTCTTCATCCTTTACTCCTTTCACAAAAATAAGAAGCAACAGAAAAAAGACGTTAATTATAGGTACAAAAATTAACCAAGCATAATCCTTACTTAATTTCAAATCATTTAGCCTTCTTCTGATAAAAGAAAGAAATATATGTATGAAAATAATTGTTATAGGAATAAAAATTAGCAACCAAGCAATAAGAGTCACGAGGGACTGATACTGACCATACCAATATATTATATCAAGATAAATTTCATAACCCAAAAGTGAGATTATAGAGATAAATAATCCAAGAATTGGAAGCATTATAAGAGAAGCAAAGAAAAAATTAATATTATCTACCGTTCCCTCAAATGAAAAGAGTTGCTTTTTAATATTTTCAATACCTACATTTTTATTCATTTTTTATTCCTCATTTTCTTTATTAGTTAATAAATACCAAAATAATGTTCCAATTACCCCAACCGGTAAACAAACATAAGTAATATACACGCCTACATAAGGCAGAAAAGCGATACATAAGCCTAAAACTAAAAATGCCCAAAAGGCAGCTCAACCGAAAAATGACGCTAATTTTTTACGCATATTATTTTTCCCCATTTAGTTTACGATAATTATCACAAGATTTTTGATTACCTTTATCACAGGCTTTGCCATACCAGTATAATGCTTGTTGTTTATCGGCACGAACGCCTAACCCTAATTGATATGCTACACCTAGACCATTTTGTGAATTAGAATCTTCCTGTTCTGCTGCTTTCTGAAACCAATATACTGATTGATAGTAGTTTTGTTGTACACCTTGCCCTTTAGAATACATTAAAGCCAAATTATATTGAGATTTTATATCTCCCTGTTCCGCAGCTTTCTGATACCAGCTTGCTGATAGAGCATAGTCCTGTTCAACACCTTGTCCATTGCTATACATCGTAGCCAAATTAAATTGGGCTTTTAAATTGCCTTGAGTTGCAGCTTTCTGAAACCAATAAACTGATTGATAATAATCTTGTTTGACACTTTCACCATAATAATACATTTGCCCTAAATTAAACTGAGCCTGTGATATTCCTTGCTCAGCTGCTTTTTGAAACCAATGCGCAGCTTGATGATAATCCTGCTTGACACCTTGTCCGTTATAATACATTGATCCCAAATTTAATTGAGCCTCTGTATATCCTTGCTCCGCCGCTAAGGTGTACCATTTCACCGCTTGATGGTAATCTTGTTTCACACCTTGCCCATTGTAATGCATCAGCCCTAAATTATATTGAGCCACTGCAAATCCTTGCTCTGCTAAAGAACTAAATAAATTAAATGCTGCCGTGTAATCTTGATTTTTATAAGCTGTTGTGGCTTGCTTAAATTGGCTTTCTGCCGAATTTGCATAGGCTAACGGACTAATCGTTGCAGTAGAAAAAGCAAAAAGTGCGGTGAAAAATAAGGTTGTTTTCTTGAGTTTCATTTGCTGATCCTTCTCGTTAAAAATGAGATTTATAGAATTGAGTATGGATAAATCTATCCATTCCCAAAGCGTATTCCATTACAGGTCTATTATTTCTCCTCATGCAATTTACGATATACCTCACAGCCTGCTTGTGAACCATTTTCACAAGACTGACCAAACCATTCTTTTGCTTTTTGTGTATCTTGTTTGACTCCCGTTCCATTATCATACATCACGGCTAAATTAAATTGAGCCTGAGCCAACCCTTGCTCTGCCGCCAAGGTGTACCATTTCACTGCTTGGGCACTATCTTGTTTTACACCTTGTCCATAATCATACGTCACCCCCAAATTAAATTGAGCCTGAGAAAATCCCTGCTTTGCTGCTAAGGTGTACCACTTCACCGCTTGAACACTATCTTGCTTTACGCCTTCCCCATTCTGATACAGTACACCTAAATTATATTGAGCCTCTGCGAACCCTTGTTCTGCCGCTTTAGTAAACCACTTCGCAGCTTGTTGATAATCTTGCACTCCTTGTTTGTTGTAATACATCATTCCTAAATTATATTGGGCCTCTCCCAATCCTTGCTCTGCTGCCTTAGTAAACCACTTCACGGCTTGCTGATAATCTTGTTTAACCCCGAATCCGCTATAATGCAGCAACCCCAAATTAAATTGAGCATCAATATTACCTTGCTCTGCCAAAGGCTTCCAAAGATTGTAAGCCGTTTGATAATCGCCTTTTTCTGTGGCTTCAAACCCTTGGTTAAATTGACTTGCATTATCCGCCCAAGCCACAGGGCTAAGCGTAGCAGTGGAAAAAGCAAAAAGAGCGGTGAAAAATAGGGTGGTTTTTTTCAGTTTCATTTTGAGTCTCATAATATATTGAAAGTGATATAACTATTTTGATTAACTAATATTGGGGAATAAGGTAAAAAATCTTTGACGACTTCAGCATGTGGATGACGATAATTCGCATAATTCGGATCGGCAGAAAAAACAGAAATACAAGGCTGGATTTTATCTGCCAAACCTTTATGCCAATTATTCCTAGAACCGTGATGAAGCACTTGAAAACAAAAAATATTTCGCATTCTTTTATCACCTAATGCCAAATGTAAATGCTCAAATTGTTTTTGATTTTTTAATGAGCCATCGCCGGTATATAAAATCCCGTTGCGAGAATGTTTTACTTCTGGACTAGGTAATAAAATTTCGTAAATAGATTGATTACCGGCATAATGAATAGGGCTACCAATCCCCTCTAATTTTCGACTTTCGTATAACGAAACTCGTTGTATTTGCTTAAACTGATAGGATTTATCACAATGCTCAATATAGCCAATATATAAAAAAGTAGAAATGATATTTCTATCATGACTATTCTGTTTACCTTTTTTATTTGTTCGTACAAAATATTTATCGCAGATCGCTTTTAATTGATCTGTTTCTGCTTTGCCATACTGTTGGAGTTGCGTGATTTTCTCGATTTCGTCTTTATATTGTTTAAAATCACTTGGGTATTTTTTCAATTCTGAAAGTGGGGCATTATAAAAAATAAATTCAATAGCATTATGGTGAAGGTAACCATACCCTTTGGATAATAGCTTCACTTTATTATGGTGAATTGCTTTTTCATTTAAATCTTGAAATTCTATTCTTTCCCGTCTATCGGGATTAAGAGGAAAATGAACTTCTTCCGTTTCAGGCAATAATAAAATTTGCCCCTCCTCTGAAAAGGAATCTGAAAAATTTTCTAAAATATATTCGATTGGGTTCAAATAAAAACGAAATAGTGGGCTGTTAAAAGGAATATTTGCCATATCCGCCAAAATAAGGCGTTTCCACAATGGAAAATAGGGAATGACTAAACGTTTGACTTTCTTTCCCAATAGTAAATCGCCTAAACCACTAATATGATCTTCATCAAAATGGGAAATCACTAATAAATCAATCGGCTCATTATCTTTCAATTCCGACCGCATTTTAGAAATAGAATGGTTTAAATATTGTCGGGCGGATTTCACCGCCCCACAATCATAAACCCAGTTAAACTTTTCGCTATTATTGTTAGAAATTGAACCGCTTGAAAATAACCCTTGCCCCACTGCCCAGAAGGTACATTTCATTTCCAGCATACTATCTCGCCTCATTCAACATACGATAAACATCACAGCCATTTTGCTCACCATTATCACAGCCTTTACCAGCCCAGTATTTTGCTTTTTGCATATCTTGCTTAACCCCTTGTCCAAGACCATACATCAGCCCCAAATGAGTTTGAGCCAGTGCATTCCCTTGCTCTGCTGCGAGGGTGTACCATTTCACCGCTTGGTGATAATCCTGCTTTACCCCTTCCCCTTTGCTATACATCATCCCCAAATAATATTGAGCCTTTGCATTCCCTTGCTCTGCTGCGAGGGTGTACCATTTCACCGCTTGGTGATAATCCTGCTTTACCCCTTCCCCTTCGCTATACATCACCCCCAAATTAACTTGAGCCGATACATGCCCTTGCTCTGCCGCGAGGGCGTACCATTTCACCGCTTGATGATAATCTTGTTTCACGCCTTGTCCTTTGTTATACATCACCCCCAAATTAAATTGAACCTGTGCATTTCCTTGCTCTGCCAATGGTTTCCAAAGATGGTAAGCGGTCTGATAATCGCCTTTTTCTACGGCTTCAACGCCTTGTTGAAATTGGCTTGCATTATCCGCATAAGCCAGAGGGCTAATCGTTGCGGTGGAAAAAGCAAAAAGTGCGGTGAAAAATAGGGTGATTTTGTTGAATTTCATTGGGTTTTCCTCTTTGGTTAAATGGTTTAATTGGTTAAAAAATAATTATAAGTTGTTTTTTTTTTGCGCAATATTTTATACTTTGGCTTGCTTTAATTAATTGAAACTTGGGCGATATTGGCGTAAAAGGTCGGAGGAAAAGGAAGGCTGAACTTAGCACAATTAATGATATAATGTGCCCATTCCATTCTTTTAAGTGCGTCGTTTTTGGCTGATTTTTCTCAAGGGCGGCGAGCACTGAAATATGACAATACCCCATTAATTGCGTTATTTTTATCCAAAAGCCGTTGGAATAATGATTATGATAAGAGAGCCCCGTTTTTGCCAATTTGCCTTGGTGGAATTATTGCCTTTTTTTGAACGTTTCCCTACCCAATATCTGATGGGGAAAGGCAATATTCGCATTGCTTATCGTCATTTTGTTCACGAAGGAAGTGCGGTCAAAAAATTGATGATTTTGGTGAACGGGCGGGCGGAAAATATGATGAAATGGTCGGAGCTCGCCTATGATTTTTATCATCAAGGCTATGATGTGTTGCTGTTTGACCATCGAGGGCAGGGCTATTCTGACCGGCTTTTACCCGATCCGGAAAAAGGGCATTTGGACGAGTTTCGTTTTTATGTGGAAGATATGCAAAAAGTGATTGAAAAAATCACCGCACTTTTTGATTATCCAACCCAACATCTGGTTTCCCATTCTCTTGGTTCGCTGATTGCCGCCTATTATTTGGCAAATTGCGATCATCGCATTAACAAAGCGGTGCTTTCTTCTCCTTTCTTTGGAGTGCCGTTAAAACAGCCGATTCGGGATGAGCTGATCATTGCCGCAATGAATTTACTGGGACAAGGGGAGCGTTATGTGTTTGGCAAAGGGGCATACAAGCCGGCACATCTTGAACGCAATGAACTCAGTTTTTGTAAAACCCGAATGAAATGGATGAACCGAATCAACCGAAAATATCCCGCCCTTCATCTTGGCGGCCCGACTTTTCGTTGGGTGCATTTATGCCTTAATGCGATAAAACGCCTACCTACGATTGTTCCCCGCATTGAAATTCCCGTGCTGATTTTGCAATCGGAAAAAGAAAAAATCGTGGATAATAAAACTTTGCAAAAACTGACCGCACTTTTCCCTAACGCCCGTTGCGAGTTAGTTCATCAAGCGAAACACGAGATTTTATTTGAGCGGGATGAATTGAGGGAAAATGTTATGAAAAACATGACACAATTTTTTGAAAAGTCGTAGTTGTTGTATAGCGCTTCGACATACAGGAAATTGTAATTGGCTTTTTCCTCTCTCAACCTCTAAAATAACCGACATTAAAACCGCTATTTTTCGACCAAGATCGCCGTCTATTTTCTTATCAAAAACAGGTAACTCAATGATTTCAGAAGATAATTTTTCTCAGCATACTCCAATGATGCAACAATATCTCAAACTCAAAGCGGAAAATCCGGATATTTTGCTGTTTTATCGTATGGGGGATTTCTACGAGCTGTTTTATGATGATGCAAAAAAAGCGGCGGCATTGTTGGATATTTCCCTCACCAAACGGGGACAATCCGCAGGGCAGCCCATTCCTATGGCCGGGGTGCCTTATCACGCCATAGAAGGGTATTTGGCGAAGCTGGTTCAATTAGGTGAGCCGGTGGCGATTTGTGAGCAAGTGGGTGATCCGGCAACGAGCAAAGGGCCTGTGGAGCGTCAAATTGTGCGTATTGTGACACCCGGTACGGTGAGTGATGAAGCGCTGTTGCCGGAACGCCAAGACAATTTGATTGCCGCTGTCTATCAAGAAAAAGAAAGATTTGGTTTAGCCACCTTGGATATGACATCCGGTCTCTTTCAACTGTGCGAACCGGAAAATAAAGAAACCTTGCGTGCGGAATTACAACGCATTTCACCGGTGGAATTGCTCTATTGCGAAGATTTCAGCGACATGGCAATCATTGAACATTGTAAAGGATTACGCCGCCGCCCCATTTGGGAATTTGAACTTGGCACGGCAATCAATTTGCTGAATCGTCAATTTGGTACCAAAGATTTGCGTGCTTTCGGCGTAGAAAAATCCCCTCTTGGTTTGAGTGCAGCGGGCTGTTTATTGCAATATGCCAAAGAAACCCAACGCACTGCACTGCCACATATTCACAGCATCAGCGTGATTCAAAATCAAGATTATATTCAATTAGATGCTGCCACAAGACGCAATTTAGAACTCACTCAAAATCTTGCCGGAGGCACGGAGAATACCCTCGCTTCTGTGTTGGATAAATGTGTGACGCCAATGGGGAGTCGTTTGCTCAAACGTTGGATTCACCAGCCGATCCGTAATACTGAAAAACTGCGACAACGCCAACAGGCGATTGCGGAAATCTTAAATTTTGATTTGGTGGATGAATTACAACCTTATTTAAAACAAGTGGGGGATATGGAACGCATTTTGGCTCGTGTGGCGTTGCGTTCGGCTCGTCCACGAGATCTCACCCGTTTGCGTACTGCATTAGAGCAACTTCCCGAATTACGCACGATCATTCAACAAAAAACACCGCCATTTTTGACCGCACTTTTTAATCAAATCGCAGATTTTTCTGCGCAGTGTGATTTGCTTCAACGTGCCATTATTGACTCGCCCCCACTTTTGATTCGTGATGGTGGGGTGATTGCACAAGGATACCATGCGGAATTGGATGAGTGGCGAACCCTGTCTGAAGGGGCGACCCAATATTTAGAAAATTTGGAAAAACGAGAGCGGGAAAATACGGGGATTGACACCTTAAAAATCGGTTTTAATGCGGTTCACGGCTATTATATTCAAATCAGTCAAGGGCAAGCTCACAAAGCGCCGATTCATTATGTACGCCGCCAAACCTTAAAAAATGCGGAACGCTACATTATCCCGGAACTTAAGGAATATGAAGATAAAGTGCTGAAATCCAAAGGGGCGGCATTGGCATTGGAAAAACAGCTTTACGAGGAATTATTTGATTTGTTGCTTCCCCATTTAGGGGCATTGCAATTGGCAAGCCTTGCTTTATCGGAATTAGATGTATTAGTGAATTTGGCGGAACGTGCCGATCGATTAAATTATGTGATGCCTACATTCTGTGACGAAATCAGTATGACGATTGAGAATGGTCGCCACCCTGTGGTGGAACAGGTGTTAAAAGAGCCTTTTATCGCCAATCCGGTTGAACTTAATCATGATCGTCATTTGCTCATAATTACCGGCCCGAATATGGGGGGAAAAAGTACCTATATGCGCCAAACCGCATTGATTGCCTTAATGGCCTATATGGGAAGTTTTGTACCGGCAGATCAGGCGCAAATCGGGCCGATAGATCGTATTTTCACCCGTATCGGTGCTTCTGATGACTTGGCTTCCGGTCGTTCAACCTTTATGGTGGAAATGACGGAAATGGCGAATATTCTCCATCAAGCGAGTGCGCAAAGTCTGGTCTTAATTGATGAAATCGGGCGAGGCACCTCCACTTATGACGGGCTTTCCCTTGCTTGGGCATGTGCGGAATGGCTGGCGAAAAATATTCGTTCGCTTACCTTATTTGCCACCCACTATTTTGAATTAACCGCTTTACCGGAACAATTTGCAGGTATTGTGAACGTGCATTTAGATGCCCTTGAACACAATAATACCATTGCCTTTATGCACAGCGTACAAGAAGGGGCGGCAAGCAAAAGCTATGGTTTAGCCGTTGCCGCGTTAGCCGGTGTACCGCAACAAGTCATTAAACTGGCAAAGCAAAAATTGACGCAATTAGAAAAAATATCGGGCCATGCTGCCGATCAACAAATTCAAGCCTTGCGAGAAGCCAATCAACACCAAGGCGAGCTTGCCTTTGAACAAGAAACGGATGCGTTACGAACCGCCATTGAGAAACTTGATCCTGATGAATTAAGCCCAAAACAGGCGCTGGCGTATTTGTATCAATTAAAGAAAATGGTGAATTAAAACGCAAAGAAAAACGACCGCACTTGCGGTCGTTTGTTATTTTGGGCTTTAAGGTAAATCACATCAATGAAATGCTTTAAAGCCCGATAGTTGTGTTATTTAAACTGCACCCGTGCATTTCTAAACAAGCGCATCCAAGCACCGTCCTCACTCCAATCTTCCGGATACCACGAGTTGCTCACGGCACGAAATACCCGTTCAGGGTGTGGCATCATTGCCGCAATACGACCGTCTAGGTTAGAAATGGCAGTGATACCTAAGGCAGATCCGTTTGGATTCGCCGGATAGGTTTCCGTTACATTCAAGTTGTTATCAATATATTGTGCAACGATTAAGTTCTGCGCTTGAAGTGCGGTTAAATTTTCCGGTGCTTTGAATTCCACACGCCCTTCGCCGTGGGAAACGGCAATCGGCATATGGGAACCTGCCATACCTTGGAACCATAAAGAGTGGGTATCGTTGATTTTCACTAAACCAACACGGGCTTCAAAACGTTCGGATTTATTTCGCACAAAGCGAGGCCAGTTTTCTGCACCCGGAATGATTTCCGCAAGATTAGAAATAAACTGACAACCGTTACATACCCCTAAAGACAGGGTGTTTTCATTAGCGAAGAATTGGCTGAATTGTTCACGTAATTGTGGGTTAAATAAAATTGATTTTGCCCAGCCACCGCCAGCGCCAAGCACATCCCCATAAGAGAAACCGCCGCAAGCAACCATCGCATTGAAATCATTTAAATGGTAACGCCCTGCCATTAAATCACTCATATGAACATCAATGGCGGCGAACCCTGCACGGTCGAATGCTGCGGCCATTTCCACATGGCTGTTTACCCCTTGTTCACGAAGTACGGCGACTTTCGGTTTTGCCCCTTTGGCAATATAAGGTGCGGCAATATCTTCATTCGGATCATAAGTTAAGAATGCAGATAATCCTTTGTTTTCCGCATTTTTCTTCGCTTCAAATTCTTGGTCGGCACATTCCGGATTATCACGCAAACGCTGCATTTGATGAGTTAATTCAGCCCAAATAGCACGCAATTCGGAGCGTTTTTCACTGAGTAATTTTTTATTACCTCGTGCGATTTCAATATGATCATCCGTGGTCACCGCACCGAGTTCGTGGGTAAGCGGTAATAAATTGTGGGTGTTTAGAATCTCACGCACAGCGGTTAATTCGCTTTCCGCCACTTGAATCACGGCGCCCAGTTCTTCGTTAAATAACACGGCGAGATCATTATCACCTAAGGCGGAAATATCCACTTCAATACCACAGTTTCCGGCAAAGGCCATTTCCGCTAAGGTGACGATTAACCCACCGTCGGAACGGTCGTGGTAAGCCAATAATTTACGCTCTGCCACCAAGGCTTGCATGGCATCAAAAAATTGTTTCAATGTATTCGCATTTTCCACATCCGCCGGTTTATCGCCTAATTGCTTATAAACTTGAGCAAGGGCGGTTGCGCCAAGACGATTTTTGCCTTCGCCTAAATCGATCAGCAAGAGACGGGATGCCCCTTTATCGGTACGCAGTTGTGGGGTGACGGTTTTACGCACATCTTCCACCCGTGCAAACGCACTGATCACGAGAGAAAGTGGGGCGGTAACGGCTTTTTTCTCGCCGTTTTCTTCCCAAGTGGTTTTCATTGACATGGAGTCTTTACCCACTGGAATAGTGATGCCAAGTGCAGGACAAAGTTCTTCACCCACGGCTTTCACTGCCTCATAAAGTCCGGCATCTTCACCGCCGTGACCGGCTGCTGACATCCAGTTTGCGGAAAGCTTAATGCGTTTAATCTCACCAATGTTGGTGGCGGCGATATTGGTGATGGATTCCGCCACCGCCAAACGGGCGGAGGCACCAAAATCAAGTAATGCTACCGGAGCACGTTCACCCATTGACATTGCCTCACCGTGATAACTATCAAGGCTTGCGGTAGTGACGGCCACATCGGAAACTGGAATTTGCCATGGACCGACCATTTGATCCCGTGCCACCATACCGGTGACAGAGCGGTCGCCAATGGTAATGAGGAAGGTTTTTTCTGCTACCACCGGTAAACGTAATACACGATGGAGGGCTTCTTTCAACACAATATTGTCTTGTGAAACAGGTGGATTTTCGACCGCACTTGATTGCACATTGCGGGTCATTTTTGGCGTTTTACCGAGCAGCACGTTCATTGGCAAATCAATCGGATTATTATCAAAATGGCTGTCGTGTAAGGTTAAATGTTTTTCTTCTGTGGCTTCACCAATCACCGCAAAAGGCGCGCGTTCACGTTCACAAAGTGCGGTAAATAAATCCAATTTTTCCGGTGCAATGGCTAAAACATAGCGTTCTTGTGATTCGTTACACCAAATTTCAAGCGGTGACATCCCTTTTTCATCACAAAGAATGGAACGCAAATCGAATTTTCCGCCACGCTCTCCATCGTGCACCAATTCAGGCATCGCATTGGATAAACCGCCTGCACCCACATCGTGAATAAATAAAATCGGGTTCTCTTCACCCAGTTGCCAGCAACGGTCGATCACCTCTTGGCAGCGACGCTCCATTTCAGGGTTTTCCCGTTGAACGGAAGCAAAATCCAAATCTTCTTTTGATTTACCGCTATCCATTGAGGAGGCGGCACCGCCACCCAAGCCGATATTCATCGCAGGACCGCCTAATACGATAAGTTTTGCGCCAACAGGAATTTCGCCTTTTTGCACATGTTCGGCACGAATATTACCGATACCGCCTGCCAACATAATCGGTTTGTGATAACCACGGACTTCCTCGCCGTTAAAACTGTTCACTTTTTCTTCATAAGTGCGGAAATAGCCGAGCAATGCCGGGCGACCAAATTCATTATTAAATGCCGCTCCCCCTAACGGGCCTTCAATCATAATATCGAGTGCTGAAGCAATGCGGTTAGGTTTCGAAAGCGGATTTTCCCAAGGCTGCTCAAAGTTTGGAATCACCAAGTTTGATACGGAAAAACCGGTTAAACCGGCCTTCGGTTTTGCCCCACGGCCGGTTGCCCCTTCATCACGAATTTCCCCACCGGAGCCGGTTGCCGCCCCCGGAAAAGGCGAGATCGCCGTTGGGTGATTGTGGGTTTCCACTTTCATCAAAATATGTGCATCTTCATTGTGGTAACGATATTGCCCATCTTGATCGGCAAAGAAACGTCCCACTTTAGAGCCTTCCATCACAGCGGCGTTATCTTTATAGGCGGAAAGCACGTAATCTGGGGTTTTCTCAAAGGTGTTTTTGATCATTTTGAACAAGGATTTTTCTTGTTTTTCACCGTTAATCACCCAGTCTGCATTAAAGATTTTATGGCGACAATGCTCGGAGTTGGCTTGGGCAAACATATAAAGTTCAATGTCGTTCGGGTTGCGTCCAAGGGCGGTGAAATTTTCCACCAAATAATCAATTTCATCTTCCGCTAAAGCAAGCCCCAGTTCAATATTGGCGGTTTCTAACGCTTTTCGGCCACCGCCTAAAATATCTACAGTGGTAAAAGGTTTTGGTGCTTGGTGGCGGAATAAAACTTCGGCATCTTTGGCATCACGCACCACAGTTTCCATCATACGGTCGTGCAAAAGTGCGGTTAATTTTGACTGTGTTTTTTCATCTAAAGGTTGGTTAAATTCAAAGTAATAGGCAAGACCACGTTCAATTCGATCCACTTCTTTTAAGCCACAATTATGGGCGATATCCGTCGCTTTGGATGACCAAGAGGAAATGGTGCCGACACGTGGGATAACAATGAAGGTTTCACCTTTTGCTTCGTGTTCTGCCAAGGTAGGACCGTAATGGAGCAAGGCTTTTAGCTTGCTTTCCTGTTCGCCGGAAAGCGCTGCATTGAGTTCGACAAAATGAACATACTCGGCATAGACAGATTTCACCGGCAGCCCGTTTTGTTGGAATTTTTGCATTAAGCCATTAATACGGAATTCGGAAAGGGCAGGTGAGCCACGAAAAATTTGAAACATAAGGATTCCCTTTGAGTCTGAATAGAAATGAAAATTGCGCGCTATTATAAAGGAAAAGGGAGAAAAACGAAAACGTTTGCGTTTGTTTTGTAGCATTCTTTATTAAGCAGTTTTCTTGTAAAATATTACTCGTTTTTTATTGAGAGGAGAAAGCAATGTCTTACCAACGCGTACTTGATTTTTGGTTTAGTGAGGAAACAAAACCATTTTGGTTTGCTAAAAGTGAGGAATTTGACCGCAAAATCCGTGAGCAATTTTATGATTTATGGCAGCAAGCGGCACAATCGGAACTAAATCATTGGCGCGAAACGGTGCAAGGTCGATTGGCGGAAATTATTGTATTGGATCAATTTTCACGCAATTTACATCGTGATAGCCCCTTGGCATTTGCACAAGATAATATGGCTATTGCATTGGCACAAGAAGCCGTTAAACAAGCTGAATTTAAAAATATGACGGTACGTGAGCGTCATTTTATGCTGATGCCGTTAATGCACAGTGAAAGCAAGGTGATTCATGAACAAGCCGTGCCTTTATTTGAACAATTTGGCCCTGAAGAAAGCGTGGATTTTGAATTGAAACATAAGGTGATTATTGATCGTTTCGGCCGCTATCCTCATCGCAATGCCGTATTAGGTCGGGAAAGTAGTGCAGAAGAAGTCGAGTTTTTAACCCAACCGGGATCGAGTTTTTAATAAGAGGGAACAAAAAGTGCGGTTGATTTTAACCGCACTTTGAGTTTAGATTTGGTAGTCTTCTTTTAATAAATGACGATAGGCATAGAGATAAGAGGCGCCAACGAAGGCGGCTCCACCGGTAACATTGCCGAGGAAAACCGGAATCATATTTAAGAAAAACTCTCCCCAAGTGATGTTCGCACCGGCAAAAATTCCGGCTGGAATGATAAACATATTGGCGACAAAATGTTGTAAACCGATAAGCACAAAAATCATCACGGGAAACCACATGGCAAGGATTCGCCCTGAGGTTTGTTTTGCCCCAAAATAAAACCAAATTCCCATACAGACCATCCAGTTACAGGCAATGGCAGAGATGAAGGCACGGGAAAAATCCATTTGTACTTTCGCTTCTGCAATGGCGATGGTTTTAGAGGCAGCAATACCTTCTGCCAAGCCCACATAATGTCCTAAGAAAAATGCCATAAACAGTGCGCCGGCAAGGTTACCAAGGCTGACGATACCCCAGTTTTGGACTAATTTTTTGAAACTGACACGTTTACTGAGCCGCCCTAATGCCATCATCATCATGTTTCCAGTGGCGAGTTCTCCTCCGCCAATGAGAATACAGATTAGACAAATAGGAAACACAGCCGCGCCTAATAAGGTGGCAAGCCCGCTCCACTCGGAGGGGATTCCGCTCACCACTTTCAAGTAAGCCATATAACCGAAACTGACATAACCGCCGCCTAAAAAACTGAGAATGGCGAGGGTTTTAAGATGACCTTGTGATTTGGCATAACTTTTGTCAATGACATCTTGTAAAATTTCATGAGGGTAAAGATCACGGCTGTTCATTATATTTCCTTTTTTATTAATAACTTATTGATGATTAAAGGTGACAAAATATCCACATACCCTAGAAAAATGGCAAAGATAATACTTTGCCATAAGGAGAGAAGGAATTATGCGAAGGGTTGTAATTCAGGGTTGATTGGGGTTTCTGCAATATTATTAACATAGTTACATAATGTGGCGAGGCTCACCCCAAGGATGACATCAATCGCATTTTCTTGTGTATAGCCCGCATCAAAAAAGGCTTGCAGTTGCGCCGGTGTGAGTTTTGCTTTTTGTAATATGACCGCAAGGGTAAAACGGGCGAGGGTATCAAGTTTATCATCGCTTTCAATACGTGCGGTGGCACGGATTTGATTGACAAGATCTTCCTCTAACTTTAATACTTTTAAGGCTATTTTTGTATGTCCTGCCACACAGAATCCACAGCCGTTTACCACTGCTGCGGTAATTTGTACGACCTCACGTTCTGTTGCGGTCAGGCTATTTTTACCGTTAATGCCGCCCACGGTACGATAGGTTTCTAAGGCGGTTGGGGCATTAGCCAATACACCGATTAAATTGGGAATAAATCCATTGGCATTTTTGACCGCAGTTAAGGCTTCTTTTGCGGCTTCTGGTGCGGTTTCAATATTGTGGATAGTAAATTGAGATTGAGACATAAAAAACTCCTGTTGTAAAAATCATTTGTTGCCTGATAGTACGTGAGGAGTTTTGGTTTTGGAAAGAAATAAAGGCTATTTGATAGATAAAAAAGTTATAAGTATGAAAAGACGATTTGAATATTTTCACACGGAATTAGGCTATTTTAGGAAGCCAATTTCCCCATTTTCTTCTGCCACGAGAATGGAGGCATAATCGGTTCGCCAATCGCCTAGTACAATGCGTTTTTTGCCCTCATAGTGATGAATCGCTTCACGATGGGTATGCCCGTGAATTAACAGAGGGGCATTATATTGCTGCATTTGGGATAAGGTGAAGGGAAGATTAACATCCATAATTTCATCGGCTTTGTGTGCTTTGTCTTTTCGGCTTTTTGCCCGAATTTTCTCTGCAATTTTTAACCGCACTTTTAAGGGTAAATGCAGGAAAAGCCATTGCCGCCATTTTTGATGAACTTTGAGGCGGAATTGTTGATAGTTGACATCATCAATACAAAGGGTATCGCCGTGGCAGAGTAGGGTAGGCATACCGTAAAGATTAATCATTTGATAATCGGGCAGTAAAGTCATCCCTGTTTCTTTAGCAAAGCGTTTTCCAATGAGAAAATCACGGTTGCCGTGGATAAAGTAGCAAGGGATACCTTGTCCTGTGAGATGTGTAATCGCACCTTTAACTTGAGTAATTAATGGCGATTGTTCGTCGTCACCAATCCAAAAATCAAATAAATCACCGAGAATATAAACCGCTGCTGCGTTCGGTGCGAGATTGTGCATAAAATCTAAGAAAAGTGCGGTCAGTTTTGGTTGTGTTTCGCTCAGATGAAGATCGGCAATGAAATAAGTCTTTTTCATAGAATTTCCGTAAATTTTTGCCTAGATTAGCACAAAATCCCTTCTAATTTGCTATACTTCCGCGAAATTTTCTTATAGGTGTTGATATGTTAAAACTGGCTCGAATCCTCATTGTGGTGATTTGTTGTATTTTAATCTGTGTGCTTGGCACGATTTATTCCTTCATCCGCTTTAAAAATCCCAGTAATGTGGGCGTGATGGCTCGATGGTTTGGGCGTTTATCCCCGCTTTTCGGGTTACAAGTGGAACACCGCTTTCCGGAAAATAAAGAAAACTTTGGGCGTGCGATTTATATTGGTAATCACCAAAATAACTACGATATGGTGACGATTTCTTATATGGTGCAGCCTCGTACCGTGAGTGTTGGGAAGAAAAGCCTGATTTGGATACCGTTTTTCGGCATTTTGTATTGGGTAACGGGCAATGTTTTTTTGGATCGGGAAAATCGTTCTAAAGCCCATGGCACAATGACACAGCTTGCAGAGCGTATTAATAAAGATAACCTTTCTATTTGGATGTTTCCGGAAGGCACGCGAAGTCGTGGACGGGGATTGTTACCTTTTAAAACCGGTGCGTTTTATGCTGCGGTTGCCGCCGGTGTACCGATTATTCCGGTGGTGTGTTCAACCACTCATAACAAAATCGATCTCAATCGTTGGGATAACGGCAAGGTGATTTGCGAAATGATGGCGCCGATTGATACGAGCGGTTATAGCAAAGAATCCGTGCGGGATTTAGCTACATACTGCCACGATTTAATGGAAAAGCGTATTGCCGAATTGGATGCGGAAATTATGCAATCCCATCAAGATAAGGAAAGTTCAAATGCTTAAACTTTCCCGCCGCCAGTTGCTAAAAACAAGTGCAATTTCCACCGCACTTTTTACTGTGCCGACACCTCTCATTGCTGCGACACGAGCTAAATTGGTCGTGCCGCCATTGGTTGAAGTGCGCCGTGGTCGCCCGATTATTCTGACGATGGAAGAGGCCGGATATAAGCTGGACGGTGAACATCAGGTCAGCGTGTGGGGCTTTAATGGTAATTATTTAGGGCCGACAATCAAAATTAAGTCGGGGAGTTTTGCAAAACTCAATTACCACAATAATTTACCTCAACATGTTTCCCTTTCTATCCAAGGTTTACAGGCTTCCGGTGAATTGTTTGGCGGGGCGGCACGAGTACTTAAAAAAGGCGAGTCTTGGGCACCGATTGTGCCGATTGATCAACCTGCCGCCACTTGTTGGTATCGCTCTGCGACATTGGCCAACTCTGCTTATCAAACCTATCGGGGATTAGTGGGAATGTGGTTGATTGAAGATGAGCAAAGCACTAAATCCGCTCTTC
Organism: Rodentibacter ratti; assembly: GCF_002000485.1. Lineage (GTDB taxonomy): Bacteria > Pseudomonadota > Gammaproteobacteria > Enterobacterales > Pasteurellaceae > Rodentibacter > Rodentibacter ratti. The sequence continues at coordinate 32,273 of NZ_MLAJ01000015.1, read as the reverse complement.
CCCGTAAATATGGGGTAGATGATATTCCATTGATTTTACAGGATATGGAATTTAACAGTGAAGGGGTACAACTATTCAAACAAAATCAACCGCACTTTGTGGGGAATCGTTTATTAGTTAATGGTTTGGAAGCCCCTTATTTAGAGGTGCCTCGTGGCTGGGTGAGATTGCGTTTGCTCAACGCCTCTTTGGCGCGGGCTTATGAGCTGCGTTTGGATAACGATCAAGGCATCACGGTGATTGCAAAAGATTTGGGTTTTCTTCCTCGAGGCAATGTGGTGAAATCCTTTATTTTAGCACCCGGCGAGCGGACAGAAATCTTGCTTAATCTAAGTGAAGGCGGCAATGTCTCGCTTATCTCGGGGCATAAACGAGGTATTTTTGACAAAGTGAAACAGATTTTTTCCTCTGACGGTGAATTAGTGGAAAATACTGTATTAGAATTACGCCCTCAAGGTGATTTTTCCGCTTTCGCTCAAAAAATGGATGTAACGTTTGAGACAGATGCGGTGTCTATGCTCAATGCAAAGGTTGAACGAGAGCGCACATTTGTTTTGGATGTCACAAGCGGTTTAATTAACCAACAACGTTTTGATCCGCGCCGTGTGGATGTGGTGGCCAAACAAGGCTCGGTGGAACGCTGGATTTTGACCAGTTCTCTGCCGGTTGGATTTACCCTTCAAGGGGCGAAATTCATCGTAGAAAGTAATGAGAATGGTGTGTCGAAAGAGAGTGAGTTAGTTTGGAAAGATACCGTGTGGGTGAGAGGAAAAACGCAAATTTTAGTGCGTTTTGATCAACCTTCCTCCAATAACTATCCGTTTATTTTTGGCGCATCGAATCTTATGCTTGCCGATATGGGCTGCATTGGGATAATGATTGTGCAATAAAGTGCGGTCACAAAAAACAACGTTTTTTGAATATCGGCTTTGCTAACGGCCCCGATAGGGTGAACAAACGAGTAAGCGAGTTTGTGAATAATTTTTAGTTTATTTTTTATTCATTAAAAGGAAAAGAAATGAAGAAAACTCTCAGTTTAATTTCTATTGCAACGATGTTATTTGGGGCGGTAAATATGGCAGAGGCCAATGCTGCAGACAGTCAAAAAGAGAAAAAAACAGTATCGCCGGAAATTTATCTTTCTGTGTTTAATACTTCAACGGAGCCTTTCACCGATCTCAAAACAACCGCATTATCACGTAGCCAATCCAATCTTCGACTTTGTTGGGTGGCGCAAGGTCAGTTTTCCGAATCGGTGAGCACAATTGAAACCTTAAAAGCGCCGGCAAAACAAAAGATTGTGGCAAAAGGCTCCGAAGTCTCAACCTCACAAAATGGCAAAGTGAATGTGATTCGCAGTACATTAAAAACATCGGATCAAGGTAGAAGTTTAGTCAGATGTTGGCATTTTGATGAAACCGATCCTCTGGGTAAATATAAATTGCAAATCCAAATTATGGGAAAAGTTTATCAAGATTTATCATTTAGCGTGGTGGGATAATCACAAGCAAAAACGGATAATCAATATTGATTATCCATTTTTTTCAGTAATGCGGCGGAGGAGTTTCTTCTGCTTGGCTGGCAATATTTGAGGGGTGGAAGTCTTTCAGTTTATTTGCCATATAACGTAATTGCAGTTGCATTCTATCCATATCAAATTGTTGTTGAACTAATGCTTGGTTTAATTCCTCTAACAATTGTTCTTGAAATGCCACTTTCATTTCAAGTTCGGTAATGCGATTTTCTAACCTTTGTTGAATTTGCATGATTTTTCTCTAAATTTTAAAAAAAAGTTGAGAATAGCTTAAATCCGATTTAATCTATTCGGCACTTTTCTATTATAAAGGATTAATAACAATGTTAAAAATTCAAAAATTTTCATTGGCAGCATTAATGGTAAGTGCGGTTGTTTCCGGTGTTGTTTTTGCAGATGAAAAGACTGATGCGAAATTTAATGATGATGTATCTTATGCCTTAACTGCTTATTCTATGACGCAGGCAAAATTACTGGCAGAACAAGGTGAAATTAAATTAAACGAAGCGCAAGTAAATAAAGCGGTGGATGATGTATTGAAAGGTAAATTTACCGAAGAAAAAATTGGTGAATTGACGCAAACTTTAGAGCAGTTTCAACAAAAAGTCGTTGCGCGTGAACAAGTGAAAATGAAAGAGATTGCACAGAAGGCACAAGATGAAGGCGATAAATATCGTGCTGAGTTTGCCAAAAAAGAAGGCGTGAAAACCACAAAATCCGGTTTATTATATCGCCTCGTTGAAGCCGGAAAAGGTGAGGTGATTAAGCCAACGGATACGGTCAAAGTACATTACACGGGTAAATTACCAAACGGTGAAGTTTTCGATAGTTCGGTAGAGCGTGGTCAACCGGCAGAATTTCGTTTAGATCAAGTTGTGAAAGGCTGGACAGAAGGACTTCAATTAGTGAAAAAAGGCGGCAAAATTGAGTTAGTACTTCCTCCTGAATTGGCTTATGGTAAACAAGGGGCTGGCGCGTCTATCCCACCAAATTCAACATTGTACTTTGAAGTAGAAGTATTGGACGTTAATCCTAAAGATAAATAATCTATAAACTTGAATAAAACATAGCCAAAAGCTATGTTTTATTCTTACCTTCCCATTGCAAAAGTGCGGTTATTTTTAGCATAGATTTGGATCTATTCATGTTACATGACGAATATATTTTCACCGATGAAGATCACACAATTTTAAATTCTTACAAAGCCGTAGTGGATGGCGTGAGCGCACTTATTGGTGAGCATTGTGAGATTGTTTTGCATTCTTTGGATGATATTGAGCATTCCGCTATTTGCATTGCTAACGGACATAATACTAATCGCCAAGTAGGCTCTCCTATCACGGATTTGGCATTACGCTCTTTACACAGTATGCAAAGTGAGGATGTCTCGAAACCTTATTTCACAAGAGTAAAAAATAATGTCTTGATGAAATCTGTTACTATCGCAATTCGTAATAAAAGCCAAAGAATCATAGGGTTACTGTGTATTAACATTAATCTTGATGTGCCGGTTTCAAAATTTATTCAATCGTTTATGCCAACCATTGAGGCAGAAGAAGCCTCTTCTGTAAATTTTGCGAACTCTATGGAAGATTTGGTTTCGCAAACCGTTGAAAAAACCATTGAAGAGGTCAATGCGGATCGCACAGTGGCGAATAATAATAAAAACCGCCAAATTGTGATTTCATTATATGAAAAAGGAATTTTTGATATTAAAGATGCCATTAATTTAGTCGCAGAACGCTTGGATATTTCCCGCCACACTGTCTATCTTTATATTCGTCAAATTAAACAAGAGCAAGAATAATGAACTATGTACTTGCGGTAAAAAGTCCTGTTTACGGTACACAAGGCGCTTACCTTGCGTATCAATTTGCAGAAGCTTTAATTGAGAAAGGACATAGTATCAAGCAGGTTTTCTTTTTCCAAGAAGGGGTAAGCAATGGTAATGCTTTTGTTTATCCGGCTAGTGATGAGGTGAACTTACCGCGATATTGGCAAGTTTTTGCCGATAAATATGATATCCCTTTATGTTTGTGTGTGGCGGCATCACAACGTCGAGGTGTAGTAAATGAAATGACGGCGGAAACCGGGAACAACCATAATCTGGCAGAAGGTTTTATGATTACCGGTTTAGGGGAGTTCATGGCTGCAACATTAAACGCCGATAGAGTAATTACATTATGAAAATAGCCTTTTTGTTTCGTTCTGCGCCACACGGTAAATCTTTTGCCCGAGAAGGGTTGGATGCCTTACTTGCCGCAACAGCATTTTGTGATGAGGAAGAAATAGGTGTATTTTTTATTGATGATGGCGTGTTTAATTTACTAAACGGGCAGCAACCGGAGCAGTTATTACAAAAGGATTTTATTCGCACGTTTAAGTTATTGGACTTATATAATATCGAACAGCGTTTTATTTGTCGGGAGTCCCTTGATAAATTCGGTATCGTAGAGGATAGGCTTATAGTATCGGGAAAAAAAATTGATCGTACGGTATTATTCGCTAAGCTGAACCAAGCCGATAAATTACTCACATTTTAAGGGATATTTATGCTCTATTGTTTTTCTCAAGCAACTTACGATAAAGAAGAATTAATCGGCTATCTTTCTTTGGTTACAGAAAATGATGCGATTGTACTTTGGCAAGATGCCGTATTATTGATAATAAAATACCCCGATTATTTTAAACTTTGCAAGGGCGGTTGTTTTGCCTTGGAACAGGATATTTTAGCAAGAAATTTGACCGCACTTTTACCTAAAGAAAATATAGTGCAATTTATTTCTTTGTTAGATCTTGTTGATATTACAGAGCAATATTTTCCACAGATAGCATTGTAAAAACATTTGTTTTTTCTCCGTCTTTTCACATTTTATCGATAAATCTTATTGATTCACCTAGTCCTTTATGCTATATTCCGCAACCTCTTACATCTGTCTTATGCTTATGTAAGTATGTTCGTCCCGAAAGGGTGTTTTTTTAACTTAACGGAGCACTAATATGATCCAAGAACAGACTATGCTGGATGTTGCTGACAACTCAGGCGCTCGCAGCGTAATGTGTATCAAGGTTCTAGGTGGATCGCACCGTCGTTATGCTGCAATTGGTGACATCATCAAGATTACTGTGAAAGAAGCAATTCCTCGCGGTAAAGTGAAAAAAGGTGATGTATTAAAAGCGGTTGTTGTGCGCACCAAGAAGGGTGTTCGTCGCCCAGATGGATCAGTCATTCGCTTCGATGGCAATGCTTGTGTCATTTTAAATAATAACACTGAGCAACCAATCGGTACTCGTATTTTTGGACCTGTGACGCGTGAACTACGTTCTGAGAAGTTCATGAAGATCATTTCTTTGGCACCAGAAGTACTGTAAGGAGAAGTGACAAATGGCTGCAAAAATTCGTCAAAACGATGAAGTAATTGTGCTTGCCGGTAAAGATAAAGGCAAGCGTGGTAAGGTAACTAAAGTGTTACCGAACGGTAAAGTTTTTGTTGAAGGTGTCAATATTATCACTAAACATGAAAAACCGGTTCCTGCATTAGGCAAAGCTGGTGGCTTAGTGAAAAAAGAAGCAGCAATTGACGTTTCAAATGTTGCGATTTTTAACCCGAAAACAAATAAAGCTGATCGTGTAGGTTTTAGATTTGAAGAAGGCAAAAAAGTACGTTTCTTTAAATCTAACAATGAAATTATCTAACAAACTGGAGTAATGCGATGGCGAAACTGCATGATTACTACAGAGATCAAGTAGTAAACGAATTAAAAAATAAATTCGGCTACAAATCTGTCATGCAAGTCCCACGAATCGAAAAGATTACCCTGAATATGGGTGTGGGTGAAGCATTGACCGACAAAAAATTGCTAGACAACGCAGTAGCGGACTTAACAGCAATTAGCGGTCAAAAACCTTTAGTAACTAAAGCTCGTAAATCTGTTGCAGGCTTTAAAATCCGTCAGGGATATCCAATCGGTTGTAAAGTAACACTACGCGGTGAGCGTATGTGGGAGTTCTTTGAACGTTTAATTACAATTGCTGTTCCACGTATTCGTGATTTCCGCGGTTTGAGTGCGAAATCATTTGATGGTCGTGGTAATTACAGTATGGGTGTGCGTGAACAAATCATCTTCCCTGAAATCGATTACGATAAAGTAGATCGTGTACGTGGTTTAGATATCACTATCACAACTACTGCTAAGAATGATGAAGAAGGTCAAGCACTACTTGCTGCCTTTAATTTCCCATTCCGTAAATAAGGCAGGTTATTATGGCTAAACAATCAATGAAAGCACGCGATGTAAAACGCGTTAAATTGGCTGAAAAATTCTATGCTAAACGTGTGGAATTAAAGAAAATCATTTCAGATGTCAATGCCTCTGACGAAGATCGTTGGAATGCGGTATTAAAGTTACAAACTTTACCACGCGATTCTAGCCCATCTCGTCAACGTAACCGTTGCCGCCAAACTGGACGTCCACACGGCGTTCTTCGTAAGTTTGGTTTAAGCCGTATTAAGGTCCGTGAAGCTGCAATGCGCGGTGAAATCCCAGGCCTTAAAAAAGCGAGTTGGTAATATACCACTTTATTTTGGAATCGGAGAAAAAGTACAATGAGTATGCAAGATCCAATCGCAGATATGCTGACCCGAATTCGTAACGGTCAAGCTGCGAACAAAGTTGCGATCAGTATGCCTTCATCCAAGCTAAAAGTGGCAATTGCCAATGTATTAGCTGCTGAAGGTTATATCGAAAGCGTTAAAGTTTTAGAAGGTGTGAAACCTGAGTTAGAAATTACTTTAAAATATTTCCAAGGAAAACCGGTTGTAGAGAGTATCCAACGTGTAAGCCGCCCTGGTCTTCGTATTTATAAACGTAAAGACGAGTTACCAAAAGTTATGGGTGGATTAGGTGTTGCTGTTGTTTCTACATCTAAAGGTGTTATGACTGACCGCGCAGCTCGTCAAGCTGGCTTAGGCGGTGAGATCATCTGTTATGTAGCTTAATAGAGAGGTAGGAAAATGTCTCGTGTTGCAAAAGCACCTGTTAATATTCCTGCCGGTGTTGAGGTTAAACTTAACGGTCAGTTATTAACAGTAAAAGGTAAAAATGGCGAGTTATCTCGCACAATTCATAATTCAGTTGAAGTTAAACAAGATAATGGTCAACTAACTTTTGCTCCACGTGAAGGTTTTGTTGATGCGAATGCCCAATCAGGCACGGCTCGTGCATTGGTTGATGCAATGGTTATCGGTGTTAATGAAGGCTTCACTAAAAAATTAGTATTGGTTGGTGTTGGTTACAGAGCTCAACTTAAAGGTAATGTCGTTGCATTAAGTTTGGGCTATTCCCACCCCGTAGAGCACACTTTGCCGGCAGGTATTACTGCTGAATGTCCTTCTCAAACAGAGATTGTATTGAAAGGTGCTGATAAACAGCTAATCGGTCAAGTTGCAGCAGATATTCGTGCTTATCGTCGTCCTGAGCCTTATAAAGGTAAAGGGGTACGTTACTCTGATGAAGTGGTACGTATCAAAGAGGCTAAGAAGAAATAATTAAGGTAACACTATGGATAAGAAATCAGCTCGTATCCGTCGTGCAGCTCGTGCACGCTATATGATGAGAGAGCAAGGTGTAACTCGTTTAGTTATTCACCGTACTCCACGTCATATTTATGCACAAGTTATTGCACCGAACGGTTCAGAAGTGCTTGCCGCTGCTTCAACTGTTGAAAAAGCAATTCGTGAGCAAGTAAAATACACCGGTAACAAAGACGCAGCTGCAGTAGTGGGTAAAACCGTTGCAGAGCGTGCATTAGCAAAAGGCGTAAAAGCTGTTGCTTTTGATCGTTCCGGATTTAAATATCATGGACGTGTCCAAACTCTAGCGGACGCTGCTCGTGAAGCTGGTCTACAGTTCTAATGAGGTAAATTGAGATGTCAAACATCGAAAAACAAGCTGGTGAACTGCAAGAGAAGCTAATCGCAGTAAACCGTGTATCAAAAACTGTAAAAGGTGGTCGTATTATGAGCTTCACCGCATTAACTGTGGTGGGTGATGGAAATGGCCGTGTAGGTTTTGGTTATGGTAAAGCACGCGAAGTTCCGGCAGCGATCCAAAAAGCGATGGAGAAAGCTCGTCGCAATATGATTAATGTAGCTTTAAATGAAGGTACATTGCAACACCCTGTTAAAGGTGTTCATACTGGTTCTCGTGTATTTATGCAACCTGCTAGTGAGGGTACTGGTATCATTGCAGGTGGTGCGATGCGCGCAGTGTTAGAGGTTACTGGTATTCGTAACGTCCTTTCTAAAGCATACGGTTCTACCAACCCAATTAATGTTGTTCGTGCAACTATTGATGCATTAGCAAACATGAAATCACCAGAAATGGTTGCTGCAAAACGTGGTAAGACTGTTGATGAAATTTTGGGGTAATTGATAATGGCTAAAACTATTAAAGTAACACAAGTTCGTAGTTCGATTGCTCGTTTACCGAAGCATAAAGCTACCTTGCGTGGTCTTGGTCTTCGCCATATGAACCACACAGTTGAGTTAATTGATACACCAGCAGTACGTGGAATGATTAACCAGGTTTCATACATGGTTAAAGTAGAGGAGTAAGAGATGCGTTTAAATACTCTATCTCCGGCTGAAGGCGCCAAACATAGTTCTAAACGCCTTGGTCGTGGTATTGGTTCTGGTCTAGGTAAGACCGGTGGACGTGGTCATAAAGGTCAGAAATCTCGTACCGGTGGCGGGGTTCGTCGCGGTTTTGAAGGCGGTCAAATGCCATTATACCGTCGTTTACCAAAATTTGGTTTCACTTCAATGAAAGCTGCAGTTACCGCAGAAGTTCGTTTGAATGACTTAAATAAAGTAGAAGGCGGTGTAGTAACTTTAGAAACGTTAAAAACTGCAAATGTTTTAACTAAAGATATTCAATTTGCTAAAGTTATTTTAGCCGGTGAATTGAAATCTGCAGTTGTTATCCGTGGTTTACGTGTGACTAAAGGTGCAAAAGCAGCAATTGAAGCTGCTGGCGGTTCAATTGAGGAATAATTAGCAAATGGCTAAACAACCAGGTTATCAAGCTAGAAGTACCAATAGTGGTAAAAGTGAGCTAAGAAGTAGATTGCTTTTTGTTTTAGGTGCACTTATCGTTTATCGTATTGGTTCATTTATTCCGGTTCCTGGTATTGATGCAGCCGTACTCGCTCAATTAGTTGAACAACAAGAAGGTACCATCATTGATATGTTCAACATGTTCTCTGGTGGTGCATTAAGCCGAGCTTCAATTCTTGCGCTAGGTATTATGCCATATATCTCGGCATCTATCGTGATTCAATTGTTAGCAACGGTTTCTCCTGCTTTAGCTGAGTTGAAGAAAGAAGGCGCAGCTGGTCAAAGAAAAATTACCAAGTATACTCGTTATGCTACGGTAGTTTTTGCTACTATTCAAGCTGTTGCAATTTCAACAGGGTTACCAAATATGTTACCCGGACTGGTTCCAAATGTTGGATTCAGTTTTTATTTTACCTCAGTAGTGAGTTTAGTAACTGGTACCATATTTTTAATGTGGTTAGGTGAACAAATTACAGAGAGAGGAATTGGTAACGGTATTTCGATTCTTGTTTTCGGTGGGATCGTAGCAGGTTTACCTTCAGCTATTCTAGAAACAATTGAGCAGGCTCGCCAAGGACAAATGCATCCATTAGTTCTTTTACTAATAGCAGCAATTGTTTTTGCGGTAACTTATTTTGTTGTTTTTGTAGAAAGAGGACAACGTCGAATTCGAATTGAGTATGCTAAACGTCAGCAAGGTCGTCAGATCTTAGGTGGACACTCAACACATCTACCATTAAAAGTTAATATGGCAAATGTAATGCCGGCAATTTTTGCATCTAGCATTATCTTATTCCCAGCCACATTAACTCAATGGTTTGGTCAGAATGATAAATTTGAATGGTTGAATAATTTATCAATGTTGTTGAATCCTGGTCAGCCTCTATATTTGCTTGTTTATGCAATTGCAATTATTTTCTTCAGTTTCTTCTACACCGGAATGCAATATAACCCGCGTGATACGGCAGATAACTTAAAAAAATCTGGTGCATTTATCCCAGGAATTAGACCAGGTGAGCAAACATCCCGTTACATTGATAAAGTAATGACTCGTTTAACTTTAATTGGCGGTCTTTATGTAACATTTGTGTGTTTGGTCCCTTATATTATGACATCGGCTTGGGATGTTAAATTCTACTTCGGTGGAACATCATTATTAATCGTTGTCGTTGTAATTATGGATTTCATTGTACAGGTTCAAAGTCACTTAATGTCGTCTCAATATGAATCTGCATTGAAAAAAGCAAACCTCAAGGGGTTAGGACAGTAATTGTCCGATTAACGTAAAAAAGGATAAGCAATGAAAGTTCGTGCTTCCGTAAAGAAAATGTGTCGTAACTGCAAAATTGTTAAACGTGAAGGTGTTGTGCGCGTATTGTGTAGTGACCCTAAACATAAACAACGTCAAGGTTAATTGACATTTTTCTTGCAAAGAACCAGTTGAGCAGTTATACTGCCCGACTCATTTACATCCTTGGTATTCTGTTTGAGTATCCTGAAAACGGGCTTTTCAAGATCAGAATACCAATTAATTTAGAATATAGGAGTGCATAGTGGCCCGTATTGCAGGCATTAACATTCCTGATCACAAACATACTGTGATTGCCTTAACTGCAATTTATGGTATCGGTAAAACTCGTTCAAAAGCTATTTGTGCTGCAGCGGGGATTGCCGAAGATGTTAAGATCAGAGAATTGTCTGAAGAGCAGATTGACAAACTGCGTGACGAAGTTGGTAAATTTACCGTTGAAGGTGACTTACGCCGTGAAGTAACACTAAACATCAAACGTCTTCTAGACTTAGGTTGTTACCGTGGCTTACGCCATCGTCGTAGTCTACCGGTACGTGGTCAACGTACTAAAACTAACGCGCGTACCCGTAAGGGTCCTCGTAAACCGATCAAAAAATAGTCGGGGTAAATAATGGCTAAAACACCAGTTCGTGCACGTAAACGTGTAAAAAAACAAGTTGTAGATGGCGTAGCTCATATTCACGCATCTTTCAATAACACAATCGTTACTATTACTGACCGCCAAGGTAATGCTTTAGCATGGGCAACAGCTGGTGGTTCAGGTTTCCGTGGTTCTCGTAAATCTACACCGTTTGCTGCACAAGTTGCTGCTGAACGTTGTGCTGAAATCGTTAAAGAATTCGGCTTAAAGAACTTGGAAGTTATGGTTAAAGGTCCGGGACCAGGTCGTGAGTCAACAATCCGTGCATTAAATGCTGCGGGTTTCCGTATCACGAATATTACAGATGTAACCCCGATTCCTCATAACGGTTGTCGTCCACCGAAAAAACGTCGTGTTTAGTGACGTAATAGGATAGTTGGAGAAAGAAAATGGCAAGATATTTGGGCCCTAAACTCAAGCTCAGCCGTCGTGAAGGCACTGATTTATTTCTTAAATCAGGTGTGCGTGCGATTGATTCAAAATGTAAAATTGATACAGCTCCAGGTCAACATGGTGCTCGTAAACCACGTTTATCTGACTATGGTAGTCAATTACGTGAAAAACAAAAAGTTCGTCGTATCTATGGTATTTTAGAACGTCAGTTCCGTAACTACTATAAAGAGGCGAATCGCTTAAAAGGTAACACTGGTGAAAACTTATTAGTGTTATTAGAGGGTAGATTGGATAACGTTGTTTATCGTATGGGATTTGCTGCAACTCGAGCAGAAGCTCGTCAGTTGGTAAGTCATAAAGCGATTGTAGTAAATGGTCGCGTTGTGAATATCCCATCTTTCCAGGTTGCAGTTAATGATGTAGTAGCTGTTAGAGAAAAATCTAAAAAACAAGCTCGGATTAAAGCATCATTAGAATTAGCAGAACAAAGAGAGAAACCAACTTGGTTAGAAGTTGATGCAACTAAAATGGAAGGTGTTTTTAAACGTATTCCTGAACGTTCTGATTTATCAGCAGATATTAACGAACATCTGATCGTTGAGCTTTACTCGAAATAATAGTTAAGCTTAAAAGTAAAGAGAGGATAAAATGCAGGGTTCTGTTACAGAATTTTTAAAACCACGTTTAGTAGATATTGAGCAGGTTAGCTCAACACATGCTAAGGTGATCCTTGAACCGTTAGAGCGTGGCTTTGGTCATACTCTAGGTAATGCATTACGCCGTATTCTTCTATCTTCAATGCCAGGTTGTGCTGTAACTGAAGTAGAGATCGATGGAGTATTGCATGAATATAGTAGTAAGGAAGGAGTTCAAGAAGATATTCTTGAAGTGCTTTTAAACCTTAAAGGTCTAGCGGTCAAAGTACAGAATAAAGATGATGTTATTCTGACACTAAATAAATCTGGAATTGGCCCTGTTGTTGCAGCAGATATCTCCCATGATGGGGATGTTGAGATTGTAAATCAAGACCATGTGATTTGTCATTTAACTGACGAAAATGCCTCAATTAGTATGCGTATTCGTGTTCAGCGTGGCAGAGGATACGTTCCGGCTTCGACTCGTGTTCAGACAGATGAACGTCCAATTGGTCGTTTACTTGTTGATGCTTGTTATAGTCCTGTCGAAAGCATTTCTTATAATGTTGAAGCAGCTCGTGTTGAACAACGTACGGACTTGGATAAATTAGTAATTAATTTAGAAACAAACGGTACGTTGGATCCTGAAGAAGCAATTCGTCGTGCAGCAACAATCTTAGCAGAGCAACTAGATGCATTCGTTGATTTACGTGATGTTCGTCAACCTGAAATCAAGGAAGAAAAACCGGAATTTGACCCGATTTTACTACGTCCTGTAGATGATTTAGAGTTGACAGTTCGTTCTGCTAACTGTTTGAAAGCAGAAACAATTCACTATATCGGTGACTTAGTACAACGTACAGAAGTTGAGTTATTAAAAACGCCTAATCTTGGTAAGAAATCACTTACTGAAATTAAGGATGTACTTGCTTCACGTGGTTTGTCACTTGGTATGCGCCTTGAAAATTGGCCGCCAGCAAGTATTGCTGAAGACTAATTTGGCATAGATTAAGGTTTTTCTGAGAAGGATAATATCATGCGCCATCGTAAGAGTGGTCGTCAACTAAACCGTAATAGTAGCCATCGCCAAGCGATGTTCCGTAATTTAGCCAGTGCTTTAGTTAGTCACGAGATTATCAAGACAACTTTACCTAAAGCTAAAGAATTACGTCGTGTAGTTGAACCGTTAATTACATTAGCAAAAGAAGATAGCGTTGCAAACCGTCGTTTAGCATTCGCTCGTACTCGTAACATTGAAACTGTTGCGAAGTTATTCAATGAATTAGGTCCACGTTTTGCTCAACGTGCAGGTGGTTATACCCGTATTTTAAAATGTGGTTTCCGTGCAGGTGATAATGCTCCAATGGCTTATATTGAGTTAGTTGAACGCCCAGAGATTGTGGAAACAACCGCGGAATAAATAGTTGAATAAAAATTAAAAAGCTCGCAATTGCGAGCTTTTTTGTTGTTTTAAATTCGTAAGTGAAATCAATTATATTTTGATAACGAATGATTTGAATCAAGAAAATAAAATTTAGGTAAAATAATTGCTGTACTGCGACTTCTATTCGCGTAGATTTATTCAGGAAGGCTATTAAAAATACTTATTTTTACTCTACATCTAGACCTATCGCCAGAGCTAATGACAAAAAAGCGGTGAATTAACCGCTTTTCTTATCGTTTTATAGGCTTTTTGCCAGGCTTTTAATAAATAATTTAAAATCTTTACCTAGTTTTTCATGTCTAATGCCATATTCAACGAAAGCTTTCATATAACCGATTTTATCACCGCAATCGAAGGAGTTACCTGTCATATGGAATGCTTCAACATTTTCTTTTTCGATCAGCATATCAATAGCATCAGTTAATTGAATTTCATCACCTACACCAACAGGCGTTTTTTCTAATAAGTCCCAGATCGTGGAAGAAAATACGTAACGACCGACCACAGCAAGGTTAGATGGCGCATTTTCAATTGAAGGTTTTTCAACGATATTTTCAATTTTAGCACTTTCTCCATCTTTTAGTTCTACATTACCACAATCAACGATCCCGTAACTACTCACTTCTTCTTGAGCAACGGGAGCCACCATGATTTGACTAGATAGAGTTTCATTAAACCGTTTAATCATAGCGGATAAATTTTCTTTTTTCTGATTCGCACTAAAATCAGCAAGTAACACATCCGGCAGAACAACAGCAAAAGGCTCATTACCTACAACTGAGCGTCCACATAATACAGCATGACCCAAGCCTTTCGCATTACCTTGGCGTACATGTATGAGAGTAACATCTTTAGGGCAAATAGAACGTACCTCCTCTAAAAGTTGGCGCTTTACGCGTTTTTCCAACATTGTTTCAAGCTCAAAAGAGGTATCGAAGTGGTTTTCTATAGCATTTTTTGATGAATGGGTAACGAGTACAATCTCTTTAATACCTGCCGCAACACATTCATTTACTACATATTGAATTAGTGGTTTATCTACTAACGTAAGCATTTCTTTTGGAATTGCTTTTGTTGCAGGTAACATACGAGTGCCTAAACCGGCAACCGGAATAATCACTTTCATAACATTAAAGTCCATAATAATTATGATAAATCATTAGAAGATTCATCTTGCTGTTTTTTAATTTGTTGGTAAATCTCTTCTCGGTGAACAGATACTTCTTTAGGTGCTTGTACACCGAGCTTTACTTGGTTTCCACGTACACTTAACACTGTGATAGAAATATCATCTCCAATAAGTACACTTTCGCCAACTTTGCGGGTTAAGATTAACATTCTTTATCCTCTTAGTTTGCATTTATTAGATATCCCTATCTATCAAGGAACAGTTGGCATCCATCCAACCAAGGCTTTTGTACTACAGATTTTCTTTTAACCAGTCCTGTGCAACGGTTAAGGCTTGTGCTACATTTTCTGGTTGAGAGCCTCCAGCCATCGCCATATCTGCGCGACCACCACCTTTACCGCCAACCTGTTGAGCCATTAAATTAACGAGTTCGCCGGCTTTTATTTTAGAAGTTAAATCGTTTGTTACACCAACAACAAGATTCACTTTTTCATCTAAAATCGATGCAAATACGATAATACCTGAAGCCAGTTGATTTTTTAAGTCATCGACCATCACTCGTAGTGATTTTGTTTCGATACCATCTAATTGATGAAGAATGACTGAAACATCGTTAATTTTGACCGCACTTTTGGCTAAATCAGAGCCGGCTTGCACTGCCGCTTTCTCTTTTAAGCCTTGGAGCTCTTTTTCTAGTTTTTTTGTTTTATCCTGCAATTGCTGGATTTTATCTACAAGGGTATTTACGTCTGATTTTAGTAATTCTGCGCTTTGGTTCAAAATACGTTGTTGTTTTAATATCCAATTCATCGCATTTTCACCCGTTACTGCTTCGATTCGTCGAATTCCCGCAGCAACAGCTGTTTCTACTGTAATTTTAAATAACCCTATATCACCGGTTCGGTTGGCATGAATACCGCCACATAGTTCAATGGAGAAATCTCCCATTGTTAATACCCGAACCTGATCGCCATATTTTTCACCAAACAGTGCCATTGCTCCTTTTTCTTTTGCCGCTTCAATTTCCATAATATCAGTTTGAATTGGAAAATTTGCACGGATTTTTTGGTTTACAAGGCGTTCTATTTCCGCAAGTTGTTCTTTATTCAACGCTTCTGGGTGTGCAAAGTCAAATCTCAAAGCAGTTTCTGAAACAAGGGAACCTTTTTGTGTAACATGCGTCCCTAATAATTGGCGGAGCGCTGCATGTAATAAATGGGTTGCGGAGTGATTAAGTGCCGTTTGATTGCGGCGCTTAACATCTACTACTGCTTTCACAGTTTGCCCAACGGATAATGTTCCTTTCTCTAATTCACCAATATGCCCAAATATTTGGCCATATTTTTGGGTGTCTTTAACATTAAAGGTAACCCCTTCTATTGCTAAATAACCACTGTCACCAATTTGACCGCCTGATTCTGCGTAAAATGGCGTATTTTCTAATACAACTACCGCACTTTGTCCGGCTGAAATTTGTTCTACCGATTTACCGTCATGGAAAAGTGCGGTCACTTTTGCCAATGATTCCGATTCGGTATAGCCTTCAAATTTTGTTTCACCTTCAACGCGAATGACATTATTGTAATCCACGCCGAACTGACTTGCTGCTTGGGCGCGAGTACGTTGTGCTGCCATTTCCCGCTCAAATCCGGCTTCATCGATGGTAATGTCACGTTCACGACATACATCAGCGGTTAAATCTAATGGGAAACCATAGGTATCATAAAGTTTGAAGGCGACTTCTCCGGAAAGCACTCCGTCTTTCACTTCAGAAAGGGCTTCATCTAAAAGGGTTAAACCACGCTCCAATGTGCGTGCAAATTGCTCTTCTTCCAAACGTAGTAATTTTTCAACATTTGCCTGTTTTTCTTTGATATCTTGGCCTGCGTCAGCCATTACTTCAATCAATGTTGGTACTAGTTTGTAGAAAAATGCTTCTTTTGCACCGAGTAAATGTCCATGACGCACCGCACGACGAATAATACGGCGCAATACATAACCTCGACCCTCATTTGACGGAATCACGCCATCAGCAATTAAGTAGGCGCAAGAACGAATATGATCAGCAATCACGCGTAATGACTTATTGGTTAGATCGGTTGTACCAACAATTTCTGCGGCTTTTTTGATTAATGTTTTAAAAATATCAATATCGTAGTTTGAATTTACATGTTGTAGTACCGCAGCAATACGCTCTAAACCCATGCCGGTATCTACGGATGGACGTGGTAATTTTTCCATTGTTCCATCGGCTAAGCGATTGTATTGCATGAATACAACGTTCCAAATTTCGATATAACGATCACCGTCTTCTTCAGGGGAACCCGGGGGACCGCCCCAAATATGGTCGCCATGATCGTAGAAAATTTCAGTACAAGGACCGCAAGGACCTGTGTCCCCCATCGCCCAAAAATTATCTGAGGCATAGGGTGCGCCCTTGTTGTCGCCGATTCGAATAATGCGCTCTGTTGGCACGCCAACTTTTTGGTTCCAAATGTCATAAGCCTCATTATCCGTTTCATAAACGGTTACCCATAATTTTTCCTTTGGTAACCCAAGCCATTGTGGAGAGGTTAAAAACTCCCAGGCAAAATGAATTGCATCTTGTTTAAAGTAATCACCAAAGCTGAAGTTCCCCAACATTTCAAAAAAAGTATGGTGGCGAGCGGTATAGCCTACATTTTCTAAATCATTATGTTTACCGCCGGCACGTACACAGCGTTGTGCAGTTGTTGCTCGTGAATAAGGGCGTTTGTCTAAGCCTAAAAATACATCTTTAAATTGGTTCATCCCCGCATTGGTAAAAAGTAGCGTTGGATCATTTTCAGGTACAAGCGAGCTACTTGAGACCACTTGGTGTCCTTTACTATGAAAGAAATTAAGGAACGATTGTCTAATTTCCGCTGTCGTTTTCATCATAAACCCGTTGTAAAAGTAATTTAAAGTAAAAAATAAAACATATTATTCTTGCATATTTTTTAACTTTATAAAAAGGCTTTTTGCTTGTAATTATTCAGTTTTGTTTATTATTTGAACAGTTTGTTATTTTTCGTATCGAAAAAATATTATTAAATTATTTGTAAACGCGTAAAAATAAAACCGCACTTCTTAAATAATTTAAGAAGTGCGGTTAAACTTATTCATTTTCTAGTTTAGAAATCGGTATTGCTCAATCATCAAGAAGTGGAACAACTAACATATCAATTTTAATTGTATTCATTACTTGACGTGTTGAAGACATTAATTTACTCCAAAAGTCTTGGTGATGACCTGTAACCAATAAATCAACATCATATTGTTCTATTGCATCGGTAAGCACTTGTCCCAGATCACCGCTACCACTCAATTTTTCCAAAATAGGATAATCGGCTTCTTCTGCGAGTTCCAATAATGCTTTTTGGGTTTCACTTGAAATCCGATCTTGCATGGAATGCATATTAACATCAATCAATCCGGTATAAAGATCTGAAAAGTTTACATCTACGTGGATAATCGAAAGTTTTGCATCATGGCGTTTGGCAATACCTGCTGCTTTTTTAACCAAGAATTCACTTTCATCTGAAAGATCCACTGCGACTAAAACATGTTTATACATAATCGACTCCTTATCTGATGGACTTATCTGTTTAATAGAATAGTAGCATTTCACTACTCAAAAAAACTTGCTCTAGATCACATTTTGGGAAATTACCAATTTTTTTCCATTAGTTTTTCAATTTCTTCGATCTCTTTCGGTACCGCAGCTGTCAAGATTTTATTACCGTATTCCGTTATTAATAAATTATCTTCAATGCGTACTCCGATACCTTTATATTGTTCCGGCACATCGGCATCTTCGGAAATATACAACCCGGGCTCTACCGTAATTACCATGCCGATTTCTAAAGTGCGGCTGCGTTCATCATGATATTCACCCACATCATGAACATCCAACCCAAGCCAATGACCTAAGCCGTGCATATAAAATTGGCGATAGGCTTTCTGTTCAATGAGCTCCTCTACATTGCCATGTAAAATACCTAACTCAACCAAACCCTGTACTTTTATACGAATGACTTGATCATTCGCTTTTTTTATTGAATTACCCGGGATCAATAATTCAATAGCCCGTTTTTGTGCTTTTAGGACGAGCTCATAAATGTCGCGCTGAGCTTGGGTAAATTTGCCGTTTACAGGAAAAGTTCTTGTGATATCACCGGCATACATGGCAAACTCACAGCCAGCATCAATTAACACTAAATCCCCGTCTTTCAAAGGTTGATCGTTTTCGGTGTAATGCAAAATGCAAGCATTATCGCCTCCCGCAATAATCGAATTATAAGAAGCAAAACGTGCACCGTGGCGATTAAATTCATGCAAAATTTCACTTTCAATTTCATACTCAAAGCGATTAGGGCAGGTTTCTTGCATTGCTTTGATATGCGCCAAAGCAGTAATTTGCCCGGCTTGTTGCATTAAGCGAATTTCATTGGGGGATTTAATCAAGCGCATTTCACTAATGATAGGGCGCCAATCTAAAATTTCCGTAAAATTAACCGCACTTTCCGAAAGTAATTTGTCTCCCCATAAATGAAGCTCCGGCGCATAATAAAGTGCGGTTAGATTTTCGGTAATTTTAGGAAAAACGGTATTAAAATCATCGATAGAATATGCCTCATCTATATTGAGTTTTTCAGGGGCCCGTTCTAAGCCTAAACGACGCCCATTCCAAGTTTCAAGTAAAGGATCTCGCGGTCGAAGAAGAAGGATGGTTTTTTCGGATTGTGCCGTCTTCAGCAATAGCAAGGCGGCATTCGGCTCATTAAAACCGGTTAAATACCAAAAATAACTGTCTTGGCGAAAAGGAAAAGTACAGTCGTTGTTGCGACGTTTTTCAATTTCTGAAAACAGTAACAAAGCAGAATTCGGCTGCATTTTTGCCAAAACCTGTTTCCGGCGTTCCGCAAATTCTTGTTGGGGCAATTCTGCCATATACGCAAGATCCATTTTTTCTCCTTTTTATGTGTTTTTTTGAATTAGTGTAATATTGGTTTTTCCCTGTCGGAGGTTTGATTAAATTGAGTGTAAAACAAGGTTGCGATGGTTCGCACATACTCAATAATTTCTTCAAGTGCTTCGCTCATTTCTTCTTCATCGTCGTCTTCATCATATCCTAGTTGGCAAATATCATGTAAATCCTCAACGGCTTCACCAATTTCACCTTTTTCTTTATCTAAAGAAGGTTGAGCTAATCCCAAACCCAGTAAAAAATGATTTGCCCATTCAGATAAGCTGTCAGCTCGGGTGAATACATTTTCGTTTTCAATTAGGCCTAATTCAAAAGAAAAACTTTCGACATCCGCTAATGCGTTAGAAATGGTTTGATAAAGCTCATTAACTTGTTCTAAAAGTGCGGTCGGATAAGCGTGATTATCGTTAGTGAATTGGTAGAGTAGTGGCTGCCAACTTTGATCTTTGATCCCCCCACAAATTAAGCCGCTTAAGAAACCGTGAAGTTCTGTTGCGTTAATCCCGATACCATTGGATTTGAGTTGTTGGTTAAGTTCGATTTGCGAAATTGTCATTATTTATTTCCGTAGTAAAGATTTTTTTCAGTGTAAACCTTTATAAATAAAAAAGCGATCGCTTTCCGCATAGAAAAACGACCGCACTTTTTATTTTACGATGGGGGTTACATCATTCCGCCCATACCTCCCATGCCGCCCATTCCGGCGCCAAGATCCGCTTTTTCCTCTTTTGGAAGCTCGGTAACCATACATTCGGTGGTAATCATTAAGCCTGCTACCGATGCGGCAAATTGCAATGCAGAACGGGTGACTTTTGTTGGATCTAAGATACCCATTTCTAACATATCGCCGTATTGTTCAGTGCTTGCGTTATAGCCGAAGTTACCTTCGCCCGCTTTCACTGCACTTGCCACCACAGAGGCTTCTTCACCGGCATTGGTGACGATTTGACGTAGAGGCGCTTCCATTGCACGTAATGCGAGTTTGATCCCCACATTTTGTTCTTCATTGTCACCTTGTAGGCTCGCCGCTACTTTAGAGGCTGCACGTACGAGTGCCACACCACCACCGGCAACAATACCTTCTTCAACCGCTGCGCGAGTTGCGTGTAAAGCATCGTCCACACGGTCTTTTTTCTCTTTCATTTCCACTTCAGTTGCTGCACCCACTTTGATTACCGCAACACCGCCAGCTAACTTCGCCACGCGCTCTTGAAGTTTTTCTTTGTCATAGTCAGAGGTGGATTCTTCAATTTGTTGACGAATCTGTGCTACACGACCGTTAATTTGTGCTTGATCACCGATACCGTCAATAATGGTCGTATTATCTTTATTGATTACTACACGTTTTGCTTGACCAAGATCTTCTAATGTGGCTTTTTCAAGCTCCATACCGATTTCTTCAGAAATTACGGTACCTGCGGTTAAAATCGCAATATCTTGTAACATGGCCTTACGACGATCACCAAAGCCCGGTGCTTTCACTGCCGCCACTTTCACAATACCGCGCATAGTGTTCACCACTAAAGTAGCAAGGGCTTCGCCTTCCACATCTTCTGCAATAATTAATAATGGTTTACCGGCTTTCGCCACGGCTTCTAATACAGGTAATAATTCACGAATATTAGAGATTTTTTTATCTACTAATAGAATGTATGGGTTGTCCAGTTCAACGGTTGCCGCTTCCGGTTTATTGATGAAGTATGGAGAGAGATAACCACGGTCGAACTGCATACCTTCTACCACCGCTAATTCATCTTCAAGACCTGTACCGTCTTCTACCGTAATTACACCTTCTTTACCTACTTTTTCCATTGCCTGGGCGATTAACTGACCGACAACGCTATCAGAGTTTGCAGAAATAGTCCCGACTTGTTCGATTTCTTTTGAGGTTTCGCAAGGTTTAGAAAGGTTTTTAAGCTCAGAAACCACCGCACTTACGGCTTTATCAATCCCGCGTTTTAAATCCATCGGGTTCATTCCCGCCGCTACCGCTTTTAATCCTTCGCTGACAATCGCTTGTGCAAGAACAGTCGCAGTGGTTGTACCGTCACCAGCTGCGTCATTGGCTTTAGAGGCAACCTCTTTCACCATTTGTGCGCCCATGTTTTCAAATT
Source organism: Rodentibacter ratti (assembly GCF_002000485.1). Taxonomy (GTDB): domain Bacteria; phylum Pseudomonadota; class Gammaproteobacteria; order Enterobacterales; family Pasteurellaceae; genus Rodentibacter; species Rodentibacter ratti. The sequence continues at coordinate 10,946 of NZ_MLAJ01000015.1, read as the reverse complement.
TATCTTCTAATTCAATCTCACGTGCCACAGACACCCCATCTTTGGTGATAGTCGGTGCACCGAATGATTTATCTAAAATCACATTACGACCTTTCGGACCAAGCGTGACTTTTACTGCGTCTGCTAATACGTTCACGCCTTTCAACATTTTTACGCGCGCATCATTACCAAATTTTACATCTTTTGCTGCCATTTTATTTTTCCTTTTCTTCCAGAATTGTAGGCTTAAGCCTATTTATTTTTGGATTGATTAAAATCCATTCAATCTTATTCTACAATCGCCAAAACATCGCTTTCAGAAATGATTAACACTTCTTCACCATCGATTTTCTCGCTTTTCACACCATAACCATCATTGAAAATCACGGTATCACCTACTTTAACATCTAGAGGTTGAACGGTGCCGTTTTCCAAAATACGACCTTTTCCTACAGCTAATACTTTTGCTCGGGTAGATTTTGTCGCCGCAGAACCGGTTAATACGATACCGCCTGCAGATAAGGTTTCAACTTCTTCACGTTTGATAATCAAACGATCGTGTAATGGACGAATATTCATGATTAATTTCCTTCTGTTTAAAAATGTGAAATTCTCACTCTATATGGGAATAAAAATTTTGCTTTCAAGAGGGAAATTAAAAATTTTTAGCCTTAAAAAAACTAATTTGAATGATGAAAATATATCTTGAAATCTCACATCAAAAATGTGATCTCAATCAATTTTTTTCTTGTGAAAATTTTTATAATGGTAGCAAATTAACTAACTAGAATAGGTGATCAAAATGACACAATTTAGAAAAGAAGTAGATTTGTTAGGTGAACGCGAAGTCCCAGCAGATGCGTACTGGGGGATCCACACATTAAGAGCGGTTGAAAATTTCAATATTTCCAATGTAACTATTTCTGACGTACCGGAATTTGTGCGTGGTATGGTGATGGTAAAAAAAGCCACTGCTTTAGCGAATGGTGAATTAGGCGCAATTCCTGCTGACATTGCAAAAGCGATTGTTTCAGCTTGTGATGAAATCTTAACAACCGGTAAATGCTTAGATCAGTTTCCATCGGATGTGTATCAGGGCGGTGCAGGTACTTCCGTGAATATGAATACCAATGAAGTGGTGGCGAATCTTGCTTTGGAAAAATTAGGGCATCAAAAAGGGCAATATCAATTCTTAGATCCAATGGATCATGTAAACGCCAGCCAATCGACTAATGATGCTTACCCTACAGGTTTCCGTATTGCTGTATATAACAGTATTTTAAAGCTTATTGATAAAATCCAATATTTACAAGAAGGGTTTGAAAATAAAGCGAAAGAATTTCACAACGTATTGAAAATGGGGCGCACCCAGTTACAAGATGCTGTGCCAATGACAGTGGGACAAGAATTTAAAGCCTTTGCTGTATTGCTTGAAGAAGAAGTTCGCAATTTAAAACGCACTGCTGAATTGTTACTTGAAGTAAACCTTGGTGCAACGGCAATCGGTACCGGTTTAAATACCCCACAAGGTTATGCTCCGCTTGCTGTGAAGTATCTTGCAGAAGTCACCGGTTTACCTTGTGTATTGGCTGAAAACTTAATTGAAGCAACCTCTGACTGTGGTGCTTACGTCATGGTACATGGTGCTTTAAAACGTACGGCGGTAAAACTTTCTAAAGTATGTAATGACTTACGTTTACTTTCTTCCGGTCCGCGCGCAGGCTTAAAAGAAATCAATCTTCCTGAATTACAAGCCGGTTCATCTATTATGCCGGCAAAAGTTAATCCGGTTGTGCCTGAAGTGGTAAACCAAGTTTGCTTTAAAGTAATCGGTAACGATACTACCGTGACTTTTGCAGCAGAAGCGGGTCAATTACAATTAAACGTGATGGAACCGGTCATCGGTCAAGCGATGTTTGAATCTATCGACATCCTAACCAATGCTTGTGTGAATTTACGTGATAAATGTGTTGATGGTATTACGGTAAACAAAGAAATTTGTGAAAACTATGTATTCAATTCAATCGGTATCGTGACTTATTTGAACCCATTCATCGGCCACCACAATGGTGATTTAGTGGGTAAAATCTGTGCGGAAACCGGTAAAGGTGTACGTGAAGTCGTATTAGAAAAAGGCCTACTCACTGCTGAACAGCTTGATGATATTCTCTCTGTGGAGAACTTAATGAATCCGACTTATAAAGCGAAATTAAATAAATAGTTTTATAAGTTAAACGAATCAAGTGCGGTCAAAATGACCGCACTTTTTTTGCTAACCGAAAGCCACCTTCATAGAGGGTGGCTTTTTTACTACTCAAAAATAATCAAAATTGTCTGAGTTTGTGATAGAACGTTATTGTTTTAGATAAACTCAGTTTCATAAGTCAAAAATGCTAACAAAAAAACCGCACTTAAAGTGCGGTTGATTATTTAGATATTTTTTGATTATGCTTCAGGACCGGCTGGGATTAATGCTTTACCTTCAGCATTGGTCGCATATTTTTCGAAGTTTTTCACAAAACGACCTGCTAGGTCTTTTGCTTTTTCTTGCCATTGAGCTTTATCCGCATAGGTATCACGTGGATCTAAAATCGCAGAATCGACACCCGGTAATGCTTTTGGAATCGTTAAGTTAAAGATTGGTAATTTACCCATTTCTGCTTTTTCGATTGAACCGTCTAGGATAGCATCAATAATGCCTCGAGTATCTTTAATAGAGATACGTTTACCCGTGCCGTTCCAACCGGTATTGACTAAATAGGCTTCCGCACCGGCCGCTTCCATTCGTTTTACTAAAACTTCGGCATATTGTGTTGGGTGGAGAGTTAAGAATGCTGCACCAAAACAGGCCGAGAAGGTTGGCGTAGGTTCAGTAATACCTCGTTCCGTTCCCGCTAATTTTGCTGTGAAACCTGATAGGAAATAATATTTGGTTTGTTCCGGTGTTAATTTAGAAACCGGCGGTAAAACACCAAAAGCATCAGCCGTTAAGAAAATAACTTTAGTGGCATGACCTGCACGGGAAACCGGTTTAACGATATTATCGATATGATAAATCGGGTAAGATACACGTGTGTTTTCGGTTTTTGACGCATCATCGAAATCAATGGAGCCATCTGCACGAACCACAACGTTTTCCAATAAGGCATCACGACGGATTGCACGATAAATATCCGGTTCATTTTCTTCAGAAAGATGGATGGTTTTGGCGTAACATCCCCCTTCAAAGTTGAAGACGCCTACATCATCCCAACCATGTTCGTCATCACCAATCAACTCACGTTTTGGATCGGTAGAAAGTGTCGTTTTACCGGTACCGGATAGGCCGAAGAAAACAGCGACATCCCCATCTTTACCAACATTGGCAGAGCAGTGCATTGCACCTACACCTTTTAACGGTAGGAAGTAGTTCATCATAGAGAACATACCTTTTTTCATTTCACCACCGTACCAAGTACCGCCGATTAATTGAATCCCTTCAGTTAAGTTGAACGCAACAAAGTTTTCAGAATTTAAACCTTGCTCTTTCCAGTTTGGATTTGTGACTTTTGAACCGTTCATCACGACAAAGTCAGGTTCAAAGTCTTTTAATTGTTCTTCCGTTGGACGAATGAACATATTTTTCACAAAGTGCGCCTGCCATGCGACTTCAGTAACAATACGGACGGCAATACGATCTTTTTCGCTTGCGCCGCAGAAACCATCAATGACAAACAAACGTTTACGGGATAGTTGGTTAGTCACCAAGTCTTTTAAGCTTTGCCAGGTTGCTTGGTTCATTGGTTTGTTGTCGTTTTTTGCCGCATCAGATGTCCACCAAACGGTATCTTTGGTTTTTTCATCTAAAACAATATATTTATCTTTCGGTGAACGACCGGTAAAGATACCGGTATCTACGGCTACGGCACCGGTATTGGTTAGCGTACCTTTTTCAAATCCCTCTAGCCCGGGTTTGGTTTCTTCTTCAAATAATTGCTCGTAGCTTGGGTTATAGACAACTTCTTTTACGTCATAAATACCAAGAGTTTCAAGCGCTTTAATTACTTTGTTTAAGTCTGTCATAAGTCACCTCTGTATAAAAAATTAAAATTTAGCTATGTCCTATTTTAAAGAAAGTAAATAATAAAAAATGTTAACTTGATCTCATTTTTGAAAATTAACGTTAATTTCTACCTATTTATAGTTGGTTTAGTAGAGAAAATTAAAAAATAAGGGGAATATGCACATCCCATACATTCCCCCTGAAATATCAATTATTTTTTCCAATTTTTTAAGGCATCTGCAAAAGCATTACCCATGACACTATTATTTGAAGTGCGCGGGTGGCGCTCTTGGCGTGATTGAGACCGTGGCTTTGCCGATAAAGTGCGGTCGGATTTCTCGGTATTTTTTACCGCACTTTCCTCTAATCGCATGGTTAGTGCGATACGCTTACGAGGGATATCCACCTCTAACACTTTAACTTTCACAATATCACCGGTTTTCACCACTTGGTGCGGATCTTCGACAAATTTATCACTGAGTGATGAAATATGCACCAGCCCGTCTTGGTGTACACCAATATCCACGAATGCCCCGAAGTTGGTGACATTTGTAATTGTGCCTTCTAAAATCATACCGGCTTTTAAATCGGTGATTTCTTCCACGCCCTCAATAAAGGTGGCGGTTTTAAATTCACCACGAGGGTCACGCCCCGGTTTTTCCAATTCTTTGAAAATATCCTGTACCGTTGGTAAACCAAAACGCTCATCAGTAAACTGGGCAGCGTTAAGTTGACGCACTGTATGGCTTCCCATTAATTCTTGAATGGATTGTTGGGTCGCTTGTAAGATTTTTTCTACCAACGAATAAGCTTCCGGGTGCACCCCGGAGGCATCCAGTGGATTTTTGCCACCTGCAATGCGCATAAAACCGGCACATTGCTCAAAGGCTTTTGGCCCCAAACGAGGTACTTTTTTCAGTTGTTCACGGCTGTCAAAACGCCCATTTTCATCACGATAAGCCACAATATTTTGTGCCAAGGTTTTTGTCATTCCAGCCACACGAGCAAGTAACGGGGCGGAAGCCGTGTTTAAATCAACCCCCACCGCATTAACGCAATCTTCTACCACCGCATCCAATTTACGGGCTAATTGGGGTTGATTGATATCGTGCTGATATTGCCCCACGCCAATGGCTTTTGGTTCGATTTTCACCAGTTCCGCCAATGGGTCTTGTAATCGGCGGGCAATGGATACCGCCCCACGCAAGGAAACATCTAAATTTGGAAATTCATTGGCGGCAAATTCAGAAGCAGAATATACCGAAGCGCCCGCCTCGCTCACGACCACGGTTTGTGGTTTGTTTTCTTTGATTTCTTTAATCACTTCTTTCGCAAAACGTTCTGTTTCACGGGAAGCCGTGCCGTTACCAATGGCAATCAGTTCCACATTATGCTGACGAATCAAGCCAAATAAGGTCATTTGTGCTTCACTCTCACGACCGGTGTGAGGATAAATGGTTGCCGTATCCAATAATTTTCCGGTGTTATCCACCACGGCAACTTTCACTCCGGTGCGTAACCCCGGGTCAAGCCCCATGGTATTTTTTGAGCCGGCAGGGGCAGCCATTAAAAGTGCGGTCAAATTTCGGGCGAAAACATCAATGGCTTCTTCTTCCGCTTTTTCACGCAAGGTACCCATTAATTCCGTTTCTAAATGGAGGGAAACTTTAATTTTCCACGTCCAAGCAATCACTTGCTCACGCCATTTATCCGCCGGCTGACCGCTTAAACGTACACCCAAATGCTCTCGGATAATCTCTTCACAATAACTGTGACGTGTCCCTTCTTCCGCATCGGGATCGGCATTTAAAGTTAGTTGTAAAACACCTTCATTACGTCCTCGGAACATCGCCAAAGCACGGTGAGAAGGCACATTTTTCAATAATTCCTGATGATCAAAATAATCTTGGAATTTTGCTCCTTCTTGTTCTTTTCCTTCAGCTACTTTCGATTCAATTTGTGCATTTTGCTGCAAATATTGCCGTACCTTCGCCAACAATTGTGCATCTTCGGCAAAGCGTTCCATTAAAATATAGCGCGCCCCGTCCAATGCGGTTTTTGTATCCGTTACGCCTTTTTCCGCATTCACGAAAGAAAGTGCGGTGGTTTCCGGATCATTTTGTGGTTCGCTCCAAAGTAACTCGGCAAGTGGCTCAAGCCCTGCTTCAATGGCAATTTGCCCTTTCGTGCGACGTTTCGGTTTATAAGGCAAATAGAGGTCTTCAAGTTCGGTTTTGCTTTGAGTCGCTTCGATTTGCGTACGTAATTCATCGGTGAGTTTGCCTTGTTCCTCAATGGATTTCAAAATACTTTGACGGCGATCTTCAAGCTCACGCAAATAGCCTAAACGGGTTTCAAAATGGCGGAGTTGAGTGTCATCTAAGCCACCGGTAGCTTCTTTACGATAACGGGCGATAAATGGAATGGTGTTGCCGTCATCCAGCAATTGAATGGCGGCGAGAATTTGATGAGAAGCAACATTAAGTTCTGCTGCGATAATTTGACTAATTTGTTGATTTAACATCGGTATACGTCTTTGTTGAAAATAAAATCGGGCATAGAATACTGGTTTTGATACCTTGGCTCAAATATAATTCAATAAATTTTCCAACCTTTACAAAAGAAATGGCAAAATCCAATTACATTACACGCCAAGGCTGGAGCGCCTTGGACAAAGAACTGAAATTCTTGTGGAAAGAAGAACGCCCCAAAGTCACCCAAGCGGTTTCTGATGCCGCCGCTTTAGGGGATCGCAGTGAAAATGCGGAATATATTTACGGCAAACGCCGATTAAGAGAAATTGATCGCCGAGTGCGTTTTCTGACAAAACGTCTGGAAGTCTTACAAATTGTGGATTACAACCCGAAACAAGAAGGCAAAGTGTTTTTTGGAGCGTGGGTAGAGCTGGAGGATGACGAGGGCGAAGTGAAACAATATCGCATTGTGGGTTGTGATGAGTTTGATCCGGCAAAAAACTGGATATCGATTGATTCCCCTGTGGCTCGGGCTTTGATTGGTAAAACCACTGATGATGAAGTGAGTGTGGAAACCCCTTCAGGTCGAGTGACGCTTTATGTGAATCGAATTTGGTATGACTCGCTGTAAAAGTGCGGTCTGTTTTAAGAGATTTTTTAAAAACTTACCATGCAAATATAAATCAAAACGCCGTAAAAAATGACCGCACTTATACCGAGTAATCGTTCGGCAAGTGTAGGGCGTTTAGCGTGTAATTTATACAGTAGACGTGCAATAACCGCGAGAATGAAAGGGTAAATCCAAAATAAGGTAGAGAACAACTTGATTTGCCCTTCCGTTAATGCCTGATTTTGAGAGAAATGGGAAGAAATGAGTAAGACGAGAGGCCAAAGTAAAACCGGCACGCAAAAAGCGGCGAGTCCCCAAGCAAACTTACTAAATTTTGTAGGCATAGACGGTTGTTTCATAAGGTAAATTTCGTCATAAATTCGTAATAAAATAGTAACACGGGAAATATAGCAAATACGGCTAAGATTGGGTAGTAATTCTTTGCTTTAACCGTCTTAAAATGGTAAAGTATTGGTAACTTTTTCCATTCGGTAGGATGCCGCTTGAAGTACGATCTCAATCGAGCAAAAAAATGTGTGGAAATTCTTGATAAACGTCGTTTGGAACGGGCGTTATCAGGAGCCAGTGATGGGTTTCAGCATGTTTTATCTCTGTTCCCTTTATTGTTTCAATTGAACCATCCTAGTTTATCTGGTTATATGGCGCAATCCCTTTGTGGTGTCGCAAATTTTAAGTTGTCAGATTACCAGCAACAATTCCTTTCTTCCGAATATCCTGAGCTTTACGAGCAAATAAAAGAGCAGCTCGACGTTGATAACCCTCCGATTTTGGGTATTTATGTGATGGGCAGCTTTGGCTCTATTAGTCAAAGTAGCAGCTCTGATATGGATACCTGGATCTGCTGCCGTGAAGATTTAACAGAAAATGAACGGAATTTATTAGAGCAAAAAGCCCACAAAATCAAAGAATGGGCAATGCAGTTTGAGGTTGAAATTAATTTTTATTTGGTTGATCAACAACGTTTTCGCCATGAATCATACTCTGATCCTTTGACGAGCGAAAATAGCGGTTCTGCCCAATATATGTTACTGCTTGATGAATTTTATCGTTCTGCCGTTCGTTTAGCCGGGAAACCGTTACTGTGGTTACATTTATGGGTAGAAAATGAAGCAGACTATGAAAGTGAAGTAAAAATACGTATTCAAGATGGTTTACTTGACCCACAAGATTGGGTTGATTTTGGCGGATTAGCGCAGTTCTCGGCGAAAGAATATTTTGGTGCAGGCTTGTGGCAACTTTACAAAGGAATTGATTCGCCTTACAAATCCGTACTGAAAATTTTGTTATTGGAAGTTTATTCGAAAGAGTATCCAAACACTCATCTTATTGCCCGCCAGTTTAAAGAAGATCTTTTTTCCGGTAATACAACGCCCGCGCATCATTTTGATCCTTATATTGCGATTCTTTCTAAAGTGACGGATTATTTGACCGCACTTTCCGAATTTAAACGCCTTGATTTTGTACGCCGTTGTTTTTATGTCAAAGTGACAGAAGATTTAGCCTTATATCAAACTCATAACTGGCGTACCAACTATATGCAGATTTTGGCTCAGGAATGGGGATGGAGCGCCGAAAAAATTCACGAGCTGAATTATCGTCCGTTTTGGAAAATTAAGCGGGCCAAAGAAAGCCATGATAACTTAGTGAAGTTTTTGATGCTGAGCTATCACAATTTGGTGAATTTTGCCCGTAAACATAAAATTAACTCAAGTGTCGTACCACAAGATATTAATGTTCTAACACGTAAACTTTATACGACATTTGAAGAACTGCCGGGAAAAGTGATTTTACTTAATTCGCAGATTTCTCGTAATTTATCCGAGCCTGATATTTCATTTTTAGAAGTGCGAGGTAATAAGCATTTCCAAGATGGTTGGTATCTTGTTAATCGGCCGCCAAATGCGATGATGTTTTCTCAAAATCGTATTATTGAATACAATAAAAGTCTCAATAAACTGGTTGCTTGGGCGTATTTTAACCGATTACTCACTGCAGAAACGCAAATTCACCTGTTTAGTCATTCTATTGAGATTGAAACTTTGCGCAATTTTGTGGCAGATCTCCGTTTATCTTTTTCTCGGGAAATCCCTGTGGCGGGTAGTGGTAGTTTGGCAAGTGCTTGTGAAATTCGTAATGTTGTTATTGCTGTAAATCTAACTTCTGATCCAACGACCCGTATCACCGAATTTAAAGATAGCCTTTCCGCCTGTGATTTATTTAGTTTTGGTCCATTAGAACAAAATCTTGTGGGGAGTATTGATTTTACTTATCGTAATATATGGAATGAAATCCGTACTCTGCATTTTGAAGGCCCAAATGCTATCTTGGTTGCCTTAAAAGTGCTATCAAATAAGATTTATCGAGATGTGAATAACCCTCCTTCCGTACAGGTTTTTTGTTATAGTCAGCATTATCGCCGGACATTACGTAACCTTGTGAACGCTTTAGTCAATCGTTGTATAAGTATTCAACTTGGTCACCAAACATCTCACATTCCACGCTTGCGTATAGCGGGCAAAAACTGGCAATTCTTCTTTGAAGAAAGCGGATTGAGCTTACAAGAAGTCGAAAATAACGCTCAAAGTACGGAGGATTTTGATGATGTTTTACAAAGCCCTGTGGACGAAAAAAGTGAAGTTTATCGCAAATATCCGGTTGAAATTGATCTTTTGGCAAGAGAAGGTTTTTTGCAGTTTTTCTTTGAAGATAATGAAGATAATACCTTTAACGTATATTTATTGAATGAAACCAACCAGTTGGAAATTTATCGTCACTGTGACGGCTCAAAAGATGAAAAGGTAAAACAGATTAACCAACTTTATCAAGCTTTAGGCACTGGAGATGAAAATCCATATAATATTGAGTCTCGTAATTTTAATTATCCACAGTTTTATCAGATTCAATATAATGATCAGGGAGATGTGGAAATTCAATCCTTTAAATATCAACAAAATGCATCGGTAATAGATTAGACGTAATAAGTAAATAAAATAATGAGATAGATCACATTTCCTGAGTTTCTTGATTGGAAGAAGTGAAAAATCCCGATAAAATGAGCGGATTTTAGGTGAATGGTTAATAAATTTTGTAGTTCACCGTTGGGGGAAAAATGCAAGAAAAATTAAAAGTTTTACTTATCGACGATCATCCATTAATGCGTCGAGGTATCAAACAACTAATTGAATTAGAAGAAGATTTCGAAGTTATTGCTGATGTGGGGAGTGGGACGGAAGGTATTTCCGTTGCCTTACAGACATCGCCGGATTTAATCATTTTAGATCTTAATATGAAAGGACTTTCAGGCTTGGATACGCTGAAAGGTTTACGTGCAGAAGAAGTCGATGCGCGTATTGTTATTTTGACAGTATCGGATGCAAAAAATGATGTTTTTGCCTTAATTGATGCAGGAGCGGACGGTTATTTATTAAAGGATACGGAACCGGAAATCCTACTTGAAGAAATCAAACGCATTGCAAAAGGTGAGGTAATTTTAAGTAGCTCAATTAAAAATTTATTAATTGAACGTGAGCATCGTAGAGATCCGATGGATTTACTAACGGATCGTGAAATGGGCGTTTTACGTTTAATTGCCACAGGATTATCAAACAAACAAATTGCAGGGCAGTTATTTATTTCCGAAGAAACGGTAAAAGTACATATTCGCAATCTGTTGCGTAAATTGAACGTACATTCCCGTGTGGCGGCTACCGTATTATATTTTGAGTATAACGGACGCTAACAAAGGTTATTCGAGAAATCAGAAAAGAGCGGTCAGAAAAACATTAAATTTTCTGACCGCTCTTTTTATTTTTAACTAAAA
>NZ_MLAJ01000014.1 GCF_002000485.1 Rodentibacter ratti | reverse complement strand
CCCACACAGATTGTCTGATAGATTGTTAAAGAGCAAAAAATGGTCGGCGAGATAGGATTTGAACCTACGACCCACTGGTCCCAAACCAGTTGCGCTACCAAGCTGCGCTACTCGCCGATAATATCTTATAAAAGATGGGGTGGCTAATGGGATTCGAACCCACGACAACTGGAATCACAATCCAGGGCTCTACCAACTGAGCTATAGCCACCATTGAAGATTGCATTGACTCTGGCGCGCTCGACAAGATTCGAACTTGCGACCTTTGGCTCCGGAGGCCAACGCTCTATCCAACTGAGCTACGAACGCGTACTGCGTCGTTGCGGGGCGTATATTAATGATTTCGATATACCTTGTCTAGCACTTTTTTTTAAATTTTTCCTGAAAGATAGTTTTTTATTCAATTTGTATAGATTTTGTAAATATTCCGCTCACTTTAAAAACGTTCAACGATTATTTACAGACTAATCATTACTATATTTTCGCTTTTCTTGCTCTACGTTTCATTCTTCGTACAAAACGAGTAATTCGCCATGCTCTTGTAATGGAATAAACATAAAGAAAGAACAATACGAAAAATCCAATAAACATAACCCATTCATTAATATAGTAAATTTCGCCTAAAATACCTATTGTTGCGCAAATAGCGGACATTAAAGTAATTAAAAGAAAAGCTTGGCGTGATGTCAAACCGGCTCGCACCATTAAATGATGTACGTGCAAACGGTCAGGTCGAAACGGGCTTTTCCCTTTTCTTAAACGACGATAAATAATTGCTACCATATCAATCAGCGGTATTGCAATCACCCAAAGTGCCGTTACAGGATTCATTGGATGACCTTTACCTTGAGTACTTAACAACAAAATCCAAATAATCGTAAAACCCACCAACGTACTTCCTGCATCTCCCATAAAGACTTTGTATTTTGGTCCAAACGGAATACCGAGATTTAACATTAAATAAGGTAGCATGGCCGCAATCAAAGCAAAACTCCAATGCGCCATATCCATTTGTCCGTCACGAAACATTAAAATACCAATTGCCGCAAAGGAAACACAGGACAATCCCCCCAACAAACCATCGATACCGTCAATCATATTAAAAGCATTAATAATCGCAATAGTGGCAAATACCGTGATCACTAATCCGATAGAACCAAGAGTTAATTGGAAAGGGCCTAAAATTTGCCCAAAATGATCAAGATAAACATTCCCTAGATCGATCATCAAAATAGCCAGTACTGCTTGAATTCCAGCCCGTAAAAAAGGGCTAATATCAAAGCGATCATCTAAGATTCCAATGGCAAGCAGCACGAAAATACTAAATAGATATAAATAAGGAAGACGAAGTTGATCCCACTCCATTAAATAATAACAGAGATTTCCCATAAACAGGGACACACCACCAATTAATGGGATTGCCCCTTGGTGACGCTTACGGTAGTTCGGTTTATCCACTAACCCAATTTTATTGGCGATAGGACGCATAACAATCAGTGTCAAAAATGCGCCAAGAAAAGTAACTATAAGACTTATCATAAATAGACCTTCATCATTTTTTGCAAAGGATATCATAAGGAAAATTTAGCAAGAAAGATATTTTTAACAAAGCCTGTATTTTTCAGTACAATATATCCCACTTTTTATCATGAAGGAAAAACAATGACAAATTCGACCGCACTTTTCTCTCGTGCACAACAAATTATTCCCGGTGGCGTAAATTCCCCGGTTCGCGCTTTTAAAGGCGTAGGGGGAACCCCGGTATTCATCGAAAAAGCGCAAGGCGCTTATATTTATGATACGGATAACAAACAGTATATTGATTATGTGGGTTCTTGGGGTCCAATGATTTTAGGGCATAACCACCCCACTATTTTAAATGCCGTATTGAAAGCGGCAGAAAACGGATTGAGTTTCGGCGCGCCCACACCTTCAGAAATCGATCTTGCCGAATTGGTTTGCGAACTGATGCCTTCTATTGAAATGGTGAGAATGGTAAGTTCCGGCACCGAAGCCACGATGACGGCAATCCGTCTTGCCCGCGGTTATACCGGTCGCGATAAAATCTTAAAATTTGAAGGTTGCTATCATGGCCATTCGGATTCCCTTTTGGTCAAAGCAGGTTCCGGGGCGCTGACACTCGGTCAGCCAAGTTCGCCGGGCGTACCTGAAGATTTTGCCAAACATACCCTTACCGCCGAATACAATAATTTAGATTCGGTTAAAGAATTATTTGAACAATTCCCTGATAGTATCGCCTGTGTCATTATTGAACCTGTGGCCGGCAATATGAACTGTGTTCCTCCTCAAACCGGTTTCTTGCAAGGATTACGTGAACTTTGTGACAAATACGGCGCACTTTTCATCATTGATGAAGTGATGACAGGATTCCGTGTGGCACTTGCCGGCGCACAAGCTTATTATGGTGTAACCCCGGATCTCACCACGCTTGGTAAGGTTATTGGCGGAGGAATGCCGGTGGGCGCTGTCGGTGGGAAAAAAGCCGTGATGGAATATCTTGCGCCAACAGGTCCGGTTTACCAAGCTGGAACCCTATCCGGTAATCCAATCGCAATGGCAGCCGGTTTAGCTTGTTTAAATGAATTAAAAACAGCGGGGAACGAACAAAAGCTCGCCGAAAAAACCGAAAAACTCTGTTTAGGTTTAAAAACGTTGGCGAAAAAGCACAATGTTCCGTTTGTCGTGAATTATGTAGGCGGAATGTTCGGTATTTTCTTTACCGATCAAAAAGAAGTGACCTCCTATGCTGAGGTGATGAAATGTGATACGGAAAAATTCAAAATTTTCTTCCATAAAATGTTAGATTTGGGCATCTATCTTGCCCCTTCTGCATTTGAAGCCGGCTTTATGTCTTTAGCACATACCGATGAAGATATTTCCAAAACGCTGGAAGCGGCCGACATCGCCTTTGCTTCCCTTCGTTAAATCTTCAAAAGTGCGGTCAAATTTAACCGCACTTTTTTCTTATTTAATCTTTTGCTCGATAACCTGACGCAGCGTTTCTCTTTCTTCCAATGTTAAGGCTTTATTGTCTTTATTTTTTAAGATGAAAAAATCTTCCGCTTTTTCGCCAACGGTCGTGATTTTGGCGTTTAACAGATTTAACTGAAGATCATTGAAGATTTGGCTCACTTCTGCCAACAAGCCCGGTTTATCCAATGCAATCAATTCCATTTCCGTGTGTTCCGTTTTATTTTCGTGTAAAAAACGCACATCCGTTTTCACGGTGAAATGTTGTAATTGGCGATTTAAAGAAATTGGAGAGCGCAACGGTTTCTCGCTTTGTAATGCTTTTGTCAGCGCCCCTTCTAATTCACGGCGACGATCAACTTTGACTAAATCGCCGTTAATCTCCGTAATAATAAAACTGTCGAATACATAGCCGTCTTGTGCCGTGATAATTTGCGCATCATGGATACTGAATTTTTTCGCTCCGATGGTTGTCACCACTTTATTAAATAAGTGCGGTTGATCTTGGCAATAAATAAACACTTCCGTTCCGCCAAGAGAAAAACGGTTTGTCACTTTAACCAACAATTCACCGGAAAAATCCACCAACAATGCCGTATGTCCCGCAATTTGTTTGGGGGTATTACGCAGAAAATACTCGTCAGGGCAACGCGCCCATAATTGTCGGACGGTTTCCTCATAGACAGAAAGCAATGAAGACTGCAAGATTTGCCACGCCAAGCGACGATTTTCTTCCGATTTTTCCGAGTAATCCAATAATTCCACCATCCCTTGGTTAAATTGTCGTTTTGTCGAATCGTACAAAGAAGAAAAAAGCGATCGTTTCCAACTGTTCCAAAGCGTGCCGTTCGTGGCACAAATATCCGCCACTGTAAGACAAGTCAAATAATCCAGTCGCACTTGATTTTGCACCTCTTCCGCAAATTTCATCACCACTTCCGGATCATAAATATCACGCCGTTGTGCGGTGATAGACATAAGCAAATGCGACTTCACCAACCAACTCAAGGTATCCGTTTCACGGCGATCAAAACCGTGTAATTGGGCAAATTCCGCCACGTCTATCGCCCCGAGTTCCGCATGATCGCCGCCCCGCCCTTTTGCAATATCGTGAAATAATGCGGCGACATACAACAAAGTGCGGTCAGAAAATCGACTAAATAAACGATGGCAAATAGGATGCTCGGCGGCATTTTCTTCCAGTAAAAAACTTTCCAGTTTTAACATGACCCGTAAGGTGTGCTCATCCACCGTATAAATATGAAACAGATCAAATTGCATTAATCCTTCAATTGCCTGCCATTGGGGAAGATAAGCCGTCAAGACACCATATTGATGCATAGGCACAAAGGCTCGGGAAATGGCATTTTTTTGATTAAATAAACGTAAAAATTTCTCTCGTGCCGCCGGAATTTTACATAGTTTTTGCGGTAATTGTTCCAGTGCAAGGCGTAATTTACGCAAAGTTTCGGAATGCACCGTCGCTTGTTCAAACCGGGTTAAATAGAAAAATACATCAAGAATACGCTCAGGTTGTTCAAAAAACAGATTCGGCTTACGCAAACATAAACGTTCGTTTATCAGCTCAAAATCATCGTCTAATTGATGAATAAAGACATCATAATGAGGGGATAAAAAATGTTCTCTGTAATGCTGAATCAGAAGATTGCTGATGAGGGAAATCCGTTGTAGCGACTGAAAAAACCGTTTCATCATTTTTTCTACGCCTTGATTGCCTTCCCCTTTGAAACCCAGTAATTCGCTCACTTTGATTTGGCGATCAAATAACAAACGATTGTCGTAGCGTTTCAAAATAAGGTGTAAAGCGAACCGCACTTTAAATAGAAACGCCTGACTTTCTTGCAACTGTTGATACTCTTGCGGATAAATAAAACCGCTTTGTAAAATCGCCGCTAAGGTCTGTGCGCCGGTATGACGCAATGCCACCCAATACAATAAATGCAGATCCCGCAAGCCACCGGGGCTGTATTTAATATCCGGTTCAAGATTGTAACTTGTGTTGTGATAACGCCGATAACGCTCGGTTTGCTCTTGCACTTTCGCATTAAAGAAGGTTTCTTTTGACCAAAAATCATCGGCCTTTACCCATTCGCAAAGTGTCTCAAAGTGCGGTCGGTTTCCGGCGAGAAATCGAGCCTCAAGTAAATTGGTGGCAATCGTGATGTCTTCCCGCCCTTCACTCTCACATTGTGCCAATGTGCGTACCGCATGCCCGACTTCAAAACCGCAATCCCACAAGAACTGAACAAATTGCGCCACCTTTTCTTCTACTTCAGTAGTCAAAGTTTGTGCCGTTAGCACTAAAAAATCCAAATCCGACAGTGGAAACATTTCCCGACGCCCATAACCCCCAACAGCGATCAGGGAAAGTTGCGGTTGTTTATCCAACGCCATTTGGAACCATAAGCGTTGCAATAAGGTATCGTAAAAATCCGTGCGATTTTCAATCAATTCAAAAATAGAATATTGTGAAAAATGGTTCAGCTCAAATTGCTTTAGATTTTCACGTTGAATTTTGACCGCACTTGGCGTGAAGGGAGAATGAACCTCGAAAGGGAAAAGCATAAATGATCTCGATTAAATTTATTTGATAGGCATTATAAAGGAAAGCCCACAAAAGTGGGCTTCTATAATTTATTAAACATTCACCATAATGCGTTGAATCCGACCTTCGTGAATTTCTTCATCACGAATCGTCATCACTTCACAGCCGGTATCTGTCACCACAATTTGATGCTCATATTGTGCGGAGTGACTGCGATCTTTGGTTTTCACCGTCCAACCATCGCCCATGACACGCACTTCTTTTTTACCGGCATTAATCATCGGTTCAATGGTAAACACCATACCCGGTTTTAAAATCACGCCACCATCATCAGCATAATAATGTAACACTTGCGGATCACAATGGAATTCTGTACCGATACCATGTCCGCAATATTCCCGTACCACACTAAAACCTTGGCTTTCCGTATATTTTTGCACGGCTTTACCAATTTCATTTAAGCGAATCCCCGGTTTCACGGTGCGTAGCCCGACATAAAGCGCTTCTTGTGCCGCTTCCACCAGCTTCTGACTACGGATATTGGTTTCACCGCCCACAATATACATTTTTGAATTATCACCAAAATAGCCGTCTTTAATCACGGTCACATCAATATTGACGATATCACCGTTTTTCAGCACTTTGTCCGAACTTGGAATGCCATGGCAAACCACCTCATTAATAGAAATACAGGTCGCTTTAGGAAAACCATGATAATTTAAGCAAGCAGGAATCACTTTTTGTTCATTGACCATATACTCGTGGCAAATACGATCTAATTCGCCCGTCGTCACGCCCGCTTTGACATAAGGTTCGATCATCACCAATACATCCGAAGCCAATTTACAGGCTTTGCGAAGTTTTACAATTTCTTCTTCAGTTCTCAATGGAATCGCCATTTTATTCCCTCTGTTTAAACTTAATATAGTGCGAATTATAGCACGATTTCCGTGAAAAATCTTGAATGCCTTAGTCGGTTATTAGATAATAACTCAATTCAAATTTTAGGAAAGTGGAAAAGAATATGACAGATAATATTGCCGTCCCTCTTACATTTACCGATGCGGCTGCCAATAAAGTAAAAAGTTTAATTAGCGAAGAAGAAAATAATAATCTTAAACTGCGTGTTTATATCACCGGGGGCGGTTGTAGCGGTTTCCAATATGGTTTTACCTTTGATGAAAAGGTGAACGAAGGTGACCTAACTATCGAAAAATCCGGCGTTCAACTTGTCATTGATCCCATGAGTTTACAATATTTAATCGGTGGCACTGTGGATTACATAGAAGGTTTGGAAGGATCCCGTTTTATTGTTAACAATCCGAATGCCTCCAGCACCTGCGGTTGCGGCTCCTCTTTCAGTATCTAAGATGGATTTTCAATTTACGTCGCACTTGGGCAATGTCACGGTTAAATGTTCCATGGAACACATTGCCCTCGCTAACTGGTTTAATACGGAAGTGCGGTCAAATCCACAAGCGATTTTGACCGCTCTTTCTACCGCCCAACAATTAGTTGAAAATCAAGAAGCCCGTTTAATTGGTGCGGAATATACGCTCTTTTTAAATGCTGATGAAGTGATGATTCGTGCCAATAACCTGATGATGGAATCCGATGAGATATTAGAAGAGGATTTCCATTATTATGACGAAGAAAGTATTGCTTTTTGCGGCACGCCTGATTTCATTCATTTCCTTAACGCCTACATTGATTTTATTGCATAGCCAACGATGACAGCAGAAAACAACGAACAAGAAAAAAGCCAAGAATCGAAACCAAGCAAGCGTCATGCTTGCAAAATGTTTCTACTCAAAAGCAGTTTCACTGCAGCAGTACTGGCAATATTTTATGGCGGCTACTTAGACTGGCAAATTCGTTCCAAAATGGATGGACAAATTTGGCATTTACCGGCAGAAGTATATAGCCGCATTGAAAGTGTCAAAATTAGCGATCATCTTGCTTTTGACGAAGTCATTCAAATTTTACTTAATAACGAATACCGTCAAACTACCATGGTTGCAGCACCGGGTGATTTTAAGTTGGAAGATGATACTATCGTTGTTTTACGTCGTGCTTTTCCTTTCCCCGATAAACCTGAACCTCAGCGGGTATTACGCCTACGTTTTACGGATAATAAATTAAGCCGAATTGAAGATCTTGTTGCCGTTCAAGCTATTGATGAATTTCGTCTAGCTCCTAAACTTATCGCAATGTTGGCCTCAGACAACGAAGATCGCCTTGCAATTCCCCTACAAAATTACCCTCGTTTATTGATCGATACACTGATTTTAACGGAGGATCGCCGTTTTTATGAGCATAGTGGAATTAATCCCGTGGGAATTGCACGTGCATTAATTGCAAATATCCGTGCCGGACAAACCGTTCAAGGTGGCAGTACATTAACACAACAATTAGTCAAAAACCTTTTTTTATCAAGCGAACGTACTATTACACGTAAAGCCAACGAAGCGTTAATGTCTCTAATTCTAGACTGGCGTTATAATAAAAACCGCATCCTCGAAACCTATCTCAATGAAATTTATCTCGGACAAAACGGGGATACGCAAATCCACGGTTTTGAACTTGCCAGTCAATTTTATTTCGGACGTTCCATTCGTGAAATTAGTTTGGATCAAATTGCTTTGCTAGTGGGAATGGTAAAAGGACCTTCGCTTTATAATCCTTGGCGTAACCCGAAAAATGCCCTTGAACGCCGCAATGTTGTGTTAAAACTGATGCTTGATCACCAAATGATCAGTGACGAACTTTACGAATTACTGAGTAAACGTCCACTCGGTGTGCAAGCCAAAGGGCAAATTTCGCGCAAATACCCTGCCTTTATTCAAACTTTACAGAGTGACTTACGCCGTCAGCTTGGCGACCTTAAAATGTCTGGTTTACTCGGTGCCCGTATTTTTACCACAATGGATTTAAAACAGCAGGAACAATCGGAAAATGCGGTAGTAAACACAGTTTCTAAATTGCAAGTACAAACTAAAAATCCTCATTTAGAAGGGGCGATGATTGTCGCTGATTATCGTACAGGTGAAATTCGCGCCGTTGTAGGAGGATTACAAACACAGTATGCTGGTTTCAACCGTGCATTAATGGCAAAACGCCAAATTGGTTCACTGGTAAAACCATCCATTTATTTAGCCGCACTTTCGAACCCCGAACAGTTCCGTTTAAATACGCCAATTAATAATCAGCCTATCACGATTAACATAAAAGGCAGCCCACCTTGGCAGCCACGTAATTATGACCGTAAATACAGCGGTTCGGTCATGCTAATGGATGCCCTCGCCCGATCATTAAATATTCCAACAGTAAATATTGGTATGAAAGTGGGTTTGGCAAATGTTATCGACACACAAAAAGCGATGGGTTGGGACAATATAGAAATCCCTAAAGTGCCGGCAATGTTACTTGGTTCCTATACCATTTCACCTTATGACGTGACAAAACTTTATCAGACTATCGCAAATCAAGGTGGTCGGATTGATTTGAGTACAATAGACAGTATCACGGATCGTCAAGGTAATCTGATTTATCAGCACGATAAAACCGCCAAACAAGTTGTACCACAAGAAGCGGCATTCCAAACTCTATTTGCCATGCAAAAAACTGTCGAACGTGGCACGGCACGTAGTCTGCAAAATGATTATGCCGGGCTTCAACTTGCCGGTAAAACAGGCACAACAAATGATGCACGTGATACCTGGTTTGTCGGCATTGACGGACGAAATGTCAGCACCATTTGGCTTGGACGTGACGACAATGGAGAAACCAAACTGACCGGAGCATCAGGAGCATTACAAATTTATAGGGACTATCTCAACCGAGTTTACATTGAAAAATTAAAACTCCAAAAGCCTGCCTCGATAAAATGGGTTGGCATTACGCAGTATGGTAGCTGGGATTGTAGCAGTAACCGAACTATTCCAGTATGGGCGAACAAAGGACAAACCTTCTGCTCATCTTCAACCACGCCTCCACCCACAAACCCATCCCCTCCTCGTGGTAGTTTATGGGATGTGTTGGATAAGATCCCAATTGAAGAAGCCAAAACCGAATAGCAAAAGTGAGGTTAATTTTAACCGCACTTTTTATTTTTTCGGTATTATGTCGCCGCACAATGTTCGTTCTTCACGCCATACAAGCAGTATGAGTTAATTTATCTCAGCTACTTTGTGGCTCTACACCCCTCACAGACCGAAATTCGTAAAATTTCCTTAAAAAGTAAAAACGAAACTCGGTTGTTACAAATAAATTGAATGAAGAAATCAATAACGAACCTTTAAAACCTCATACCTCTTTTGGGTAAGTTGATCATGATCAGGTTTTCATCAAATAGTCCACAAATGTGATCGAGATCACAAAAGCCACAACGTATAATCATTCCTAGTAATAATTTAAAAACTTTAGGAGAAAACAATGAGTAATGCAGTCGAAAATGCCATTAGCCCGGCTCAAGCAGAAGTCAATGTCTTGGTAGAAAAAGGCTTAGTTGCACTTGAAGCATTCCGCCAACTTGATCAAGAACAGATCAATTATATTGTAGCGAAAGCTTCCGTTGCCGCCCTCGATCAGCACGGTGTTCTGGCAATGCACGCCTACGAAGAAACCGGTCGTGGTGTATTTGAGGATAAAGCCACCAAAAACCTGTTTGCCTGTGAGTATGTGGTGAACAATATGCGCAATTTAAAAACCGTTGGCGTGATTAGCGAAGATGATGTAACGGGTATCACTGAAATTGCGGATCCGGTCGGCGTGATTTGTGGGATAACCCCGACCACCAACCCAACATCAACCGCTATTTTCAAATCATTAATTGCCTTAAAAACCCGTAATCCTATCGTCTTTGCTTTCCACCCTTCCGCTCAACAGTCTTCCGCTCATGCGGCACGTATTGTCTATGAAGCGGCAGTGGCAGCCGGTGCACCGAAAAATTGTATTCAATGGATCGAACATCCGTCAATGGAAGGTACATCCTCATTAATGAAACATCCCGGCATTGCGACCATTTTAGCCACAGGCGGTAATGCCATGGTGGAAGCTGCCTACTCTTGCGGAAAACCGGCACTTGGCGTAGGGGCAGGGAATGTGCCAGCGTATGTGGAAAAATCTGCAAACTTAAAACAAGCCGTGCATGATATTGTGATGTCAAAATCCTTTGATAACGGCATGGTCTGTGCCTCCGAACAAGCCGCTATTGTCGATGAAGAAATCTACGCCGATTTTGTAAAAGAAATGCAATCTTACGGCGTATATTTGGTGAATAAAAAAGAAAAAGCCATGTTGGAAGAATTAATGTTTGGCGTAAAAGCAGACAGCAAAAACTGTGCCGGGGCAAAACTTAACGCCAATGTCGTGGGTAAACCTGCCACCTGGATTGCCGAACAAGCGGGCTTTAAAGTGCCGCCACGTACCAATATTTTATTGGCGGAATGTAAAGAAGTGGGCGAAAAAGAACCACTCACCCGTGAAAAATTATCGCCGGTACTTGCCTTAGTGAAAGCCACCTCGACTGAAGACGGCTTAAATAAAGCGGAACAAATGGTCGAATTCCACGGGTTGGGTCACTCTGCGGCAATTCACACCAACAATGCCGAATTGGCAAAAGAATTTGGTGAACGTGTTAAAGCCATTCGTGTCATTTGGAATTCTCCTTCCACCTTCGGCGGCATCGGTGATGTGTATAACTCCTTCCTTCCCTCCCTCACGCTTGGTTGCGGTTCTTACGGCAAAAACTCCGTGGGCAACAACGTAAGTGCGGTCAATTTAATTAACATAAAACGTGTGGGAAGACGGAGAAATAATATGCAATGGTTTAAAGTGCCTTCAAAAATTTACTTTGAACGGGATTCAATTCAATACTTACAGTCAATGAAGGGGATGGAGCGTGTGGTGATCGTCACTGATCGCACAATGGTTGATTTAGGTTTTGTTGAAAAAATTGCGAAACAAATTACCGCTCGTGGTAACCACGTCACCTACCAACTTTTTGCGGATGTGGAACCCGATCCGTCTATCGAAACCGTACGCCGTGGTACGGAATTATTACGCAACTATCAACCGGACACGATCATTGCTCTTGGCGGCGGTTCCGCCATGGATGCCGCAAAAGTAATGTGGCTATTCTATGAACAGCCTGAAGTGGATTTCCGTGATCTTGTACAAAAATTTATGGACATTCGTAAACGTGCCTTCAAATTCCCACAATTAGGACGCAAAGCACGCTTCATTGGTATCCCAACCACTTCCGGCACGGGTTCCGAAGTCACTCCGTTTGCGGTAATTACCGAAGGCGATAAAAAATATCCAATCGCCGACTATTCCTTAACGCCAACGGTGGCCATTGTGGATCCGGCTCTTGTGATGACTGTTCCGGCTCACGTTGCGGCTGACACCGGTCTAGATGTGCTTACCCACGCAACCGAAGCCTACGTTTCCGTGCTTGCCAACGATTTCACCGACGGTTTAGCATTACAAGCGATCAAATTGGTATTTGAAAATTTAGAACGCTCCGTGAAAGAAAAAGATCCGGAAGCACGGGAAAAAATGCATAACGCCTCCACCATGGCGGGAATGGCATTTGCCAATGCATTCTTGGGGATGAACCACTCTTTGGCACACAAAATCGGTGGGCGTTTCCACACGCCACACGGTCGCACCAACGCCATTTTAATGCCGCATGTGATTCGTTATAACGGTACCCACCCGGAAAAAACTGCGACTTGGCCAAAATATAACTACTACAAAGCGGATGTGAAATACCAAGAAATCGCCCGTATGCTTGGTTTACCTTGCGCCACACCGGAAGAAGGGGTGAAATCCTTTGCCCAAGCCTGCTATGATTTAGCGGAACGCTGTGGTATAAAAATGTCCTTCAAGGCACAAGGCTTGGATGAAAAAGCCTGGATGGATGCCCGCCGTGATGTGGCCTTACTCGCCTTTGAAGACCAATGCTCCCCGGCTAATCCACGCTTACCGCTAGTGGCAGATATGGAAGTGATTTTAACAAGAGCCTACTATGGTTATAATCCTGAAGATTATTAATCGTTAAAAACATAAAATAAATCAACAGTACTTTAATCTGCACCCCAACGGGTGCAGATTTTTTATAAAATCACTCATTGGAGAGCATGGGTAAATAAACATTGGCTCAGCCTCCATCTTTCGAAAATTGATGAAGTATTATTTGAATTACCGAACGAAAGTTTTTCTTTACCTCAGAAAAACCGATGCCCCGGGTACTAAGTCCCATTGCTGCGACGATAATCAAAAGTGCGGTCAATTTTTTCTATCATAGAACGGATGCAAAAAGCCCTCGAAAATCGAGGGCTTTTTCTGTTAAATATCGTAATAAAAATTAGCGACGTAAACCTAAACGAGCGATGGTGCTTTGGTATAAAGCAAGATCAGTACGTTTTAAGTAGTCTAAAAGCTTACGACGACGAGAAACCATACGTAATAAACCACGACGACCATGGTGGTCTTTTTTGTGCTCAGCAAAGTGAGCTTGTAAGTGGTTGATTTGTGCAGTTAATAATGCGATTTGTACTTCGGAAGAACCGGTATCTTTCGCATCACGACCAAATTCAGCAACAATTGCTGCTTTTTTTTCAGTACTTAGAGACATTTTTTACTCCTAAAAGGTAGTGTTGTTGATACATCATTCGCCGATCTCTAACCCAGCGATGACAAGGAAAGCGCATTCTATAAGTAGAATAAAACAAAATCAAGTAATAGATGCTCTTTTTCTAAAAGTAGATAAATACTAGGATGAACTAAATAAGGTTGGGATTTCCCAACCTTTTATGCTTATTCTTTCAATGCTTTAATTTTTTCAATCACATTAGTAGTGGAGCAACCGTTTTCAAAGTTTAGTACTTTCACGTCTCCACCGTTTGCCCACACTTCTTGGCTGCCGGCAATCTCTTCCGGTTTATAATCGCCACCTTTCACCAGTAAATCCGGTAGGATTTCGCCAATTAAGCGTTGTGGTGTATCTTCGGTGAAAGGAACAAGCCAATCGACTGACGACAACCCCGCTAATACTGCCATTCGGGTATCAAGATTATTGATTGGGCGGCTTTCGCCTTTTAAGCGTTTCACAGAATCATCGCTATTTACCGCAACAATAAGGCGATCTCCCAATTTACGGGCATTTTCAAGATAAGACACATGGCCCGGATGCAAAATATCAAAACAGCCATTCGTCATCACAATTTTTTCACCACGGGCTTTCGCTTGTTTGACAACCTCTTTGAGTTGCGCTTCGCTCATAATACCAAAACCGGTTTCCGGACGGGCATGAATGGCATTTTCCAGTTCTACGGTAGAAACCGTTGAAGTTCCCAATTTACCCACCACAATGCCTGCGGCGACATTGGCTAAATAACAGGCTTCTTCAAAAGAACGCCCATCTGCAAGCGCGGTTGCCAAGACACTGATCACAGTATCCCCTGCGCCGGTCACATCAAAGACTTCTTTCGCCACGGTGGGTAAATGATAAGGTTCTTGATTTGGACGAAGTAAAGTCATCCCTTTTTCTGAACGGGTCACCAAAAGTGCGGTCAATTCTATGTCAGAAATTAACTTCAAGCCTTTTTCAATGATGTCCTCTTCTGTGTTGCATTTGCCCACCACCGCTTCAAATTCTGCCATATTTGGAGTGAGTAAGGTCGCCCCACGATAACGCTCAAAATCCGTGCCTTTTGGATCAATGAGCACCGGTACATTCGCTTTGCGTGCAATTTGAATCATTTTTTGCACTTCTTTTAATGTCCCTTTACCATAATCAGACAGTACCAAAGCACCGTAATTTTTGACCGCACTTTCCAGTTTTACAAGCAAATCTTCACAATCAACATTTTGGAAATCTTCTTCAAAATCAAGGCGTAACAACTGTTGATGACGGGATAAAATACGCAATTTGGTAATCGTCGGGTGAGTGCTCAATGCCACAAAATTGCAATCAATATGTTGCTCTTTCAGCAGATTCGATAATGCCGCTCCGGTTTCATCTTGCCCAATCAAGCCCATCAACTGAACCGGTACATTCAAGGAGGCAATATTCATCGCCACGTTAGCCGCACCGCCTGCCCGCTCTTCATTTTCTTGCACTCGAACCACCGGTACCGGGGCTTCAGGTGAAATTCGATTGGTGGCACCAAACCAATAACGATCAAGCATTACATCGCCTAATACAAGGACTTTTGCCTGTTTAAATTCTGCTAAATACTGAGCCATACTGTTCTCTCTTAGAAAAAATTGGCGTGATTTTACCACAAGTCATTTTTACGTTAAACTACCGCGCAATTTCACCAAGAATGAATCATTAACCTCCAATGAAAAATAGCAAACTCCCGACTTTTCAACGTGCTTTTCTTGCCCCCAAATACTGGGGATTTTGGCTTGCTGTGGGGATTTGGCGTATATTACTTTTATTGCCCTACCCGATTTTACGCCATATTGGAAACGGATTAGGCTGGCTTTTTGCCCATTTAAGCATTGGTAAACGCCGTGCCACTATTACGCGCCGAAATCTAGAACTTTGCTTTCCCGATATGCAGGAAAATGAACGTGAAACGCTGTTACAAGAAAATTTACGTTCGGTGGGTATGGCGATCATTGAAACGGGTATGGCATGGTTTTGGTCTGATGCCCGCATAAGAAAATGGTCGAAAATTGAGGGGTTACATCATCTCAAAGAGAACCAACAAGACGGCATTATCTTTGTCGGTGTCCATTTTCTCACATTGGAACTGGGCGCACGCATTGTGGGGTTACATCACCCCGGATTAGGCGTCTATCGCCCCAATGACAATCCACTTATGGACTGGCTCCAAACGCAAGGGCGTTTGCGTTCAAACAAAGATATGCTGGATCGTAAAGATCTTCGCGGTATGATTAAAGCCTTACGCCAAGGTGAAACTATTTGGTATGCGCCCGACCACGATTATGGACGAAAAAATGCAGTGTTTGTGCCGTTTTTTGCCGTGCCCGATGCGTGCACCACCACCGGTAGCTACTATCTATTAAAATCTTCTCCGAAAAGTAAAATCATCCCCTTTGCGCCGCTTCGCAATCGAGATGGTTCCGGCTATACGGTGAGTATTTCCCCCCCGGTGGATTTCACGGATTTAGAGGATGAAACGAGCATTGCAATACGAATGAATCGCCTTGTAGAAAAAGAAATTCTAAAAGGTGTGGAGCAATATATGTGGCTACATCGCCGCTTTAAAACACGCCCAAATGAAACTGATCCAAGTTTATATAACTAGAAAGTGCGGTCGAAAATGACCGCTCTTTTTGATACACTCTCTCACAATTTTCTCTATTAAACGAATAACCTAAAAATGACAACTCAGTATTCAGCTCAAGAAATTACGGTTTTAAAAGATCTTGAACCGGTGCAAATTCGCCCCGGTATGTACACCGACACCACCCGCCCGAATCACCTTGCACAAGAAGTGATTGATAACAGTGTGGACGAGGCGCTTGCCGGCTTTGCCAGCAAAATTGAAGTGATTTTGCACGCCGATCAATCCCTTGAAGTGATTGATAACGGTCGGGGAATGCCGGTGGATATTCACCCGACAGAAGGGGTTTCCGGTGTAGAAGTGATTTTAACCAAACTCCACGCAGGCGGTAAATTTTCCAACAAAAACTATGAATTTGCCGGCGGCTTACACGGTGTGGGAATTTCCGTCGTGAACGCCCTTTCCGAACGGGTGGATATTCAAGTCAAACGCAATGGTGAAGTGTATAAAATCGCCTTTGAAAACGGGGTAAAAGTGGAAGAATTAGAAGTGATCGGTACCTGTGGCAGACGCACCACCGGCACCACCGTTCATTTCAAGCCCAATGCCAAATATTTCGACAGTGCAAAATTTTCCGTCAGCCGCCTACGTCATTTATTACGTGCCAAAGCCGTGC
This sequence comes from Rodentibacter ratti, assembly GCF_002000485.1. Taxonomy (GTDB): domain Bacteria; phylum Pseudomonadota; class Gammaproteobacteria; order Enterobacterales; family Pasteurellaceae; genus Rodentibacter; species Rodentibacter ratti. The sequence goes on along the minus strand of NZ_MLAJ01000014.1, from coordinate 7,060 downwards.
TTTGTTCAGGGCTGGAAATCAAATTCACCGATAAAGTCAACAATACACAGGATGTATGGCTGTATGAAGACGGCTTGTCCGACTATCTTATTGAAGCCGTTAATGGCTATGAAACCCTGCCGGAAAAACCTTTCGTAGGCGAATTTAAAGGGAGTAATGAAGCGGTTAGCTGGGCATTATTATGGCTACCTGAAGGTGGCGAGTTAATCGGTGAAAGCTATGTGAATTTGATCCCGACCATTCAAGGCGGCACACACGTCAATGGTTTACGTCAAGGTTTGCTTGATGCGCTTCGTGAATTTTGCGAATTTCGCAATTTGCTCCCTCGTGGAGTCAAACTCACCGCTGACGATATTTGGGATCGCTGTGCTTACATTCTTTCCCTCAAAATGCAAGATGCCCAATTTGCCGGTCAAACCAAAGAACGCTTATCATCTCGTCAAAGTGCGGTCTTTGTGAGCGGCGTTTTAAAAGATTCCTTTAGTTTATGGCTTAACCAAAATGTGCAAGATGCGGAAAAACTCGCCGAAATGGCGATAAGCTCTGCTCAACGCCGTTTGCGTGCGGCTAAAAAAGTGGTTCGCAAAAAACTGGTGAGCGGCCCTGCATTACCGGGTAAATTAGCCGATTGTGGCTCGCAAGATCTGGAAAAAACCGAATTATTTTTAGTGGAAGGAGATTCTGCCGGCGGCTCTGCCAAACAAGCCCGAGATCGTGAATATCAAGCAATTTTGCCCTTGCGTGGGAAAATTTTAAACACTTGGGAAGTCTCACCGGAACAGGTACTGGGTTCCACCGAAATTCACGACATCGCCGTTGCATTAGGCATCGATCCGGACAGTGATGATCTGTCCCAATTACGTTATGGAAAAGTCTGTATTCTGGCGGATGCGGATTCCGATGGCTTGCATATCGCCACCTTACTTTGTGCCTTGTTTCTACGCCATTTCCCTAAATTGGTGCAAGGGGGACACGTTTATGTGGCAATGCCTCCCCTTTATCGTATTGATTTAAATAAAGAAGTGTTCTACGCCTTGGATGAAGGCGAAAAAGAAGCGATTTTAGAGCGTCTGAAAAATAAGAAAGGTAAACCGAATGTTCAACGTTTTAAAGGTTTGGGTGAAATGAATCCTGCTCAATTGCGGGAAACCACCATGGACCCAAATACCCGCCGCCTTGTGCAACTTACCTACAATTCAGAAGAAGAACAAGGCACAGAAACCTTAGAACTGATGGATATGTTGTTGGCGAAAAAACGTTCTGAAGATCGCAAAAACTGGTTGCAAACCAAGGGTGATCAAGTAGATTTAGCCGTGTAATTGACAATAAAGCAGGTAAAAAATGAACGAACAACGCCGTGATTTTCTTAAGAATACCACATTAAGCATTGCCACCTTGAGTCTCGGTGCAGGCTTAATTCAAATGCCGGTTCAAGCGGAAGGCAAAACCATGGAAAAAACTTTCACAGAACTACCTGAAATTGAAGCGGAAATCACACTCGCACCACAGGTGCCAAAACCTGTTGATCGCAATTATTCGGCAAAAGTGGTGGTAAAACTGACCGCACTTGAAAAAATTATGGCATTGATGGAAGGGGTACAATACAAATTTTGGACATTCAATGGCAATGTGCCCGCCCCATTTATTCGGGTGCGGGAGGGCGATGTGGTAGAAGTACAACTTTCCAACTCGGCCAGCTCAATGATGTCTCATAGTATTGATTTTCACGCTGCCTCAGCACCGATGGGCGGAGCCATCGCCAGTGAAACCGCACCAACCAGAACCGGCACGTTTCAATTTAAGGCGCTGCGTTCGGGCATTTATTTGTACCATTGCGGTAGTCAACCGGTGGCAGTTCATCTTGCCAAAGGTATGTATGGTTTAATCTTAGTAGAACCAAAGGAAGGCTTACCCAAAGTCGATCGTGAATTTTATATTATGCAAAGCGAATTCTACGTTAAAGGACGATTTGGCGAACCGGGTTTGCAACCCTTTAGCATGAGCAAAGCCATTGATGAGCGCCCTGATTATGTGCTGTTCAACGGCAAAGTGGGATCAATGATGGGGGAAAACGCACTCCAAGCCAAAACCGGTGAAAAAATTCGTTTATTTGTCGGCAACGCCGGCCCTAATTTGATTTCATCATTCCATTTAATCGGTGCGGTGTTTGATAATGTCTATGTGGAAGGCGGGACATTAATTAATCACAATGTGCAAACCACGCTGATTCCGTCAGGTGGTGCGACGATTGTCGAAACCCAAATTGATGTTCCCGGCACTTATGTGTTTATGGATCATTCCATTTTTCGTGCCGCTAACAAGGGGACAATGGGACAAATTGTGGTAACGGGAGAAAAAAATCCGGCAATTTATTCCGGTAAATTAAAAGATGAACCGATTAAAAATGATCCTAACCCACAAAAACCGCAACCAGTCCCCTATGAAATCGACAGCCACAAAGGGATGATACAGCACAACCACGCAGATATGGAAAGTGGCGCAACCAAGAAATAATCTAAAAGAATGAATAAAGTGCGGTCAAATTTTTAATAATTTTTGGGCGTTCAACTGGGAAAATTTTATAAACGAAACAATTATATGACCACAAATATCAACTACGAAGGCATCGAGCAAATGCCGCTTCGCACTTTTACCGAAAGTGCCTATCTTAATTATTCAATGTACGTCATTATGGATCGTGCATTGCCTTTTATCGGCGACGGTTTAAAACCGGTGCAACGCCGTATTGTTTATGCCATGTCGGAACTTGGCTTAAACGCCACGGCAAAATACAAAAAATCCGCCCGTACCGTGGGGGATGTGTTAGGTAAATTCCACCCTCATGGGGATTCCGCTTGCTATGAAGCCATGGTATTAATGGCTCAACCTTTTTCTTATCGTTATCCATTAGTGGACGGTCAAGGCAACTGGGGCGCACCGGATGATCCTAAATCCTTTGCAGCAATGCGTTATACGGAATCACGCCTGTCCAAAATTTCTGAAATATTACTTTCCGAGCTAGGACAAGGCACTGTGGATTATCAAGCAAACTTTGATGGTACTTTGGAAGAACCGCAATATTTGCCGGCACGTTTACCCCACATATTACTTAACGGTACCACGGGGATTGCGGTGGGAATGGCAACGGATATTCCCCCTCACAACATTAACGAAATTGCCGATGCGGCGGTTCACTTACTGGATAACCCTAAAGCCTGCCTTGATGATCTGTTAAATATTGTGCAAGGCCCTGATTTCCCAACGGAAGCGGAAATTATTTCACCCAAAGCGGAAATTCGCAAAATTTACGAACAGGGGCGCGGCTCGATCAAAATGCGGGCGACTTGGAAAAAAGAAGAGGGAGAAATCATTATTTCCGCCCTTCCTCATCAATCTTCTCCGTCTAAAATCATTGCCCAAATCGCCGATCAAATGACGGCAAAGAAATTGCCGATGGTGGAAGATATTCGTGACGAAGCCGATCACGAAAATCCGATTCGGATTGTGATCGTCCCTCGTTCTAATCGCGTGGATACCGATGCCCTGATGGCACATTTATTCGCCACCACCGATCTTGAAAAAAGCTATCGGGTGAATATGAATATGATCGGGCTTGATCACAAACCGGCAGTAAAAGGGTTAGTGCAAATTCTCAACGAATGGTTACATTTCCGCCGTACGACCGTAACACGCCGTTTGCAATATCGCTTGGATAAAGTGCTTTCCCGTTTGCATATTTTAGAAGGATTAATGATTGCTTTCTTAAATATTGATGAAGTGATCGAGATTATTCGCCATGAGGACGATCCCAAAACAGAACTTATGGCTCGTTTTAATCTAACGGATGAACAAGCCGACGCTATTTTAAATTTACGCTTGCGTCATTTAGCGAAGTTAGAAGAACACCAACTCCGTGCAGAGCAAGATGAATTAGAAAAAGAGCGGTCAAATTTAGAAGCAATTTTAAGTTCTGAACGTCGTCTCAATACGCTCATCAAAAAAGAAATCCAAGAAAATGCCAAAAAATATGCTAGCCCACGGATGTCACAATTAGTCGAACGGGAAGAGGCAAAAGCCATTTCAGAAAGCGAAATGACACCGGCAGAACCGGTTACTGTGATTTTATCGGAAATGGGCTGGGTACGCTGTGCGAAAGGACACGATATTGATCCGAAAGCATTAAGTTATAAAGCTGGAGATGGGTATCTTGCCCATGCTTGCGGTAAGAGCAATCAAGCTGCCGTTTTCATTGATAGTACGGGACGTAGCTATGCTATTGACCCGCTTACTTTACCTTCCGCCCGTTCACAGGGTGAACCGCTCACGGGGAGACTAACCCTCCCGGCTGGCGCAACCATTGAACATGTCATTATGGAGCCGGAACAGCAGTCACTACTGATGTCATCTGATGCGGGCTATGGCTTCATTTGTAAATTTGAAGATTTAATTGCACGCAATAAAGCAGGAAAAGCCTTGATTTCTTTACCGGAAAATGCCAAAGTGTTGCAGCCTAAAATTCTGCCGGATTCAACCGCACTTCTCGTTGCCTTGACTTCAGCCGGCAGAATGTTGATTTTCCCGGTACAAGATTTGCCGACATTATCAAAAGGTAAAGGCAATAAAATTGTGAGTATTTCTGCCGCGAATGCAAAAGATCGCAGCGAATTATTAGTCAAATTATTGCTCATTTCAGATCAAGCCAGCCTTGAGTTCCACTCCGGCAAACGAAAAATTACATTAAAGCCGGAGGACCTACAAAAATTCCGAGCAGAGCGTGGCAGAAAAGGCTCACCACTCCCTCGGGGTTTACACAGTAATGTAGATATTGTGATCATTGAACCTGAGCACAACATATAAATTTTCCGAAACCAACTACAGGAGGATATTTCGTGAATATTGTATTTGATACTTATCAAACACTTGCTCTTGCAAGCCTTGTCTTATTATTAGGCTATTTTCTAGTAAAACGTATTAGTGTACTGAAAAATTTTAACATTCCCGAACCGGTTGTCGGCGGTTTCATTGTCGCTATCGCATTAACCATTTGGTACCAAGTAGATGGTACTTCATTTACTTTTGAGAAAAGCCTGCAAACTACAATGATGTTAGTTTTTTTCTCATCAATTGGTTTAAGTGCAAACTTTGCCCGTTTAATTAAAGGGGGGAAGCCACTCATTATTTTCCTCTTTGTTGCAGCTGCATTAATTTTCTTCCAAAACGTGATCGGTATTGCCGGTACGCAAATTTTAGGTATTGACCCTGCCTATGGTTTATTAGCAGGCTCTGTCACCTTAACCGGCGGTCATGGTACCGGTGCCGCTTGGGCTGAAACTTTCATCAAAGAATTTAACTTACCGGCGGCGACAGAAATCGCGATGGCTTGTGCCACATTCGGTTTAGTTTTCGGCGGTATTATTGGCGGCCCGGTAGCACGTTTCTTATTAAATCGTCAAAAACAAGGGGAAAATCCGGAAAATGATGAGGTTGATGATGTGCAAGAAGCCTTTGAACATCCGACCTACCAACGTAAAGTGAACGCACGTTCTATCATTGAAACCATTGCAATGATGTCTTTCTGTTTATTAATCGGTCAATACCTCGACAGCATTACAAAAGGCACGGCATTACAATTGCCAACTTTCGTTTGGTGTTTGTTTACCGGTGTGATTATTCGTAATGCATTGGCACATATTTTCAAATTCCGTGTGGCTGATTCTGCCATTGATGTTCTCGGTAGTGTGGGCTTGTCCATTTTCTTAGCTATTGCATTAATGTCACTAAAACTTTGGGAATTAGCCGGTCTTGCAACGGATGTATTAATTATCCTAGCAATTCAAGTTGCTTTTATGGCATTCTTCGCAATTTATGTGACTTACCGCGCGATGGGTAAAGATTATGATGCGATTGTACTGAGTGCGGGACACTGTGGTTTCGGTTTAGGTGCAACACCGACTGCGGTGGCAAATATGCAAGCGATTACAAGCCGTTTCGGTGCGTCTCACAAGGCATTCTTAATCGTACCAATGGTGGGAGCATTCTTTATTGACTTAATTAATGCGTCACTATTAAAAGTATTCTTAGTTGTAGTGACTTATCTACATTAATAATATGTAAAAAAGAGCGGTAAAATTGACCGCTCTTTTTATTTTGTAGCAATTGCACAAATCTGTTTTTGGGTTAGCTTGTAGGGAGAGCCTACCTGTGTCCTAATTTTAACCTATTGAAATGATTTGATTTTATAACGGACACATACAATGTTTACATATCGTTGAAGTTTCTGTTTTTGTGCATTTGCTACATAATACCCTATTTAAACCTGATATTTTGTTTTATCCCCAATATCAAAATGCAACGGCATTCGCCATTTTTGAATCGCAAGCAATAGCAGCAATACGCCAACAATAAGTGATAAAATTCGAGTCAATATTCCGCCTTCAAATACCCAAACAAACCAGAGTATCGCCACAAAAATAGGTTGTAAATTTAATAACGGCACTCGGAAACAAAAGTATTCTTTAAAACAAAGCCCACCTAGGGTGACCAATGCGCCGCCTAATGCCAGTTCATGCCAACCTAAAATAGCGCAAACCAAGCCAATCCAAGTGGCAAATTGAAATGTTAAGCGAAAATGTTTGAGATAAATATGCAAAGATGAAGCACAACAGGTCGCAGCAATTAAAATTGCAATTTCTGCCGTATTGGGAAACCAAGTCAAGAGTAAAACGCCAAAAGCAGCGACAACAAACCCTGCTCGATAAATAATTACCGTGATGTTATCCCAAACGTCCATTGGGGATTGAATATGCGGATCAGCCATTTTTTCTCCTTTCTAATCAAATAATAAAACAAAAGTGCGGTTGAAAAACCCGATATTATGTAGCAGTTGCACAAAGCCGTTTTAAAACAAGGCGACCTTTCCGTCGCCTTTATTTTTGTGGCTAATTCTGTCATTTTATTAGTGGCGATTATTCCATTTTTGGTAATAAATCTCAACGCTATCTAAGCAGTAAACTAATATTCTGACAGCAATCACCTCGTTTTCCCACTGCATTAAACCTTC
>NZ_MLAJ01000013.1 GCF_002000485.1 Rodentibacter ratti | reverse complement strand
AAATTTTTCTTTAGACATTGCTAATGTTTCCTAAAAGTGCGGTATAAAAACTAAGAACTTTATACCGCTATTATGTTACAAAAATATTATTTTTTACGAGCTTCGATTACTGCAGCAGCAACACTTGTTGGCGCTTCAGCATATTTTAACGGTTCCATTGAGTATGATGCACGACCTTGGGTTTGTGAACGTAAGTCTGTTGCATAACCGAACATTTCAGAAAGTGGAACTTCTGCATCAATTTTAACAACAAATTCGTTCGCCTCTTGGCCATTAACCATTGCACGACGACGGCTTAAATCACCGATTACATCACCCACATACTCAGGTGGTGTTTCAACTTCTACTTTCATGATTGGCTCTAGTAGAACCGGGTTTGCTTTAGCGAACGCTGCTTTAAATGCTAAAGAAGCCGCTAATTTAAACGCAAGCTCGGAGGAGTCCACATCATGGTATGAACCGAAGTGTAAACGCACACCAAGGTCAACTACCGGATAACCCGCTAATGGGCCAGATTTAAGTTGTTCTTGGATACCTTTGTCAACGGCTGGGATGTATTCACCAGGAATTACACCACCTTTGATTTCGTTAACAAATTCGTAACCCGGACCTTCCGGCTCTAATGGATACAAGTCGATAACAACATGACCGTATTGACCACGACCACCAGATTGTTTTGCGTGTTTACCTTCAACATCATTAACACGGGTACGGATAGTTTCACGGTAAGATACCTGTGGTTTACCGATATTCGCTTCCACTTTGAATTCACGTTTCATACGGTCAACGATGATATCTAAGTGTAATTCACCCATACCTGAAATGATGGTTTCACCGGATTCTTCATCAGTGTGAACACGGAATGAAGGGTCTTCTTGTGCTAAACGACCTAATGCAATCCCCATTTTTTCTTGGTCTGCTTTAGTTTTTGGTTCTACCGCAACAGAGATTACCGGCTCTGGGAATTCCATACGCTCAAGGATGATTGGTGCTTCAATTGCACATAATGTATCACCTGTCGTCACATCTTTTAAGCCGATTGCCGCAGCAATATCACCCGCACGAACTTCTTTGATTTCTTCACGTTTGTTAGCGTGCATTTGAACGATACGACCAAAACGTTCACGTTTTTGACGTACTGAGTTCAACACAGTATCACCGGAGTTGATTACACCAGAGTATACACGGAAGAAGGTTAAGTTACCTACAAACGGGTCAGTTGCAATTTTAAACGCTAATGAAGAGAATGGCTCTTCATCGCTTGCATGACGCTCACCTTCAGTTTCATCAGGGTTAATACCTTTAATCGCTGGAATGTCTGTCGGTGCTGGTAAGTATTCAACTACAGCGTCAAGCATCGCTTGAACACCTTTGTTCTTAAATGCAGAACCACAGGTTACCAAAATGATTTCATTCGCTAATACACGTTGACGAAGACCAGCTTTGATCTCTTCTTCAGTTAATTCTTCACCGCCAAGGTATTTTTCCATTAACTCTTCAGATGCTTCAGCTGCTGCATCTACAAGGTTTTGACGCCATTCTTCACAGTCTGCAACCATATTTGCCGGGATGTCTTCGTAAGTGAAGGTCATACCTTGGTCAGCTTCGTTCCAGTTGATCGCTTTCATTTTGATCAAATCAACAACACCGGTAAAGTTTTCTTCTGCACCGATTGGAAGTTGAAGAGGAACAGCGTTAGCACCTAAACGGGTTTTTAATTGCTCAACTACACGTAAGAAATTTGCACCTGTACGGTCCATTTTATTAACAAATGCAATGCGCGGAACTTCATATTTGTTCGCTTGACGCCATACAGTTTCAGACTGAGGTTGAACACCACCTACAGCACAGTAAACCATTACCGCACCATCAAGAACACGCATAGAACGTTCTACTTCAACAGTAAAGTCTACGTGTCCCGGAGTGTCAATCACATTGATACGGTGTTGTGGAAATTGTTGAGACATACCAGACCAGAATGCGGTTGTTGCCGCAGAGGTGATGGTGATACCGCGTTCCTGTTCTTGTTCCATCCAGTCCATTGTTGCCGCACCATCGTGTACTTCACCGATTTTGTGGCTCACACCTGTATAGAATAAGATACGTTCAGTAGTAGTCGTTTTACCCGCATCAATGTGCGCACTAATACCGATATTACGATATCTTTCAATAGGAGTTGTACGTGCCATTATTATAACCTTGTTTAGTTTAATATCTGTTTATATAAGGGTAAGGCTTCATCAATGATGAAGCCCTTTAAATTCAAAAGCTTATTACCAACGATAGTGAGCAAATGCTTTGTTAGCTTCAGCCATACGGTGAACGTCTTCACGTTTCTTAACCGCTGCACCTTTATTATCAGAAGCATCTGATAATTCGTTTGCAAGGCGTAAAGCCATTGATTTATCACCGCGTTTACGTGCTGCTTCTACGATCCAACGCATACCTAATGCGTTACGACGAACCGGACGAACTTCAACCGGTACTTGGTAGGTCGAACCACCAACACGACGAGATTTCACCTCAACAGTTGGACGCACATTTTCAAGTGCGATTTCAAATGCTTCTAAAGGTTCTTTACCAGTACGCTCAGATAAGGTTTCTAATGCACCGTAAACGATGGACTCGGCAACGGATTTTTTACCGTCTACCATGATTACATTAATAAATTTTGCAAGTAATTCTGAACCGAATTTCGGATCTGGAAGAATCTTGCGTGGTTCAATACTACGACGACGTGGCATTGCGAATTTCTCCGTATTTTAATCTTCAGGATATCCAAAACTCATCAGCAATCTTTCTCTAATTGAGAAATTTTGCAGCGCGCTGCGCTTTTGACTGGAGTTTATGGTTTAAATTGTTTTGCTAATTTAGACGTTTGGCCTTACTTAACGGAGAACCATTAAGCTTTAGGACGTTTAACGCCGTACTTAGAACGACCTTGTTTACGATCTTTCACGCCTGCACAATCTAATGCGCCGCGTACTGTGTGGTAACGCACACCTGGTAAGTCTTTAACACGACCACCACGGATTAATACAACGCTGTGCTCTTGAAGGTTGTGACCTTCACCACCGATATAAGAAGTCACTTCAAAACCGTTTGTTAAGCGGATACGACATACTTTACGTAACGCTGAGTTAGGTTTTTTAGGAGTTGTAGTATATACACGAGTACATACACCACGTTTCTGCGGGCAAGCCTCTAATGCAGGAACGTTGCTTTTTACAACCTTTTTCACACGCGGTTTGCGTACTAGCTGGTTGATAGTTGCCATTAAAAAAGCTCCAGTTTAAATGTTATTCATAATAGAATGTTGTTCAAAAAATCTACTTCAATAGAGAAATAGACGGCGAATTTTAATCATTATGACGCAGCTTGTCAACAAACAATGACGAGGATCGCAGCCAGGATCCTTAATGGTCTGAGGGAAGAAAGTGCGGTTAAATGTTTGCTTTAACATCAGGGATATTTGTGATCTGACCTCTCTTTTGAGTGAGGCTTGATTTCCCCTGTTATTGTCTCCATAATTCCGCCCTGTCTAACAAAAACCTTATTGTTTGTTGAAAAAGATTTTCCATATCCAGTGAACGCTTTTTGAATGGAAAATTTTCAGTGATAGTAACCCAGAGAAATAAAAATGCCTCAAAATCAACCGCACTTTTATCGCGGACGTTTTTCCGTTGCGCCAATGCTTGATTGGACGACGCGTCATTGCCGTTATTTTCATCGCCAATTCTCCCAATATGCTTTGCTTTATACGGAGATGGTCACTGCGCCGGCAATTATTCACGCCAAATATGACCACTTGAATTTTGATCCCTGTGAAAATCCCGTGGCGTTGCAATTAGGCGGAAGTGATCCTGAGCAACTCCAACATTGTGCAAAACTGGCGGAAGAACGGGGGTATCATGAAATTAATCTGAATGTGGGTTGCCCTTCTGATCGGGTGCAGAATGGGATGTTTGGTGCGTGCTTAATGGCAAAAGCGGATTTAGTAGCGGAATGTATCGAAAAGATGCAACAAGCGGTGAATATTCCTGTCACGGTAAAAACCCGTATTGGCATTGATGATCTCGATAGTTACGAATTTTTATGTGATTTTATCGAAAAAGTGCAGAATAAAGGCTGTCAGGAATTTATTATTCACGCACGTAAAGCCTGGCTTTCCGGATTAAGTCCGAAAGAAAACCGTGAAATTCCGCCTCTTGATTACGAACGTGTCTATCAGTTAAAACGTGATTTTCCACATCTGAAAATTGTGATTAACGGTGGCATCAAAACTGTCGAAGAAATGAAACAACATTTGCAATTTGTCGATGGCGTAATGGTGGGGCGTGAAGCTTATCAAAACCCAAGTTTACTCGGTACGATCGATCAAGCGTTGTTTGATTCCAGTATGCCGATTGTTACCTCACGAGACGCGGTGTTAGCAATGCTACCTTATATTGAACAACAACTGAGCCAAGGTGTTTATCTCAACCATATCGTTCGCCATATGCTGGGGGCATTTCAACATTGTAAAGGGGCGCGTCAATGGCGCCGTTATTTAAGTGAAAATGCATTCAAACAGGGCGCAGGAATTGAAGTGGTAGAAACGGCACTGAATTTTGTTGAGAATTAAATTTAATAACAAAAATGTGACACGCTTCACAAATTTTAATTTTTTTCTTTCTACCTGTCCTTATTCTGTACTATAATCGCCCCAAGATTTGAGGGTGATATTATTGTGTTTCTTGAACTATCAAGTCTTACATTTCTTGATACGTCAAGTTTCCTTATTTTCTCCTCTTGGTTTACAGACTTCCTGATTTAATCTTATTTTGTTTTTTTGAATTGGTCTTAACCGCTTTGGTGGTTTGATATGGATGTTAAAAAAACAAAAGTGCGGTTAGAAATAGCCGCACTTCTTTTTTACTTACATATTACTAATTTCGTTTTAACATTTTGCAAGTATTGGTTGATAGAAGAAGGCACTTCATCTGTGAATAAATACTCTACATCGCCCAACTCGCCTAAACGTACTATCGCTTGCCGAGTAAATTTCGAATGATCGGTTACCAGTAATGTCTGGCGTGAACTTTCTATAATTGCCCGTTTCACTTGTACTTCATGATAGTCATAATCCAGTAAAGAACCGTCTGTATCAATAGCACTAATTCCCAAAATACCGAAATCTAAACGAAACTGGGAAATAAAATTCACCGTTGCTTCACCAATAATGCCACCATCAGATCGTAACGAACCTCCCGCCATAGTAATATCAAAACTTTCATTTTGGCGGAGTAAATGTGCGGCATTCAAATTATTCGTCACAATCCGTAAAGATTCATGTTCAAGTAATGCATTTGCCACAGCTTCCGGCGTTGTGCCAATATCAATAAATAATGAAGCACCATTGGGAATAAGTTTTGCAACTTCTTGGGCGATACGATTTTTTTGTGATGAAAAAAATTGTTTGCGATCGACATAATCAGAATTTTCTGCGGAAGAAGGAGAGGCAGCCCCACCATGATGACGGCGAATAAAATTCAATTCTGCAAGAACATTTAAATCCCGTCGGATTGTTTGCGGACTTACATTCAGTCGAATAACTAAATCTTCCGTACTTAAATAGCCGTGCAGATTGACAAGCTCCATAATTTTTCGATGGCGAATAGATTGTTTCATATCGTATCCCTTTAATAAATATAGCGTTTTGTTACTCTACCCGATTCAAATAAATTTTACTATCGATAAATCCCCAAAGTAATCCCACCATTAAACCTGAAATATGTGCGGCATTACCAATATAAATATCAAATAAAGGGCTAATAAATCCAAATACCAACCCAACAAGCAGCATGGTAAAAAATCCTTTCGGCAAATTGAAAATATTGGCATTCAGTTTATCTACGACAAAGACATAACCCAACACTGCATACACCACGCCCGATAATCCAAAAAAGCTTGCGCCTGAAAAATAATTTTGTACGATACCGCTTACAATGGCAGAAACTAAAAAAATAAGAAAAAGCTTTCCACCACCGAAATAACGTTCAATAACACTACCGAATAACCAAAACCATGATAAATTCGCAATAATGTGAATATTCGACAAATGCACAAACGAATGACTAATATAGCGCCAAAGCTCCCAATCCTGATCAACATAAACCGGATAATGAAAGGCTTCCATAATATTTTCTTCCAATCCGATTTGCTGCAATACATACACAATAATACAAATCGCAGTAATCATGTGTAACGGTGTAAAATAACGGGATAAATTAAAATTTTTCATAAATAAAATAGTACGTTTCTCAATCAACTTATCAGCACAGTAAAAAAATTATTATCGTAAATCGTCCAAGGAATTAAAGTTCATAAACTGTCCTTCATTTGTTGTAAATTTCACCGAAATCCCTTTATTTTCCCGCATAAATTGCAGCAGCCTCCGCTCACCGGCGGCAAGGTAATCCCGTAATGCCTCTTTTAATGCTACCGACATTAAACAAAATGTGGGATGCTCCCTTTCCTCATCACAGGCGTAAGCAATCAAAGTGCGGTCATTTTCTACCGCACTTTTGAGCTTTGCGAGTAAATTTTTAGGAAAAAAAGGACTATCACAAGGTGTGAATAAAACAAAATCCGTCTTGGCTCTTTCAAGTCCACTCAGCATTCCGCTTAGCGGACCTTGAAAATTCGCTAATTCATCGGCAAAAACAGGAAAACCGAATTTGGCGTATTCCGCATGGTTTCTATTGGCACTGATTGAAATATCTGCAATTTGCGATTGTAAACCTTCAATCATATATTGGATCAAAGGCTTACCCTGTAAAATCTGTAAACCTTTGTCACGTCCCTCCATTCTCCGGGCTTTCCCCCCCGCTAAAATCACCGCACCTATCGTTGTCATATTTTATTCTGTGAGAATTTGCAGTATCATGCACATATTTTTTACGATTAAAAAGAAAATAGCAATGAAATGTAAGCGTTTAAATGAAGTTTTGGAACTTTTACAACCTTATTGGTCTAAAGCCCCGGATTTGAGCTTGATGGAAATCTTGCAAAAAATCGCAGATGAGTCCGGTTTTAAAAAGCCATTAAATGAATTAACCGATGAAGTAATTATTTATCAGTTAAAAATGGACGGTACGGATAAGCACGAGCCGATTCCCGGTATCAAAAAAGATTATGAAGAAGATTTTAAAACCGCGCTGTTAAAAGCACGTGGCATAATTAAATAAGGAAAAAACAAATGAAAAAATTTTTACTCGCCTTAGGTGCGTTAATTTCTGTCAATGCCTTCGCCGCTGATTTACAAGAAGGTAAACAATATATCCAAGTGAGCCAACAACCGGCAATGCAAAAAGAAGTCGTTGAATTTTTCTCTTTTTATTGCCCTCATTGTTATTCTTTTGAAATGGAATATAAAATTCCTCAACAAGTTAAGGACAGCCTGCCTGAAGGTGTCGCATTTAAACAATATCACGTGAATTTTTTAGGGCGTCAGTCTGAAAATTTAACCCGTGCGTGGGCATTAGCCATGGCATTAGGCGTGGAAAATAAAGTCAAAACACCTTTATTTGAAGCCGCACAAAAAGATCGTTTAAAATCCATGGACGATATTCGCGCAATTTTCTTAGATAACGGTGTGACGGCAGAACAATTTGATGGCGGTATCAATAGTTTTGCGGTGAACGGCTTGGTGAATAAGCAAGTGAATGCGGCAGAGCAATTTAAAGTGCACGGTGTACCGGATTTTTATGTGAATGGAAAATTCCGTGTCAATCCTGAAGGCTTAAATTATGATGATTTCGTCAAGGATTATGTGGAAACCGTAAAAGGTTTATTGCAAAAATAACAAAAAATTGGTTTAATGCCTGCCTTTTTAAGCAATCAAAGAAGAGAGATAATCATGGCTGCAAGTTTCAGTGTTACCCGTCGTTTTTTTGACGACAAAAACTATCCACGCGGATTTTCGCGTCACGGTGATTACACCATCAAAGAATCACAAGTGCTTGAACAATACGGTCAAGCGTTCAAAGCCTTGGATTTAGGTGAACGTGAACCGGCAACAAAAGAAGAAAAAGAGTTTGTTGCATTCTGTCGTGGAGAACGAGCAGCGGAAACTTTCTTTGAAAAAACATGGCATAAATACCGTACCCGTATTAATACCACCAAACGTGTTTACACCCTCTCAGGTGATGTAAGTGAAGCCGCTTCCGGTGGTGATGATTATTCCGGCGAATAAGATTAATGAAACAAGGCAGGCGGACGTCTGCCTTTGTTTTTAGTATTATTCTTCGCCTCCCTGCTTGTGGGAGAAGAAAGAAGTCTGTCACCCGAGAATTAAAATCCTATGCAACTCCCCGTTTCTCAATACAACGAATTACTGCAAAAAAAACAAGAAAAACTGACCGCACTTCTGCGTCCGTTTAATGCGCCAACAATCCAAGTGTTTGATTCACCGACCAGCCATTATCGTATGCGGGCGGAATTTCGCATTTGGCACGAACAAGGCGATTTTTATCATATTATGTTTGATCAAAGCACACGCAAGCCTTATCGTGTGGACGAATTTCCCATCGCCAGTCGGCTCATCAATCAAATGATGCAAACCTTGCTTCCTTTGCTCAAGCAACAAGAAATTTTGCATAAAAAACTATTCCAAATCGATTATCTCAGTACCTTGAGTAATCAAATTATTGTCAGCCTTTTGTATCACAAAGTGCTTACAGAAGAATGGCAACAAGCCGCGGAAACTTTGAGAAAGCAACTTATTGAACGGGGTTTTGATATTCAATTGATTGGACGGGCAAGTAAACAAAAAATTTGCCTAAATCAAGATTACGTAGATGACGTATTGCCTGTCGCCGGGCGAAATTATGTGTATCGTCAAGTGGAAAACAGTTTCACCCAACCGAATGCCGTGGTGAATTGCAAAATGTTGGAATGGGCAGTGGATTGCACAAAAGAAAGTAAAGGCGATCTGCTCGAACTTTATTGTGGCAATGGTAATTTCTCGATTGCTTTGGCACAAAATTTCCGCAAAGTGCTTGCCACGGAAATCGCCAAGCCTTCCGTAGCAGCGGCACAATTTAATATCGCAGAAAATCATGTGGATAATCTGCAGATTATTCGCATGTCCGCCGAAGAATTTACCCAAGCGATGAACGGTGTGAGAGCCTTTAATCGATTAAAAGGGATTGATTTAACCGCCTACGAATGTAACACAATTTTTGTCGATCCGCCCCGTGCCGGGCTTGATCCTGACACGGTAAAATTAGTGCAAGGCTATGATCGCATTTTGTATATTTCATGTAACCCTCATACCTTATGCGATAATTTGCAGGAACTTTCAAAAACACATCGCATTGAAAAAGTGGCGCTGTTCGATCAATTCCCTTACACCGATCATATGGAAAGCGGCGTATGGCTGATTCGCAAGTAAAGATTCAATTAATTTCCGAATCGACGGAAAAAACACGCGAAAACTTAACCGCACTTTGTAGTGCCATGGGGATCATTCACGATTCACAAAGCCCGCTTGCCTTGGTGCAAACGGATGAGCGTTTGGAATTACGTAAATTGGACGAACCCAAACTAGGGGCAGTCTATGTAGATTTCGTGGGAGGGGCGATGGCACATCGGCGAAAATTTGGTGGTGGGCGTGGTGAAGCCGTGGCAAAAGCCGTCGGAATTAAGGGAAATGAACTGCCAACAGTAATTGATGCCACCGCAGGATTAGGGCGAGATGCTTTTGTGTTAGCCGCTATCGGTTGCCAAGTGCGTTTGGTGGAACGCCACCCTGTTGTGCATTTACTGTTGCAAGACGGCTTAAATCGAGCCTATCAAGATGAAGAAATCGGTGAAATGTTGCAACAAAATTTGCGTTTATTAAAGGTTCGTTATATTCATGAATTGCTCTCTGAAACGGACTGTGCTGATGTGGTTTATCTTGATCCCATGTATCCGCACAAACAAAAATCTGCCTTGGTAAAAAAAGAAATGCGCGTGTTTCAACATTTAGTCGGAGCAGATTTGGATGCGGACGAACTGCTTGCCCCAGCATTACGGCTCGCCCGAAAACGGGTGGTAGTGAAACGCCCCGACTATGCGGAATTTCTTGCAAAAAAACAACCGCACTTTAGCCGTGAAACGAAAAATCACCGCTTTGATATTTATTTGGGGGAAGCGCAATGTTAAAAGAAAGTGCGGTCGTCATCAGCTATGAAAATGGCATAGCCAAAGTAAAATGCCAATCCCAAAGTGCTTGCGGACAATGTGCAGCCAAAAATAGCTGTGGCACATCTAGCCTTTCCGAACTCAACGGTAAACGTGGCGAACATATTTTCACCGTAGAAACCATGATGCCACTGCGTGAAGGGCAAGTCGTAGAAATTGGTTTAGAGGAAAAATCTATGCTATTTTCCGCTTTATTAATGTATATCGTGCCACTTGCCGTTTTGCTTCTGACGACGGGGTTATCCCATTACATCAGCGAAAACGAATTGAGCCGTGCTTTAATTATTTTTCTTTTTACCGCCATTTCCTTTGTTTTCATTAAGAGATACACCAAAAAACTAGGACGACAAACAGAATTTCAGCCGATCTTATTACGTGTACTTTCTTAAAAATGTGGGAAAATTTAACCGCACTTTTAATTTTTTCTGCGAAACTCCTCGCAAATTTGAATACTTGGTGAAGTAAAGAAACATAAAATCAAACAAAATCCCGTTTTATTTAAAACGGAGAAAATCATGTTTAATTTATTCCGCTCACCCGTTGAGAAAAGCTCATTATCAGCTTGGTCAAAACTCACGGATGATATTGCAAAAGTTGCTATTCTGGCGATGCCTGTTATACTCTACAGCGAACATTCCCTTGCTTTTAAAGGGATGAATATTGCTTTTTTACTTATCATTGCTTATATTTTTTTAGTAACGGGTCGGTTTTTTCGTCAACTATCGGAGGAAAAATAATATGTGGCTTACAATTGGTCTTGGTATTATTGCATTGATTGGTATCGCCGGCGCTATTTGGGCAAATCATCTCTTAAAAAACTCTCGATAAATATTGTCAATATTAACTTATCGGGTGTTTTGTGAAAAATCGGAGGATAGATAATATGTGGCTTACAATTGGTCTTGGTATTATTGCATTAATGCTTTTCTGCGTATTTATTTGGGCAAACCGCCTCTTAAAAAATTCCCGATGAATATCATCAACCCCGATTTATCGGGGTTTTTACTGTTTGAAAATCGTTAAAGTGCGGTCATTTTTAAGGTTATTTTTATGCATGTTCAAATTCCCCTTCTTGGTATTACCGGTTATAGCGGCAGCGGTAAAACTACGCTATTAGAAAAACTTATCCCCGAATTAATTGCTCGTGGCATTCGAGTTTCGGTGATCAAACACAGCCATCATCATGCTCAAGTGGATAGGGAAGGGAAAGACAGTTGGCGAATGAAAGAGGCAGGCTCTGCCCAAGTAATAATGGCGTGCGATAACCGTTGGGCGATGATGACAGAAACCCCGTCACCTGTTTCGCTTGATTATCTGGCTCAACAATTTGACGCAACATTAACGGATTTAATTCTTGTAGAAGGGTTTAAACAAGAGCCAATTCCGAAAATTCTTTTGCATCGCCAAGAAATGGCAAAACCCTTGCCAGAAATAGACAACCATGTCCTTGCCCTCGCTACCAATTATTCCCTTGAAACCGACCGCACTTTGTTAGATATTAACCACATTCCACAGATAGCTGATTTTATCGAAACTTGGCTCCGTTCGCAGGACAGAAAATGACGGATACCCGTACTTATCAAGGCTTGGCTTGGGTGGCAGCAATGGCACTTTTTATGCAAAGCCTTGATGCCACAATTTTAAATACCGCATTACCGGCAATTTCTGCCGATCTGCATAAGCCGGCATTTGAAATGCAAATGGCGATCATCGCCTATTCTTTAGCCGTTGCCTTGTTTATCCCTCTCACTGCATGGGCGGCGGCAAAATTCGGCACGCTCACAGTGTTTCGCAGTGCCGTATTCACATTTGTCTTGGGGTCAGTGGCTTGTGCTGCTGCGCCTAATTTGAACAGTCTCATTCTTGCGCGGATTATCCAAGGTATTGGTGGGGCATTTATGATGCCCGTCGCCCGTTTAGCCATTATTCAATCCGTCCCTAAACATCAACTCCTTAACGCTTGGAATTTAATGGCGACAGCCGGTTTAATCGGGCCGATTTTAGGACCAATCTTAGGCGGCTGGTTGGTGATTCACGCTACCTGGCATTGGATTTTCTTAATTAATATCCCCATTGGCGTATTAGGTATCTGGGCTTCCGGTAGGGTGATGGATAATATCAAAGGCGATGAAGAAAAACTGGACTGGACAGGTTTTTTATTATTTGCTTTTGGTTTGGTAGGACTCACTCTGGGGTTGGATCTATTAAGTGAAAGTGAGCAAAATCCGGTTATCACTTATAGCGCACTTATTCTCGGTATCAGCTTATTAATGATTTATGTGATATATGCAAAAGGAAATGAGCGGGCAATTTTACCGCTTTCCCTGTTTCGAACAAGAACATTCAGCCTCAGCATACTCGCCAATTTATTTATTCGCTTATCTGCCTCCGGCGTGCCATTTTTATTGCCGTTAATGTTTCAACTTTCCTTTGGGTATAGTGCAGAAATGTCCGGTTGGCTGCTTGCGCCTATTGCCTTAATGTCAGTGATATTCAAAACCGTCATCGGGCATATTTTGAATAAATTCGGCTATAAAACGACGCTGATTTCATCCGCACTTTTTATGGCTGTGGGGATTATTTCGATGGCATGGCTCAATAATCAAACCTCTCTTGGTTGGATTGTCTGTACTTTAATGTGGTATGGCGCTTGTATGTCAATGATTTTCACTGCGGTGAATACGCTGGCTGTAGGCGATCTTTCCCAGTCACAAGCAGGTGCAGGCTCAACCGTACTCAGCATTGTCCAACAAGTGGGCATCGGTTTTGGTATTGCCGTCTCATCCATTATTTTGAATTTCTATCGCCAACTTTTCGGTAACGAAGGGGACTTGTTGCAGCAAGCCTTCAGCTATACATTTCTCACCTCATCAATCTTCGCAATTGCTTTAGTGTTAACCTTAGCCAAGCTACACAAAAATGACGGCGATCATTTACGAAAAAAACGTTAAATCCATTTATTACAATTTAAAAAATCATTTCCATATTTGTTTGTAATATTTTTGTTAAAAATTATAAATAATATTCGTTTAATTTATGAAGATTTCACTATACTCTATCTTTATAGTGAGTTACCATTTGCCCGCACTTATGAAAGTAATCAAAAGGAACTCTTGCGGTGTTGCCTAATTAACTTGAAATATAAGTGCTAGTCAAATTAAAGGAATATTATTTATGAACAAAATCTTTAAAGTTATTTTTAATCATACTACGCAAACTTGGGCAGCCGTATCAGAGTTAGCGAAAGGATATTGTAAATCTTCTTCCAATAATACGATCGAAGTTTTAGATGGAAGAAAAGAGAGCGCCTCATCTTTTTCAGGCATTAAAACTATAGCAATAACGTCAGCTATGATGATGACTGTTGTACCAAATGCGTTTGCTGTTACTGCTGGCGGTGAGGCAATTAAATGGACAACGGGGCAAGGCACAGCAATTGCCGGAGGTGAGGCAAATGGTGACAGTAATTCTATAGCAATAGGACGAGCAAACGATAAAGTCACTTCAGATCATCAGGCTAAAGCTCTAGCACCGGGAGCCATCGCAATTGGAACGAAGTCTAATGTTGGCAACGGAGCAAACTCTGGAGTGGCACTAGGTTATGACACCAGTGTAACGGGTGGTATTCGTTCTGCGGCAATTGGGTCGGGCTCCCGTGCTAATGGCGAAACCTCTACTGCCGTGGGTGGCTATGCCAATGCAAACGGTAAAGGCGCAGCAGCCCTTGGAGCAAATACCACAGCGAGCGGTGAAGGAGCAACTGCAGTTGGTTTTAACAGTACAGCCGGAGCTGGTGCAACAGCAATTGGTCGAAATAGTAATGCTGGATCTGGTGGTATCGCGATAGGTGAGAACTCTCAAGCCGCATCCCCTGACTCTATTGTTATTGGGCGTGGAACAACAATAAAAGATGCCGCACACGATGGGACGGTTATTATAGGAGCAAATATATCAAACGGGGGAAGTGTAAACTCTGTTGTAATAGGTAAACAAGCTAATACAGGGAATCTTGAATCTGTTGCTCTTGGTTATGGCGCAAATACTCATTCACAAAAAGCTACCGCTCTAGGCTCTAATGCTAAAGTCAATGCAAATTCAATGCATGCCATAGCATTAGGTTCAGGCTCAGAAGCCGGTTCAGTAAATACAGTTACTGATTTAAAATTCAAAACGGATAATGGTACAGAAACAACTGCTGCTATTGCAGCTAAAGATGCGAATAGCGTGCTTTCTATCGGCAATAATAACCATAAACGTCAAATTGTTAATGTAGCTGCTGGGCGTGTCTCTCAAGATTCTACTGATGCTGTCAACGGTAGCCAGCTCTATGCTGTAATGAAAAACTCAGGATTTAATATCCAACAAAACGGTACTCCAAAATCCCGTATTAATAATGACGGTTTAGTGAATTTCACTGATGGCAACTATACAACAGCAGAAGTTACCGATGGTAATAATAGTTCATCCGTCAAAGTAAATGTAGTAACTCAAGATATTACTACCGATGCGAAAGGCGTGACCAGTGTTTCAGGTAATTCAGCAGGCTTAACCACGGCTAAAACCGTATCAGATGCGATTAATAATGCATTAAATCGTTCTGGATTCTCACTCAAAGCCAATGGTGAAAATGGTGACGGAGAGAAAATAACCCGAAATGGCTCTATTAATATCGCTCAAGGTAAAAATATTAATGTAGAGCGTAACGGTAGCACAATTACAGTTAAGACCGTTGATAGCCCAAACTTTACTAATGTTGCCGCTAGCGGCTCATTAACAGTGTCAGGCACATCAAATTTACGCGGTGATGTTCTACTTGGAGGAGAAGGGAAAAATGTAACTTTCCAAGGAGGCTCAACCGTAGATATGGGCAATAATAAGATCACTAATGTAGCAAACGGCACAGAAAAAACAGATGCGGTAAATAAAGGACAGTTAGATGATGTAAGCACAGTTGCTAACGCTGCTAATGCTACAGCAAATAATGCTAATACTACGGCTAATGCAGCTAAAGATACTGCTGATAACGCTAATACTACGGCTAATGCAGCTAAAGATACTGCCGATAACGCTAATACTACGGCTAATGCAGCTAAAGATACTGCCGATAATGCTAATGCTACAGCAAACTCTGCTAATGAAACGGCAAATACTGCTAACTCAACAGCTAATGCAGCCAATGAAACTGCTAACAATGCCAACTCTACAGCAAACTCTGCCAACACTACAGCGAATAACGCCTTAAATAAAGTCAATCAAGGTTGGAATATTAATACCGGCAAGACTGAAGGTGGTAATGTAGAAGGTAATGATTCGACTAACGTTCAGATGGGTGATACGGTAAATGTTATTGCAGGAAAAAATATTAATATTACCCAGAGTGGTCAAAATATTACGCTAGCAGTTAATGACTCACCGAGTTTTACAAATGTTACCACAACCAACTTGACTGCAACTAATGGCACGATCACGAACCTGAATTCAACTAATGGCACAATCACCAACCTGAATTCTACCAACGGTACAATCACTAACCTAAATTCGACCAATGGTACGATTACTAACTTGAATTCAACTAACGGTACGATTACCAACTTGAATTCAACCAATGGCACAATTACCAACCTGAATTCAACCAACGGCACGATCACTAACCTGAATTCAACTAACGGTACGATCACCAATCTGAATTCAACGAACGGTACGATTACGAACTTGAATTCTACCAATGGAACAATCACCAATCTGAATTCGACTAACGGTACGATCACTAACCTGAATTCAACTAATGGCACAATCACCAACCTGAATTCTACCAACGGTACGATCACCAATCTGAATTCAACGAACGGTACGATTAC
>NZ_MLAJ01000012.1 GCF_002000485.1 Rodentibacter ratti | reverse complement strand
TGAAGGTGGATTTTTACTTAATAAATCTTTAACATCAATGAATTATATTGATTCAATATTATTCACTCAAAACAGTCTTAAAATTAACCGCACTTCTTCAAGGAGAAATAGTTATGAAACTTAAAACCTTAGCCCTTTCTTTATTGGCTGCCGGTGTATTAGCCGGTTGTAGTAGTCAATCTTCAACAATGGCAAATAGTATGAAATCAGAGAAAATCATTATTGCCCACCGTGGTGCAAGTGGTTATTTACCGGAACATACGCTGGAGTCCAAAGCCCTTGCCTTTGGTCAGCAAGCTGATTATTTAGAACAAGATTTAGCCATGACAAAAGATGGTCGTCTTATTGTTATTCATGATCACTTTTTAGACGGTTTAACCGATGTGGCGAAAAAATTCCCAAACCGTCATCGTAAAGATGGGCGTTACTATGTGATCGACTTCACCCTAAAAGAAATTCAAAGTTTGAATATGACGGAAAACTTTGAAACCAAAGACAGTAAACAAGTTGCCGTTTATCCTAACCGTTTCCCACTTTGGAAATCCCATTTCAAAATCCATACTTTTGAGGATGAAATTGAATTTATCCAAGGTTTAGAAAAATCCACCGGTAAAAAAGTGGGTATTTACCCTGAAATCAAAGCCCCTTGGTTCCATCACCAAAACGGCAAAGATATTGCGGCTGAAACACTCAAGGTATTGAAAAAATACGGTTATGACAAAAAAACTGATAATGTCTATTTACAGACCTTTGATTTCAACGAGTTAAAACGCATCAAAACCGAATTGCTGCCTAAAATGGGAATGGATTTGAAATTAGTTCAATTAGTGGCATACACCGATTGGCATGAAACCGAAGAAAAAAATGCTCAAGGCAAATGGGTAAATTACGATTACGATTGGATGTTTACACCAGGTGCAATGGCGGAAGTAGTGAAATACGCTGACGGCGTGGGGCCGGGCTGGTATATGTTAATTGACAAAGAGAAATCAAAAGCGGGTAAAATTCAATACACCCCATTAGTGAAAGAATTAGCACAGTATAACGTGGAATTACATCCTTATACGGTGCGTAAAGATGCTCTACCGGAATTTTTTACCGATGTGAATCAAATGTATGATGCATTACTCAATAAAGCGGGGGCAACAGGTGTGTTTACTGATTTCCCTGATACCGGGGTTGAATTTTTGAAAGGTAAACAATAATTTTCTTTTCCTATGCCTAAAGAAAGAACCCAATCCTTTATAGATTGGGTTCTTTTTTATGCTTGAAAAGTGCGGTTGTTTTCCAACCTGTTTTTCGACTTAGCTACATCACCACGGCATAAACAGCCGCAGCCAATAACGATCCGATGATCGGTCCTACAATCGGTACCCAACAATATGCCCAATCCGGTTTGGTGTTTAATTGGCGACTGAGGAAAAGCCCTAAGGTTAAACGCGGTCCGAAATCCCGTGCCGGGTTGATGGCATAGCCGGTTGTTCCCCCTAAACTCAAACCAATCGCCCAAACGAGAATCGCAACAGGTAATGCACCGATAGAGCCTAAACCAATAGGTGTCGCTTCCGTTGTGCCAGGTAAGGTAATATCAGCCCCAACGATATAGAAAATCACAAAGATCAAGACAAAGGTGCCGATAATTTCACTCACAAGGTTGCTTGGATAATGACGAATTGCCGGCTCTGTACAAAAACAAGCACGTTTTAAACCTTCATTTTCTGTGGCGAGGAAATGGCTACGATACATCACATAAACCAACAATGCACCCACCATACCACCAACAACTTGAGCGATGACATAACCCGGTACTAGGCTCCAGTCGAACGCCCCTTTTGCGGCAAGCCCTAAGGTAACGGCAGGATTCAAGTGCGCACCACTGTAAGGTCCAACGACGACAACCGCTACATACACGGCAAACGCCCATGCAGTCGTAATCACAATCCAACCGGAACTTTGTCCTTTTGTTTTATCAAGACAAACATTGGCAACCACGCCATTCCCTAAAAGAATCATAAGTGCGGTGCCGAAAAACTCTGCGAAATAAACATTCATAAGAGAATCTCCATACGATGATTGAAGAGGGCATTTCTAAAAGAAGTGCCAATAAGCAATTATGTTCGTTGTTCGATCAAAGGTGAGACACTCAATTTGAGTGCGTTCATTATCAGGCAAAAACCCTACAATTCAAGTAGGTATTTTAACTAAATTTTAGAAATGAGAAGCAGATCACATAATTTATCGAAAAAGAAAAATTTTTTGTGATCACTGTCATAAAATTACAAAATGACACTTTAAACTTTATGGGAATTCGATTAGGTTATTGGCGCAATTTGTTCGTTTGAGCTCAAAATATTCGTTTACAACTAAAACGTACTCCAAGGAGTTTACCATGACCGACAAAAAATACATTATCGCTTTAGATCAGGGTACAACCAGTTCTCGAGCCGTGTTACTCGATCATAACGCAAACATTGTCGAAATTGCTCAACGTGAATTTACTCAAATTTATCCTCAAGCAGGTTGGGTAGAGCATAATCCAATGGAAATATGGGCGACCCAAAGTTCTACTCTCAATGAAGTCGTTGCCAAAGCCGGGATTACCTCCGATGAAATCGCTGCAATCGGTATCACTAACCAACGTGAAACTACAATTGTGTGGGAAAAAGCAACAGGTACGCCTGTTTATAACGCGATTGTTTGGCAATGTCGCCGCACAGCGGATATTACCGATAAATTAAAAGCTGACGGCTATGAAGAGTATATTCGCCACACCACGGGGTTAGTGGTCGATCCTTATTTCTCCGGAACGAAAGTAAAATGGATTTTAGACAACGTGGAAGGGGCGCGTGAAAAAGCAGAACGTGGCGAATTATTATTTGGTACGGTGGATACTTGGCTTGTGTGGAAACTGACTCAAGGTCGTGTTCACGTCACCGATTACACCAACGCCTCACGCACAATGTTATTTAATATTCACACCAAACAATGGGATGACAAGATGCTTGAAATCTTGAATATTCCTCGTTCAATGTTGCCGGAAGTGCGTAATTCTTCTGAAATTTACGGTCAAACCAACATTGGGGGTAAAGGCGGTGTACGTATCCCGGTGGCAGGTATTGCCGGTGACCAACAGGCGGCGCTTTATGGTCATTTATGTGTGCATGCCGGTCAAGCAAAAAATACTTACGGCACAGGTTGTTTTATGTTGCTCCACACCGGTGATAAAGCTATCACGTCTAAAAACGGTTTGCTCACCACCATCGCCTGTAATGCCAAAGGCGAACCGGAATATGCCTTGGAAGGATCGGTATTTATTGCCGGAGCTTCTATTCAATGGCTACGTGATGAACTTAAAATCGTTCACGATAGTTTTGATTCCGAATACTTTGCACAAAAAGTACCGGACAGCAATGGCGTTTATGTTGTCCCTGCCTTCACCGGTTTAGGCGCACCTTATTGGGATCCTTATGCACGTGGGGCAATTTTCGGGCTTTCCCGTGGTGCCAATCGTAACCACATTGTGCGAGCCACCCTTGAATCTATCGCCTATCAAACCCGTGACGTATTAGAAGCGATGCAATCCGATTCAGGCGAACGCTTACAATATCTCCGTGTCGACGGCGGTGCAACAAACAATAATTTCTTAATGCAATTCCAAGCGGATATTTTGGATGTGAATGTAGAACGTCCTGTGGTGAAAGAGGTCACTGCATTAGGTGCAGCATACCTTGCAGGTCTCGCCACCGGTTTTTGGAAAGACTTGGACGAACTCCGCGATAAAGCACGAGTAGAACGCACTTTCACACCGGATAACGACAACGAAAAACGCGAACGTCGCTACAAAGGCTGGAAAAAAGCAGTAAAACGCTCATTACAATGGGCGAAGGAAGATGCTGAATAACATAAAGTGCGGTCAATTTTGACCGCATTTTTTCATGTTTTCTCCTTCCTAAAAAATCCTTCTACTTTTAGCACAAGAGCAATTTCAGCAGATTTGCGATCTATGATATGCTTTACGCCACAATATCAAAGGAAAAATTATGTCTGAAATAAAGTTGAACTATCATAAAACCCATTTTCTCACGAGCTCCCCGAATATCCGCTCAATTCCGGAAGATACCGGTATTGAAATCGCCTTTGCCGGTCGTTCAAATGCGGGAAAATCCACCGCACTTAACGCCCTAACAAACCAAAAAAACCTAGCTCGTACCTCTAAAACCCCGGGACGTACCCAGCTTATCAATTTATTTGAGGTTGAACCAAATTGTAAACTTGTGGATCTACCGGGCTATGGTTATGCCGCTGTACCGGAACAAATGAAAATCCAATGGCAAAAATCCTTAGGGGAATATTTACAAAAACGTGAATGTTTAGCGGGGCTTGTTGTATTGATGGACATTCGTCACCCTCTAAAAGATCTCGATCAACAAATGATTGAATGGGCGGTTTCCGCAGATTTACCCATTTTACTCTTGCTCACCAAAGCAGATAAATTGAGCCAAAGCGCACGAAGCAAACAAGTAAAAATGGTGCGAGAAGCCATCCTTCCCTTCCAGGGCGATATTCAAGTAGAAGCCTTCTCAGCACAAAATAAAATTGGTATTGATAAACTTGCGACAAAATTGGACGCTTGGTTTTCACCGGTTTTTGCAGAATAAAATGTGAATTTTGCGATCCTACTCGCAAAAAAAGTCAGCGATGAGAGATTTCATCCCTGGCTTTTTTTATAGTATGAAAACTTTTTAAATTTTAACCGCACTTTTAGAATCCTTATGTCCCTTGCCATCGTTTATAGCCGCGCCTCTATGGGCGTACAAGCCCCACTGGTTACCATTGAAGTCCATTTGAGTAACGGAAAACCGGGGTTTACGCTAGTGGGATTACCTGAAAAAACCGTCAAGGAAGCGCAAGACCGCGTGCGTAGCGCATTAATGAACGCTCAATTTAAATATCCGGCAAAACGTATTACCGTAAACCTTGCACCGGCAGATTTACCCAAAGAAGGGGGACGGTTTGATTTACCTATTGCCATTGGAATTCTTGCTGCCTCCGATCAATTAGATTCCTCAAGGTTAAAACAGTTTGAGTTTGTTGGTGAACTAGCACTTACAGGGCATTTGAGAGGTATTCATGGTGTGATTCCCGCGATTCTTGCAGCACAAAAAGACAAACGTGAACTGATCATTGCCAAACAAAATGCCAACGAAGCCTCATTAGTTTCGGAACAAAATACTTATTTCGCACAAACCCTCCTTGACGTAGTGCAATTTCTTAATAATCAGGAGAAGTTACCGACTGCCGCTAAATTAGCACAAGAAAGTGCGGTCAATTTTCACCATAAAAATCACTTAGACTTAACAGATATTATTGGACAACAACACGCTAAACGTGCGCTTACTATTGCCGCTGCCGGACAACACAACCTGCTTTTTCTTGGTCCACCGGGAACCGGTAAAACAATGTTAGCAAGCCGTTTAACAGCACTGTTACCGGAAATGAGTGCTCAAGAAGCGATTGAAACCGCCTCTGTAACGAGTCTCGTACAAAATGAACTCAATCTCCATAATTGGAAACAACGCCCTTTTCGGGCACCACATCATAGTGCCTCGCTGCCTGCATTAGTGGGCGGCGGAACGCTTCCTAAACCGGGAGAAATATCTTTGGCTCATAATGGAGTGCTTTTTTTAGATGAATTACCGGAATTTGAGCGAAAAGTACTAGATGCTTTACGCCAACCACTGGAAAGTGGCGAAATTGTCATCTCACGAGCCAATGCCAAAATTAAATTTCCCGCACGTTTTCAATTGGTTGCCGCAATGAACCCTAGCCCTACAGGACATTATACCGGTACACATAATCGCACTTCCCCCCAACAAATTATGCGCTATTTAAACCGTCTGTCCGGGCCATTTTTAGATCGGTTTGATTTATCCATTGAAGTGCCGCTATTGCCACAAGGAAGTTTACAGGCGACAGGCGATCGAGGAGAAACTAGCGCACAAGTGCGAGAAAAGGTACTAAAAGTCCGAGAAATTCAATTAACCCGAGCCGGCAAAATCAATGCTTATTTAACTGGTAAAGAGATTGAACGTGATTGTAAATTAAAGGAAAAAGAGGCGTTATTTCTTGAAAATGCCTTGAATAAACTGGGGCTTTCCGTGCGTGCTTATCATCGTATTTTAAAGGTCTCACGCACCATTGCTGATTTGAACGGGGAAAAACAAATATCCCAAACACATTTGGCGGAAGCCTTAGGCTATCGGGCAATGGATCGATTATTGCAAAAATTAATTCATACATAACCATGTCCTAAACAATTAATAGGTCTAGAAACTCTAGTTATTTCTGTATGAAAGATTTAAGGGCGTATCCCACGCCCTTAAATTAGAAATCAACTAATAACTTAATAATAAGAATGTTCTCCTCGCTGATGTTCGGTCACATCTTTTGCTCCTTTCAATTCATTTGGGAATAAACCAACTAATTGTTTTTCTACGCCATCTTTCAAGGTAACATCCACCATCGAGCAACCATTGCAACCACCACCAAATTGGAGAACGGCATAGCCCTCTTCCGTAATCTCAATCAAAGTGATTCGACCACCATGGCTTGCTAATTGAGGATTTATTTGTGTTTGAATCACATACTCCACTCGTTCGATTAATGGCGCATCATCTGCCACTTTACGCATTTTCGCATTCGGTGCTTTTAACGTGAGCTGTGCCCCTAATTCTTCTGTCACATAGTCAATTTCAGCTTCTTCCAAAAAAGGTAAACTCACTTCATCTACAAAGGCAGAGAAAGTGTCATACTTCATTTCTACATCACTTTCTTCTACTGCATTTGGAGGACAATAAGACACACCACATTCTGCATTTGGTGTACCGGGATTCACTACAAAAATACGAATATTCGTCCCTTCCTCTTGGGTATCCAATAATTTGCGAAAATGTTCCTGTGCCGCTTTTGAAATAGCAATTTGCTCCATAAATATTCCTTAATACTTGATAAAATTTGTCAGAAATGATACGCCTACTACAATATTTTTTCCACTTTTTTATCAAAATCACCCTTATCATCTAACCCGATTAGGCTCGCGCCAGTCCCCATACTTGAATTTCCTGAACGCCTAGGCTACGTAATAATTTAGCAATCTCATTAAGCGTACTCCCCGTCGTGATCACATCATCCACCAATGCCACACGTTGATAAGGAAAAGGCTTGGAAAGATCGATCTTAAAAGCGTTTTTCAGATTCTGCCGACGTAGCGTAGCACTTAGCCCACGTTGAGTATGTGTATGTTTCACACGCTTAACAATATGGGATATACAGGGAATTTCAAGCCATCGGCTGATACTTTTTGCTACTAAATCTGCTTGATTATAACCCCGTTGCCACTGGCGAAGATGATAAAGCGGTACAGGAATAATCACTTGAGGAAAGATTAAACCGTGGTTACGTCTTGCATCATAAACAGCCAATAGAAGCAAGCGAGCTAAAGTACGATCAAGCCAAAACTGTTTTTGAAATTTGAAACGATGGATTAACTGAGAAAGTGATTCATCATAGCGACCAATAACAACCATATAATCCCAAGCAAATTCATTATTCTGACAGCGACCGCAACGAGGGGCAAAATATTGCAATGGCGCACCACAACCACCGCAATAGGTATATTGTCGGATTTTTCGTTGACAGATTGAACATAGTCCATTTTGACCTTGTTTTAAGGTTGATTGACATAACACGCAATTAAACTGAAAAAATATATTAAAATCTAACCGCACTTTTACTTCCTTGGTTTGCTTGCTATTTTTTGCTTCAATCCTTCTAAACGTTCTCCCTGTCTTAAAATACGCGGCGTAACAAAAATTACTAATTCACGCTTTTGGTGTCTTTCACTTTCTTTACTAAATAAACGTTTTATTAATGGGATATCACCTAACACTGGAACTTTATCTATACCCTTCGTGATCGTGTCATGAAACACCCCACCTAATACGATAGTTTCTCCATCCCTCGCAAAAACCTGAGTGTTAATCTCCTGCTTATCAATAGACACAATCTCGTTGTTTTGCTGCCCATAAGATATCCGATTACCCGGCGAGTTTTGACTAACTACTAAGTCAAGCAGAATATTATTATCTTTGGAAATATGAGGAGTCACTTCTAAGCCTAACACAGCCTCACGAAACTCAACACTTTGTATCTCGTTCTTACCTGTTACTACATAGGGAATCTCGGTACCCTGCTTAATACTTGCACTTTTCTTATTAGTTGTCAGTAATCTTGGACTAGCAATAATTTCTACGTTATTTTCACGTTCAAGTGCGGTTAATTCTAAGTCTAATAATCTCCCGTTAATTTTGGCCACTTGTAATGCCAGAGAGCCTGCCGGTGCGGTGTTTGTCGCAAAATTAACATTTAAATTATCTGTTATATTGGCAAAACCATTCGCCGCAAGACTTCCACTGACACTGTGTGCATTTTCTACGGGTGAAAATATCCCCCAACGTACCCCTAACTCTTTAAGACTTTCATCCGTGATAGTGACAATTCGGGCTTCAATGGCGATTTGCTCAATGGGTTTATCCAGTTCGGAAATCAATTTCACTAAATTTTTGATAAATTTTACTTCATCTTGAATAATCAATACGTTGCTCCGGTCATCAAACGTAATACTCCCCACAGCAGACAAGAGAGAGCCTGTACCGCTTGTAAGTGATTTCATCACTTCCGAAGCCTTCGCGAAATGCAATTTAACGGTTCGACTCACAAGAGCGGGATCATTCGGCTTTATATGATCCATGACCTCTTGTCCTGTGGGCAACGCCGCCATTGCCTCAGAAACCAATATTTTTTTCCCTAAATAATAAATGCCCTCTTCCTGTCGTAAGGAAAGCCCCTTCATTTTTGCGACAGAACGCAACACACGATCAAAATCAACATTATCTAATTGTAACGAAAGTGAGCCTTCCAATTCGTCATCAATGACTAAATTGGTTCCCTGCACCAATGCAAGTTCTTGCAAGCTCAATACCATAGGCGCTTGTTTTAATCGAATAGAAAAGACCTGATTCGCTTTCACTTCTGCTGCGAATAAATCACTACAATAAAAACTTAGCAAAAAGAGACCGCTCTTTTTAAGCCACATTTTCATATCCTCTCCTAAAATCTAAGTTCTAAGGGCTCCGTTTGCTCACATTGCCCCGTTTTTGAACGTAACAATTTCACGCCATTTTTTCCGATCTGTTGTATCAAATAGCCTTCTTGCCCTAACCGGTAGCCTTGTTTAATAACAATCAATTGTTGCTGAGAATCTAAAAATAGCGCCTCTGGTCTATTTTTATAAAGCACCACCCCCACTAATTTCAGCTGCTCAAAAGCACTTTCTGTGGCAAAAGAAGGTTCATTGAAAACACATTTTTCTTTCTGTATTTTGGGGAGATTCATTTTATTTTGTCCCGCTTGACGCTGTGAGCGATCAAAAGGATCCGCTGCTACCGCATTAAGACAGAAAAATAGGAAACATAGCCCTAAAAAATGACGAGATATCCACATCCTTATTCCTCCCTTTTAAGTTGTAAAACAAGATGACTTTGCAGCTTTCCATTTTCTTTTTTTTCCATCATAAGCTGCACGAAAGAAAGTGGGCTTTGTTGTCCTAACAGCGAGGTAAGAAAATGATATGAATATTGAAATTGCCCCTCTAATTGAATCTGTAAAATAGGTCGGGAGGAAAAATCCCATTGATAAACAATCAATTCCATTTCATCATTCAGCAGTCTATGAATTTGTTCATCTAACATTACAATTTGCTTGGTTAGCTGAGGCGATAATTCACGCTGATCAGAATGTTTTTTTAAAGTTGAAAGTAATTTTTCTTGATGAGCTAATTCCGTTGCTTGTTGGGAGATTTCTTGTGTTAAAGTTTGCCTCTGCTGATAAGTATTCCATCCCTCAAAAAGAACGGAAAAATTGACCGCACTTAAGCAACAGACAAAAAAGCCCCAATGATACATTTTTGGCAATAACAACCACTTTTCAACAAAGGGGAGCTGCTTCTTAATCAGACCTTTCATTTGCTACCTCTCGTTATCTCTAAGGAGAGATCAAACTGAAAAACCAAGCGCCCTTGTTCTGTTTTAAATTGTGTCAGTTTCACGGTGCTGAAATGAGAACTCAGAAATTCATGCAACGATTCAAATTCTTGTTGTGACAAACAAAATCCATTAATCTGAATCCTTTCTTCATTAAGGTGAAATATTTCCAGTTCACCTTGTTGAAAAGGGAATCGAGCTAACAAAGACAAAATCTGTTCAACCGTATCGGGTTCAATAGCTTGTAACTCGGTTAAATTTTGTATAGTTTGTTTCATTTGGGCAATATGTTGAACGGTTTTCATTAAACGGCTTTTTTGCTGTTCAAACTGTTTTAATTGCAGATTTAATGCCTCTTTTTGTTGGTATTGAAACCAATCCAACACTGCATATAGCAAAAAAGCGACCGACAGCACGATAAACATTTTGAACAAATACAGAAACAGCAGTTGCCGATATTTTTCTAATCGCCAAGGAAGTAAATTAATGCCGTTCATTGGGAGCCTCATTTAAAGGTGCGGTCGAAAAATCAGCATTATTTTGATGTAAATCCCTTTGCCAGAGTGCGTTTCCTAAGGCAATAAAAGGTAAATCCGTGGTAACCCGTTGCCAATTTTCCGGCAGATCCATTTGTTCAATATCGGCGATTTGGTACACATAAACACGCTCAATCTCAACGTCAAAACGTTGACAAAATTGGGTGTAAAGTGCGGTTAAATTTTCCGATGTTTGTAAAACTTGTTGGCTATGAGCCACATCCATAATAGCGAAACAATGAGATTCATCTTGATATAAATACAATGAGTTTGCCTGTATATCTTCCCCTAAAAGAAAACGGAATGTACGCATAATTGCATGATGAGCAACATCCAAAACATTAAGTAATAATTCATCACTGACCCTCTGGATTTCACATGCTGTTTGCAGACGAATGGCGTGAATATCTAGACGAAAACCTTGCTTTAAAGCCGTGCTAGCATAATCAAACCAAAGTTCATCAAGGGAAATAGGCAATTCTTTTTGTAAAACAAAGCGACATTGTTGTTCACATTCTTGTTCATTTAACACATGAGGAAGGATTAAAGTTTTTGACCAAGTAAGATGAGGAGAAACACAACCAATGAAATGCAACTGTAAGCGATTTTGCGGGAAACTCTGCATTACTTGCGCCATTAGTTGCGTTTTGATATTTGTTTCACTCATCAAAAATAAAAGAAATTGAACTTGTTTTAAGTTATCTAACCAAACAAATTGTATATGATTTTGTTGTTGATACACGCCAACTTGTACGATTTTCCGTTTTTTATAAGACATCAACATGCGCTTTTCCTATTATTTAGTCGGTGAATCTTTTATACTTAACAGCTAAATCATAGTGTGATTTTGTTTATGATCATCAATCAAGAGAGAATTTTACGATGCGGATCGCAAAATTAATATTTAGCAGTCTCTTAACCTTATGTATTTTAGGGTTAGTGATAGGAGGGGGATTCTATTTCCACCTTAAATCTGAACTACCTTCAGTAGAAAGTTTAAAAACCGTTGAATTACAACAACCGATGCAAATTTACACGGCTGATGGAAAATTAATCGGTGAAGTCGGCGAACAACGCCGTATTCCTGTGAAATTGGAAAATGTGCCACAACGTTTGATAGATGCATTTTTAGCCACCGAGGACAGCCGTTTTTACGATCACCACGGCTTAGATCCGGTGGGCATTACACGGGCATTATTCGTTGCAATAAGTAACGGTGGTGCGTCACAAGGTGCGAGTACCATTACTCAGCAATTGGCTCGTAATTTTTTCTTAACGCCAGAAAAAACGTTGATACGTAAAGCACGCGAAGCCGTACTTGCCATTGAAATTGAGAATGCGTTAAGTAAACGGGAAATTCTTGAACTTTATTTAAACAAAATTTTCTTGGGCTACCGCTCTTATGGTGTTGCCGCCGCCGCTCAGACCTATTTTGGTAAATCTTTAGATGAGCTCACTTTATCTGAAATGGCAGTCATTGCCGGATTGCCAAAGGCTCCTTCCACAATGAATCCATTGTATTCGCCAAAACGGGCTGAAGAACGTCGTAATGTCGTTTTAGCTCGTATGCTAGATGAAAAATATATCACCAAAGAAGAATATGATAGCGCTCTCAAAGAACCTATCAATGCGAGTTATCATGGTGCCAAGTTTGATTTCCGGGCAGATTATGTGACCGAAATGGTTCGCCAGGAAATGGTTAAGCGTTTTGGAGAAGAAAATGCTTATACTCGAGGCTACAAAGTTTTCACCACCGTACTTTCTAAAGATCAAGCAGAAGCACAAAGAGCTGTACGTAATAATTTGATCAACTACGATATGCGCCATGGCTGGCGTGGCGGTGCACCACTCTGGAAAAAAGGTGAAACCGCATGGGATAATGAACGTATAGTTGCTTTCTTAAAAAAACTACCGAATTCTGAACCTTTTGTCCCGGCTGCCGTCACTTCATTGAGCAAAAATGGAGCAGAATTATTACTGGCTAATAACCAAACGATGACCCTTTCATCTAATGCGATGCGTTGGGCAGGAAAAGCACCGGTAAAAGCTGGTGATCAAATTTGGATCCGCCAACGCGATAACGGCGAATGGGTTTTAGGGCAAATTCCGGCTGCCAACTCTGCCTTAGTGTCCTTAAATTCCGATAATGGTGCAATTGAGGCGTTAGTTGGCGGCTTTAGTTTTGAACAAAGTAAATTTAACCGTGCGACACAATCTTTAGTCCAAGTGGGTTCATCTATCAAACCATTTATTTATGCCGCAGCATTAGAAAAAGGTTTGACTCTTTCAAGTGTATTACAGGATAGCCCAATCTCCATTTCCAAACCGGGACAAAAAGTATGGAATCCTAAAAACTCACCGGATCGCTATGATGGTCCAATGCGTTTACGCGTAGGCTTAGGACAATCCAAAAATATGATCGCAATCCGTGCCTTACAAACCGCCGGTATTGGCTTTACCGCCGATTTTTTACAGCGTTTTGGCTTTAAGCGGGAACAATATTTTGCTAGCGAAGCTTTAGCATTGGGGGCGGCCTCTTTCACCCCCCTTGAAATGGCACGGGCTTACGCCGTGTTTGATAATGGCGGTTTCTTAATTGATCCTTACATTATTGAAAAAATTCAAGATAACACCGGCAAAGATTTATTTATTGCCAACCCAAAAATTGCTTGTATTACTTGCCATGATATTCCCGTTGTTTACGGTGAGACAAAAGAAAAAATTGACGGTTTCCAAAACATTGCCGATGTGGCAAAACCGGATGATTTAAAAAGCGCAAAAGGAAATAGTAATACAGAGACAGAAGAAGATGTTCAACCAGAAAACGTGCCTGATTTACCGGAATTACAAGCTCAAGACGGTGCATTAAATGATGATGCCGTTGATTTAATGGCAAATGCTAAAGATGGTACATCAAAAGTTGAATACGCTCCTCGTGTTATTAGTGGTGAATTGGCATTCTTAATCCGTAGCGCACTAAATACGGCAATTTACGGTGAACAAGGACTAAGTTGGAAAGGGACAAGTTGGAGAATGTCAAAAGAAATCAAACAACGCAAAGATATTGGCGGTAAAACCGGTACAACAAATAGTTCAAAAGTAGCTTGGTATGCCGGTTTTGGGGCGAATTTAGTCACAACCACCTATGTAGGTTTTGATGACAATAAACGTGTATTAGGCCGTGGCGAATCGGGCGGTAAAACAGCAATGCCAGTATGGATTGCTTATATGAAAGTCGCACTTGCCGATATTCCGGAACGAAACCTTGATTTACCACCGAAGATCATGGAAAAAACTATCGATAGCAATTCCGGTTTGCTTTCAGAATATGGTGGACGTAAAGAATACTTTATCGTAGGCACCGAACCGAAACGCACCTATGTTGCCGAAATGCGGGAACGCGGCTATTATGTCCCACCTGAATTACAACAACGCTTAAATAGTGGATCTGGGAAAACACAAGATGCCATACCAGCGGCACAACCAGAAGAATTATTCTAATGATTTATAACAAAAGTGCGGTCAAGATTAACCGCACTTTTTAACTAAAAAGGACAACTATGCTGAGTTATCGTCATTCCTTCCATGCGGGTAATCATGCCGATGTGTTAAAACATATTGTGCTGATACTCATTTTGGAAAATCTGAAACTCAAAGACAAAGGGTTTTATTATTTGGATACACACTCTGGTGTAGGACGTTATCGTTTATCATCAGACGAATCGGAAAAAACCAGTGAATATAAAGAGGGAATAGGGCGTTTGTGGGATCAAAGGGATTTACCGCAAGAGGTGAGCCGCTATGTGGATTTAATCAAAACCCTGAATGATAACGGCAAAGCCCTTCGTTATTATGCCGGTTCGCCGATGATCGCCGCACAATTATTACGTCCGCAAGATCGTGCCTTGCTCACAGAATTACACCCTAGCGATTACCCGTTATTACGCAATAATTTTAAGGAATTTAAAAATATTACGGTAAAACGTGAGGATGGTTTCCAACAGGTTAAAGCGACATTGCCGCCAAAAGAGCGTCGTGGATTAGTGCTGATTGATCCGCCTTATGAACTTAAAGAAGATTACGATTTAGTCGTCAAGGCCGTAGAGGAAGGCTATAAGCGTTTTGCCACCGGGACTTACGCCATTTGGTATCCTGTGGTGCTACGCCAACAAACCAAACGAATTTTTAAAGGATTAGAAGCCAGCGGTATTCGTAAAATTCTAAAAATTGAATTGGCAGTACGTCCTGATAGCGATCAACGAGGAATGACGGCAAGCGGTATGATTGTAATTAATCCCCCTTGGACATTAGAAAACCAAATGAAAGCCATTTTGCCTTATTTAGTGAAAGCGCTTGTACCGGAAGGAACCGGCAGCTGGACGGTGGAATGGATTACCCCTGAATAAAACAAGGAAGAATTTAACCGCACTTTAGATGTAAAAATCCCCGTAGCTAACGGGGATTTTTTCATTATTCCGCTTGTGCAGCAGCTTTTAATTGATTAATGGCTTCTTTATTAAAGAAATAATGAGTGCCGCAACATTCGCATTGCATATCAATATTGCCTTTATGCTCTTCTAAAATCTCATCAATCTCTGCATCTGGAATCAATAACAACGCTGCACCGGAACGTTCAGCCGAGCAGCCGCAGAAAAATTGAATATTTTGTGGTTCATATACTTCCACAGTTTCTTTGTGATAGAGGCGATAAAGCATTTCCTCTGCCGGTAGCCCGAATAATTCTTCGTCTTTTGCCGTTGCCGCTAAAGTCGCAAGATGCTCAAAATCCTCAGGCGAACCTTCACCATCGGGCATAATTTGTAATAACATTCCGGCAGCCACCGGTTTGCCCTCATACTCACCGGTGCGAATAATTAATTGGGTTTGCAACTGTTCAGAGCGGGCAAAATAGTCTTCCAAACATTCAGTAATAGTAGGTTTATCCAACCCGATAACGCCTTGATAACGTTCACCCTCTTTCGGTGCAATGGTGATCACCAATACCCCTTTGCCAATCATTTCATGCAAAGTCATATCAGGGCAAATCTCTCCCTCTACTCGTGCTAACGCTCGAATTTGTTGCTGATCGTTGCCATTCACTAATGCCAAGCGAAGCGGACCATCACCTTGAATTTGTACGGTGATATTGCCTTCAAATTTTAATGTCGCTGTGAGTAATGTGGTCGCCACCATCATTTCGCCCAATAAATTCTGTACGGGTTGTGGATAATGATGGGGGTTTAAGGTATCGGTAAAACTTTGGTTTAAACGTACCCATTCCCCACGAACGGCACGATTTTGGAAAAGATAGCGGTAAAGTTTGTCATTGTCTTGTGTGTAATTCATTGTTTGTTCCTTATTAAAGTGAACTAAAAAGTGCGGTCACAAAAAACAACGTTTTTTGAACGTTGGCTCTGCCAACGGCTCCAAAGGAGTGAATAAATCACTTTAGTGATTTATGAATAATTTCTA
Organism: Rodentibacter ratti; assembly: GCF_002000485.1. Taxonomy (GTDB): domain Bacteria; phylum Pseudomonadota; class Gammaproteobacteria; order Enterobacterales; family Pasteurellaceae; genus Rodentibacter; species Rodentibacter ratti. Next base: position 7,096 of record NZ_MLAJ01000012.1, on the reverse strand, counting down.
CCGCACTTTTAGCTTGTGCTGTATTATGGGGGCATTTTAGACAATTACAATCCCAAAGAAAAAGCGAGCCGTTTCTGACTCGCTTTAAGATATAGATAAATTCAATTACCAGTATGCACGTAAACCAACGACAGCAGCATAATCACGTTGTTTTACATCCTGTTCGTTTGCAAGATTTTTTACACGAACCACTTTACCTTCAACAAACGGTTTTAATTTTAGGCTACCGTTTTTATAAACATAGTATTCAGTACCAAGCATCACTTCACTACGTTTTTCTGTTGCCGCTGAAACAGTTGTATTTTTTAACTTGTTATGACGATAAGCATACATCGCATAAGCATTCCAATCTTCACTTAATTCTTGGAATACCACTGCACGAGCTTCATATTGAGCACGCTTAACGCCATTCCCAAAACTCGTTGAAAGATTTGCAGTATTACGATGTTCTAAATCTAAACCTAATGTGGTGTGATCAAAGCGGTATGCATTACCAAATGAATATGCAGTGACTTGGCGACCGTTTGCAAATGTTTCACGAGAAAAACCTGCTGCAGTTGTCCAATCTTGTAAATCATCAATATTATGTTTATAAACAGCACCGCCACCCCAAACGTGATTACGGTTGCTTGGTTCTATGCTTAGCCCTTGATTATCACGTGGACTGGTTGCGCCATAGTAAGCACCAAATTTTAAATTAGGTAGAACGCCGCCACGATTGGTATATTGAACCACACGACGTGCTGCCGAATTGAGTAAACCGTCACTTAAACTATAAGTATTCGGTAAATCGGTTTGTTTGATTTCATCCGTGAAGGTTGTCATATTACCGTAAACCAATTCACCGTAGGTTTTGTGACCAAAACCGGCATAAAGTTGACGCGTATAAATATGACCAAAATTGTTGTGGCGGTTACTTGCTAAATTAGGCTCAGCAGCAGAACCACGAGCACCAGTGTTATCACGGAAGCGCCACTCTACACGGCCAACCGCATAAAAATCATTACCGAGGTTTTGTTTAAGTTTGAAACCAAAACGAGAGCCGTTGTTATCAATATCACCGTGAGAAATATTTTTGGTAGTATTAGTCGGTCTTTCTGTCTTACGATTGATATTTTCCCACTTCAAACGAAGGGAACCGCTGAAATCAATTTCAGTGCCGGTTTCTTCAATGTTGAATTGATAGGCTTGAGCCGAGCCTGCCGCGAATGCAGCAACCATTAAAGCAAGAAGTGTCTTTTTCATAGCGCTTTCCTTTTCTTTTGAGTAAAAATAAAACAAAAAATTGAACTTTTGGAGTTTATACACTCCAGATGAAATATTCAATCTAAGATTACACCAATCTTACAAAAAAGAAACCCGTTTTGATAAAAATCAATCAAAAAATACGTTTTTCTTTTTTCATTAAGAATTATTTAATAGCGACTCAAGCATTGAAAAGACTTGTTTGGCAGAAATTTCAGCCATGCTCACAGCTGACAAATAATGCTGATTTTTACCATAACAACCAATGAGTTTAGGATCCGTTGCGCCATAAAGCGTAATATTCGGTTTATCCAACGCAGCGGTTAAATGCGCTAATCCTGTGTCCACGGATACCACAGCGGCAGCATTGGCAATTTGATTTGCCAATTCGGTGAGCGTTAATTTTGGCAATACCCGAACATTCGAGTGATTTTTTGCCAACCGTTCCGCCCGCTCTTTTTCTTTTTCATTGCCCCAAGGTAAACGGATTTGCACGGAAAGTGCAGTCATTTTTTCGATTAAATTTTTCCATTCTTGCTCAGACCAATGTTTCTCATCACGGGTGGTAGAATGAAAAAAGATCACATAAGGCTCCTCAATAGAAGCTACAGTAAAATGCTGTGCAATACCGTAATCACCTTGTGAAGGCGGTAATGCGTAATTCAGACTTAGCGAAAACAACTGGCGAATTCGCTCAACAGCGTGTTGCTGATAGGAAATAGCATATTTTTTATCATAGAAAAATGAGGCGACCGGCTCTCGGATACTATGGCGATCATAGCCGTGCTTTGTACCATTGACGAGACGGGTAGCGAAAAAGGCACTTTTAAATAATCCTTGTGCGTCAATCACCGCATCATAGCGCTCTTTTTGGAGTAAAGTGCGGTAGGTTTTCCATTCATTTCTGGTTTTTACAGAAAAAGGGAATTTTCGCCAACGGCGGAAGGCAATAGGGATCACCCGATTCACCGCAGAATGCCATTTGGGAATTTCCGAAAAATTTTCCTCTACGACCCAATCCACCCGCAAATTAGGGAAGGCATTCAGGGCATCCGTTAAGGCAGGTAAAGTATGGATGACATCCCCCATAGAGGAGGTTTTGACTAAACAAATTTTCATGATTTGGCTAATAATTCGTTCAATTTTTCCATCACCATTTGAGGCGTAATATCAATCAAACTCTGATGATAGCCCTCTGCACTGTCTTTGCTTTTACGCACTTTAATTAAATCCCCTTCAATTAAGCGAATAATCATTGCCTTATCGGAAAGAGGCGGTGTGTAAGTGGGGCTGGTTGGGCCATAAAGGGCAACTAACGGGCGATGGGTGGCTGCCGCAATGTGCATTAAACCACTATCATTGCTCACCACAGCCGTACAATTTGCAATGAGATCTACAACCTGATTTAAATTGGTTTGTCCGGCAAGATTTAAACAGAAAACTTGTTGCGTTTGTGGTAGAGCATTGCAGATGCTCTCCCCTGCATCCACATCTTTCGGCGAACCGAAAATTTCTATCGCATAGCCTTGCTCAATGAGCATTCCCGCCAATTTGGCGTAATGGTAATGAGGCCAACGTTTTGCAGGTCCAAACTCTGCACCGGGGCAAAAGCCAATAATCGGGCGACCTTCCAAAAGTGAGGTCTGTTTATCAAAAGTTTTTAAGGTTTCTGCCTGTTGCTTTTCATTGACAGTTAAATGAGGGGTTAATACCGGGATATTTGCTGCTTCGGGAACATGATTTTTTTCAAATGCGAGAGCAACATAGCGTTGCACCATCATCGGATAATCTTTTTTATTGCTGCGTAAATCATTCAATAAAAAATAGCGGCTTTCCCCTTTCCATCCACGCCGCACGGCAATTTTCGCAAAAAGTGGAATCAATGCCGATTTCAACGAGTTCGGCAAGACAATCGCCATATTATATTGTCCACGCAATGCTTTTCCTAGACGATAACGTTCACCAAGAGCAAAAGTACCGTGTCCTAAAGGCATTTCAATGGCATTGCGCACCTCCGGCATACGGGCGAGTAAAGGCTTACACCAGTTCGGAGCCATGACATCAATGTTGCAATGAGGGTATTGTATGTTGAGTTGTTGGTACAAACTGTGCGACATCATCATATCGCCAACCCAAGATGGGCCGATAACGAGAATATTCATATTTCACCTTGTAGAAAAGTGCGGTGAAAAACAAATAAATTTTTGACCGCACTTTTTCAATATCTCAGATAAATTCAATCTAATGATCGATTACTTTTTATTGAGCCATGCCATATAGGCCGCTGTCCCTTCGGCGACAGATTTAAATTCGCCTTTGTAACCGGCTGAACGTAATGCCGTTAAATCCGCTTGGGTAAAGGTTTGGTAGCGGGATTTGAGATGTTCTGGGAATGGGATCGTTTCAATTTGTCCTTTACCGTGGAATTGGATCACCGCTTGTGCTACGGCTTGGAAGGATTCCGCCTTGCCTGTGCCAAGATTGTAAATGCCGGAAATCCGATTTTGCCACGCCCAAATATTCACTTTCGCCACATCTTCCACATAAACGAAATCACGTAAGAAGGTTTCTGAGCCTGCAAATAATTTTGGGTTTTCCCCTTTTAACATTTGATTATTTAAGTGGAACGCCACACTTGCCATCGAGCCTTTATGTTGCTCTCTCGGTCCGTAAACGTTGAAATATTTGAATCCACAAACCGGTGATTCTGCCGTCGGTAACAGTTTTCTCACATATTCATCAAATAAGAATTTTGAGTAACCATAGGCATTGAGTGGGCTTTCAAACCCCCGTTTTTCAATAAAATTATCGGTACGCCCACCGTAAGTGGCGGCACTTGAGGCATAAAAAAACGGAATCTGCCGATCTAAGCAATAATGCAACAATTCTTTAGAATATTCATAATTGTTTTGCATTAAATATTTACCATCCCATTCTGTGGTCGCAGAACACGCCCCTTCATGAAATACTGCATCAATGTCACCAAAATCATCACCGGCAATAATAGAAGCAATAAAATCTTCTTTGTCGCAATAATCGGCAATATCCAAATCCACTAAATTAATAAATTTAGTCCCATCTTTTAAATTATCGACGACTAAAATATCTTTACGCCCTATTTCATTTAACGCTTTGACAATGTTGCTGCCGATCATACCGGCGCCACCAGTTACAATAATCATAATGTTGTCCCCTCTTTATTGTATAAATTTGTTGTCATTGTAATTGATTTTCCGGATAAGGTAAAAGCCACACCGCCCTTAACTTAAAAACTCGGTGAAAAACAACCGCACTTTTAATCCCCAATAACTCGTCCAACCCGTCGTGGCAAGATCCATTTTCCCTTTATTCAAAATAATGATCGTGGGCGTAACATTGACTTGCCATTTTTGTGCTATCGTCCCTTGAGGATCATTAACCGTTGTGAAGCGATAATCGTGTTTGGCTAAATAATCTTCTACGTCCTTTTCACTGCCTGAACGTAGGGCAATAGAAACCACCGGATAGCCTTCTTTTGCCAAATCATTGATTGCCGGTGAGGTATATCGACAATAACCGCACCAAGTTCCCCAAAAATAAACTAACATGGGTTTATCTTGGGCGATTTGTGGTAGGAAAAAACTATTACCTTGTAAATCATAGAGGGCTGTTTTGCTGATTTCGGGAGGAATTTCAGGTTTACGAATAAAATCTAAAATACTACTCACGATAATGAGGGTAAGCACAAGGGAAACGCTATTTTTGAGTAATTTTGCTAATTTCATAAAATGTTCAATAAAAAAGAATGGCGATAATTTATCATAAAAGTGCGGTCAACTTTCACAATATTTTGTTATCATAACCAAGTAAATTTTCATTATAAGGAGAACGAAAATGGATAATAAAACCCTGGCAAAATATATCGATCATACCGCATTGACCGCTGAAAAAAACGAGCAGGATATTTTAACGCTCTGTGATGAAGCAATAAAATATGGTTTTTACTCTGTTTGTATCAATTCAGGTTATATCCCTTTAGCAAAAGAAAAATTAGCCGGATCGGATGTGAAAATTTGTACTGTTGTCGGTTTTCCTCTTGGTGCTAATCTCACATCGGTAAAAGCCTTTGAAACCCAAGAAGCTATCAAAGCCGGTGCCAATGAAATTGATATGGTGATCAATGTGGGGTGGATAAAATCCAACAAATGGCAAGCAGTAAAAGATGATGTGCAAGCCGTGTTAAACGCCTGCAACGGTGTACCACTAAAAGTCATTCTAGAAACCTGCTTACTCACTAAAGACGAAATTGTAAAAGCCTGCGAAATCTGTAAAGAACTAGGGGTTGCATTCGTCAAAACGTCCACCGGGTTTAGTAAAGGAGGAGCGACGGTGGAAGATGTCGCTTTAATGAAAAAGACTGTTGGCAATATTGGTGTAAAAGCTTCAGGTGGCGTGCGTGATACTGAAACAGCATTAGCGATGATTGAAGCGGGGGCAACACGTATTGGTGCCAGCGCTAGCATCGCTATTATTGGTGAAGCTAATCACACACAAAGTGATTATTAAACCATGAAAAAATAGCGAGAACGACCTCGCTATTTTTCCTCTCTTTTTACTTCATCCCACAGAATATCCATTTCAATTAAAGAAAGTGCGGTCAGTTCTTTCCCCATTTCCTTTGCTTTTTGCTCAACCTTGCGAAAACGCTGTTCAAACTTAAGATTGGCTTTACGTAAACTTTCTTCAGCATTGCATTTTAGGTGGCGGGATAAATTAACCGTAGCGAAAAACAAATCGCCGAGCTCTTCTTCAATTCTTTCAATATTTTGCGGATTTTTATTTACTTCCTCTTTAACTTCTTGCAACTCTTCTTCTATTTTTTCAAAAACAGGGGAAATTTCAGTCCAGTCAAATCCTATTTTTGAACACTGTTTTTGCAATTTTTGGGCTCTCATTAAAGCGGGGAAAGCAGAGGGAACATGATCTAGAATGGATTGGTTTTGTGCTTTAGATTTTTCTAAGGCTTTAATACTATTCCAGCGGGCAAGGGCTTCTTCTTCATTTTCTGCCTTAGCATCTGCAAATACATGAGGATGACGGCGAATAATTTTTTCAGCAACATCATTAAGTACATCATCAAAATTAAAATACTGATCTTCTGAAGCTAGCTGACTAAAAAACACCACTTGGAGAAGTAAATCACCTAATTCTTCACGTAAATTGGTGATATCTTTTTTCTGAATCGCATCAATCACTTCATAGGTTTCTTCAATAAGGCAAGGAATCATTGATTCATAATTTTGTTTTAGATCCCAAGGACAACCTTTCTCCGGATGACGAAGTTGGGCAATTAATTCGATAAAGTCTTGAATTGAATGTGACATAAATAAACCTCTAATAAAAACGAGGTTAGTATAAAGTCTATTTATGAAAAAACGAAATGATTTGATGGCAGGGGCGGAGAGGCTCGAACTCCCAACACCCGGTTTTGGAGACCGGTGCTCTACCAATTGAACTACGCCCCTGTGGTATAAAAGATTGGCGGAATGGACGGGACTCGAACCCGCGACCCCCTGCGTGACAGGCAGGTATTCTAACCAGCTGAACTACCACTCCGCTAAATGTGGTAATTGACAGTGTCCTACTCTCACATAGGGAAACCCTACACTACCATCGGCATTACAACATTTCACTTCTGAGTTCGATATGGATTCAGGTGGGTCTATTGCACTATGACTGTCAAAAAATTCTATTTGTTAAATTTACTCTTAGAATAAATTTAACAAATAAATAACCTGGCGGTGTCCTACTCTCACATGGGGAAGCACCACACTACCATCGGCATTAAAGCGTTTCACTTCTGAGTTCGGGA
>NZ_MLAJ01000011.1 GCF_002000485.1 Rodentibacter ratti | reverse complement strand
CGCACCATTCGTTGTTTTCGTTGGTGGTTTTTAAGCATCGACTGAGTACATCAATAAACTGGGTTTTATTAGATTGACGGCGGTTATCCTCACGGTAGGCGATTTCGTTGGCGTAATTAAGCAAGTATTCGTTACTGATGCGGTGAACCTGTCCGTAATACATTCGTTTGAATCGACTAAATAGGCTTTCCGCCTGATTATTCGTTACGCCTAAATCACTGCGATATTCCTCTTTATGGTTGACGGTGCGTAAATCATAGTAAGGTAGCAAGACATCATAGGCATTGCTTTCATCGGTATTGATTCGCGTGTTAGGCTTAATGAATTTGTCCGCAAAACTTTTTACTACGGATTGTGATTCTGTATGAGCGACAAAGACGTGCGAACGTTTTGCGCCACAATGCAAAATATTGTTGGCTTTTTCATCCTCCGAATAATGCTCACGCGCTACGATGACACAGCGTTTATCCGGATTTTGGTTTTCCTTTAGACGGTAGTCAATACGGTCTGATTTCTTGTTTGCTTTGCGGGGTGCAGGATGAACATAAGTGCCGTCCATATCCACCACGCCTGAAAGGGGTTTCATATCACGACTTTCCAGTAATGCCTTGCGGAATTTATGTGATAATACAAAGGCAGTACGAGGATTTAATTTGGCATTGCGAGCCAATTGGAGTGAAGATAAGCCTTTCACGGCATTCACCCATTCCATTAAGGCAAAAAGATAAACCTTAATTGGTTTCTTGCGATTGGCAAAAATTGTGCCGGATGTCACACTGAACGTATGATGGCAATGTTTACAACGCCACTGATTGCGTGTTTTTATACGGTATGCGACGTGTTGAACACCGCACTTCGGGCAAACCACATTTTCTTTACTTCCCCATCTTAATTCACAAAGCAAGTCAAAGGCTTGTTCGTCCGAGAGTTGAGCTACTTCATAGGACGAAAGCGTTCGTGCTTTACTGGAGAGGAGGAAATGTTGGGCCATATAGTTGTTCTTTAAATAGTCTAAAATCTGTTTGCAGGATATTCAATATACGCTCAAACGTGATAAAATACGTTCTAATCAATATCAAATATACGCTCATTTGCGGTATTTGTCAATTTTAAATTGAAAAGGAACGCTCAAATGTGCATATCAGAAAGATTAAAACAGGTTTGTGAAGCTAAGAATTGGAAAATAAAAGATTTTGCCGAACAAACAGGAATCGCTTACCGCACGCTGCAAGGCTATATCGGTGGCGAGCGTGAACCAAACGCAGAGGGAATGACTGGTATCGCTAGAGCTGGAGTAAATTTGAATTGGCTCGTGAGTGGTGAAGGTGAGATGTTTGTTGAGAACTCTAATAATTTAATACTTACAATAGATGAGATGAATTTATTAGAAAATTATCGTTCTGTAACAGATTCTGGTAAACGAATTTTACAATCAACAAGCTATATTCTTTGTGATGAGGTTGTTAGTAAGTATTAGAGGTTAATTTAGAGAATTATTATGAATAATAAGAAAATTTCTGTTCAAGAAATGCAGAATGCCTTATTTGAGGGCGATTGTTTGGAAATAATGCGTCAATTTCCAGATAATTCAGTTGATATGGTTTTATGTGATCTACCTTATGGAACAACTCAAAATAAATGGGATAGTGTAATTGATCTAGAATTATTATGGAAAGAGTATAATCGCATAGTGAAAAAAGATGGCGCTATTGTATTAACTTCGCAAGGAATATTTACGGCAAAATTAATTTTATCCAATGAAAAGAACTTCAAATATAAACTCATTTGGGAAAAATCTAAGCCAACCAATTTTTTGAATGCAAAGAAGCAACCTTTAAGAAAATATGAAGATATTTGTATATTTTATAGAAAACAACCAACATATAACCCTCAAATGAAAAAGGGTGAGCCATATAATAAAGGAGTCAGAAAAAATCAATTAACAGGTAGTTATGGGGATTTTAAACCTCAATTAGTAAAAAGTGAGGGAGAACGTTATCCAACAGATGTAATTTATTTCAAAACAGCAGAGAGTGAGGGAGAAGTCTTACATCCAACGCAAAAACCAGTTGAATTAGGTCGATATTTGATTAAAACTTATACAAATGAAAATGATCTTGTTTTAGATAATACATTTGGTAGTGGAAGTTTTTTAGTGTCTGCTGCATTGGAGAATAGAAGATTTTGTGGCATTGAGAAGAATAAAAATTCCACTTTATTTAAAGACAAGAAAATTGATTATATTGATTTAGCTTTTAATAGGCTAAGCCAAATTGGTACTAGCGTAAGGGTTATGAGATGAATGGAGTAAACCTAAATTATAATGAAAGATCTTGGGCAATAGATGTGATTAGTCATATAAATCTTTATTGCTCTAAAAACAACCTATTTATAAAAAAAGCTGGTGGAGAAAGAACTTTAAAAGTTAGCAACAGAAAACAGCTTTACCCTGATGTTTTATTATATGGAAATGAAGCATTAGGAGAAGTTGTTCAGGGTTGGGAATTAAAAATGCCAGATACTCCGATTACAGATATTGAATTTATCGAAAATGCAAAGTTAAAAGCTAATAAACTGGGATTAAATTCATTTCTATTGTGGAATGCTAGAGAGGCTGTACTCTATGTAAAGGAGAATAATTCTTTTTCTATCAATAAAAATTGGATTGAAAGTGATATTAGAAATAGGAATGATGTAGAAAATAATCCAAATAAATGGAAGTCTGTTCTAGAGGATATAATATTTTATTTATCCACAACCCTGTCTAGTATAAATTACAAATCGATTGGATTACTAGAATTAAGCTCAAATCTCTATGTTGATAGCTTAAAATCCTTTAAAGGTGAACTATCAAAAACTTTTGAAATTAGCTCTGTTAAAAACATTGAGTTCGATATAGAAATTACGGAGTGGATTAATGAAAATTATACCAAAGAAGAATTAAAAAATATAAATAAATATGATGTATTAGCAGAGATATCCATCCTTTCTTGGGTAAATAGATTTTTATTCTCTCATTATTTAAAAACTTTTAATAGTAATGCTGATATTATTAATTACTTAAATCTGAATTCATCTATCGATGATGTTATTCATATATTTGAAGAAATTACAGAAAAATGTGACTTTATGAATGTATTTCTTTCTAATGTCGGGGACAAGTACATTAGTAGTCAATTCCTTTCACATCTATTAGAGTTAAATGAATTACTAAGAGATATTAGATTTGATAAAATAGATAGCAATTATTTACACAATGTTATTGATTCGGCGTTGCTACACTCTAGAAGAAAAATAGTCGGTCAATTCTCAACTCCAGAAAATTTAGCTTATTTTCTTTCAGCTATAACAATCAAAGATCGTACAGCAAATATTATTGATGCTTGTTGTGGAAGTGGCACCATTCCTAAAGCAATCTATCAAATTAAAAGAGAATGTAAAATCTCTCCTACTGATGCATTAAATCAAGTATGGGCTAGTGATAAATTTTCTTATCCTTTACAACTTTGCTCTATTGCATTATCAGATCCGCAGGCTTTGGGTGGCCTTGTGCAAGTATTTAAAAAAGATGTATTTGAATTATTACCAAATACTGAAATATCCTTTATAGATCCATTTATTGAACAAACAGTAACAAAACGATTACCAATTATGCATTCTGTTGTTTCAAATTTACCATTTGTTAGATTTGAAACAGCAACTATACCAAATAAGCTAGAACTAAATAAATTAAAGCTAAGTAAGAAATCAGATTTATACGCCTATATAATATTCTATTTATCTCATTTAGTTGAAGAAAATGGACGAATTGGGGTTGTTATATCTAATTCTTGGTTAGCGAATGAGTGGGGCAAAAAATTTAAAGAAGAATTATTAAGACATTTCAAAGTTTTAAAAATTATTTGCTCATCAAAAGGAAAATGGTTTGATAATGCAGATGTAGTTGCCACATTATTAGTATTAGAGAAATCTGATCCAAACACTAAATATGGGATAGATTTTATTACAACGAATACACTAATTAAAGATTGGAATAGATCAATTTTAACAGAAATGATTACAGCAACTATCAGTCCTAAGACTCAGTCTTCACACATATCAAAATCAACATATAGCATTGATGAAATTCACCGACTTCAAAAGTTAGGAATATCGTGGAATGCTTTGTTCAGCGACCTTGGATGGGTTACGCAAGTTTCTGAGAAATTAACAAGCGTTAGTAATTACATTGATATAGCTCGTGGCGAACGCCGTGGATGGGATAAGATGTTTTATCCAGAAAATACACATAAGATTGAATCTTGTTATATTAAACCTGTATTACTTAGCTCCAAAGATTTACCTGATTATTTAATTGGGGAAGCAAATAAAGAAGCTTTTTGTTGTTCTGAACCATTAGAAGTCTTACGAAGTGAAAATCATACAGGTGCATTAGAGTGGATTTCAAAATTTGAAAAAGTAACTAATGGAAACGGAATACCATTATCAAAGGTGTTAAATCTAAAAAATCATTTTTGGTATGAAATGAAACCAAACTCTTTAGCTGATATGGTTGTTTCTATGAATCCTGATAAAAAGTTATGTGTGTACCGTCTTAAAGAACGTTCTTTTGTAAATCAGCGATTAATTCGATTAACTGTAAAAGATACTAAGCAGTTAGATATATTGCACGCTTTATTAAATAGCTGTATAAGTTTGTTTTATATCGAAAGTATTGGGTTTGGTAGAGGCTTGGGGGCATTAGACTTAAACTCTACAACAATGGCAAAAAATCTAAAGATATTAGACCCTAAATTACTTTCAACAGAACAGGCTTCAAAAATAATAGCTAAATTCAAATCACTTTTGAATAGAAGAATAGTAAATATTCCAGATGAGTTATTATTAGAAGATAGTAAAGAAATACTAAAAGCATTTAATATTAATTTATGTCCAACAATTATTTATCAAAGTTTATTACGGATTTATAATATTAGAAGGTCAGTGAAGGATTAAGGATTTATATACCTCAAAAAATTACATTTTATTAAATAAAGTTGAAAAGATACGACTTTATTTAGGGGAGATTTTTACAGGATTACATTCAAGCTAATTAGCATAGCTATTTTTCCTAAATAAATTAAGCCAAAGAATAAATTTTGCCATTACATTTCCTAAACTAGGAAGATAGGTAAACCACTAAAATTGAGCATATCGCAACATAATGGGGCGAATGTCAATGTGCTTATCTAGGCGTTAAGTCCACAAGTTCCTTGCGGCAGTACGGTATTTGAGGCACAAACGCTTTGACTTGAATTTTCAAGTTGGAACATCTCTAGTAGGAGTTTAGAGCGTCTCGAATACCTTACCCTATCTGCTATCTCCTTTTTAATCCCTTAGAAATAATAGAATTAACAGTTGAACTCTGTATTTCAGATTTATTCATATTTGTAGATTTTTCAGCATAACGGTTCAGTATTTCTTCTGCATTCATTTGTTGGTAAATAGCATTTTCGACTGCAATACAAGATTCTGAATCTAACTCAAAATTAGGATCAAAATTTAAGTCTAAATCCTGCTCATCTTCAGACGGTATTGATGTTCTTCTTGAATGTAATACACGCTTTAATGCTTGAGCGGGTGTTTCTTCTTCCATTTTAATAGAAGATCTCGCTGTATGTAATTTTTCTGCAATTTCATTAAACTCAAGTGAAATAGTATCTACATCCATAATTTTATTTAAAAGTGGATCGGCTTTTATATCTTCGCTATACGCACTGACTAATTTATCAGGATCTTGCGAAAAAGCCCTTAAACGCTCTAATATCGGAAGTGATAACATATCGCCATAGTTCTTTGCGATGAAATGTAAATCAAATAAATCACGCCCTTTTGTTCGGGTATTTTCACCATCAAAGGCGGCATTTAATTTATTGTCAGTAATACGCTCAATGGAAGCAACACGAATACCATTTTGGACTGAAATTTGTTCCGTTGGCGGTGGGTTACGATAAGAAATCTCTATTTTTAGCGAATCTTTATGTCCTGTGTCCCGAACGTGGTAATTCACCATATAACGACTGACGGTATCGGTATCCTTTTTTACATTCACCTCATCAATTACAATGCCGTGCGGTGCAGAGCTTTTGATTTTATTAACAAGATTAAGTTTCTTATCAGAGTCGAAATCTAAATCTTCGGAGAAACGATTTAATCCATAACCTAAATAAAGGGCTGTGCCGCCTTTTAAGACAAGGGGCGTTTCGACAAGATTATGTAGAATGGCACTCATTAAGCGTTCATGCTGTTTATCTCGTTCGGTTAAGATTACATTATTGGATTCTTTTTCTTCCATAATTGTAAATTCTCCTTTTCAACATCCGTTAAGTGGGGTTCTAACGCATCAATTAAAGCATAGACAGAAAGTTTATCTTCCTCGCTAGGAAACCAATCATCAAGCATTACCCGTCCAAGTGAACCGGTTTTCAGCACGGCATAATAGAGATAATCCACACAGGCACGCGGGTGGTCGGCTATCCAAACCGGTGTATTCTGAGGATAATATCCCATCTCATTCAATCGTTGCGTACCGTCAATAATACCTTGTTGCCCTAATAAATGATGGGTATTTTTAGACTGATTTTCGCCATAGAGATAGAACTCAAGGGGATACGCATTTTCACTTAACGCAGCCGCACTATGCCAGTCCCCCGTATTTTCAGGACTGATAATGTTTAAGGCAACAATACTACTGACATAGTGATTAGGATTAGTGGGTGGAATATAAAGCATTTTTATCATCTCATTTTTCTTCCATTGACGTAATTATAGCGGATTAATCATCTAAAAACACCGATTAAAAAATCAGCAATTAGTTTCTAAAGGATCTAAAAGATCCTTTTATGGAATTTTTTTAACTCTTTGATATTCTTTAATTTTCAAAATTAATTCAAAAAAGACTTGACAGCTTTCTCAAAAGATGAGCTGAAATCGCTTGAAAATTTTCCTTGACAAGAACCCTATATAACAATACATTTTTCCGCACAGAAAAATAATAGTCCCTTTATTACGACTTTTAATTTTTTAAAGCCTAAAAAGGCTTGGAAATTTAAGCGTTGTAATAAAGGGATTATTGTTTTTATGGCACAGCATTTTCTGTTATCAGCCAAAGCACGCCGCTTGCCGATTGCGCAAGTGGCGGGGCTTTCTGATGCCGAAATTCTTGCCTTACTCAAAAACGCCCGTTGGCACAGTGAAACGGAGCAAATCTGCCCGCGTTGCGGCGTTTGTCATCAAGCCTATTTCATCCACACACGCCAACAATTTCAATGCAAACACTGCCAATATCGCTTTTCGATTACCACAGGCACAATATTTCAATTTCACAAACTCACCCTGCGGCAAATCCTTATTGCAATCCTTCTCTTTGCCACCGAAAGCAAAGGCTTATCCGCCATTTCCCTTTCTCACAAGCTCAACGTGCAATATAAAACCGCATGGGTACTACTACACAAATTCCGTGAAAGCCTAGAAAAGAGGAAAGATTTAACGCCATTAATCGTCGAAAAAGCGTCAAAGAGAAATTTGAACATTTGCTACGCTGCACGTTCAACACTTTACCCTCACGCCATTTTACCGGCTATTGGCAAAGCAATAAAATGCCCGAAGCCCGATTTGGCATCCATTCATTACAAACGACCTAATAAGGAGCAAAAATGAAGCTACATTATGATATGCGGATCTATTTTGAATCCAGTGAGGATTTTGACATTTGGAGATGGGGCGACCATTCCATTTGGGATGATATAAAACGCCATACGGTAAGATGGCGTGAACGGCGTAATATCAACAAATTTTTTGATTTATTGGAAACCAAAGTCCCTGCAAAAATAGAGCCGGTCGAACCTCGCTACTCAAAAGCCTACGCCCAATACCAAGCACAGAAAAGGCTAAATGAAATCGAAGGTTTAATGCAGTGGGAAAACGAGGTGATTGCTGGCAGAATATTAGTTTACTGCTTAGATAGCGTTGAGATTTATTACCAAAAATGGAATAATCGCCACTAATAAAATGACAGAATTAGCCACAAAAATAAAGGCGACGGAAAGGTCGCCTTGTTTTAAAACGGCTTTGTGCAACTGCTACATAATATCGATTTTTCGCTGTATTTTTACTCTTCATCAATAACGAATTCAAACCAATCGATCACTTCATTTTCATGCACTCCATTGGCAATAAAAATACCGGCATTTTTTACCGATTGTTCATCACCTGAAATTAACGGATGCCATTCAGGCAAGGATTTTCCTTCATAAAGAAGCCGATAAGCACAGGTATCAGGCAACCAGTGGAAATCGGGCAAATTCTTTTTCGTGAGTTTTGTACAATCCTTTTCAAGGCTAAAACGTTCTGCATAATGACCGCACTTTCCGGTTTCCAGATCCAGCAAATTACAAGCGATACGGGTGTAATAAAGTTTCTGCCGTTTCCCACGCCCTTGGATATATTTGCGATAACAACATTTCCCGCAACCATCACACAGCGCTTCCCATTCGGAATCAGTCATTTCAAGGAGGGATTTAGTTTGCCAGAAATTAGGAGATAAATTCATCATGAGTTTTTTATTTACGACTGTATTTAAAGTCAATCTGTATGCTGTCCATAATGACAGACAAAACAAAAAGTGCGGTCAAAATCACCCTTGTTTTTGACCGCACTTGTTTTAATGAAAACTAAAAACTTTCTTTTAGGCTAACGGTGAGGTTAAACACTAAATGTTCAGGGTGGCTGTCTTTGCTGTCTGCACAGAAGTAGCCCTCACGTTCAAATTGATAACCTTTTTCCGCTTCTGCATTGCCAAGGCTTTGTTCTACAAATCCATGTTTTACCACAAGGGAATGTGGATTGACCACTGAACAAATGTCTTCTTCTGCGCCCGGGTTTGAAACCGTAAAGAGTTTGTCATAAAGACGGAATTCAGCCGGATGGTTATGCACCGCAGAAACCCAATGGATCACTCCTTTCACTTTACGACCATCTGCCGGATTTTTTCCTAATGTATCCGGATCATAGGTACAAAAGATCGTGCTGATTTCGCCATTGGCATCTTTTTCCACACGCTCTGCTTTAATCACATAAGCATTGCGTAAACGCACTTCTTTACCCAAAACAAGACGTTTATATTGCTTATTGGCTTCTTCACGGAAATCGGCACGATCAATATAGATTTCTTTGCTGAAAGGTAATTGACGCTCGCCTAGTTCCGGACGATTCGGATGGTTTGGTGCAGTCAACATTTCTTCGCCTTCAAAGTTTTCAATGACCACTTTCACCGGATCAATCACTGCCATGGCACGGCACGCATTTTGGTTGAGATCATCACGAATACAGGCTTCTAATGCACTATATTCCACCACGTTATCTTGTTTGGTGACCCCAATACGGCGACAAAATTCACGGATAGATGCCGGTGTGTAACCACGGCGGCGTAAACCTGAAATAGTCGGCATACGGGGATCGTTCCAACCGTCCACAATGCCGTCTTCCACTAATTTCAATAATTTACGTTTTGAGGTTAGCGTCCCTTCTAAATTTAACCGGGAAAACTCATATTGATGCGGCAATGGACGTTCAATAGAAATATTATCCAATACCCAATCATACAAACGGCGATTATCTTGGAATTCTAATGTGCATAATGAGTGTGTAATGCGTTCAATGGCATCGGAAATACAGTGGGTGAAATCATACATCGGATAGATACACCATTTATCGCCGGTTTGGTGGTGGTTGGCAAATTTAATCCGATAAAGTACAGGATCACGCATCACCATAAATGGCGAAGCCATATCAATTTTCGCCCGTAAACTGGCTTTTCCTTCCGCAAACTCACCGTTTTTCATTTTTTCAAATAAGGCTAAGTTTTCCTCAACACTGCGATCACGGTAAGGGCTATTTTTACCCGGCTCTGTTAGCGTGCCACGATATTCACGCATTTCTTCTGGAGAAAGCTCGTCCACATAAGCCAAGCCTTTTTTGATTAACTCAATGGCATAATCATAGAGCGCATCAAAATAATCCGAGGCATAATGCACTTCACCCGCCCATTTGAAGCCCAACCATTCAACATCCTCTTTAATGGAATCCACATATTCCACATCTTCTTTCAAAGGGTTGGTATCGTCAAAACGTAAATTGCATAAACCGTTATAATCTTTCGCAATGCCAAAATTCAAGCAAATGGATTTCGCATGGCCGATATGCAAATAGCCGTTAGGCTCAGGTGGGAAACGGGTGTAAACCTCTTTGTGTTTACCGCTTGCCAAGTCTTCATCAATAATTTGGGTAATAAAATTGTGCGGACGTGTATTTTCCGCATTTTCTAAACCATGTTCTGTATTGCTCATAACTTTCTCAAATCAATAGAAAAATAATCTCGTTATTCTATACGTTTTACAGCTAAAAAGCGAGATATGAGAAATTGGGTCGATTGCCTTCCTAATTTTCAGCTAATTTTGCTATGTGAAAATTCACAATTAAGGCAAACCTATTGAGAAATAGCTTGTCTCATTCCCAAATTTTTCGTGCAAAACAAGGGATTTATCATTAAAATACACAAAATGAACAAACGTTCATTAATTAAAATTGAATTAATTGGAATTTAATCTCAATGAAGAAAATTTTTATTACACTCGGACTCTTAAGTGTAGGCGGAATTGCCTACTATTTTTTTGCAAACAATAACAATCAACAATCCACCTATCTGACTGAAAAAGTCACCCGTGGGAATATTGAAAAGACCGTTGTCGCCTCCGGTTCTATCAGCAGTATCAATGAAGTGGATGTCGGGGCACAGGTTTCCGGTAAAATCACCAAACTTTACGTTACTCTTGGGCAAGAAGTGAAAAAAGGCGATTTAATTGCGGATATTGATTCCACTACGCAAATTAACGCCCTGAACACGAAAAAAGCCGCCCTTGCGAGCTATCAAGCACAATTAAAAGCAAAAGAAACCTCACTGACAGTGGCACAATCCGCCTATTCCCGTTATTCAAAATTATATGGGCAAAAAGCCACCTCGCTTGATGAGCTAAATAATGCGAAAAACACCTTTGATGCGGCAAAATCTGAAGTCGATGCTTTAAAAGAATCCATTAAACAAGCAGAAATTGAAGTGAACACAGCAGAAACCAACGTGGGCTACACGCAAATTACCTCCCCTATTGATGGCACGATCATTTCTACACCGATTTCTGAAGGGCAAACCGTCAACTCCGCACAAACTACCCCAACTATCGTGACAGTGGCAGATTTAGATAAAATGTTGGTGAAACCGGAAATTTCAGAAGGCGACATCACCAAAGTCAAAGCCGGACAAGCGGTAAGTTTTACTATTTTATCCGATCCCAACACCCATTATAAATCGGTGATTTCCTCCGTTGATCCGGCCACCACCACAAAAAGTGATAACAGCTCTACATCATCCAGTAGTTCAAGCACATCAAGTAGTACAAGTGCGGTCTATTATTACGCCAATTTAATTGTGGATAATCCTGACCGCACTTTGCGTATTGGGATGACAACGGAAAACAATATCAAAATCGCTGATGCGCAAAATGTCTTGTTGGTATCAAATATGGCGATTCAAAAAAGAGAGGGAAAAACCTTCGTCAATATTTTGAGTGAAAACAATCAACCTGAAATGCGTGAAGTGGAAATCGGCGTACAAAATGATTTTCAAACGGAAATTAAATCCGGTTTAGCGGAAGGTGAGAAAGTGATCGTGTCACAAGTCGCTGTTGGCGAACAAGTTGGTAATAGTGGTCGTGGACCGAGAATGTTCTAAAGTGCGGTAAAAATTTGATGAATATTATTGAAATTAATCAACTCAACCGCTACTTTGGCGAAGGCGAAAATCTGGTCCACATTCTCAAAAATATTTCCCTTACTATTGAGAAAGGCGATTTTGTGGCGATTATCGGGCAGTCCGGCTCGGGAAAATCCACACTGATGAATATCATTGGTTGTTTGGATACGGCAACCAGTGGTTCTTACAAAATTGACGGTAAAGAAACCCATCAACTTTCGCCGGATCAACTTTCCGATCTACGAAGCCAAAAATTCGGTTTTATTTTCCAACGTTATAATTTACTTTCCAGCCTCACTGCGGCGGAAAATGTGGCATTGCCTGCTATTTATGCCGGAATACCTCAAACCCAACGCCTTGATCGGGCAAAACAATTACTCGAAAAATTGGGTTTAAGCGATAAATGGCAAAATAAACCCAACCAACTTTCCGGCGGTCAGCAACAGCGTGTGAGTATTGCCCGTGCCTTAATGAATGGCGGTGAAATTATTTTAGCAGACGAACCTACCGGCGCATTGGATTCCCACAGCGGACAAAATGTGATGGAAATCCTGCGTCAACTTCACCATGAGGGGCATACCATTATTATGGTGACCCACGACCGTGACATTGCCGCCAGTGCAAACCGAGTGATTGAAATTAAAGACGGCGAAATCATTGCGGATTCTCAAAAAGAAGCGGTAAAAAGTGCGGTTGAAAATCAAGTTAAAATTAAACCGCACTTTGGCTTTAGCAAAGATCAGCTCACTGAAGCCTTTCGAATGTCCGTCAGTGCCATCGTGGCTCATAAAATGCGTTCGTTGCTTACCATGCTTGGCATTATCATTGGGATTACTTCCGTGGTTTCTGTGGTGGCACTAGGCAACGGTTCACAACAGAAAATTCTTGAAAATATCAAAGGTATCGGCACCAGCACCATGACCATTTTCAATGGTACGGGTTTTGGCGATCGCCGTGCCGAGCAAATGCAAAATCTCACCGTCAATGATGCCAATGCGTTAAATCAACAGAGCTATGTGCAAAGTGTCACGCCAAATAGTTCCTCCAGTGGTACATTGGTGTATGGCAATCAAACCTTCTCCTCTACCAGCCTAAAAGGGGTCGGCGAGCAATATTTTGATGTAGAAGGGCTTAGCCTCAAACAAGGCAATTTCTTCTCTGCACAGGATGTATTGGAAAATAATCAAGTGGCGTTAATTGATGAAAGTGCTAAAAAAGCTATTTTCCCAAATGAATCCGCTTTAGGCAAAGTAGTGATGTTTAATAAACGCCCCTTGCGGATTATTGGTGTGGTATCGGACCGACAAATGGGTGGTGCAAGCAGTTCTTTGAATGTTTATGCGCCTTACACCACGGTGATGAACCGTATTTCCGGCAGCAAAAAAATCAGCTCCATCACCGTGAAAATTGCCGATGATGTAAATTCCACTGTGGCGGAAAAAGGCATCACTGAATTACTCAGCTTACGCCACGGCAAAAAAGATTTTTTTGTGATGAATAGTGACACCATTAAACAAACTATTGAAAGCACCACCGGCACAATGAAACTACTGATTTCCTCCATTGCCTTTATTTCGCTGATTGTCGGCGGCATTGGTGTGATGAATATTATGCTGGTTTCCGTCACGGAACGCACCAAAGAAATTGGCGTACGAATGGCGATTGGCGCCCGTCAAACCAATATTTTGCAGCAATTTTTAATTGAAGCGGTATTGATTTGTTTAATAGGCGGCATTACGGGTATTTTGCTTTCCGGTTTAATCGGATTACTATTTAACCTATTTATGAAGGATTTCACGATGGCATTTTCCACTGCTTCTATTATCACTGCCGTGTTATTTTCAACGCTCATCGGTGTAGTATTTGGTTACATGCCGGCAAAACGGGCGGCAAAATTGAACCCGATTACCGCCCTCGCCCGAGAGTAGAAATAGATTTTGTAAAACCCTAAAATGCGGTTAAAATCAGCCGCACTTTTTTCACGATTTATAAAGGAAAAAACAATGTTAAAAATGAAAAAATTGTCCCTTGCTATTGTCATGGCGACCACCCTTGCCGGCTGTGCCAATATTGGCGATTCTTACCAAGCCAGCCAAGCGGACTATCAAAAATATGAAGAAATCACCAAGCAATTCAATGTGAAAGAAAATTGGTGGGCACTTTATAATGATGCACAACTTAACCGAGTGGTCGAACAAGCGTTATTGAACAATAAAGATCTTGCCAAAGCCGCCGTTGCCGTTAATCGTGCCCTTTATAATGCAAACCTAGTAGGGGCAAATTTAGTGCCAACTTTTAGCGGTTCAACCTCATCAGGTGCACAACGCCGTATTGATACTTCCGCAAGTTCAACAATTTCACACGGCGGTTCACTCAATGTGGCTTATACCCTTGATTTATGGCGTCGTTTAGCGGATTCTGCCGATGCGGCAGAATGGACACACAAAGCCACCACACAAGATTTAGAAGCGACAAAATTGTCTTTAATCAACTCTGTGGTGACGACCTATTATCAAATCGCCTATTTAAATGATGCCATCAGTACCACACAAGAAAGCATCAAATATTACAATGACATCAGCAATATTATGCAACGCCGCTTAAGCCAAGGTGTTGCCGATGCAGCAAGTGTGGATCAAGCCCAACAGTCGGTTTTAAGCGCACGTAATAGTTTAATCAACTATCAAACCCAACGTAAAACGGCGGAACAAACCCTGCGTAATTTACTGAATTTAAAACCGGAAGAAGCGCTCAATATCACTTTCCCACATATTCTTAAAGTGAAAAACGTGGGCGTGAATTTGAATGTGCCGGTTTCGGTGATCGCCAATCGTCCTGATGTGAAAGGTAATCAATACCGCTTAAGCAGTGCATTTAAAAATGCTAAAGCCACAGAAAAAGGTTGGTTCCCGGAAATCACCTTGGGCGGTAGTTTAAGCTCAACGGGGAACAAAGTCGGCAACGCTCTTCATAGCCCTGTTGCAGGTGGGACAGTGGGAATTAGTTTGCCGTTCTTAAATTGGAATACGGTGAAATGGAATGTGAAAATCTCTGAAGCCGATTATGAAACCGCACGTTTAAATTACGAGCAAAGTATCACTACCGCATTAAATGATGTGGATACCAACTATTTTGCTTTCACTCAAGCCCAAAGTGCCTTTGCGAATCAGCAAAAAACCTTTAACTACAATAAACGTATCACACAATATTATCGTAATCGCTATAACGCCGGGGTGTCCGAATTGCGCGAATGGCTAAATGCGGCCAACACCGAAAAAACCTCACAGCTTGCTATTTTGCAAGCAAAATATAGCTTAATTCAGGCAGAAAACGCCGTATATAGCTCAATGGCGGGTTATTATTCCCGTTAATCCCTCACAATAAGGAAGTTTCGGCTTCCTTATTTTTTACTCGGTTTATAAAGATGAAAAAACAACTGACTTTTTATTTTATCCGCCACGGCAGAACGGTTTGGAATGAACAGGGTTTAATGCAAGGACATGGCGACTCTCCCCTCACCGAACAAGGCATTTTAGGGGCTCAAAAAGCAGGAATGGCATTAAAACACATTCCCTTTGTGGCGGCTTATTCCAGCATATTAAAACGCACGATTGATACGGCTGAACAGATTATTGCTGAACGCAATATTCCGCTTTTTCAACACAAAGGGTTAAACGAACAATTTTTTGGAAAGTGGGAAGGTCAATGGGTTGAATCTTTGCGTGAACAAGCTGAATTTAAACAAATGATCGCGGATCCGGCAAATTACAAAGCCAAAACAAATGGTGGAGAAACCTACGAACAACTCGCCAAGCGAGCCATGAAAGCGATAGAAGACATTATTCAAATCCACCATGAAGGCAATATTTTGGTGGTTTCTCACGGTCATACATTACGCTTACTCCTCGCCCTATTCGGCGGTGCGACTTGGCAAAATCACCGAGAGGAAGGCAAATCCATTTCCCTGCTCAACACTGCCATTAGCATTGTGCATTATGACAGCGAAAAAGGCTTTAGTGTTGAAAAAGTGAATGATGCGGGGCATTTAGGGTAAAAGAGCGGTCATTTTTTATCTTATTTTTCAGCATTACGCTTGGGATTTGTAGGGACACACTGCGTGAGTCCGCTTATAACATCTTGAAATAATTTGATTTTGTAACGGACACACGCAGTGTGTCCCTACACTAAAACCGTGTCCAAATTGGCTCTACGCCTTCAGGCAAATCTAAATTCCGTCCTAACTCTACCCAACCACAAGGAAAATGGAAATCGGATCCTACCGAACCTAATAAACCAAACTCATTTGCCCAACGGGCGAGCATTTGGCGTTGGTCTTTGGTTTGTCCGTAGCCGGAAATTTCCATAGCATCACCGCCCCAAGTTTTGAAATCGGTGATTAATTTGCGAATCCATTTTCCCGTTAGATTGTAACGCAAAGGGTGCGCAATGACCGCCATTCCGCCTGCCGCCTGAATGGTTTCTATGGCAGTGGGAATATCCACCCATTCTGCTTTAACAAAAGCGGATTTACCCTGCCCTAAATAGCGTTTGAAAGCCTGTCCGTCATTCGACACTTTGCCGATTTGTACCAAATATCGGGCATAATGAGCGCGTGTCACTTCCCCATTCGCTAAGGCTTTTGCCCCTTCATAGGCATTAGGGATTCCCGCTTTTTCTAATTTAGCCCCAATTTCTACCGCTCTTTTCTCACGTAGGGCTTTTTGCGTTGCCAAAAGTGCGGTCATTTTCGGGTGAGTTTGATCAAAATTCAGCCCCACAATATGAATTCCCCGCCCTTCCCAAGTGGTGGAAATCTCCACACCGGTTATCAATTCGATTTCCACTTCTTTTGCCGCCAAGCGAGCCTCATCAATTCCACAAACCGTATCATGATCGCATAATGCCAACACATTTACGCCTTGCTCTGCAGCCCGTTGCACCACTTCAGTGGGACTTAATACGCCATCCGATGCGGTGCTATGACAATGTAAATCGTATATTTTTGTCATTATTTAATGGTTTTTACTAATTCTTTCACTAATTTCGGCCCGTGATAAATCAATCCGGAATACACTTGCAACAATTCGGCGCCGGCTGCCATTTTCTCTTGGGCATTTTGCACACCGTCAATCCCACCGCTGCCAATAATCGGGATTTGCCCTTTCAATTCTTCATTTAATCGTTTAATAATCGCTGTGCTTTTCTGCTGCAACGGTTTACCGCTTAATCCGCCCTGCTCGTCGGCATTTTTCAAACCTGCGACGTTTTCACGGGAAATGGTGGTATTGGTGGCAATCACCCCGTCCATTTTATGACGAACCAATGTATCGGCAATTTGTACTAATTCCGCTTCCGATAAATCCGGTGCAATTTTCACCGCAATCGGCACATATTTATTATATTGATCCGATAAAATTGCCTGACGAGCCTTAATACTTTGCAACAAATCATCAAAATAATCACCGTATTGCAACTGGCGCAAATCCGGCGTATTCGGCGATGAAATATTCACGGTAATATAACCGGCATAGTTATAGGCTTTGTTCAAACAGAAAATATAGTCGTCTTTGCCGTGTTCTAATGGAGTTTGCTTATTTTTACCGATATTGACGCCGATCACCCCACGATAACGTGCTTTTTTCACATTTTCGATCAAATAATCAATGCCATTATTGTTAAACCCATTGCGATTAATAATGCCTTCCGCTTCAATCAAACGAAACTGGCGGGGCTTCGCATTGCCGTCTTGGGCAAGAGGGGTCACCGTGCCCACCTCCACAAAACCAAATCCCAACGCCCCAAAACCATCAATGGCATCGCCATTTTTATCCGCCCCCGCTGCCAAGCCAATCGGGTTTGGAAAACGCACCCCCATCACGGTTTTCTCCGAACCCTTTGGCGTGCCAATAACGGATTTCAGCAGCGGCTGCAACAACGGATGACCGGCAAGTTTTAAACATTGAAGGGTGAAATTATGGGCGGTTTCCGCATCCATTTGAAAAATACATTGACGGAATAATTTATACATACTCGTTTATCTCTCAGGATAGTTGACTGTAAAAAAAGTGCGGTCAAAATCAACCGCACTTTGAAGATGGGGCTGTATTATGTCGTATTGCATTTATTTTCATTGTAGGGACACACTGCGTGTGTCCGTTATAAAATCATTTCAATAGGTTAAAATTCGGACACACGCAGTGTGTCCCTACTTATTGAAATTCCTGCTCTGTACATTGGCAACATAATATTAAAAGCGTTTGTGTATTCTACGAGGAAAGGGGGAAATGTGCAATGAAATACAAAATCAAAAAAGCGCATTGAAAGGCTTAAAATCAAATTGTTCAGACTTCAACTTTTCTATAAAATAACCGCACTTTTTTCAGAAATATCAACATTTTCACTTTACAAAGGATAAATTTTATGCAGAAGCCAGAAGCCACCAAGATTGTGTCAATGAAACGCTAACACAGCAAGCCTTTCTTAATGATTTAGATGAAAAACTTTGGTCTGCCGCAGACCGTCTCCGCCAACAACTTGATGCCGCCAATTATAAACACATTGTTTTAGGCTTAATTTTCTTAAAATACATTTCCGACAGCTTCACCGCCCAGCAAGAAAAAATCCGTGCGGAACTCACCGATGCCGAAAATCCCCTTTATCTTGACCGCACTTTTTACGATTCGGAAGAAGACTATGAAGCTGCCCTCAGTGCCGAATTAGAAAATCGTGATTACTATATCGCCGATAATATCTTCTGGGTACCGCCTTCCGCCCGTTGGCAAGCCTTACAAGCTGTCGCCCTTTTTAATACCGGTACGGAATTACCTTGGGGTGGCAAATTCGCCGGTGTCGCACGCCTGATTGATGATGCCTTTGATACCATAGAAAAAGATAACGAAAAAAAACTCAAAGGCGTATTGCAACGCATTAGTGGCTATGGGGTGAATGAAGATACCCTACGGGGCTTAATTAATCTTTTTTCCGATACGAATTTTACTCAGCCCACTTACAACGGCACACCGATTCATTTAGGGGCAAAAGACATTCTCGGGCACGTTTATGAATATTTCCTCGGACGATTCGCCCAAGCGGAAGGCAAACGGGGCGGACAATATTTCACCCCGAAATCTATCGTTTCTCTCATTGTTGAAATGCTCGAACCTTATTCAGGGCGGGTTTACGACCCCGCAATGGGCAGTGGCGGCTTTTTTGTGCAAACGGAACGCTTTATCACTGCTCACCAAGGCAATATCAACCAAGTATCCATCTACGGGCAAGAATTTAACCCCACCACATGGAAACTTGCGGCGATGAATATGGCGATTCGAGGCATTGATTACAACTTTGGTAAACACAATGCCGACAGTTTCGCCCAGCCACAACATCTCGATCAAAAAATGGATTTCATTATGGCGAACCCACCGTTTAACATCAGCGATTGGTGGAGCGAAAGCCTCGCCGACGATCCACGCTGGGCATACGGCATACCGCCAAAAGGAAACGCCAACTTTGCTTGGTTACAACATATGATTTACCACCTCTCGCCTAAGGGCAAAATGGCTCTTTTACTCGCCAACGGTTCAATGAGCAGCCAAACCAACAACGAAGGGGAAATTCGCAAAGCCATTGTACAAGCGGATCTTGTGGAAGCCATGGTCGCCCTACCCGGACAACTGTTCACCAACACCCAAATCCCTGCCTGTATTTGGTTTTTAAACCGCAACAAAGCCCGCAAAGGTGAAGTACTATTTATTGATGCCTGCCAAATTGGCTATATGAAAGATCGGGTATTGCGTGATTTCACCCTTGAAGACATCGCCAAAATCGCCAACACCTTCCACGCTTGGCAAAAATCACAAGACTATGAAGATCAACCTGCCTTCTGCAAATCTGCCACCTTAGAGGACATTGCAAAGAACGATTATGTTCTCACTCCCGGTCGCTATGTCGGCACCGCCGAACAAGAAGACGACGGCATCCCCTTTGCCGAAAAAATGCAAAAACTGACCGCACTTTTAAAAGAACAGTTTAAACAAAGTGCGGAATTGGAAGCGGAGATTAAGAAAAATTTAGGAGGGTTGGGGTATGAGTGATTGGAAAGAATATACATTAGAAGAATTATGTGATTTTCAAAATGGGTTCGCTTTTAAAAATTCTGACTATGTTAATTTCTCAGAAAATACACATGAAGTTTTTAGAATGGGTTATATAAATAGAGGTGGTGGCTTTAAGGAAGACTCAACACCTGTTTTTGTATCTAAAGATTATTATAGAAATTTAGAAAAATTTCTTTTAATACCTAATGATATAACTATTGCAATGACTGATATGAAAAATTCAATGGCGTTACTCGGTTACTGCGCAAGAATATCTCAAGCTAATAGATTTGTATTAAATCAAAGAGTTGGAAGAATTAGAGTTTTAAAAGAGGATTTATTAGATCCTATTTTTCTTTATTATTATCTAAACTCACCAAAACAAATTGAATATCTTAGAGCAAATTCAAATAGTGGAGTGCAAGTAAATCTAGGCACAGAAACAATTAAACAATCTATATTAAGAATCCCTAATTTAGAAGAACAAAGGAAAATAGCCAATATTCTGTTTTGCTTAGACAAAAAAATCCAACTCAACACCCAAATCAACCAAACCCTCGAACAAATCGCTCAAGCGATCTTTAAAAGCTGGTTTGTGGATTTTGACCCCGTGCGTGCCAAAGCCGAAGCCCTCGCAAAAGGCAAAACCCAAGCAGAAGCCGAACTTGCCGCTATGCAAATCATCAGCGGAAAAACACCGGAAGAATTAACCGCCCTTTCCCAAACCCACCCCGACCAATACGCAGAATTAGCGGAAATTGCTAGAGCGTTTCCGAGTGAGTTTGAGGAAGTTGAGGGATTTGGGGAAGTGCCGAGGGGGTGGGAGGTGCAGGAGCTTGGTTCTCTAATGACTATAAAAAGGGGCAGCTCTCCAAGACCGATCAAAGATTTCATATCAGAGACTGGACTAAATTGGATAAAAATATCTGATGCAACAGCAGAAGATAATCCATTTTTATTTTCCACAAAAGAATACATAAAACCAGAAGGTTTATCTAAAACAGTTTTATTAAAACAAGGTAGTTTAATTCTATCTAACAGTGCAACCCCTGGATTACCAAGATTTTTAGAGATTGATGCTTGTATTCATGACGGTTGGTTATATTTTTCAGAAATTAAAGAGTTAAGCCAAGAATATCTTTATTTCTTCTTTATACACATTAGAGAAAATCTAGTTTCTCAAGGAAATGGAAGTGTATTCACAAATCTTAAAACAGATATAGTTAAATCACAAAAATGTATCGTACCTAGTGATAATGTAATGGGTTATTTCAATATTTTATCTAAGAAAATGATGAAATTGATTAGAGAGAACACATATAGCTCTATTATTTTAAAAGAAACAAGAGATTTATTATTACCTAGATTGTTGAATGGGGAAATTTAAATGGAAAAACTTGCAGGAAACGATATATTTGAAGTAGATAAAGTAATAAGAGATCCTGATGAATTAAAAGAACTTCTAAATCAATATATCTATCAATTTGATAATTTTACACCAGAAGAATTTAACACTATCAGAACAGCCAATGAAGTAGAAAATTACTCTATTTATTTTCGAGGTCATAGCAAAGTTAATTATCGCTTAGAATCTACTTTAGAAAGATATGTAAAATCTTCTTTTTCAAAAAGGATCAATTTAGAAAAAGATTATATAAAACTTAAAGATCACTATCTTGCTTACTGTAAAGATAAATTATTGAATATAAGTCTTGATGGTTACATAATATTACCATCTGATTTATCTGAAATAGAACTATGGTCTTTTGGTCAACATTATCAGTTAAAATCACCTTTATTAGATTGGTCAAAGTCCTTTCATATTGCACTTTATTTTGCATTTGAAAATAAAGAGGAAGAAGATGATGCTCAAGATGAGGATAAAAAATATAGGGTAATTTATATACTCACTGATTCTTTATTTAGTGATAAAAAAATTGTATTTGAACCAACAAGAAAGATTGGAAATAGAATCATAAATCAGAAAGGAGTATTTATTAATAAATCTTCTTTTGAATTAGAGAATTTGTCCAAGACAGGAATTATATCAATTAAGAAAATACTAATATCTAGTGATTTAAGAAAAGAGATTTTAAATTATCTAGCATCAATAAATATTGATTCTTCTACAATCTATCCTGATTTATTTGGAAAAGTTAAAAACTGTGAGAGAGGTATTGATAATGCAATTGCAAAAATTAATTTGGAATCTCAAGAGTAGCTAGGTAGAGTGTGTGAAACGTAAGGTTCACGCACGAACAAACAATATATTTAATGACAAATAGCTGATAGGTTATATTGGTGTGCATGGATTGTTTTAATTTATACGGACACACGCAGTGTGTCCCTACTGGATTCGTGGGATATGAAACAGATTTTGGTTAATTAAATATTGATATGATGAAACATAAAAAAACATCAAATAACGTGATTGGTAGGGACACACTGCGTGTGTCCGATATGTATCCGAAATCAAATTTTAACCGAAATAAAATAAACACGAATGAATTGAATATTGGCATTATCAAAAAAAAAACATCAATTGATGTTATTGATACGGACACACGCAGTGTGTCCCTACTGGATATCGTGGGATATGAAATAGATTTTGGTTAATTAAATATTGATGTTATAAAACATAAGAAAACATCAAATAACGTGATTGGTAGGGACACACTGCGTGTGTCCGTATTTGATATAAGGTTTTTAATAAAAACAATCTATTTTCCAATTTATAACATTGTTTTCAATGTAATGATAAATATGCGTAAATGCTTTTTCTGTTTTGATAATATGTTCGTGATAACGAGGTTGCCATTGAAATGGTATTTGGTTTTTAATTGCAAAAGAGGTTAAAGAGGCTTTAATACCACGAATAATTGAAGCTAAATTTTTACGTTGTCCATAACCGAAACAATGCTGATGTTGGTTTGTATGGCTATTTATAATAATGATTAAATGAAAATGATTGGGCATGATAGTATAAATTGGTATTTCAATAAATTGATCTGCTCTTAAATTTATTGTGTTTTTAATAATTTTTTGTAATTCCATTCCCAGTGATGATAAGTGCATTTTTTGATTTTTTATTTCACCAAAATAATGAATTTTATCTTGGGTACAAACAGTGACAAAGTAACAACCATTTTGATAACTATCCCATTTAACACGAACAGTTTTTCTATTGGGCTTATTCATATTTTATTTCTAGGCTCAACATAATATAAAGAAGCCATAACTTAATTAAAAATAAAGATTTTTTAAATCGCTGAATATAAGGTTTACGATCAAGATCGCAAAATTTGAGGAACAATTTATGCTCAACGAAAACGACATCGAACAACTCACCCTCTCCCGCCTACAAAAGCTCGGTTGGGAATATCGCTTTGGCAAAGATTTACCGGTTTCCGAAGGGGAATTTGCCCGTGGAGATTTAGGCGGGGTGGTATTTGTGGAAATACTCAGAGAAGCGGTGAAAAAACTAAACCCTCAATTGCCTGAAAGTGCGGTTGATTTTGTGGTGAAATTTGTCACCAAAGGCGATATTAGCGAATTGGTCGGACGAAATCAGGCATTTTATAAAATGCTACGAGATGGCGTGAAGGTGGAATATCAACAAAACGGTGAGCAGAAATTTAATGTGGCTCGTTTGGTGGATTTTGAGCATTGGGCAAACAACCGTTTTGTGATGGTGAATCAACTGGAAATTCGCAGCCGTAAAGGGGGCAAACGAATTCCCGATATTATCGGTTTTGTTAATGGCGTACCGTTGGTGGTGTTTGAGTTGAAAAATCCTTTGCGGGAATCGGCAGATTTACTGCAAGCCTTTAATCAGTTGCAAACCTATAAAGATGAAATTGCCGATCTCTTTGTTTATAACCAAGCCTTGATTATCAGTGATGGCTTGAATGCACGATTAGGATCGCTTTCAGCGGATTTTCAACGCTTTACCCCTTGGAAAGTGGTGGATGAAAAAAACCAAAGTCAGCGATTAGATTTTGGCGATGAATTGCAAAATTTGCTCAATGGCTTACTCACGCCACAAAAATTGTTGGATTATGTGCGTTATTTTGTGTTGTTTGAACGGGCTTCTAATGGGGCGTTAATCAAGAAAATTGCCGCTTATCATCAATATTATGGTGTTAATGAGGCGGTGGACTCTACCCTTTTCGCCACCAGTGAACAAGGGGATAAACGCATTGGGGTGATGTGGCACACGCAAGGTTCGGGCAAATCCATTTCTATGTTGTTTTATGCGGGCAAACTGCTCTCCCAACCTGAATTAAAGAACCCAACAATTTTGGTGGTAACGGATCGTAACGATTTAGACGGGCAACTTTTCCAAACCTTTAGCAGCGGTAAAGATTTAATTAAACAAACGCCACAACAGGTGGAAGATCGGGAAGCCCTTCGCCAATTATTAAGCGAACGTGAATCCGGTGGGGTGTTTTTCACCACCATTCAAAAATTTGGTTTAGAGGAAACGGAAAATCAATTCCCCGTTTTAAATACACGTTCTAACATTATCGTGATAAGCGATGAGGCACACCGCAGCCAATACGGCTTAACCCAAAAATTACACAACGGCAAATATCAAGCAGGCTATGCCCGCCATTTGCGGGATGCTCTACCCAATGCCGCTTTTATTGGTTTTACGGGAACGCCCATTAGCCTTGAAGATAAAGATACACAAGAAGTGTTCGGGCAGTATGTGTCTATTTACGATTTTGTGAACGCCATTGATGACGGCACAACTGTTCCATTAAATTATTTGCCACGTCAAATTGATTTGAATAAATCCGATCATCAAGCATTATTTGATGAAATTGATGAGATTTTAGACAAAGAAGAGAATGTCCGCCTGAATTTACGTGAACGTTTATTAGGCGCACCTTCCCGCTTAAAAGAATTGTCGAAAAACATTGTTGAACATTTTGAAAAACGTAATGAGCAACAAGACGGCAAAGCGATGGTGGTGGTTTCCAGCCGTCAGATTTGTGTGAATTTGTATAATGAGCTTGTGGCTCTTCGCCCTGAATGGCATTCTGATGATATTAATCAAGGTACGATAAAAATTGTAATGACAGGTTCGGCATCGGATGCCCCCGAAATGCAGAAACACGTTTACGGTAAACAAGAAAAACAAACGCTGGAACGCCGATTTAAAGATCCGAGTGATCCGCTAAAAATCGTGATTGTTCGAGATATGTGGCTGACAGGTTTTGATGTACCTTGTTGTAACACAATGTATCTTGACAAGCCGATGAAAGGGCATAATTTAATGCAAGCGATTGCCCGTGTAAATCGTGTTTTTTCTAATAAAAGCCGTGAAAATGGCGGATTGTTGGTCGATTATGTCGGACTCACCGAAGAATTAAAAAAAGCATTGGAAGATTATACGAATGCAGGCGGTAGTGATGACTTTGTAAAGGACACAGACGCCGTATTCTTTAAAATGAAAGAACAACTCGAATTTATCCGCACTTTGTTCGACACTAAGATTAATGGTAAAGCTTTTGATGTGCCATCGGCTATCGGTGAAACCGATCCTTCACGTTTACTTAAAGCCATTGCTCTTGCAGCAAACCATATCAACTCCCTTGATCAACAGCCTGATGACAAAGCACATCATCAGCAATGGAAAAATTCAGACGATCCAGAGCCTCGCAAAAAACTCTTTTTAAAAACCGTCAGTAGCCTGAAAAAAGGCTATGCCCTCTGTGGTGCATTAAAAGAGGCAGAACCCTATAATCAAGAAATTGCATTTTATGATGCGGTGCGTGCGGTGCTATCCAAACGTGAACAAAAAGGCACCGGCACGCAAGAACGGCTTATTCAACTTAAAGCTTTAATCAACCAAAGTATTGTTTCAGAAGGCACGATTGATTTATTTGAATTGCTTGGTAAAGAACAAACACAAATTAATTTGCTTTCTGATGAGTTTTTGCAGGCGATAAAAAATAGCGAAACTAAAAGCCTTTGGGTATTGGCAATGGAACGCTACTTGAAGCAAGAAATCAAAGCAAAAGCAGGGCGAAATCTTGCGGCACAGAAAGACTTTGAGCAACGTTTACAAGAAGCATTAAATCAATATCACAACCACAATCTCACGGTAGTTGAAATTCTGGATGCACTGGTGCAAATGGGACGGGATTTCTCCGAGCGTTTGGGGCGTGGAGAAAAACTCGGTTTAAGCGTTGCAGAATTGGCATTTTATGATGCCCTTTCTCAAAACGGGAGTGCAAAGGAATTAATGCAAGATGAAACCCTTTCAGCGTTGGCAAAAGAGATCACCGATATTCTACGAAAATCCGTCAGTATTGATTGGCAACATAAAGAAGCCGTGCGAGCAAGAATTCGGCTACTCGTTCGCCGAGCGTTGCAAAAATATAAATATCCACCGGATAAAGCAGAAGAAGCAATCACATTCGTCCTACAACAAGCCGAAGAAATTGCCGATGAGTTAACCACAGAATAAGAAAAAAGGGCGAAAGATTCGCCCCTATACACTGAAATGAAACTAAAATTATGGATTGACTTTGCGACGTGCAATCACGGCATCAGATAACTGTTTGAGTAAGATTTCCGTGTCTTCCCAGCCGATACAGGCATCGGTGATGCTTTGTCCGTAAGTGGCGGCTTTGCCATTGACTAAATCTTGGCGGCCTTCAACTAAGTGGCTTTCAACCATCACGCCAAAGATTTGTTTTGAACCGCCGGCGATTTGTTTGCTGACATCTTCACAAACTTCCATTTGTTTTTTGAATTGTTTGCTGCTGTTGGCGTGGCTGAAATCCACCATAACATGAGGAATACGACCGGTTTTTTCAATTTCGGCACAAACTTTTGCCACATCTTCAGCACTGTAATTAGGTCCTTTATCCCCACCACGTAAAATGATGTGGCAATCTTCGTTGCCTTTGGTGGAAACAATCGCAGAATGACCAAATTTAGTGACCGATAAGAAATTATGAGGGGCTTCTGCCGAACCCACCGCATCTAATGCGACTTTTACCCCACCATTCGTGGCATTTTTAAAGCCGACGGCACAAGATAAACCGGAAGCCAATTCACGGTGAACCTGTGATTCAGTGGTACGCGCACCGATTGCACCCCAGCTCATAAAATCCGCCACATATTGTGGGGTAATCATATCTAAAAACTCGCCGGCAGAAGGCACGCCAAGATTATTAATATCAGAGAGCAATTTACGAGCAATGCGTAAACCGTCATTCAAACGATAAGTATCGTTTAAGTAAGGATCATTGATTAACCCTTTCCAACCTACTGTGGTGCGTGGTTTTTCAAAATAAACACGCATAATAATTTCTAGGCTGTCTTTGTATTTTTCGCGTAAAGGTTTCAAACGATTGGCATATTCAAGCGCCGCTTTAGGATCATGAATGGAGCATGGGCCGATAATCACTAATAATCGATCATCTTTGCCATGAATAATATTATGTGTTTCTTGGCGGGTTTGTTTCACTAATGCAGCCGCCTCTTCGCTTGCCGGAAATTTTTCTAATAAGGCAATAGGCGGTAAAACCTGATCAATCTTTTCGATACGAGTATCATCATTTGCGACAACGATTTTAATTTTTTCTTTTGTCATACATCACTCTCTTATATTTTTTTAATATTGTGTTTGAAAATTGCAAATACTCTACACTTATTCCTTGTACTAGTAAACTAGTTCATTGTAAAAGATTCAATATTCTGTTTAATGACTACTCAACACCCGAGCCGGTTGAAGTTTGGCTGCTCGGCTTGCCGGATAAAGGCTTGCCAAGAGACTTAAGACTAACGCCGCCACTAAAACTAACAAAACATCTTGCCAATGAAGCTCGCTAGGAAGAAAATCGACAAAATAAATGCCGTCCGATAGCAATTTCTTTCCGAGTAAATATTCTAAGCCCTGAATAAGCGATGTTAAATTCAACGCTAAAATTACGCCAAGAACGAGGCCTATTAAACACCCTTTCATCCCCGCTTGCAAGCCGTACCAGATAAAAATTCGTTTAATAAATCCATTATTTGCACCCAGTGTGCGCATAATAGCAATATCACCTTGCTTATCTTTCACTGCCATAATCAAGGTGGAAACAATATTGAAACAGGCGACGCCGATCACAAGCACCATGGCAATATACATCACTGTGCGAATAAGCTGAATATCGCGATACATATAGCCAAATTTAGCAATCCAATTTTGTACATAAAGTAGCTGCGGATAATCGCTCAACTCGGAATAACTGATCCCTTGAACATTAAAGGGATCAGCAACCTTAAGCTCTACTCCGGTAATCTGATCTGCCCGATACCCCAATAATTCTTGGGCTTGTGGAAGTGAAAGCAGGGCATAACTGTGATCCAGTTGTCCATCTAAACGTAAAATTCCGCTCACCTGAACCCGCTCACGATGAGGTTGGGATAACTGTTCTTCTCCATTGGGTTGTGAAATCAGCAAGGAAACCCAATCTCCTTCTTTAACTTCAAGCTCTTTTGCGATACCGAAACCCAGCACTAATCCGCCCTCTTTTGCAAACTGTTGCCAGCCATTTCCCTCGACAAACTTTCCAAGTGAGCTCACTTGATCTTGTGCGGTTTTATCCACGCCTTTTACTTGCACCACCTTCAGTTTGCTGCCGTTCTCAACCAATGCCGTAAAACTCACAAAAGGGGAAAGTGCGGTAATTTTTTCATTTGTTTTTAACCGTGCTGCGAGATTTTGCCAATGATTAATTGTTTTCTCATCGGCATTTTCATTCACGGTAATCTCAGCATGAGGAACCACCGCTAAAATACGTTGGTTTAATTCCCGCTCAAAACCGTTCATCGCACTCAAACCGACAATCAACACTGCCACCCCCAAAGCGATACCGATTGCCGAAAATTTGGCAATCAATGCCACCAAAGGATTTTTCTGCTTACCACGCTGATAACGCCAGCTAATAAAAAACGGAGTGTTCATTATATGCCTTCCCTTAATACCCCATCTTGCATCGTCAGACGGCGGGATAATTTTTCAGCCAGCCCCATATCATGGGTAACGAGCAAGAAAGCGATATTTTGTTCCTGATTTAATGTTTGAATTAACTCAAAAATGCTTTCCGTGGTTTTATGATCCAAATTTCCTGTTGGTTCGTCTGCCAGCACTAAAGCGGGATGATTGACCAACGCACGAGCAATGGCAACACGCTGGCGTTCGCCTCCTGAAAGTGCAGAGGGACGGTGAGAAATACGATGACTTAATCCCACGGCATTAAGCATTTTTTCTGCACGGTCTTTCGCTTCTGTTTTATTTTGGCGACCAATCAACAGCGGCATCATCACATTCTCAAGGGCTGAAAAATCTGCCATTAAATGATGAAATTGATACACAAAGCCCAAATTTTGATTTCGCAGTTTTGCCAATTCCGACTCAGAGGCCTTTTGGAGTGACTGTCCTTTAATAAAGACTTCCCCACTACTTGGCTGATCTAAACCGCCTAAGGTATGCAATAGCGTACTTTTTCCGGAACCCGAGCTGCCCACAATCGCCACCAATTCATTCGGTTGCATGGCAAAAGACACCCCTTTTAGCACTTGGGTTTGGTTATCGCCTTCTTGATAGAATTTGTTGATGTTTTGACATTCTAATAAATACTGATTCATTTTTTACTCATATTTTCTATATTTGAGAATAAATTCATTGAGATAAACCATGGCAATGTGAGCCCGTTTCTCTCTTCAATTCTGGTTATCCCTAATTAAATTGCTATTTTTCCAAAAGATTCAAATTCTGTGTGAGGAAAAAATTGCGCAAGGTAATGTTTTAAATATCGCTGTGTTTCTTCCGAAATCATCGGATCATATTCTGGATAAAGATTATATAGCACACGCAGCACATTAATATTTCGTGTTTTGCAGGCTTCTAAGCTTAACAAGGTATGATTAATACTCCCAAGCTTTCCCGATGTCACCAGTACCAATGGATAGCCTTGATTTTGAATATAATCCAATGTGGTTTCCCAATGATGGTAAGGCACCATCAATCCACCTGCCCCTTCAAGCAATACATAGTCATATTTTTTTGCCAAAAGTGCGGTCGATTTTTCAATCTTTTTTGCCTCAATGCGCTTTCCCTCTTGTTTTGCCGCTAAATGGGGGGAGCAAGGGTATTCAAAGAGATAAGGGCAAGTTGCCCCATTGAGATCCTCTTCGGTCAGATCGATTTTTTGAATTTTGCGATGCACTAACACATCATCGGAAAACGCCCGACAACCGGTCTGAATCATTTTTTGGGTAATCACCGAAAAGCCTTGCTCCATCAGCGATCTGGCATAAAGCCCCGTTGCAATGGTTTTGCCCACATCGGTATCAATACCGGAAATAAATATCACTTTTCCCATCATTTTCTCTTTATCATTTGTATCGTGCAATCATCCATAGCGGTT
Source organism: Rodentibacter ratti (assembly GCF_002000485.1). Classification (GTDB taxonomy): domain Bacteria; phylum Pseudomonadota; class Gammaproteobacteria; order Enterobacterales; family Pasteurellaceae; genus Rodentibacter; species Rodentibacter ratti. Next base: position 15,285 of record NZ_MLAJ01000011.1, on the reverse strand, counting down.
GATAAGTCAATCGCACTTGTTGGTCGGATAAGGAAAAACAGCGTTGGTAGCGGTCGATAAATATCTGTAATTTTTGTTTTGTCCAAGTGCCTTGTCCTGTTGCTGTCACCCCGGTTTTCTTAAGGTGTTTGAGTACATCAAGTGGGGTTGGAAAATATAATTCCTCTATGGCGGTTTCGGCATACAGCAATTCAAAATCATCTTGTAACCACTGTTTCCAATCAGATAGCGTCGGGTAAACCAATCCAATGTTGGTTAAGGATCGAATTTCATGTAAATTCTCCTGCCCAAAAGTTGCTATCGCCAGCAGGCCATTTCGTTTTAATCCTTTTTTACAATGTTCAATAAAGGATGATTGATGATGAAACCACTGTACGGCAGAAGCACTCACGATCAAATCATATGATCGGTTAAACGGAAATTGCTCCGCATCACCACAATAAAATGCAAAGGGTTGAGATAATCTTTTCTTTAATCGATCTTTAACATCACAAAGATCATTAAACATCCAATAATTGGCATGAATATGTTGTTGTAACCCTTCGCTTAATTGTCCCGTGCCACAGCCAAGTTCTAACACACTTTCAAGTGAAGAAGTCGGCAAACAGGCTGTTATGTGGGAAAGCAGTCTCCGATTGATTTTCTGTTGTATCCAAGCATGCTCATCATAGCCATCAAGGGCTTTATCAAAATGCTGCCGAATACGTTGTTTTTCAATGTGTTTCAACGCTAATTCCATAGCTGTGCCCAATGTGTTAGATGGGAAAATAAATAATGTTCCCCTTCTATCTCGTTAATCTCACAGCGGGTACACCAATAACGTCGTTGGTTTTCAGGTGAAAAAATTTTGTCCTGACAGCCGATAATCGCCTTTGTCCATAGAATTAAATCCGTGCGTTGATCTTGCTCAATCGCGTGAAAAAGTGCGGTCAATTCTTGTTGAATTTCTTGAAAATCCCGTGCAGGTGCAGAATGATAAAATGCCAAATTAGCCTTGTTACCACAAATTCTACGATCAAACTTTGCCCTTGTGGTTTCATTTAAATTATCTAGTGTGCCTTTAAAAATAGTAAAAGGGATACCCACCTGATCATCACAGGGTAAACCGGTTCCATTGACGGCAGTTGCCGATTCAAGGGGAATGTCTTGTAATACTCTTTCAGCCACCCATACGCCCATCGACCAAGCGACAACACGAATTTTCTGGTAGCCTGAAAAGTCAAAATCTAAGGAAAGATCTTGGTAGTCATAACAAATTAATAAATCATAATTTTCAGGCATCACTAAGTGAGAAACCGCAGAGATGGGGGTTCCCCAACCGGCAAAATAAACCAGCAAATTTTGAGCCTGATGATCTTCAAATTTTATTTTCATTTTTTGCCTATAAATAGGTGATAAATTCTGTGATTTCTTCTTTTGTCATATCTGCCGTAACAGATAAACGTATTCTTGATGTGCCTTTTGGTACCGTTGGCGGGCGGATTGGCAAACAATAATAACCTTGTTGCTGAAGCCTATGTGCTGTTGTCAGTGTGACTTCATTATCACCTAAAATATAAGGCACGATGCAGGTTGAACTAGGCATATTCCCCACTCGCTGTGCCACTTCATTACGCAAAAAAGCACTTAATTCATTTAAGTGTTGTCTTGTTTGATGAAATTGCGATAACCGTTCAAAGAGAAAATAAGTCCATGCCACATTAAGTGGAGGTAAAGCTGTCGAAAAAATCAATGGGCGCATTTGGTTAATCAAGAGCGCTTTTATCACTTGATCGCAAACAACATAAGCCCCCATTGATGCCAATGCTTTGCCAAAAGTCCCCACCAATAAATCAATATCGGCAATCACCTTAGCCTGCTCTGCGATACCTAATCCTTTCTCGCCATAAACCCCAATGGCGTGAGCCTCATCCACATAAAGATAAACATGAGGAAACTGCTTTTTCAATTTGACTAATTCTGCTAAATCCGCCACGTCGCCATCCATACTAAACACAGATTCTGTGACAATAAAAGTGCGGTCAAATTTATCGGCATTTTTTTCTAACAGTTGTTGTAGATGTTCATAATCATTATGGCGATAACGAAAAAATTGACACTGACTTAATCGAATACCGTCAATAATACTGGCATGCACCAATTTATCCGCCAAGATTAAACTTTTAGAGGTGGTTAATGCCGGTAAAATCCCCAGATTAGCATGGTAGCCACTGTTAAATAATAAACAGCTCTCGCGCTGAAATTGGCGCGCAATCAGTGCTTCAAGATCATTATAAATGGGGAAATTACCTGTTAATAAACGGGATGATGAACTGGTCAAAGCCGGTAAATCCGTGCCATATTGCTGAAAAAAAGCATGGTGTAAGGTTTCATTCGATGCCAATCCGAGATAATCATTCGACGACATATTCAACATACGCCGATTATCCCGTTCAATATAACGCCCATGGTGCGTTAAATAAGGAATTGAACGATATTGATTGATAGTTTTTAGCGAGGCTAATTGCTTTTGAAAATCGTCCATTTCATTACTTATTGCTCATATTCTTGTATTAAGGCATTCATCATACCTTCCGTCAGCTGAGTTAATTCTTCATCTTGAATAATAAAAGGCGGCATGACATAAACCAATTTTCCAAAAGGACGAATCCACACGCCATTTTCCACAAAACGAGGAACCAGGGTTTTCATATTCACCTCATTACGCATTTCGACCACACCAATTGCCCCTAGCACCCTTACCTCTTTAACATAATGTTTTTCTGCCAATGGCGAAAGCTGTTGATGTAATACCTTTTCAATATGCCGAACTCTCGCTTGCCACGGACTTTCCAATAATAAACGAACAGACTCTGCCGCAATCGCACAAGCCAAAGGATTTGCCATAAAAGTCGGGCCATGCATAAAACATTTCGCTTCACCGCTACATATTACTTCCGCAATGGTTTCTGTTGTGATGGTTGCGGCTAAGGTTAAATAACCGCCTGTCAATGCTTTGCCAATGCACATAATATCAGGGCTGATCCCTGCATGCTCTGCGGCAAATAATTTACCGGTACGCCCGAAACCCGTGGCAATTTCATCGAAAATCAACAAAACACCGTATTTTTGGCATAATTCCTGCGCTTTAACAAGATATTCAGGTGAATAAAAATACATTCCCCCTGCCCCTTGTACGATCGGCTCTAAAATTAAAGCGGCAATTTCTTGATGATGCGTTTGCAATAAATTAGCAAGAGGGGCAATGGCACGCTCATCCCAAGGCTCATTAAATGTGACGGAAGGTTGAGGCAAAAAATATTGAACAGGTAAACTGTGGTGAAAGAGATGATGCATACCGGTTGTAGGATCACAAACCGACATCGCATTCCAAGTATCGCCATGATAACCGGAACGAACTGTGGCAAATTTTTGTCGCTGTGGCTCACCTTTCGCATATTGGTATTGAATAGCCATTTTCATTGCAATTTCAACGGCGACTGAACCACTGTCAGCAAAAAAGATTTTATCCAGTCCAGACGGTAATATCTTTACCAATAGTTGTGCTAATTCTACTGCCGGTGCATGGGTAAAACCACCAAACATAATATGACTCATGCGAGCCAATTGATTTTGTGCCGCAGCATTTAAACGTGGGTGATTATAACCATGTAATGCCGCCCACCAAGAGGACATCCCATCAATTAAGGTTTGCCCATTTTTGAGTGTAATCTTCACACCATCAGCACGTTCAACGGCATACAGGGGCATATCAGAATAAATTGAAGAATAAGGGTGCCAGATATGCCGATGATCAAAAGCCAAAAGTTGTTGTTCGTTCATCATTTCATCCTTTATCTATCATTTTGCTATTCATATCTCAATGCTTCTGCCGGCTCTGTTTTTGCCGCACGGTAAGCAGGATAAATAGTGGATAATAAGGATAATAAAAGAGAAAAAACAATGACCAAGCAAATTTGCCAAGGCTCTAGTGCGGTGGGTAAAAAAACAGCGTTCGGATTGACCGCACTTATAATGTCAGTCAGGTTTAGTGTGATCAAGATACCCAATGTTGTTCCAATCAACGTCCCAACTAATCCTACAAGCAGACCTTGGAAAATAAATACCGAACGCACTTTCGATTTCGTCAGACCTTGCGTTTGCAAAATCGCAATTTCCCCTTGTTTATCCACGACCATAAGGCTGAGAGAGGTGACAATATTGGAAATCGCCACGACGATAATCAGGCTAATCAATAACCCCATCATATTTTTTTCCATACGCACGGCTTGGAAAAATTCGCCTTTTTGTACCCGCCAATCGGTGATTTGTTGCTGAGGAAAATAGGCGGGTAATTCAGTAATTAAAAAAGGATCGGTCAAAAACAAGCGATAGCCCTGTGCCTGTTCCGGCTGAATACGCATTAATCGCCCAATATCCGATAAATTGGCAAAGGCTTGATAACCGGACGCTTCGCTATAATCAAAATAAATTTCGCTCACGCTAAATAAACGCTGCATCGGCACCCGTCCAAAGGGGGTATATTGGCTATTTTCCGTAATCATCAAACGAATTTTATCGCCGACATTTACACCGAGTTTTTGTGCCAACTGATTGCCAATCACTAATTTAAACTCACCAGCCGGCAATAAGGTTTCAAAAGGGACACGATCTTGGTTTTCCAATAAAGGATCATCAGAAAAAGCTTGTACACCAATCACCTGCCCGGCACTCACGCCTTTGGCGGTTTGATAAATCACTTTTGTGGTGTTAATCGGCACAGCTTTTTGCACAAAGTGCGGTAAATTTTCCAACGGTTTTTTTGTCGAAATCGGTTGTGCTTGGCTGACAATGGCATGGGGAATGGAGGAAAGCACTTGTTGCTTTTGATACCCCTCCAATCCATTCATCACCGAAAGTACAATAATCAATGCCATCACACCTAACACAATGCCAAAACTGGCGAGGCTCGTCACTAATCGTCCAAAACGATCGGCACTTTTCGCTCGCCAATAACGTAAGGCAATATAAAGAGAAATGGGTAAATTCATACTACTTTTGGTTCAATTGTGCGACAAAATCTTCCATATTTTGCGTCACTTTTTTCACTAATGTCGTGACCGCACTATCACTAGCCCAAGCAATATGCGGAGTAATAATTAAATGTGGCATAGTTTTCGCCGCAAGAATCAACGGGTTATCTTTTTCCGGTGGCTCTTTAATCATCACATCTAACGCCGCCCCACCCAGATGTCCACTGGTTAATGCGTTTAATAAAGCGCTTTCATCTACTAAAGGTCCACGTCCTGTATTGATTAAAAATGCCCCTTTTTTCATTTGTGACAGGGTTTCTGCATTGATTAAATTTTCAGTGCTTGGCGTTAATGGGCAATGTAAAGTCAAAATATCCGCTTGCTTTAAGACCTCATTAAAAGGCGTATAGCCCTCACGGCAAGTTGTCGCATCTTTATGCTCTGCGTAAAGCACATTCATTCCCAAAGCCTTAGCCAAACGCCCCACTTCCGAGCCTAAGCAACCTTTTCCTACGATCCCAATGGTAGAACCCCGCACATCGGTAATCGGATAATCGAAGTAACAAAACTGTTGGCTTTCTCCCCATTTGGCAGAAGTTTGATCACGCAACCAACCGGCAAGACTATGTTTTAAGGAGAAAATCAACCCCATCACGTGTTCCGGCACAGTGACACTTGAATACCCTGTCACATTTTTGACTTCAACCCCTAATTCTTTTGCTGCAATTAAATCCACATTATTGGTTCCTGTGGCAGTAATCGCAATGAGTTTAAGTTTCGGCAGTTGTTCGAGTGTTTTGCGATCAAAAATTACTTTACTGGTAATGACAATGTCTGCATCTTTCACCCGTTCAATAGTTTGGGCGGCGGAAGTATGGGGATATTCAACCCATTCATGCTCAAAACTTGGGCGAGGAATAGGAATGTGTTTTGGAATAGCGGTACTATCTAAAAATACAATTTGCATGATGTTCTCCTTTTTTAGTTAAAAAGTGCGGTCAAAATTTCGGTATGATGTCTGCAAATGCACAAAAACAGTAATTTCAATGAAATGCAGGGACACACTGCGTGTGTCCGATTATCACTATTTTATAGCGGACACACGCAGTGTGTCCCTACAAATAAACAACACATCATCTCAAAAAATCTTCCTACTTTAACCGCACTTCGCCATTAAATTGAGGTATCCAATTCAGGGAAAGATTTGGTTAAATCATCAATGGCTTTCATTTGTGACACAAAACCTTCCAAAGCAGACAACGGTAAGGCTGACGGGCCGTCACATTTTGCTTGATTCGGATTTGGATGAGCCTCTAAAAATAAACCGGCAATGCCCACCGCTAAACCGGCACGGGCAAGCTCTGTTACTTGCTCACGGCGCCCCCCTGATGCCGCGCCAAAAGGATCACGACATTGCAGTGAATGGGTCACATCAAAAATCACGGGGCTACCTTTTGAGACTTTTTTCATCACGCCGAAACCAAGCATATCAACGATTAAATTATCATAGCCAAAATTCGTTCCACGATCGCAAAGAATGACTTTATCATTGCCACATTCTTCGATTTTTTCCACAATATTCCCCATTTGACCCGGGCTTAAAAACTGCGGTTTTTTCACATTAATCACCGCACCGGTACGCGCCATAGCTTCCACCAGATCCGTTTGACGGGCTAAAAATGCGGGAAGCTGGATCACATCCACCACATCTGCCACCGGCTGACATTGGTAAATTTCATGAACATCGGTGATAATTTTCACCCCAAAGGTAGCTTTTAATTCTTGGAAAATCTTTAAGCCTTCCTCCATACCCGGCCCACGGTACGAGTGAATAGATGAGCGATTCGCCTTGTCAAAAGAAGCTTTAAATACATAGGGTACGTTGAGTTTTTCGGTCACCTTCACATAGGCTTCGCACACTTGCATCGCCATATCACGACTTTCAAGGACGTTCATTCCGCCAAAAAGTACAAAAGGTTTATCATTTGCCACCTCAATGTGACCAATTTTTACAAGTTTATTTTGCATAAGTTTTCCTTAATTAATGAATAGCGTGAGGAGCTTGCTCAAGCTCATTTTTAAGTTCTGAAAGTTGTGTGCGAATTAATGTTGAGGTTGGATCTTGCGGACATTTATCAACAAAATACTCTAAATCTTTCAAAGCCATAGGATATGCGCCCATTTGTGCTAATACCAAACCACGATCACGGATATTGTAGGGATCATCAGATCGGTGAACCAGTGATTCAATATAACGAAATGCCATATCATTATGTTCTTCCCGAATTAAAGCATTTTTGGCGAGCTGTTCAAAGCGAGAAAAAAGAAGTTGGAGGTCTGCTCGGTCAAGTTCCTCAGGCTGAATTTGCGCACCAAAGCCAAATGTCCCCTCATAAAACTGTTGTAATTTTTCTTGAGAAATATAGCTACCGTTCCAAGGATCAATAAACGCTATCCGATCATCAAATTCAGCACGTAAAATCAGTTGGGTTGGGAAATTAACAGGGTAAATCGGTAAATCTAAGGCTTCCGCAAGGTATAAAATAATTGCTCCAAGACTTACCGGCATCCCTTCCCGATATTCTAAGACATAGGGCAAATATAGATTTCTTGAGCGAAAATAATTATTCGGATCGCAGTGAAAGCCCCATTCCCGATAAACCAGCTGTAATAAACCATTAATACGATCTTCGGCCGACCAATCCGGTGAAATTTCACGGCGTGCTCTACGTACGAAAGCGCCCATTTTTCCTCGAATGCTAACCTTTGATTCCTCATAATCATCAGAAATAATATGATAAAAACTGACAAATTGATCGTATAACGCTCGTTTATTATATTTCATGACTTTTCCAAAAACCGTATGTAATGCGCTCATTGTCGCCATAATCACGTACAGTTGCAATCTTTTCCCAATGATTTTCCGCAAAAATTGACCGCACTTTTTCACCTTGTTGCCAGCCATGTTCCAACAACAATGCACCGCCCTCATTTAAATAAGCGGGGGCTTGTTCGATAATATGGCGTAAATCCCCATAACCTTGTTCAGCTGCGACTAAAGCAGAAAGGGGCTCAAAACGCACATCGCCTTGCTTTAAATGTTCATCGCTTTCATCAATATAAGGCGGATTGCTGACAATCAAATCAAATTTTCCTTCCACATTGTCAAACCATTGGCTTTGGAAAAAGCGGACATTGAGTTGATTTTTTTCTGCATTGGATTTCGCTAATTCCACCGCATTGGGGATCAAATCGCCCCCGGTAATCATTAATTCGGTAGATTGTTTTTCACAAATTGGCGTTAATTCTGCAGCCAAGGCTAAAGCGATTGCCCCTGTCCCCGTGCCAAGATCCAGTATGCGAAAGTGCGGTGGTTTTTTTTGGAGTTTTTCCCTTGTAATCACCAATGCCTGTTCCACTAAAATTTCCGTATCAGGACGGGGAATTAAGGTGCTTTCAGTCACATTTAATGATAGTGACCAAAATTCTTTTTCCCCCAAAATATAGGCAATAGGTTCACCTTTCAAACGGCGTGTTAAAAGTGCGGTTAAATTTGACCGCACTTTTTCCTCAATTTCAGTTTCATCAAAAGCTAAAATTTGTGTACGGGATTTTCCTGTGGCAAATTGTAATAACACTAAAGCATCGGTTTTGCCGTTTTCTTGGGGATTAGCTTTATTTAAGGCGTTTGATGCTTGCCCCAGCCATTGTTGATAATTCATTATTTTGTGTCTTGAATAACCTGCGTGCCAATGATTAAATCCGTTAAAGAACGGCGATCATCACGCACGAGTGCCACAATACCGCTGATAATGAGCAAAAAACTCGTCCACGCAAATAAAAAATCAATGGCTTCCCGCCCAATATATTTACCAAAGGTTAACGGTTGTTGGCTTTGGTAATCCAACACTCGTAATCCTAACCAACGTTTTGCAATAGTTTGTCCATAGGTTTTCATAAAATAGATTTGTAATCCCAAATAAAGCAGAATAGATAACAAGCCGGTAAAATCCCCAAATACAAAACCAATGATGGGCACAATCCATAAAAGCACAGCGTTAATCAAACTGGCAAGCCAGCGTTTAAAACGACTCGCCAACACCGGCTGTGAAGTTTGGGAAAATGAGGAAAATTCCGCATCTTGCATTTTTTTATCCTGTGGATTTTCAACTAGCATTTTATTGCTCCCTAAAAGTAAAAAAGAGCATCTGAGATCAGATGCCCTACTCGTTAATTCGTTTCAGATAATGCCGCCAATTGATCCGCTTGATATTCGGTGATGATCGGCTGGATCAGCTCATCAATTTTACCGTTCATCACTTCGTCTAAACGATAAAGGGTTAAATTAATGCGATGATCAGTCACCCGTCCTTGCGGATAATTATAGGTACGAATTTTATCCGAACGGTCGCCGGATCCTAATAAATTACGGCGCATATCCGTTTGTTCCGCCGCTTGGCGTTCTTGCTCCGCTTGGACAATGCGTGAGGCAAGCACAGACATTGCTTTGGCTTTGTTTTTATGCTGTGAGCGTTCATCCTGACATTCCACTACAATGCCCGTTGGAATGTGGGTAATTCGCACAGCCGAATCGGTGGTATTGACGTGCTGGCCGCCTGCGCCTGATGAGCGATAAGTATCAATACGCAAATCCGCAGGATTAATTTCCGGCATTTCCGATTCCGGCAATTCCGGCATGACCGCAACGGTACAAGCAGAAGTATGAATACGCCCTTGAGATTCGGTTTTCGGCACACGTTGTACACGATGACCGCCCGATTCAAATTTTAACTGACCGTACACCCCTTCACCACTGACTTTGACAATCACTTCTTTATAGCCGCCCTGCTCGCTTTCATTGGCACTGAGCATTTCCACACGCCAACGTTTACTTTCAGCATAACGGCTATACATACGGAATAAATCACCGGCAAAAATTCCCGCTTCGTCTCCCCCTGTTCCGGCACGAATTTCCAAATAGCAGTTATATTCATCATTCGGATCTTTTGGCAATAAGAGAATTTGAAGCTGTTGTTCCACTTCTTCAATTTCTGCTTTGGATTCTTCAATTTCCATTTGTGCCATCTCTTTCATTTCCGGATCATCTAACAACATTTCCGCTTCTTCAATGTTGCTATTAAGTTGTGTCCAGCGATGAAAACATTTCACCACATCTTCAAGTTGCGCATACTCTTTAGAATAAGCACGGAATTTATCCTGATCACTAATCACCGAAGCATCGCCCAGCAGCGCTTCTAATTCTTCGTAACGTTCTTTTAAACTTTCAAGTTTTACAATAATGGATTCTTTCATCTTCTTTTTCTTTTATATTTCAAATCTCTAACAAAATCAGCGCATTCTAGCCGATTTTAGGCAAAATTGACAGCCTGGAAAGTGCGGTCACCCAAAACAACGTTTTTTGAACGCAGGCTTTGCAACCGTCGCGGAGCCATAAATAATCACATCAGTAATTATGCATAAAACTAACCGCACTTTTAGATCCGATTCACATCAAATTTGCTCAAATCAATGTGATCTTCCGTGCCATAAAAATCCGCCAAGGCTTTTCGTAAGGTTTCTGCTCGTTTAGGCAAGCCTTTTTGTGCATAGATTTTTACTTGTTCGTAGACAGCTTGTTTGAAAGGTTGGGTATCTCCGGGATTGCCGTTGAGATTGTCGGCACTGGCAAAATAACGAAAACCGGCTGTGGTGGCAAGAATCCACTCTAAGGCTTGAGGTTTAACTTCCACTTTTTCAAAATCACGCTGGCGCGCCTCAGAACGTCCATCCGGCTCATACCAATAGCCAAAATCTTCTAATTTACGACGTTCTTTGCCGGCCACCAGCCAATGGGCGATTTCGTGCAATGCGCTGCTATAAAAACCCCGTGCAAAATAGATTGCATTGTAGGGCACGTCCCCATTTGCCGGAATGTAGATGGGTTCTTCCCCCCCTTTTACAAGGCGGGTATTGTATTCTTGTTCAAAACATTGATTAAAAATTGCGATAATATCATCGAGTTGATGTTCCATGACTTCTCCGGCAGTTATCCCATAGAAAGGGGCGAATTATATCACCAAAGGCTCATTTGCTCATGTTTATTTTCTTCGGGTAAATTAACCTGTAATCCGATTAATCGTACTGATTTTCCCTTACTCCGTTGCCAAATCTGCGTTAATAGCTGTTGAAACCCTGATAATGACAATGGCAAGCCCGTTTTTTCTAAAGTGGTCACTTGAAAATCCTCAAATTTAAGTTTTACCCCTATTTTACGAAAAGCAGACAATGGCGTATTTGGCACGCTACGTTCAAGACGCTGAATGAGTTCTAGGTAGAGTTTATCCAATAATGCAATGCCCTGCTCCAGATGATGGATATTTTCGACCAACGTACGTTCTACGCCCACAGATTTACGCTCCCGATGAGGTTGCACTTCTCGTTCATCAATGCCATGGCTAAAATCCCAAATTCGTTTGCCTATTTTGCCAAATTGATTGAGTAATATTGTTTGATCTAATTTCTGCACATCCCCACATCGTTCCAATCCCATCTCTAATAAACGTTGTGATGTTACCTTTCCCACTCCCGGAATTTTTTTCAAAGGTAAGGATTTCACAAATTCATCCACGTCATCAGGCTTTATCACAAACTGTCCATTGGGTTTATTCATATCAGAGGCGACTTTTGCAAGAAATTTAAGCGGTGCAATTCCGGCTGAAGCGGTTAATTTCAATTCATCAAAAATCGCCTGGCGTATTTCTTTTGCAATCAAAGTCGCTGATCCTAAACATTTTTTGCAATCTGTTACATCCAAATAAGCTTCATCTAAGGAAAGAGGCTCAATAATATCGGTATAACGGCGAAAAATCTGATGAATTTGCGCCGAAACCTGTTTATACAGAGGTATATTCACCGGCACAAGAATGAGATTTGGGCATTTTTTCACCGCCTGTGCCGTTGGCATTGCACTATGCAAACCAAATTTTCTCGCTTCATAATTGCATGTTGTTAAAACCCCACGCTCGCGGGAACTTCCCCCCACAGCAACAGGTTTCCCCTGCAAGGAAGGATTATCACGAATCTCTACCGAAGCATAAAAACAATCCATATCAATATGAATAATTTTGTGGGTGAAAAACATAAATCAAAGTGCGGTTAAAAATACAGGTGTTTAGTATAGCGATAACAAAACCACTGTTCAACCATACATATACAATAAGCCTGCATATCTGCAAGCTTATATCAGGAAAGGTTATTTCTGTTCGCGAAGTTCTTTTTTGTCATTAAATCGAACAACACGATCGATTGGATAGATGTCAATTCTAGCTTGTAAATCTGTAAAAGCAGATCTAAATTTTTCATCAATTTGAACAAACGGAATTTGTAAATTAATTGTAATTGATTTACCCGGCATTAAATTTGATTCCAACTCAAGCTGCATATTTTGACTGTGAATTACCTCACGTTTACTCACATAAGCACTTATCCATTGAATATTTGAAATAGGTTTATTGCTGGTATTTGTCACTACATATTTAAACACCACCAACGCTTGACCATTGTTATCAATCATTAATTGACGATCTTCAACATCAATCGAAACAGCCTGTGAAATAGAATTTACCTCAGCGGCAGCCTCTTTTTTACTCGTTGTTTTTGAAGATGCTTTTGTCGGCGCCGCAAATGTATTCATTGCCAAAAACAGCGATGCCATTGAAACTGTGATGAAAAGTTTTAAATTTTTCATTATGTTTTTCCTTTAATAAAAAATGGTCGAATTCTAACCTAATACAGAGGATTAATAAATAGATTCTTTTATTCGCTTCTCTTTTTTGCTACACTTGCCGAAATTTTGGGGCTGATTCTGGATTCGACGGGATTAGCGAAGCCCAAGGTGCACGTCGAGGTGCGGTAGGCCTCGTAAATAAACCGCAAAAAAATAGTCGCAAACGACGAACAATACGCTTTAGCAGCTTAATAACCTGCATTTAGCCTTCACGCCCCAGCTTCCGCTCGTAAGACGGGGATAACGCGGAGTCAAACCAAAACGAGATCGTGTGGAAGCCGCCGTTTGAGGATCGAAGCATTAAATTAAACCAAACTAATTTAAGTTTAGCGTGTCTGTCCGCATGCTTAAGTGAAACTAAAGACTGACTAAACGTGTAGTACTGAAGGTAGAGTAATTTCGGACGCGGGTTCAACTCCCGCCAGCTCCACCAGATTTAATATAACCGCAATACAACTACAACCATAAAATCAAAGGTTTAGATTGTTTTGCGGTTTTTTAATGCCACTCAAATACAACTAAAAATGATCCGAATGTGAGCATCAATCCCACCGCACTTTTCTCTACAAAAGCACTCCTACCAAGCTTTGCACTTATATCAGAAAAACTGTCAATTTAAAAAATTTATGTAAGATTTACTCCACCTTATTCGTCTAATCTAAAGTTATGCAACTTATGTATCAGTCTGAAAAAGGTAGGTCTCTATGAAAAAAACAAGTCATATCAATAAAATTATTCGTACAAGCGGGTTCATTATGCTCTTGTCTTCAGCTCTTTCAGCTTGCTCAACAGCACAAAAAATGAAAACTGAAGGAGGGATGCGGGTAACCAGTTCTGCCATTGTAGATGGGAAATTTGCCGATAGATTCGGCAAACGCGGTACACAATTTACCCAGAATGGAATGCCCTCTTATTCTATTCCTTTTGAAATAAAAAATGCCTCTGAAAAAACAAAATCCTTTGCAATAGTTTTTGAAGATAAAGATGCTGCCGAAGTTGCGGGATTTGTTTGGACACACTGGCTAATTGCAGATTTGGAGCGTACTTCAGTAGTGGAAAATGAGAGTATTTCAGCAAAGGACTTCGTTCAAGGAGCAAACAGTTGGGCAAACAAAATAAACAAACTTTCTATTGAAGAAGCGTCCGGTTACGGCGGAATGGCTCCACCAAACAAACCACACCGCTATGAACTTTATGTTTATGCGCTTGACACAAAACTCAATCTGAAACCGGGATTCCGTTACAACGATTTGCATTTTGCTATGCAAGAACATATTCTTGATAAAGCCTACTTAGTCGGTACTTATGATTCTAAATAACTTGATAATAAACCACGATTTCCAGATAAAAAAGCGAGACTTTGAGCCTCGCTTTTTCTGCCTATTCGGCAGTCTATCTAAATTAAAACTACATTTTTCTAAGCTACTTGTTCAGCAGTAAAATGATTATATCAAATTAATCGAATAAATTAAGAATAAAAAAGACCGATTTTATTATTAAAACCGGTCTTTAGTTTTTAGGAAGCTAAGAGGAGGTTAGATTACCAGAAGTAACCTGCACTTAATGTTCCCCCTACTTCACCTTGTGTATTCGCAGTAAAGGCTGCTTTCACACCGTATTTACCACTATCGGCAATGCGAGAATAACCTACTGCCACTGCACTTTGGTTTTGGTATTGACCAACACCTGCAGTCACGGCTGATTGACCTTCGCGGTATGCTTGCATTAAGCCAGCAACTGCCAATCCGGAAGCGTGACCCGCTTTACGGCGTTTATCCATCTTATTAAGTTGTGAATTAATATTATTCACTGCACCTTTAAGTTGGCTTACATTTACCGCATCGTCATCTTTCACACCAGGGGCTACTCTACTGATAACTTTGTTACCTGCATCAATACCATCTGTTGTCATACTTGGACCATTATTAATAGTGATTCCATTAGTAGTGATATTAGTATTACCAACATTAACACTGTTAAAGGATACATTATCCGATGTTGCGTAAACGATGTTGTCGCCATCACGTTTCACTTCCATATTTTTACCTGCTTGGAAGTTAACTTTATCACCGGCACTAACTTTTTTGGCTGTACCAGCTTCAGTTGTAAAGGCTGTTTGATCTGCTGCTTTACCAGTATTGACTACCCAACCAGCGCTGTTAATGGCATTAGCTACGTCTCCCACAGTTGCTAGTTTATTACCTTCACGAGCATTTGCTTGCTCCTGAGTCTCATTACCAACTGGAGTACCTGTAACAGTTACTTTACCCGCATTTGGAAGAAGATTACCTGCTGCATCAGTTACATTTACAGGAGCAGGTGTAATCGTACCTGTATTCGCAGCAATATTACCTGAGGCATCAATCTTAATTGTTGTGCCATCGGTCTTAGCCGCAACAGTATAAGTCATACTACCATCTGCTTTAGGAGTTGGTGTAACGCTTACGCCTTTATCACCTTCAACAACAGTTTTAGCAGCCGCTGTTG
>NZ_MLAJ01000010.1 GCF_002000485.1 Rodentibacter ratti | reverse complement strand
ACATAAAGTCATCCCCTGAGCCGAAAGGTTCGGGGGATTTACTTTTTAAATGAGATAAAGATTCTAATAAAATCTAAGCTCAAAATTTAAGTACCTTGACGGTTATTTCAAATTGCTAATGAAACCTAATTAAAAATTTCAATATGGTATTTTAAGAGATACTAACACGTAAAATACAATAAAATTTGACCGCTCTTGCTATCTATTAAAGTTTATCTATTGTTTCTTTTCTACATAATATTAAAAAATTTCTTTTTCTCTAATTTCTCCCTAATATAATTTCACATTCCTTCTCGAAAAATTTAAATAAAGATATGTAGAAAGAAAGGATTACTTACTAAATATTACAAGTATAGTGGGGAATTCAATTCTTTTGTTGCCAGTCCATCCTTTGTTTTTTAGTTCAATCCTATGTTTAAAGATTATCTTAAGATTATGATTTATAAGGGGTTTTTAGACTAACCAGTATATACTGGTTTTGCTTTCTCTTGCAGAGAAAACAAAATAAATCTTGATAAAAAATTTAACTTTACTGGAGCGCTAAATGCCTACTTCATACCAAATAATCAATAATGTAGTACAAAATAAGATTACGATCTTAAAGGAGGAAGCACGCTTTCTTACAGAGCAGAATGCCACGCTATTAGTGCACTATACAAAACGAACCATTGATAAATCAATGAAAAGAATTATTGCTGAAAATCCAGACTATGAGATTTCGTATCAATGTGAGATCAATGCCGTAACATTACATATTCGTCCCAAAACACGCAATAAGGAAAAATAATGATGAAAACATTTAATTCTCTTAAAGCATTTTTTATTGTATTTGCCTTTTGCTCTTTTTCTGCCATTGCCCAAACTGCTGATGAATTGTTTAAACAAGCGGAGGATATAATAAGTAATAAGGCTTACATAATTTCTATCTCTATCCCTGAGGATGGGGATAGAGAGAAATTCTACGAAATGCTCAGGTTATATGAACAAGCTTTTGTGTTATATCAAAAAGCAGATGAAAAAGGGCATAGAAAAGCAAAAGAAGAGGAGTTAAAAGCAAAGAGGAGATTATTGTCTTTTAAGGGGACTAAAGGTAAATGTTTTCATAGTCCTATTATGGAATCTTATCGTAAGGAGATTATGGATAGCATGTATTCTGATATAAAAGCGGAGCTTTTATATTATGAGGGATTCGATTATGAAGGAGGATTTTGCACAATGAAAAATCCAGATGCGGCAATTATGCGCTATGAAGAATCTTGTTACTTTGGGGGAAAGGGACATCTATCATGTTTTAGGGCTGATGATCTCAAAGGAAAGAAAGCTCGGGTTTATCGTAAAAAATGTGAATTAGGTGATTCTTCTGCTTGTATGATTTATAGTAGTATTTATCAAAAATACGATAAATAGTATTTTCACTCGGTATATGCCTCTATTTTTTAATGGGGGCATTATTAAAATAAACAAGATCGGCTATCATAGGGGAAGTGTCATTAGACACTTCCCCGATTTTGTTTTATCTGAGATTTATTTCATAACTTTTATGAGAAAGTCCCTCTCGCTCAACCCCAATGTTCAGGGAATTTTTATATCTTCCATTTTTACCTCAAATTTCGTTTAAAGTGCGGTCAGTTTTGTGATTGTTTTTTACTGTATTTTTATTCAATGGTCTGATGAAATTTGTTACACTAATGCCCAATTTTTGTGATGAAATGGGTTAGATTTTCCTTTTATGAGTAGTGTTGCAGAGATTTTTGCCAAGAGTGGTGCATTAAGCCAACAAATTAAAGGTTTTAGTCCCCGAATAGAGCAGTTAGAAATGGCGCAGGCTATTGAAACGGTTATTTCTGAGAAAAGTATATTGGTAGTAGAAGCCGGCACAGGGACAGGAAAAACTTTCGCGTATTTAGCTCCGACATTACTTTCCGGTAAGAAAACTATCATTTCCACAGGATCTAAAAATCTTCAAGATCAATTATTTAACCGTGATTTACCTGCAATAAAAAAAGCGCTGAGTTATACGGGAAAAACAGCTTTACTCAAAGGTCGATCCAATTATTTATGTTTAGAGCGTTTAGAACGTTTAATGGCACAAGGGGTATTGGGGGATAAATCGGTATTAGAAGATTTAGTGAAGGTCCGTCAGTGGAGCGTTTCAAGTAAAACAGGAGATCTGACCGAGTGTACCGATCTTGCGGAAGATAGCCCTATTTTACCCCAATTAACCAGTACAGCTGAAAATTGTCTCGGATCAGATTGCCCTAATTATTCGGATTGTTATGTTGCATTGGCACGAAAAAAGGCCCTCAATGCGGATATTGTGGTCGTTAATCATCACCTGTTTTTTGCGGATATGGCGGTGAAAGAAAGTGGTTTTGGTGAGTTAATCCCCCAAGCAGAAAATATTATTTTTGATGAAGCACATCAATTACCTGATATTGCTAGTCAGTATTTCGGACAATCAGTGAGTTCTCGTCAGTTTTTTGATCTTTGTAAAGATATTAATATTGTTTATCACACGGAACTAAAGGATCTGAAACAACTAAACAGTGCAGCGGAGACTCTCCAAAAAATGACACAAGATTTTCGCTTGTTATTAGGGGAAGGAAATCTGCGTGGTAATTGGCGTGATCTATTAAGGCAAAGTGCGGTTGAAAAATCATTTAAAATTCTTATCGAAAAATTAGATTTTTTGTCTGAAGTCATTAAATTGGCATTAGGACGTTCACAAACTCTGGATAATATTTTTGAACGGGTTGAAAATTTAAAAGGATACCTACAGCGTTTACTTGAAACAGAGCGTGTCGGTTATTGCTATTGGTATGAAACCTTTGCGCGTCAATTTGCGTTACATATTACACCTTTAACCGTTGCGGATAAATTTGGTGAACAGTTAAAAACGAAACAAGCAGCGTGGATTTTTACTTCTGCTACTTTAGAGGTTGATGGCAAATTTGACCATTTTTATCATCGTTTAGGCATTGAAAATGCACGCCAACTTATTTTACAGAGCCCGTTTAATTATACTGAGCAAGCATTATTATGTGTGCCACGCTATTTGCCAAATACAAACCAGACTAATACACAAACTGAACTAGGTAAAATGTTATTACCTGTTATTGAGGCCAATCAAGGGCGCTGTTTCGTTCTTTGTACTTCCTATGAAATGATGCGTAGTTTAGCGGGATATTTTCGCTCAAATAGTCAATTATCTGTATTGCTACAAGGTGAAATGCCAAAAATGACTTTATTGGCACAATTTACTGCAAGTAAAAATACCGTATTGGTTGCGACATCAAGTTTCTGGGAGGGTATTGATGTGCGTGGTGAGGCGCTTTCTTTAGTTGTTATTGATAAGCTTCCTTTTATGTCGCCTGATGAGCCTTTACTTAAAGCGCGTATTGAGGACTGTCGTTTACAAGGTGGAAATCCTTTCAATGATATTCAAATTCCTGAAGCCGTGATTACACTAAAGCAAGGTGTGGGACGTTTAATCCGTGATGTTACAGATCGTGGAGCCGTTATTATCTGTGATAATCGCCTTGTGATGCGTAACTATGGTGAAACATTTTTAAAAAGTTTGCCAAGTTTAACGCGTACCCGTGATCTAAACAAAGTGGTACAATTCTTACAAAATAAATAATTGAGAAAAATAATGACAAACTTAACTTTATTAGCATTAGATACCTCTACTGAGGCTTGTTCTGTCGCCCTGCTAAACAAGGGCGAAAAAACACATTTGAGTGAATTAGCCCAACGCAGTCACACAAAACGTATCTTGCCAATGATAGATGAAATTCTGGCAAATGCAGGAATTCGATTGACTCAAGTCGATGCTATTGCCTTTGGTCGTGGACCCGGTAGCTTTACAGGGGTTAGAGTCGGAGCAGGAATTGCGCAAGGATTGGCTTTTGGTGCTGATTTGCCGGTTATTCCTATTTCAAATTTAACGGCAATGGCGCAGGCCGCATTTGAATTACATCAAAGGGAAAATGTTGCTGCGGCTATTGATGCGAGAATGAATGAAGTTTATTTTTCTCACCTGACACGAGAAAAAGTGCGGTCAGATTCTGGTGAGTTTTTTCAATGGCGTGAAGTGATTGCAGAGCAAGTTTGTTCACCTGAACGGGTTATTGCTCAATTTACCGATGAGACGGCTTTCCGAGTAGGGACAGGCTGGAATGCCTATTCGCAATTTTCCGAAAAAAATTTCACCGGTACAGATATTGAATTACCTAATGCCCTCTACATGTTGGAATTAGCCCTTACGGATTGGTTGCAAAAAAAAGTTATTTCAGCACTAGAGATTGAACCAATTTATTTACGTAATGAGGTCACTTGGAAAAAATTGCCGGGACGTGAGTAATTTTCTTATAAAATTGTAGGAGGGCACTTATGAGAGTAAAAATAACATTATTTTTAACCGCACTTTCTTTCTTATTAACTGGCTGTATTACATCACCACAAGGCTTAGAGAAGAATCGCTTTTCAATTACCGATTATCGTGATATTTCATCGCAAGATCTGAATTGTCGCTGTAAAACCGTGCGTTTAGGCGGAAAAATTATTCGATCTGAAATTTTACCGAATAAAACGAAAATTGAGGTATTGAGTTTACCGATTTCCAATTATTCGGCTAAGCCTATTGTGGAATCACAATCCCAAGGACGTTTTATTGCGTATTTTAACGGTTTTATTGACCCAGAGAATTTGAAAGATCGTTATATTACTTTAGGTGGCACTTTATCCGGAAAAGAAGAAGGCAAAATTGAACAGGCGAATTACTCTTATCCGGTGATTCAAGTTGAAAATTATCGCCTTTGGACATTGAGCAAACATTATTATTATCCGCCGGATGATTACTGGGACGATTGGGGATTTTGGGGTTGGCGCCATCGAGCCCGGTATAACGAGCCGGAAATTCGCTATTATTTAAATTAAATGATAGAATCTGCCGTCGATTTTCCAACTATAAGGTTAATAATAAATGGAAAAAATTTGGTTTCAAAATTATCCGGAAGGTGCTGAAAAATATCTGGATACTTCAAAATATGAATCAATTTTAGATATATTTAATAAAGCAATTCGTGAACATCCTGACCGGCCTGCATATATCAATATGGGACAAGTTCTCACTTTTCGTAAATTAGAAGAACGTAGTCGGGCTTTTGCGGCTTATTTACAAAATGAGTTTAAATTAAAACGCGGTGATCGTGTTGCATTGATGATGCCGAATTTATTGCAATATCCTATCGCGCTTTTCGGTATTTTACGGGCAGGTTTGATTGTCGTGAATGTCAATCCGCTTTATACCCCACGAGAACTTGAGCATCAGTTACAAGATAGTGGGGCGGTGGCAATAGTGGTTGTTTCAAATTTTGCCTCAACACTTGAGAAAGTTGTTTTTAATACGGATATAAAACACGTTATTTTAACCCGAATGGGCGATCAGCTTTCTTTTGGTAAGCGTACATTGGTTAATTTTGTGGTGAAATATATCAAAAAGTTAGTGCCCAAATATAAATTACCGGATGCCGTAACGTTTCGTGAAGTATTAAGTATTGGAAAATATCGTCAATATATTCAACCGGAAGTGTCACGTGATGATCTCGCTTTTCTGCAATATACAGGGGGCACAACCGGCGTGGCAAAAGGGGCGATGCTTTCCCATGGAAATATTATTACCAATGTTTTCCAAGCAAAATGGATCGCAGAACCTTTCATTGGCGATCACGCACATGCCCGTTCAGCTATTCTTGCTCTGCCACTTTATCATGTTTTTGCTTTAACGGTGAACTGCCTACTTTTCCTCGAGCTTGGTGTCACGGCTATTTTAATTACAAATCCACGTGATATTGATGGTTTTGTCAAAGAATTAAAAAAATATCGTTTTCAGGCTATTACAGGCGTAAACACGCTATTTAATGCTCTGTTAAATAATGAAAATTTCAAAGAAGTTGATTTTTCGGCATTAAAACTTTCTGTCGGTGGCGGTATGGCTATTCAGCAATCCGTCGCGACACGTTGGCACGATTTAACCGGCTGTAACATTATTGAAGGTTATGGTATGACGGAATGTTCGCCGCTTATTGCCGCTTGTCCTGTAAATGTCGTGAAACACAATGGAACTATTGGTGTGCCTGTACCCAATACAGATATTAAAATTATCAAAGATGATGGTTCAGAAGCGAAAATCGGCGAACCAGGAGAATTGTGGGTAAAAGGTGATCAAGTTATGCAAGGTTACTGGCAACGTCCTGAGGCAACGAATGAAGTATTGAAAGATGGCTGGATGGCAACCGGTGATATTGTGATTATGGATGAAACCTACAGTTTACGTATTGTAGATCGTAAAAAAGATATGATTTTGGTCTCAGGTTTTAATGTTTATCCGAATGAAATTGAAGATGTTGTCATGCTCAATTATAAGGTTGCAGAAGCTGTGGCAATTGGCGTACCGAACGAAGTTTCAGGAGAAACCATTAAAATTTTTGTTGTGAAAAAAGATGAAAGTCTTACCCGTGATGAACTTCGTCAGCACTGCCGTCAGCATTTGACCGGATATAAAGTGCCTAAAGAAATTGAATTTCGAGATGAATTGCCTAAAACAAATGTCGGAAAAATATTACGCCGTATATTACGGGATGAAGAAATTGCCAATCGACCAACACATTAAGTTTCATCATTTAATAATGGGATAGCAATATCCCATTTTTGTTTTTTTAATCTAAGAGATAATGTCATGATAAAAGAATGCCAAGAACCATTGCATTTTTCATTGATCACAACAAATCAAGCTTTGAGTGAAGTTTGTCAATCAGCACACCAAAAAAGTGCGGTTGCTTTAGACACTGAATTTGTGCGTGTCTCAACCTATTTCCCGAAGCTTGGTCTGATTCAACTTTATGATGGAGAGAGAGTATCCCTGATTGATCCTTTAAGCATTAGCGATTTTTCGCCTTTTGTTGAATTATTAGCCGCTCCCAATGTGCTTAAAGTTCTCCATTCTTGCAGTGAAGATTTACTTGTTTTTTTGCAGGAATTTGATCAATTACCCCAGCCAATGATTGATACGCAAATAATGGCCCGTTTCCTCGGATTGGGAAATTCAGTAGGGCTGGCAAAATTAGCATTAAATTATCTGAATACTAAGGTGGATAAAGGGGCAACGAGAACAAATTGGATTAAACGCCCTTTATCGGAAACACAATTACATTATGCAGCAGGTGATGTGTGGTATTTACTGCCGATTTACGATTGTTTACAAAAAGAATTAATGGCAACCCCTTGGCAACATGCTGTACAAGCGGATTGTGAACTGGCCTTATCAAAAACAAAGAAATTAAAATCACGTGATGTAGAAACTGCCTATTTGGATATTCCAAATTCATGGAAACTTAACCCATTAGAGCTTGCTCGGTTAAAAATTTTGGCGCAATGGAGACAAGAAGTGGCAATAGAGCGTGATTTGGCACTTTCTTATGTAGTTAAGTCAGAAAATTTATGGAAAGTGGCGAAATACAATCCGCGTAATACTTCGGAAATGCTTGAAATGGGGCTTTCCAATAATGAAGTCAGAGTACGTGGTAAGAAAATTTTACAACTCTTAGCGAAAGCACGCCGAGTATCGCCCTATGATTATCCGAAACGTATCGCTCGCATTGCTGATGATCCCCGTTATAAAAAAGCAATTCGTCTTTTGCAAGAAAAAGCTTATGAACTCACACCACAGGGTTTAACCCTAGAAATTTTAGCAAGTAAGCGAAGTTTGGAGGAATTAATCAAATGGGTTTGGCAACATAATGAATCACAAGAGAAAATGCCGGATTTGTTGCTTGGCTGGCGTAGGGAAATAGGATTACAGCTATTAGCTTTGTTGAAGTCTATTGAGGCTTAAAAAATTATAAAAAAATGACCGCACTTTTTGTTAATCAAAGTGCGGTCATTTTTATTACAGTTTCAGATTAGCTTTGTGTCGCTTGGATCGCTGTCAATGCAATGGTGTACACAATATCATCGACTAATGCGCCACGAGAGAGGTCATTAACCGGTTTACGCATACCTTGCAGCATTGGACCGATAGACACTAAATCAGCTGAACGTTGTACTGCTTTATAGGTGGTATTACCCGTATTCAAGTCTGGGAAGACGAACACGGTCGCTTTACCTGCAACAGGAGAGTCCGGTGCTTTAGAGCGTGCAACATCTTCCATCACAGCCGCATCATATTGTAACGGACCGTCAATGATTAAATCCGGGCGTTTCTCTTTTGCGATACGGGTAGCTTCTTTTACTTTTTCTACATCAGCACCACTGCCTGATGTTCCGGTAGAATAAGAAATCATCGCCACTTTCGGATCGATACCAAAGGCTTTCGCTGAGTCAGCCGATTGAATCGCAATTTCCGCTAATTGTTCTGCATTTGGATCTGGGTTTACGGCACAGTCACCATAGACTAATACTTGATCCGGTAATAGCATAAAGAAGATAGAAGATACAATTGAGCTACCTGGTGCTGTTTTAATGATTTGCATTGGTGGGCGAATGGTATTTGCTGTGGTGTGAACTGCACCGGAGACTAAACCATCTACTTCATTTGCTTCTAGCATCATGGTACCGAGTACCACAGTGTCTTCTAATTGTTCACGTGCTGCAGTTTCGGTCATCCCCTTCGCTTTACGAAGTTCAACTAAGCGATCTACATAATTTTCACGGACATCAGCCGGATTAATAATAGTGATACCTTTACCTAATTCAACGCCTTGTGCTTCAGCGACACGTTGAACGGAAGCGGGATCTGCTAATAACACACATTCTGCAATTCCTCGTTCGGCACAAAGGGCGGCAGCTTTAATGGTACGAGGTTCGTCACCTTCCGGGAGAACAATACGTTTTTTCGCTGCACGAGCCAATTCGGTTAATTGGAAACGGAATGCTGGTGGAGATAAACGACGTAAGCGGGTAGAACCAGCGACTAAACTGTTGATAAATTCTGCATCGAATTGTTCACTCATATAACCTTTAATATTTTCAATACGTTCTTTATCATCAACCGGCACTTCAAGGTTGAAACTTTGTAGGCTTAACGCCGTTTGCCATGTATTGCCTTCAATACGGAAGATTGGTAGTTGAGTTGATTCAAATACATGTTGGCAAAGTTTATTAATTTGAGCATCAATTTTGTATCCGCCGGTGAGTAGCATACCACCAATTTCTACGCCATTTGAAGCAGCAAGTGCCGCGGCAACAATGACGTCAGGACGATCTGCAGAGACCACTAATAGGCTACCTGCGCGGAAATGTTCGAGCATATTTGGTAGGCTTCGCGCACAGAATGTAATACCACGAATACGACGATTAATATTACCCTCATTAATAATTGCGGCACCTAAGTGTTTAACTAAATCAATAGCACGGGTTGCAATTAAGTCGGCTGACCATGGAATGCAAGCCAAAAGTTTAATTACACTATTCGAAAATAATTTAGTTAATTCGGCTTCACTATTACGGCTATGTTGGAAAGAATCAAAAATTTCTGTTAAATCTGGACGGGTACGACCGGATTCATCAATTGGCGCATTAAATTTATTAACGACAACGCCTAATAAATTAGGATTATTTTTTCCGCCAAATAATGAGGCAGCGGCTTCCACTCGTTCTTTTAATTCCGCCGGTGTTTCTGTCGCCGGAGCAGCAACTAAAATAATTTCTGCGTCTAATGCTTGTGCAATTTCGTAGTTAATACTATTTGCATAAGTGTGTTTGCGGGTTGGGATTAAACCTTCAACTACGATGATTTCATTATTTTTAGAAAGTTGTTGATGGTTTTCAACGATTTTTTCTAGTAGCACATCAGACTGATTTTGACCAATTAATGATTCTGCTACGCTTAACATAAAAGGTTCGACTGTTTCTAACGCCGTACTGGTACGAACGATAGAGGTTGTGCGATCTAATTGATCTTCACCGGAGTTTGGTTGAGAAATAGGTTTCATAAAACCTACTTTCGCACCTTTTTGTTCAAGAGATTGAATGAGACCAAGACTTACACTGGTTAGACCTACACCTGTGCTAATAGGAATAAGGATAATGGTACGGGACATGATAAACCTTAATTAGTTGAGTTATAAAGAAAAACTGCCGAATTTTCTCGGCAGTTTGTAGTTAACTTAGAAACTAAGTTTTGCTGTATCTTGTGCAATTACTAACTCTTCGTTAGTAGGAAGAACGATTGCTTTGAATTTAGAGTCATCAGCAGTGATTACTCCTTCGTTACCGAAACGGGCAGCTAAGTTGCGTTCTTCATCAATTTTGATACCGAATAATTTTAAGTGATTTAATGTTAATCTGCGTACTTGGGCAGAGTTTTCACCAATACCACCGGTAAACGCAATGGCATCTAAGTAATCATCACCTAATGCAGCCATGTAAGCACCGATATATTTTGCTAAACGATAGCTATAAACATTTAATGCACGTTTGGCTTCAGGGTGAGACGGATTTTCGTAGTTATCTTCTGAATAACGGCAGTCGCTAGTTACTCCGGTTAAACCTAAAAGACCTGATTTCTTCACTAAAGTCTCTTCGATTTGATCCATCGACATACCTAAATTTTTATAAAGATAGAAAATAATTGCCGGATCAATATCACCACAACGGGTGCCCATTACTAAACCTTCTAACGGGGTCAAACCCATAGATGTATCAATACACTCTCCATGACGGACAACAGACACAGAGCCACCGTTGCCTAAGTGACAGATAATAGTATTAACCTGATCAACCGGTTTGCCAACACGTTTTGCCACTTCGCGAGAAATAAAGAAATGACTTGTACCGTGCGCACCATAGCGGCGAATACCATTATTTTCATATAAAGAATACGGCAATGCGTATAAATACGCTTCTTCCGGCATCGTTTGATGGAAAGCCGTATCAAATACCGCAACGTTTTTCTCTTTTAAGTGTGGGAATGCTTTAAACGCTTCACGAATACCGATTAAATGTGCCGGATTATGAAGTGGGGCAAACTGTGCTGCATCTTCAATGTTTTTAATTACATCATCGTTGATTAACACAGATTTTGTATATTTTTCACCGCCATGTACGATGCGGTGACCAATCGCTGCGATAGAGTTTTTAAGCTCATCTGTCATAATGTTTGAAGCAAGAAAATCAAGCGCTTCGGTATGTGCTGCACCCGCACCTAAATCAGCGTTACCCTTTTCACCGTTAAGTTTCCATTTAATGCGAGATTCAGGAAGGAAAAAAGCTTCGGCTAAACCAGATAATTTTTCTTCTCCTGTAGCAGGATCAAGAATTGCAAATTTTAACGAAGAACTACCACAGTTAAGGATAAGAACAAGTTTTGACATAGGAACCCTATATTATTTGGTTAAAGTTAATAAAAATCCAATCAAAGAGATCGGACTGTAAAGTCCCGCATAGGATACACCTTTTACGCAATAAAATAAATTCATCAAGAGAGAAAAATCTGACTTCCATTAAAGAAAGATGAAATTTACATCAATTTGATAAGATAGAAATTAGGGATAATCTGGAGTATTATAAGTGCGGTTGTTTTTAAGGGTGTTTTTATGTCGTTTTTTTATATTTTTAAACAAGGACAAATTTATCTTAATACTTGGCCGCAAGAGGCTAAATTAGGAATAATTTTTCCTGAGCAGCGAGTCATAAAAAGCACGCGTTTTGCACAAAATGCAATGCCGTTAATCGCAGTATTTGCGATTGTGTGGCAACAACTTTATGCTAAGCACGATGTTATGGCATTTTCTGCAGCGATTTTAACCGCACTTTTTGCCTTACTTATACCTTTACAAGGGCTATACTGGTTGGGTAAACGTGCGATGTCGCCTTTGGAAGCGCAAAGTGCAGCGTGGTTTTACGATATTTGTGAACGTTTGAGAAATATACAAGAACCATTGCCTCCCTTACAAGGTAAACCCACATATCAACATTTAGCTGAAGTTTTAAGGAAATCGGAGAAGCGATTGGATCGTGCTTTTTGGAAAGAAATTTAGTGAAATTTATATAACGCAAACGTTTTCCTTTTTGCTTTATTTTTTGTAGAATACGCAGGCTGCTTTATGCAGCTCTTTTTTATTGAGAGATTTTTTAATGATCGATTACATTATTATTGGCATTATCGCTTTTTCCATTCTTGTCAGTTTACTCCGCGGTTTTGTGCGCGAAGTATTATCACTTGCCAGCTGGGTCGTCGCATTTATTGTAGCAAGTCAGTTTTATCCTTACCTTGCAACTTATCTAACGCAAATTGAATCCATGTATGTGCGCAACGGCACAGCAATTGGTATTTTGTTTGTGCTGACATTGATTGTAGGCGGTATCGTTAATTTTGTAATTGCGCAGTTAGTTGATAAAACCGGGCTAAGCGGTACTGATCGTGTATTGGGTGCGGCATTTGGTTTATTACGTGGTGCATTAATTGTCGCGGCGATCTTATTTTTCTTGGATACCTTCACGAATTTTGAACAAACCGATTGGTGGAAAGAATCAACATTGATTCCGCACTTTGGGTTTATTATTGAATGGTTTTTCCAACAGCTTCAAGCAAGCTCCAGTTTCTTAAATTCAACATTTAATCAATAAGGGTTATGAAATGTGTGGTATCGTCGGTATTGTAAGTCAAAGTCCGGTTAATGAATCTATTTATGCAGCATTAACATTGTTGCAACATCGCGGACAAGATGCTGCGGGGATCGTGACAATAGACGATGAAAATCGATTCCGTTTGCGTAAAGCAAATGGGTTAGTCAGCGATATTTTTAGACATGAACATATGTTACGGTTACAGGGAAATGCCGGTATGGGACACGTGCGTTATCCAACCGCCGGGAGTTCAAGTGTCTCGGAAGCGCAACCTTTCTATGTGAATTCACCCTATGGGGTCACATTGGTTCATAATGGTAACTTAACCAATTCGGAAGAATTGAAAGAAAAAGTGTTTAAAACCGCTCGTCGCCATGTAAATACCAATTCTGATTCTGAATTACTTTTAAATATCTTTGCGAATCACCTTGATAATATTCCGCAAGATCACCTTGATCCACAGGATATTTTTTATGCGGTGAGCAAAACCCACAAAGATGTGCTAGGGGCTTATGCTTGTCTTGCGATGATTATTGGACATGGTATGGTGGCATTTCGCGATCCCTTTGGGATTCGTCCTCTTGTGTTGGGGCAACGTGAAGAAAATGGCAAAACAGAATATATGTTTGCTTCTGAAACCGTCGCTTTGGACGTAGCAGGTTATGATTTTGTTCGTGATATCGCACCGGGTGAAGCAATTTATGTTACTTTTGATGGCAAACTTTACGCACAACAATGTGCTGAAAGTGCGGTGTTAAATCCTTGTATTTTTGAATATGTCTATTTTGCCCGTCCCGATTCCATTATGGATGGCGTTTCAGTCTATGCTGCACGTGTTCACATGGGGGAGCGTTTAGGGCAAAAAATTGCGCAAGAATGGCAAGATGAATTAGATAATATTGATGTGGTCATTCCCGTGCCGGAAACGTCAACGGATATTGCATTACAAATTTCCAATGTGCTAAACAAACCTTATCGCCAGGGTTTTGTGAAAAACCGCTATGTGGGTCGTACCTTCATTATGCCGGGGCAAGCACAACGCATCAGTTCTGTACGTCGTAAACTCAATACGATCAAAGCGGAATTTAAAGATAAAAATGTGCTATTAGTGGATGATTCTATTGTCCGTGGTACGACATCTGAGCAGATTGTTGAAATGGCACGAGCTGCCGGTGCGAAGAAAATTTATTTTGCTTCAGCCGCCCCGGAAATTCGTTATCCGAATGTGTATGGCATTGATATGCCAACGAAAAATGAATTGATTGCGTACGGTCGTAGCGTAGATGAGATTGCGAAACTGATTGGCGTGGATAAATTAATTTTCCAAGATCTTAATGCCTTAACCGAATCTGTTCAGCAAGAAAATCCTGCGATTAAAGGGTTTGATTGTTCAGTCTTTACCGGTGAATATATTACGGGCGATATTACACCTGAGTATTTGGATAGCATCGCTTCACAACGTAATGATTCGGCGAAGAAAAAGCGTGAAAAAGACGCGACAAATTTAGAAATCCATAATGAGCGATAAAAAAGTTCGCTAAAAATTGATCTGCACCCCAAAAGCAGGACTCAACTTCAACTGACTAAGGTGCAGATTTTTTATGACTAAATACAACCAATCTTTCAAACAACAGGCTAGCGCATTTTATCTTCAACAAAATAAAAATCGCTCACTGGCACACCCAAGTTATTCTTTAATCAAAATTTTTAATAGATGAGTGATTCCCTCTATCAATGACTTATCAGATAAATGTCCGAATCCCAAGCTAAATAATTTTCTTTTTTTATAATAGACAGGGTAGATAATAATATTTTTTTGTTTAGCTAAAAATAATAATTCATCTATTGAACGGGATTCATTTAATAATTCGATGAGTAAATGAAATCCGGAATTTTCGCCATAATATCGGATATGCCTTTTATAGGGTGCTAATAATTGGCAGAGAAGTTCCATTTTTTTGCGGTATATTTTTCGCATACGATGAATGTGTTTTTCAAAATATCCCTCTTGAAGAAATGTGGCTAATCTTTGTTGCTCAAAACGAGAAATAGGGCAGTGGAAACAGGCACAATATTGCTGATAAAACGCTAATAATTGTGGTGGTAATACCATAAAGGTAACACGTAACGAAGGCATAAGCAGTTTGGAAAATGACCCTAAATAGATCACCTTGTCATGCTGATCAAGGCTTTTTAACGCAGGGATCGGTTTACCTTTATAGCGAAATTCGCTGTCGTAATCATCTTCAATAATAAATCTATCGGATTGTTTATTGACCCACTCTAATAATGTTTGTCGTTGTGAGATGGGAATAATTTCTCCAAAAGGATATAAATTAGAAGGGGTAATATAGGCAATATTTATCTGCTGTTTAGCTAAAAAAGTTAAATCTAATTGGTGTTGGTGATTAAGGGGAAGTTTAATCATATTCTTTTGATAAAGTGTTAATATTTTTTCCACTTTAGGATAGCCATAATCTTCCATCGCATAATTAAAGGATGGATGAGGGTAGAGCCGGTTAAATAATAAAATTAAATGCTGAATACAGTATTCAAACCCGGCACCGATAATGATATGTTCCGCCTGGCAATTAATTCCCCTTGAGGCAGAGAGGTAATGGACGATTTGCTGACGTAAAGCGAGATCGCCTTGAGGATCATTGAGGTTCAATAAATCTTGTTGTGATATTTGGTAAAGAATCTGACCGCACTTTTTCCATTGTTGAAAAGGAAAATGGCGGGTATCGATTCTATTTGGGTTAAAGTCAATTTGCTTATCATTAAGCGGTAAATGTTGATGTCTATTCTGCCGAGGAATTGGTGATTGGGGAAAAGCTAATTCCGCTTGGTAACAAACGTAAAAACCACGCCTCGCTTGAGACTCAATATAGCCTTCTGCAATGAGTTGAGCGTAGGCATTTTCTACAGTGTTTTGGCTAATGTGTAAATATTGGCAAAGCTTACGTTTGGAAGGTAGCCTAGCACCAATTCTCAATTCTTGTTGATGAATTGCCAGCCTAATTTTCTGATAAAGTTGTTCATAGAGGGGAAGTTTGATGTTTTTATCCAGATGATAGGCGATTTTTTGCATTATCTGACCTCATTACTTTATCAAAAATTGACACTTTTAATCATATCTGATCTTGTGCAAAATGCCAGTGGTTTTTACATTTCACACTAAAAAGGAGAAATAAAATGACTCACACAATAATGGGTTCAGAAGTAGTAAAACGTGGTATGGCACAAATGCAAAAAGGCGGTGTGATTATGGATGTAATCAATGCGGAACAAGCACGCATTGCGGAAGCGGCGGGTGCCGTGGCGGTCATGGCATTAGAGCGGGTGCCTTCTGATATTCGTGCAGCAGGTGGGGTGGTAAGAATGGCAAACCCGAAAATTATTAAAGAAGTGATGAATGCGGTTTCTATTCCTGTTATGGCAAAAGCTCGAATTGGCCATATTACGGAAGCGAGAGTGTTGGAAGCGATGGGCGTAGATTATATTGATGAAAGTGAAGTATTAACGCCGGCCGATGAAGAATTTCATCTACTTAAAAGTGAATATACCGTACCCTTTGTTTGCGGTTGCCGTGATTTAGGTGAAGCATTACGCCGCATTGGCGAGGGAGCATCAATGTTAAGAACGAAAGGTGAACCGGGTACAGGCAATATCGTTGAAGCAGTTCGCCATATACGGAAAGTGAATGCACAAGTGCGTAAGGTGGTTGCGATGAGTCATGATGAACTCATGACAGAAGCAAAGAATCTCGGGGCGCCTTTTGAGTTATTGTTACAAATCAAAACCTTAGGGAAATTACCTGTGGTGAATTTTGCAGCCGGTGGTGTCGCCACGCCGGCAGATGCGGCGTTAATGATGGAGTTAGGAGCAGATGGCGTATTTGTCGGATCGGGTATTTTCAAATCCGAGAACCCAGAGAAATTTGCTCGTGCTATTGTTGAAGCCACAACCCATTATCAAGATTATGATTTGATTGCCCGTTTATCGGAAGATTTGGGCACAGCGATGAAGGGGATTGAAATTTCACGCTTATCTGCTACCGAAAGAATGCAAGAGCGTGGTTGGTAAGATGAATAATTATGCGAATTTAACCGTTGGCGTTCTCGCATTACAGGGGGCAGTGAGTGAACACTGTCTCCAAATCGAACAGCTTGGCGCAAAGGCGGTTATAGTAAAAAATCCTGAAGATTTAATTGCTTGTGATGGTTTAGTTTTACCGGGCGGTGAAAGCACGGCTATTGGCAAACTAATGCGAAAAAATGGCTTATTTGAAGCCATTAAAGCTTTCCACGCACAAGGAAAAGGATTGTTTGGTACTTGTGCCGGAATGATCTTATTGGCAAAACACCTTACAGGTGATCCCTCGGTTCATTTAGGACTCATGGATATTGAAGTACAACGCAATGCATTTGGGCGACAAATTGACAGTTTTCAGACAGATCTAGCTATAAAAGGTTTAATAGAACCTTTTCCTGCAGTCTTTATTCGCGCCCCCTATATTGCGAATTTTAATGCTGAAAAGGTGGAAAGCCTCGCTGAATTTGAAGGGCATACGGTGTTAGCAAAGCAAGGCAACTTGTTGGCTTGTTCTTTCCATCCTGAATTGACTGCAAATACCGCTGTAATGGAATTATTTCTTGAGATGTTACGATAAGAAAATCATTCCTTAGTTACCACTAATGAGCTTATTCGATTAAAAGAAGGACTAAGCCCTGCAAAATCTAGAAACTTAGTCCTTCAATTCAATAAATCTACTTGTTTAAGTCAGATCATTTCAAGCCTACTGTGGGTAGATATTTCTCCCATTATTCAACTTTCACAATCCAGCCTTCTGGGGCTTCAATGTCACCGAATTGAATACCTGTGAGCTCATCGTAAAGTTTGCGGGTAATCGGCCCTACTTCCGTTTCTGAGTAGAAAACGTGGAATTTGCCTTTATGTTGGATACCGCCTACCGGTGAAATGACAGCCGCTGTCCCACAAGCACCGGCTTCGGCAAATTGATCAAGCTGATCGATATACACATCCCCCTCAATGGCTTCCATACCCAAACGTTCTTTGGCTATATAGAGTAGAGAGTATTTTGTGATACTCGGTAGGATGGATTCTGATATTGGCGTGATAAACTTATTGTCTTTAGTGATTCCAAAGAAATTTGCCGCACCGACTTCTTCAATTTTAGTGTGGGTTTTCGGATCAAGATAAATGGCATCGGCAAATTTGCGTTCCTCCGTCCCTTGTTCTACTGCTAATTCATGAGGACGTAGGCTGGCTGCATAATTACCACCGACTTTCACACCACCGGTTCCCATCGGTGCAGCGCGATCGTATTCGGTTGTGATGAAATTAGAAGGCGTTAAACCACCTTTGAAATAAGCACCGACCGGACAGCAGAATACGGAGAAAATAAATTCCGGTGCCGTTTTTACACCAATGTTTTCTCCTACACCAATGAGGAATGGACGTAAATATAAGGTTGCACCGGAACCATAAGGACCAACCCATTCTTCATTTGCTTTGACGACTTCTTTACAAGCGCGAACAAATAATTCCGTAGGAACTTGCGGCATTAAGAGACGATCTGCGGTGTGTTGCATACGTTTTGCATTTTCGTCAGGGCGGAATAAGTTGATTGAGCCGTCTTTACAACGATAGGCTTTTAAACCTTCAAAACATTGTTGACCGTAGTGAAGTGCGGTTGAACCTTCGTGAATATGTAAGGTATTGTCTGTGGTGAGCTTGCCTTCATCCCATTGACCATTTTTCCAATGGGCAATAAAACGATAGTCGGTTTTAATGTAATTAAAACCAAGATTATTCCAGTCTAAGTTTTTCATTTTGCTTTCCTTAATATGATGTTGTTAGTAAATTACTGTTTAATCTACATCATTATTTTGAGCATTTAAACCTTAAAACCTAAATTTTTTGTGATTTTTCAAAATTTAGCCATATAACCAAGTAAAACAAGAAAAGAAAAGAAAAGAGAGATGTGTTAGAATTTTGGCACGAAAAAAACGCCACTCAAAATGGGTGGCGTTTAACCAAAAGGTTCAAATTATAGGAAGTAAACGAGTAACTCATTGTTACTCAAAGTTCAGTTACCTGAACTATGCAAACACAACATCATACTTAAGTCCGAAACTCATTAACTCGTAAAGAATTACCAGCCACTAAGTATGAGTACATTGTAAGAATTGAAAATAAGAAGAACAAATGACGTTTTTTAATTTGAAAGATTAGAAAAATTAATCTGAACTGGAGCTGTCTAAGTATAGACGAAAAAATTATATTTTGGAAGAATTATGTATAAACGTTTGCCACCCTTGAATTCATTGAAGTCTTTTGAATCCGCATCACGACATTTAAGTTTTACTAAAGCGGCCGATGAGCTTTTTGTTACGCAAGCGGCTGTGAGTCATCAAATCAAACTGTTAGAAGATTTTTTAGGCATCGAATTATTTAAACGTAAAAATCGATCCCTAGAATTAACTGAATTTGGCAAAGCCTATTTTGTCGATATTAATAAAATTTTACGTAAACTTAATGAAGCGACAGAGCGATTATTAACACTAAAAGATGATCTCCATTTAAGCATTAGTGTGCCTCAGACTTTTGGTCTTCAATGGCTTGTACCACATTTAAGTGAATTTAATCAACTTCATCCCGAAATTGAAGTTCGTTTAAAAGGAGTGGATCAAGATGAAGGTCTATTAAATAAAGAAATCGATCTTGCCATTTATTATGGAAAGGGGAATTGGCAGAATTTACAGGTTGATCGTTTAGGCAAAGAAAATTTGCTGATTTTGGCCTCACCGGAATTGCTTTCCAAAAAACCGGTTCGAGATAAACGGGATTTAAAGCAACATACACTACTCCATACGCATACGCGTGATAATTGGCGAATTATGGCCGATTATTTAGGACTTGAAGATTTGAATATTCAGCAAGGGCCTTTATTTAGCCATACATTTATGGCATTGCAGGCAGCAAGCCATGGTCAAGGTATTGCCTTGGCTAATCGTTTGATCGCTTTGCAGGAAATTGAGCAAGGTACACTTCAGGTCGTATTACCGACAAATTTACCTGATCCTAAATCTTTTTATGTGGTAAATCATCTTGATCGCCTTGATGACGAGCAAATTCAAGCTTTTCGTCAATGGATTATTAATGCAATAAAAAAAGAAGAGTATGAATAAACTAGCATTATATTGCCGTCCAGGTTTTGAAAAAGAAGTGGCAGCAGAAATTACGGATCATGCTGCAAACTTAGGTATATTTGGTTTTGCCCGTGTTCAAGAGCATTCGGGCTATGTGATTTTTGAATGCTATCAACCCAATGAAGCGGATCGTTTAGCACGTAAAGTCCCCTTTAATCAGCTCATTTTTTCCCGGCAGATATTGGTGGTATCACATTTATTGGAAAATCTAGATCCTACCGATCGTATTAGCCCGATTATTTCGGCATTTGATAAATTGTCAGAACAAGTCAATTTTCAGCAATCAACCACACTTTTTGTGGAAATGGCGGATACCAATGAATCCAAAGAACTTTCCACTTTTTGTCGAAAGTTTACCGTACCATTACGCCAAGTATTGAGAAATAAAGGCTGGTTAATGGCTGATGGGCATCAAAAGTGCGGTCTATTTTTACATTGTTTTTTCGTGAAACCGAATTGTTGTTATGTGGGTTATTCTTATGCTAATAACCATTCCGAGTACTTTATGGGGATTCCCCGTCTGAAGTTTCCCTCTGAGGCACCAAGTCGTTCTACCTTGAAATTAGAAGAGGCGATTTTGACTTTTATTCCTAGAAAGGAAGAAGAAAAACGTTTAAATGATAATATGGTGGGCGTAGATTTGGGGGCTTGTCCGGGTGGTTGGACATATCAATTAGTGAAACGTGGCTTATTTGTCTATGCGGTGGATCACGGGAAAATGGCAGAAAGTCTGCATGAAACCGGTCGGATTGAACATTGTGCTGAAGATGGTTTTAAGTTTCAGCCGCCAAAACGCAAAAAAGTGGATTGGCTAGTGTGTGATATGGTAGAACAGCCGAGTCGTATTACCAATTTGATTGGCAAATGGTTAGTGAACGGTTGGTGTCGGGAAACGATTTTTAATTTAAAGTTACCAATGAAAAAACGTTATCAAGAGGTGATGCAATGCTTAGAAAATCTCACTGATATGTTGAATAAACAAAATTTAATCTTTGAGATTCAGGCAAAACATTTGTACCACGATAGAGAAGAAATTACCGTCCACATTGCGATTAAATGAGAAAAAGCATTTTTCCCCCATTGAGGAAAAATGCTTTTTACCGATGATATATATGAAAAAAGCACCGACAAAATCGATGCTTTAAAATCTGGTTGCGGGGGCCGGATTTGAACCGACGGCCTTCGGGTTATGAGCCCGACGAGCTACCAAGCTGCTCCACCCCGCGTCTGATGGGGCGTACTATACGCCATTCAAGAAATTTTGCAAGTCTTAAACAAAAGTTTATGTTTCGTTTGTTATTAAAATAATCAAAATGAATATAAATTAAACACTATTGAGGAAATAGTGCTAGTGATTTTAGATAATTTTTGATAGCGTATGCAACTTCATAAAAATTTGTTTTTTATTTAGGAATTAAAATATGAAATTTCGTAAAAATCTCGGTATTAAAGTTTTCTCTATTTTAGCGGCCGTATCAATTTTGGTGGCTTGTGGCGGTTCATCCAATAAAACAGCATCAAATAAAGGAAGAGCTCCCGTTCTTACCCCTACGGGCGATGATCCTCAAAAATTTGGTGCAAAATACAGCGGTCGCAACTATCAGCAACCTATTTTATCGCCGGTTTCTCGTGTTGAAAATCAAAGTGCGATCATCAATCAAGGGGATTTTTTAACGCAACTTTCTAATGTCAAAGCTTATTCCGGCAGATTGTCCGATCGTTTTTATGGCAATTATCAAAAAATCACCAATTGGGTGCTTGCAGGTGCAAATGTGAGCGAGTTGTCCCAATACGGTATTTCTCCTCAAATAATGAAAGGCTTTGATGGTTATCAAAACGTGTTGATGACAGGCTATTATTCTCCAGTCATTCACGCCCGTCGTACACCGCAAGGGAAATATCAGCACCCAATTTATTCCATGCCAACCTATAAACGTTTTTCTCGTGCGCAAATCTATGCGGGGGCATTGGAAGGGCAAGGTTTAGAATTGGCTTATAGTGATTCAATGCTTGATAACTTCTTGCTTGGTGTGCAGGGAAGTGGTTATGTGGATTTTGGTAACGGCAACTTGAATTATTTTGCCTATGCCGGACAAAATGGCTTTAAATACCAAGCGGTAGGGCGTTTGTTGGTGGAAGATGGTGAGATTCCAAAAGAGAAAATGTCAATTCAGGCTATTCGTGATTGGGGAAAAGCAAATCCTTCACGAGTGCAGGGATTATTAGAGCGTAACCCATCCTATGTATTCTTTAAAAACGATCCAAGTGGAAAAGTAAAAGGTTCTGCCGGCGTTCCCCTTGTGCCAATGGCGGCAGTAGCATCAGATCGTAACGTGATCCCGTCAGGTTCTGTGTTATTGGTGGAAGTACCGGATATTGATAATAACGGTAACTGGAAAGGATCGCATAAATTACATTTAATGGTGGCATTAGATGTGGGCGGCGCAGTAAACGGCCATCACTTTGATTTATATCGTGGCATTGGTGATCAAGCAGGGCATATTGCCGGACTTTCAAAACATTATGGTCGTGTTTGGGTATTACAATAATGGCTCGTGTGGATAACTACGAACAGCGTTTTGGCGGTATTGGGCGGCTTTATACCCCTGAGGGATTAGCACGCCTTCGCCAAGCGCATATTTGTGTTATCGGCATTGGCGGTGTAGGCTCGTGGGTGGTGGAGGCGTTAGCCCGTTCCGGTGTCGGACAGCTGACGTTAATTGATATGGACGATATTTGCGTCACCAATATCAACCGCCAACTTCCGGCATTAAGCGGCAATATTGGCAAACTTAAAACGGAAGTGATGGCGGAGCGGGTAAAATTGATTAATCCCGAATGTACCGTCAATATCATTGATGATTTTATTTCACCGGATAATCAGGCGGACTATCTCAATCGTGGATATGATTATGTGATTGATGCCATTGATAACGTTAAAACCAAGGCGGCAATGATCGCTTATTGCAAACGCAATAAAATCAAAATTATCACCGTGGGCGGCGCCGGTGGTCAAACAGATCCTACACAAATTCAAATTGCCGATTTAAGCCGAACCATTCAAGATCCCCTATTGGCAAAAGTGCGGTCGGTTTTACGCAAGGATTTTAATTTTACCCAAAACCCACAGCGCAAATTCGGCGTTGATGCGGTATTTTCCACACAACCGCTGATTTTCCCTCAAATGGGCGAAGGCTGTGCCATGTCCGCTACAATGAATTGTGCAAGCGGCTTTGGCGCAGCCACAATGATTACCGCAACCTTTGGTTTTTTTGCCGTTTCGAGGGTGATTGATAAGATTTTGGATAAGAGGTAAAAATGGGCAAATTGTCCATTTTATATTTTCCTCAATTAGAACTGGTAAGATAGATTTAGAGCAAATCGGTTGCCTTT
Organism: Rodentibacter ratti; assembly: GCF_002000485.1. Classification (GTDB taxonomy): domain Bacteria; phylum Pseudomonadota; class Gammaproteobacteria; order Enterobacterales; family Pasteurellaceae; genus Rodentibacter; species Rodentibacter ratti. The sequence continues at coordinate 63,778 of NZ_MLAJ01000010.1, read as the reverse complement.
GAATTTAACAGAATCATCCTCACCGCCTAAATTGTGGCGGGTAAAATCGATGCCCATTGCTAAATTTTTATCAATCGTAAACTTAACGCCAAGACCATAATCAATGCCTCGGACACCGACACCTTCATATTTGTCGCTGGAGTAATCTATTTGAGAGACTGAGCCTCCAACTTTAATATAAGGCATAATATTTTCAGTAATACGATATCCTTGTAAATAAGCAATTGAAGCCTGATATTTTTCTTTGAATGTTTCATCATCTTCATCAGTAATTTTGGCATTACTTATTTTAAATTTACCTTCAATAATACCGACAAAATTATGACCGAAATCAAATCCGTAGCCTCCTATAATAGCCACCCCTGCACCCTGAGAACCCGAACCCTTTGTTGTACCGGTCATATTGTATTTGGCTGTACTTAGCTCACCGCCAATATGCCAACCGGTGAAATTATCTACAGCTGAAGCTGCGACAGGTAGTACAAGTAGTGTTGTGATGATAAGTTTTTTCATTAGATTTTCCTTCTACTTTTTGTTGTTTTTTAATAAATTACTTTTCCAAATTTCATTTGCTACATCCACGGCAGCGTTTTCAATAATTTGCTCAGCGTTTCCGCCAAAAAATCCTATTTTTAAATCAGCGTTTGTTTTAATGTTGCCAATGTTTTTTCCCGATTTACTTTTAATTGTTGTCAGAATGGTAGCCTCTGCTTTTCCGGCTCCAAAGCCGACAAAATAACGCAATGCACGGTTACCTTGATCATAAAGTTGAATATTGTAGTTAATGGTTAGGTCATTGCCTTGCTGATAACCTAAGTCGGTCAGACGTTTTTTTAATGTATCCATGAATATTTGTCTGATTCTTTTATCTACATTTTGATTGGATACATCATTGATTTTGTATGTTTGATATAACTGGGGGGATGTAGGGAGATTTGAGATACTTGTCGTGGTTGAACAAGCAGCGAGTAAGAAACTCGCAGAAATAGCAAGAAGTAGTTTTTTCATGATTAATTCCTTAAGTTTGAACAGTAATACAAAACAAAGTATTGCATAACAATACTTTTTTATCAATAAGATCGTAAAAAAATATTTATTAATATTTTATTTTCTTACTATGTGGTCATGAAAATACATCACGCAATTCGTTTTTTACGTAAAAAGAAAGGTTGGACCCAGCAACAGTTAGCTGATTTTTCCAATACCTCAAAAGGTAATATTTCTAATTTGGAAAATGGAAATCAAGGGTATAGTCCAGCAATACTTGACTATTTAGCTAAAGCATTTGATTGCCGGGTATCGGATATTTTTTTATTAGCAGAAAATCTTGATGATGATGGTGCTTTGCGTAAAGACGATACCGTATCAATAGAAGTGTTATTCTCCCAACTCCCTAGTGATATGCAACAACATTTTAAACAATTGATGCAACAGATCGTGAATATGAAAAATTATTAGACTTATGGCTTTTCTCTGTGCATATAGTAATTCATATTCTTGACGAAGGTATAATTAAGTCCACTCTAGTTTTTTTTAGTGAAAACTTTCATTAAGCTTCCTTACTAAAATCATTGCAATTTATTTTTAAAAGTGTAGGCTTTTACGTCTATTTGAGAATCATTATTAACAATTGAGGAGACAAAATGAAGAAAATATTAAAAATGAGCGCTATTTCAACCGCACTTTTCAGCCTTCCAATGATGGCGAATGCAGATGTATTGGCATCAGTAAAACCCCTTGGTTTTATTGCTTCAGCCGTTGCGAATGGCATAACCGATACGCAGATACTTGTACCGACAGGTGCTTCTCCCCATGACTACAGTTTAAAGTTATCTGATATTCAAAAAGTGAAATCGGCGGATTTGGTATTGTGGGTGGGTGAAGACGTTGATTCATTTTTAGAAAAACCGATAAACCAAATTGATCGCCAAAAAGTGATTACCATTGCTGATCTCGCTGAGGTTAAACCCCTATTAACCCAAGCCCATCACGAACATTTCCATGAAGAGGGCGAGCACGATCACAAACATGACCATAAACACGAACACAAAAGTGGGCATGAACATGATCACGATCATGAAAATCACGAAGGATTAAGCACCAACTGGCACGTTTGGTACTCACCGGCAATTAGCCAAATTGTGGCACAAAAAGTGGCGGATAAACTTATTCTACAATTCCCGGCTAAAAAAGCGTTGATTGAGAAAAACCTTGCGGATTTCAACCGCACTTTGGCGGAACAAAGCGATAAAATTAAAGCCCAACTCGCCCCTTTTAAAGAAAAAGGTTTCTTTGTTTTCCACGATGCCTACGGTTATTTCAATGATGCCTACGGTTTAAAACAAACCGGCTATTTCACCATTAATCCATTGGTTGCACCCGGTGCGAAAACGCTTGCACATATTAAAGAAGAGATCGCTGAACATCATGTAAATTGCTTGTTTGCAGAACCACAATTTACCCCGAAAGTGATTGAATCTCTGGCAAAAGGCACTTCGGTGAATGTGGGACGTTTAGATCCCATTGGTGATGAGGTAGCGTTAGGGGCAAATTCCTACGCAAATTTCCTTCAGGCAACGGCAGATAGTTATGCGCAGTGTTTGAGTAAATAATTGTGATGTTTTGATCAATGGTGGGGAAACCGAAACCCGCCATTTTTTGTTTTTGAAATCCATACTCACCTAATTTGAATGGAAACTTATGCTATAATCGGCAAAATTTTTTTCTTGAGAGCCTAAATGAAACAACTATTCGCCACAACCTCTCGTGGCTTTGAAGAACTGCTAAAAGTTGAGCTGACAGAACTCGGTGCCCTTGATGCCAAAGTCGTACAAGGCGGGGTACATTTCCAAGCCGATGAGGAAACCCTTTATCGCACCTTGCTTTGGTCGCGCCTTGCCTCACGTATTTTATTGCCTTTAATTGAAACCAAAATTTACAGTGATTTAGATCTCTATGCGGCGGTTTCTGCCTTTAATTGGCTTGCCCACTTTGATGAGCGAGTGACCTTTTTTGTGGATTTCAACGGTACCAACCAAGAGATTCGCCATACTCAATTTGGTGCAATGCGGGTGAAAGACGGCATTGTGGATTACTTTGAACGCCAAGGCAAAGCCCGTCCGAATGTGGATAAAATGCAACCGGATGTGCGTATTCATGCTTATTTGAATCGTGAAGAATTAGTGATTTCTTTAGATCTGAGTGGCGAAGCCTTACATTTACGGGGCTATCGTGAAGATACCGGTCAAGCGCCTTTGCGTGAAACCTTAGCAGCGGCGATTGTGTTGCGTTCCGGTTGGCAAGTCGGTACGCCGTTGGTCGATCCCATGTGTGGCTCAGGCACATTATTAATTGAAGCGGCACAAATGGAAGCCCATATTGCCCCTCAATTGTATCGTTTACATTGGGGTTTTGATTTTTGGAAAGGGCATAATCAAACGGTTTGGGAAAAAGTAAAAAGTGAAGCCATCGCTTCAGCGGAGGAAAAACAAGGCAAAATTCAACCGCACTTTTATGGCTTTGACCTCGATCATCGTGTGTTAAAAAAAGCCCAACACAATGCGAAAAATGCCGGTGTTGCTCACTTGATTAAATGGCAGCAAGGTGATGTGGCGGCACTCACCAACCCAACGCCGAATGAAGTCGGCACGGTGATTTGTAATCCGCCTTATGGCGAGCGTTTAGGCACGACACCGGCGTTGATTGCCCTTTACTCTGTATTTGGACAACGTTTGAAAAAAGCCTTTGGCGGTTGGAATGCCTCGATTTTTAGTAGTGAATCTACATTGCTGGATTGTTTGAGAATGCGGGCAAACCGTCAATTCAAGGCAAAAAATGGACCGCTGGATTGTGTTCAGAAAAATTATCAGATTTCCGCTCGGATTAGCGAACAAAGTGCGGTGGAAAATTCCCTTGAATTTAACTGCACTTCAGAGGTGGCAGTAGATTTTGCCAATCGTTTACAAAAGAATATCAAGAAAATTGAAAAATGGGCGAAACAGCAAGGGTTAGATGCCTATCGTCTTTATGATGCGGATTTGCCGGAATATAATTTGGCGGTGGATCGTTATGCCGATCACATTGTGGTGCAAGAATACGCTGCGCCTAAAAATATTGATGAAAATAAAGCCCGCCAACGTTTGTTGGATGCCGTGACGGCAACGTTGAATGTGACCGGCGTAGAAACCAACAAACTGATTTTAAAAGTCCGTCAAAAACAAAAAGGGACGAATCAATATGAAAAATTAGCCAATAAAGGCGAGTATTTTTATGTGAATGAATACGGTGCACAACTTTGGGTCAATTTAACGGATTATTTGGACACCGGGCTATTTTTAGATCATCGCCTCACCCGAAAAATGGTGGGGGAGTTAGCGAAAGGGAAAGACTTCCTGAATTTGTTTGCCTATACGGGCTCTGCCACCGTTCACGCCGCATTGGGCGGGGCAAAATCCACCACTACGGTGGATATGTCGAACACTTACCTCAACTGGGCGGAACAAAACCTGATTCTCAACGATCTTGAAGGCAAGCAACATAAATTAATCCAAGCGGATTGTTTGCAATGGTTGGAGAAATGTGATCGCCAGTTTAATTTAATTTTTGTGGATCCGCCTACTTTTTCCAACTCAAAACGAATGGAAGCCAGTTGGGATGTTCAGCGTGATCACATCAAATTAATGGCAAATTTAAAACGTATTTTACGTCAGGGCGGCACTATCGTTTTTTCCAACAATAAACGAGGATTTAAAATGGATTTTGCAGGGTTGGACGCATTAGGGCTAAGTGCGGTGGAAATTTCTCATAAAACTTTGCCGCTTGATTTTGAACGCAACAAACAAATTCATAATTGTTGGTTGGTTACTGAGAAAAACTACGCTAGATAATTCTAAATTCACGGAGATTACAATGTCATGCTCAAACTGTTGTCATTCAACACCTGTTCACATCTCTTCAGAATACCGTAAAGCTCTATGGATTGCCTTTGGGCTAAATTTCGCAATGTTTTTTGTGGAAATTCTCATAAGTATAACATCAAGATCAACGTCATTATTATCTGATAGCTTAGATTTTTTTGGAGATAGCGCCAATTATTTAATCAGTCTATATGTTCTACCTATGGCGTTGATTCATCGTGCCAAAGCCTCTCTAGTAAAAGGGGTAACAATGGGGGGATTCGGTATGTTCATTCTTTTTACTACGATATACCGTTGGTTCTATGGCGAAATTCCTCACTATAGTCAAATGAGTATTGTTGGCTCCCTTGCATTATTGACTAACCTTGTTGCGATGTGGGTTCTCTACCGTTTCCGAGAAGGAGATAGTAATATGCGTGGTGTTTGGCTTTGTGCAAGAAATGATGCAATGGGGAATCTGGTGGTTATTTTGGCAGGTGTAGTGGTTTATTTTACACAATCCAAATACCCTGATTTAGTTGTTGCTTTTATCCTCTCATTTCTTGCGATTCAAGCGTCTAAAGCGATTATCTTACAAGCTTTGGGGGAATTAAAATAGCAATCGAGGGTTGTGAAATATTGTTTCATGAATAAAAAATATTTCTTACATTGGGTGAATGATACACTCTATGGATATAAAATAGCTGACAACCCATTCATCGCATTAATGATCCTTATTTCATCAAATTTTTCAATATCTTGCGCATAAATTGTGGCTTCTCTAATTTTGCCTTGCTGTAATAATTTTTTCCGTTGAGTGCCGGCTAATAATGGCGTATCAGGCGTGAGCCATTGATTGCCTTGACGGAAAATAAGATTACCGATAGAGCAATCCGTCACTTTTCCATTTTTAATAATCATAATCTCATCACATTTTCCCCGTTGGGCTAAAAGAGAATTAAGCAAATCCCGATTGGCATATTTCAGGCTGTAATCAATTTCATCACAAACAATGGGTTGAAAAGTGCGGTAGGTTTTTCGCTGATATTCAAAATATTGAATTTGTGTGGTTTCCGCATTGTAATCAATGCGGCAACGCACCAGTTGATTTTGTAAATGGTGTGGCACTTGGATTAGCTCAAAAAGATTGAAAATTTTGACCGCACTTTTGCCGTAGAATTGTCGCAAGCTTTGCTCATAACGGGCTTGATGATATTCAATGTTTTGAATGTTGCCCTGTTCAATGGCAAGGGTTTCAAACAGAGGAAACATTAGTTTTTCTCCTCGTTTCGACAAAAAGCGGGTAAATAGACTTTTTCGAGTAATTCTTGATATTCGTCTTCCAAACGGCTTTGAATGGTAATGCCGCCACCGCTGTGAAAATAATATTTCTCACTCACTTGAGAGATAAAGCGAATGGCCACTGCACTTTGTAGGTTTTTACCATCAAAAAGGCCAAAAATACCAGTGTAATAACCTCGGGGTTGGCGTTCCGCTTGTTGAATAATTTGTACTGTTTTTTCTTTTGGTGCGCCGCTAATCGAGCCAGCCGGCAATAAAGTGGCAAGCATATCACCAATATTTTTTTGCCATGTTTCATCAAGTTCACCACAAATCTCGGAACTTGTCTGCAAAATCTCGCCTTTTTGTGTGGCAATGTGATCCACATAACGAAATTTTGTTACCTGAATATTGCTCGCCACCATGGCGAGATCATTGCGCATTAAATCCACAATGGTGTAGTGTTCACGTTGTTCTTTTTCATCATTTAACAATCGGTTTTCAGCATCAGGTACAGCGGCATTGATTGTGCCTTTCATAGGATAAGTGAAAATTTTGTTATCTTGAATATGGATAAAACATTCTGGCGAAAAGCAAACAAATTGATTTTTTAGCCACAATTTATAAGGAGCGGTGGCTTGATTGAAAAGGGATTCAAAATCAATATTCCCTGTAATTTCAGTAGGATAGGTTAAATTTAATAAATAGGAGTTTCCTTGTTGTAATTGCTGTTGCACAAGGTCAAAACTTTGCTGATATTGAGCAAAGGAAACGGGATGTTTTTCAATCGAGGCGGCTTGGTGGGCTTGACCGATATAATTGGTTTTACCTTGAATATCAAAATAAATGCCTTGGTTTGCGGCTTCTTCTAAAGGAAAAATTAACGGTTTTTGTTGTTCAAAATCAATTAAAAAAAAGAAAGGCAGAGATTGTGCCCCATACTGATTGGCTTGCTGGATAAAATGTTGCATTGTGCTATTTCTAATTTAGCGTAAAATTGCCCGATTATAACGAAAGCCAAGCAGTTATGAAATTACTTATTATTGATAATCACGACTCTTTTACCTTCAATTTAGTAGAGCTTGTTCGCCGCCTTGGGGTGTCTTTTGAGGTGGTCAATGTGGAAGATTTGCAGGAAAACACGCCTGAATTTTATAGCCATCTTTTAATTTCGCCGGGGCCGGATGTGCCAAGGGCTTACCCTCAACTTTTTGCGATGTTGGCACGTTATCATCAGCAAAAATCCATTCTTGGAGTCTGTTTGGGGCATCAAACCTTGTGTGAGTTTTTTGGTGGAAGGCTTTATAACCTAAAACAAGTTCGCCATGGGCAAAAACGGCGGTTAAAAGTGCGGTCAAATTCACCGTTGTTTTTGGGCTTGCCGGTGGAATTTGATATTGGGTTATACCATTCTTGGGCGGTACAGGCTGAACATTTTCCCGAAGAATTAGTGATCACTGCAGTTTGTGATGAGAATGTGATGATGGCAATGCAGCATAAATTTTTACCGATTTATGGTGTTCAGTTTCATCCGGAATCCTATATGTCGGAATATGGTGAGCAAATTTTGAGAAATTGGTTAAATATTACCCCATAATAGTGCTTGATTCTTCATCTAAAATTCGTATTATAGCCGTCTATACGTCAATACATCTAAAAGAGAAGATTATGTCTAGTTATTTATTTACCTCGGAATCTGTGTCTGAGGGACATCCGGATAAAATTGCCGATCAGATTTCTGATGCGGTACTTGATGAAATTTTAAAACAAGATCCCAAAGCCCGTGTTGCCTGTGAAACCTATGTGAAAACAGGTATGGCATTAGTGGGCGGTGAAATTACTACATCGGCTTGGGTGGATATTGAAAATCTCACCCGAAAAGTGATTTGTGATATTGGTTATGAACATTCCGATATGGGCTTTGACGGCCATTCTTGTGCGGTATTAAATGCCATTGGTAAACAGTCTGCGGATATTAACCAAGGTGTGGATCGTGAAAACCCATTAGATCAAGGGGCTGGCGACCAAGGGATTATGTTCGGTTATGCCACTAATGAAACGGAAGTGTTTATGCCGGCTGCCATTACTTATGCCCATCGTTTGATGCAAAAACAAGCGGAAGTGCGTAAAAGCGGTAAATTAGCCTGGTTACGCCCTGATGCGAAAAGCCAAGTCACATTAAAATACGAAGATAACAAAATTGTGGGTGTGGATGCGGTCGTACTTTCTACTCAGCATTCAGAAGACATCAATCAAAAAGATCTTCACGAAGGGGTGATGGAAGAAATCATCAAACCGGTATTGCCAAGTGAATGGCTTTCAAAAGACACCAAATTCTTTATTAATCCGACGGGACGCTTTGTGATTGGTGGGCCAATGGGGGACTGCGGTTTAACCGGTCGTAAAATTATTGTGGATACTTACGGTGGTGCGGCTCGTCATGGCGGAGGTGCGTTCTCCGGTAAAGATCCGTCAAAAGTGGATCGTTCTGCGGCGTATGCAGCACGTTATGTGGCGAAAAATATTGTGGCAGCCGGTTTGGCAGATCGCTGTGAAATTCAACTTTCTTATGCTATTGGCGTGGCAGAACCGACTTCTATTATGGTGGAAACCTTTGGTACGGGTAAAGTCGCCAATGAATTATTGGTGGCATTAGTACGTGAATTCTTTGATTTACGCCCTTATGGTTTAATTAAAATGCTTGATTTAATTAAACCAATTTATCGTGAAACTGCCGCTTATGGTCATTTTGGCCGTGAGCAATTCCCATGGGAAAAAGTGGATCGTGTAGAAGAATTGCGTGCAGCGGCAGGGTTGAAATAATCCTATTATAAATGATTAAAACCGCTATTTTTGGCGGTTTTTATTTTTTCAGTTTTATGCTTTCATCACAAACTCAATTCCGTCATTTAAAAATGCAGGTTCAGCGTAAACTTGTCGAATCTTTGCGTCTTGCAGAAGATTATTTTAAACGTGCCTTTCCCATGCCAACGATAAATTATGATTTGCGAGGGGTGAAAGCCGGGGTGGCGTATTTACAAAAAAACGAAATCCAATTTAACCGCACTTTATTGCTTGAAAATACACAAGAATTTATTCATCAAGTTGTTCCCCATGAATTAGCGCATTTAATTGTGTATCAGGTATTCGGAAGGGTGAAGCCCCATGGCAGAGAATGGCAGGGGGTGATGAATGAGGTTTTTCATTTACCTGCGGATACTTGTCATCAATTTGATGTGCAAAATGTTCAAGGGAAAACCTTTGAATATCGTTGTTCTTGCCGAACTCATTCTTTGAGTGTTCGCCGCCATAATCGAATTTTAAAAGAAGGCGTGGAATATTTATGCCGAAAGTGTAAAGGGAAATTGGTTTTTATCGGTGAAAATAAAGCATAGCTATGCTATATTCTGAGCGTTAATTTGCAATTAAATGAAGGAGCTTTCCATGAAAAAATCATTATTAATCGTTTTAGGTGCTTTTGCTATTGTTTCAACCGCAAATGCCGGTGTTTATGCTGAAGGCGATATTGGTGTCTCAAAAACAAAAGCAAATGGTAGCAGTAAAACGAAAATAGAACCTCGAGTAGCAGTGGGTTATAAATTAGGTAACGTGCGTGTCGCAGGGGATTACACTCATCATGGTAAAATTGAAGGGGCGAAAATTCAAGGTATTGGCGCTTCCGTATTATATGATTTTGATGTGGATTCGAATGTACAACCTTATGTTGGTGCACGTGTAGCCGCGAATAAATTTAAATATGATAACCGTGCAGACCAACCTTATAAAAGTTCTTCCGATACTAAAGTAGGTTATGGGGTTGTTGCCGGTGCCAAATATAAATTAGATGAAAAATGGTATGCAAATGGCGGTGTTGAATATAACCGTTTAGGTAGTTTTGATGACACCAATGTGAATAACTATGGCGCAAAAGTAGGCGTAGGCTACGAGTTCTAGTTTATCTTTCTTAAAAGAGCGGTAAAATCAACCGCTCTTTTTCTTTTTCCCCTTGAAAATTCTGTTTTCATTCTTATATCTGTGACATTCAATTTTTACTTATTTCATTTTATAAGGAAAAACTATGTCTCAAAATCAAGAAACCCGTGGTTTCCAATCGGAAGTCAAACAACTATTACAATTAATGATTCATTCTTTATATTCCAATAAAGAAATTTTCCTGCGTGAACTGATTTCCAATGCCTCTGATGCGGCGGATAAGCTTCGTTTTAAAGCGCTTTCCAATCCGGAGCTTTATGAAAATGACGGAGAATTACGTGTGCGTATTAGCTTTGATAGTGATAAAGGCACATTAACTATCAGCGATAACGGTATTGGGATGACCCGTGAGCAGATCATCGATCATTTAGGCACGATTGCAAAATCCGGCACTAAAGAGTTTTTGAATGCCCTTGGCAGCGACCAAGCCAAAGATAGCCAACTTATCGGTCAATTCGGTGTGGGCTTCTATTCTGCCTTTATTGTGGCAGATAAAGTGACGGTTAAAACCCGAGCGGCAGGCGAAGATGCCGGTAAAGGTGTGATTTGGGAATCTGCCGGAGAAGGGGAATACTCGGTTGCCGACATTGAGAAAAAATCCCGTGGTACAGATGTGATTTTGCATTTGCGTGAGGATGAAAAAGAATTCTTAAATGAATGGCGTTTGCGTGAGGTGATTGGCAAATATTCCGATCATATCGGTCTTCCGGTGGAAATGCTGACTAAAGAATACGATGATGAAGGCAAAGAAACCGGTGAAAAATGGGAGAAAATTAATAAATCCGATGCGCTTTGGACTCGCAGTAAAAATGAGATCTCCGATGAGGAATATAAAGAATTTTATAAACATTTAAGCCATGATTTTGCCGATCCGCTTTTATGGGCGCATAACAAAGTGGAAGGTAATCAGGAATACACCAGCCTCCTTTATGTGCCATCCAAAGCCCCTTGGGATTTATTTAATCGTGAGCATAAACATGGCTTGAAACTCTACGTTCAACGTGTGTTTATTATGGATGATGCGGAACAATTTATGCCGAATTATCTGCGTTTTATGCGCGGTTTAATTGATAGTAACGATTTACCGTTAAACGTTTCCCGTGAAATTTTACAAGACAATAAAGTCACGGTGGCATTACGTAAAGCCCTAACCAAACGCTCTCTCCAAATGTTGGAAAAATTAGCGAAAGACGATGGGGAAAAATACCAACAATTCTGGAAAGAATTTGGCCTCGTGTTGAAAGAAGGTCCGGCGGAAGATTTTGGCAACAAAGAAACCATTGCGAAATTATTACGTTTTGCCTCCACCCATCATGACAGCAGTGAGCAAACTGTTTCTTTGGAAGACTATGTTTCCCGTATGAAAGAAGGGCAAAAAGCCATTTATTACATCACGGCAGATAGCTATGTGGCGGCGAAAAACAGCCCGCATTTGGAATTATTCAACAAAAAAGGTATTGAAGTCTTATTATTATCCGATCGCATTGATGAATGGATGTTGAGCTACTTAACCGAGTTTGACGGAAAACCATTGCAAACCATTAGCAAAGCGGATTTGGATTTGGGTGATTTAGCGGATAAAGAGGAAGCGGAACAAAAAGAGCAGGATAAAGCCTTTGAAAGTTTTGTGGATCGTGTGAAAACCCTATTGGGTGATCGTGTCAAAGCGGTTCGCCTAACCCACCGTTTAACGGACACCCCGGCGGTGGTTTCTACCGATAATGATCAAATGACAACCCAAATGGCAAAACTCTTTGCCGCAGCAGGTCAGCCTGTACCGGAAGTGAAATATACTTTTGAGCTTAATCCGGAACATCATTTAGTGAAAAAAGTCGCTGACATGGCAGACGAAGCCCAATTTGCCGACTGGATCGAATTATTGCTTGAACAAGCGATGCTTGCCGAGCGTGGCGCTTTAGAAAATCCGGTAGCCTTTATTAAACGAGTGAATAAGTTGTTAGGTTAATCACCTGAGTTTCGGTTAAAATCCCTATTCGTTTGAGTAGGGATTTTTTATTTTTGAGGAGAATACATGATGTTTAGCATTGAAGATAGGGCGTTAGGTGGTTTTTTAGGATTGGCTTGTGGAGATGCTTTAGGTTCAGTTGTAGAGTTTTGCCCTAGAGGGAGTTTTAAAGCGTTAGACGATATGAGGAGTGGTGGAAAGTTTCGTTTACCTAAAGGTCATTGGACGGATGATACTTCAATGGCAATTTGCTTAGCTGAAAGTTTAACGTCTAAACCGGATTTTGATCCCATGGATCAAATGAATCGTTATTATGAATGGGCAAGTACAGGGAAAAATTCGAGTCTTCCATATACTTTTGGTATTGGGAAGCAAGTTGCATTTATGTTAGGTGAATTTAAAAAAACAGGTAATCCATATACTCACCGAACAGATTCGAAATATTCCGGTAATGGCTCGTTAATGCGTTTAATGCCTGTAATTTTACGTTATCACCGTTCTCCTGAAGATGTTTTTAAATATACTGAATTAAGTTCAAAAACAACTCATGCAACAGCAGAAGCCATTCAATCTTGTCTATATTTTTCTAAATTGATTTTGCGTATTTTTCAAGGGCTTCCTAAAGAACAATTATTTAAAAATGAAGATGCATTACAATTTGATAAGCTAACAGAAATTTGTCTTGGGGGATTTAAGAACAAAAAGTCAGATGATGTTGGAAGCGTGGGATATGTAATAGACAGCTTAGAAGTAGCACTTTGGGCATTTTGGAATACAGATAATTTCCGCGATGCGGTTTTAATGGCAGCAAACCTTGGAGATGATGCAGATTCGAATGCCTCAATTTGTGGACAGATTGCCGGTGCTTACTATGGTGTTACAAATATCCCGAAAAATTGGTTAGACTGTTTATATCGAAAAGAAGATATTGAAAATTTAACATTGCAATTATTAAAAATGTAAGGAGTATAGTGTGATTGTTATTTATGGTATTAAAAACTGCGACACGGTGAAAAAGGCGTTGAAATGGTTGGCGGATCACCATATTGAACATAAATTGCATGATTATCGTGTGGATGGGTTGGATAAGGATTTTTTACAACAGGCGGAAGCCCAATTCGGTTGGGAAAATTTGGTAAACAAGCGCAGTACCACTTGGCGGAATTTAGATGATGAGGTGAAAAAAACATTGTCAAAAACAACCGCACTTAGTGTATTAGCGGAAAATCCGACTTTAATTAAACGCCCGATTATTATGCAAGATGGAAAGGCATTAATCGGATTTGATGTGAAAGAATATGAAAAGGCATTCGCCTAAAGTGCGGTTAAAATTTAAGGTGTTTTTATGAAAGAAAAGATCGTGCAATTAGCACAAGAATTAATTCGCCGTCCTTCTATCAGCCCGAATGACGAAGGCTGCCAAAAGTTGATTGCGGAACGTTTGACAAAACTCGGGTTTGAAATTGAATGGCTTCCTTTTAACGATACCTTAAATCTTTGGGCTAAGCACGGTACGAGGGAACCTGTGATTGCCTTTGCCGGTCATACGGATGTGGTGCCTGTTGGCGATGAAACTCAATGGAGTTATCCTCCTTTTTCTGCGGAAATTGTCGGCGATATGCTTTATGGGCGGGGCGCTGCGGATATGAAAGGATCTTTAGCGGCAATGGTAGTTGCGGCGGAAAACTATGTAAAAAATAATCCGCAACATCAAGGAACTATCGCTTTATTGATTACTTCCGATGAAGAGGCCGCGGCGAAAGACGGCACAGTTCGTGTGGTGGAAACGTTGATGGAACGGGAAGAAAACATTACCTACTGTATGGTGGGGGAACCTTCTAGCTCAAAAATCTTGGGTGATGTGGTAAAAAACGGACGCCGTGGTTCTATCACCGGAAATTTGTATATTCAAGGTATTCAAGGACATGTTGCTTATCCTCATTTGGCGGATAATCCCATTCATAAAGCATTGCCATTTTTGAAAGAGCTCACTACTTATCGATGGGATAACGGCAATGAATTTTTTCCACCGACAGGATTGCAAATAGCCAATATTCAGTCAGGCACCGGCAGTAATAATGTGATTCCGGGTGAACTTTACGTACAATTTAATTTACGCTACTGTACGGAAATTACCGACGATCTGATTAAGCAAAACGTAGCGGAAATGCTAGAAAAACATGGTTTGAATTATCGTATAGAATGGAATCTTTCAGGTAAACCATTTTTAACCAAACCGGGTAAATTAGTAAATGCGTTGGTAGATAGCATTCAAGAAATAACAGGTGTTACACCGAAACTTGAAACCGGTGGAGGTACGTCTGATGGCCGCTTTATTGCGTTAATGGGAGCTGAAGTGGTGGAGTTTGGGCCGCTTAATGTGACTATTCATAAAGTGAATGAATCTGTCAGCTGTGATGATTTGGCTAAGTGTGGGGAAGTTTATTATCAAATGATTGTAAATCTTTTGGATAAGGATAAATAAATGAAACTAACTACGGTAATGCTCACAGGCAAATCACGGGAACATTTGGTGAATTTGCCTTGTCCTTTTTCGACAAACCATTTTTTGCAGAAAGAGGCGCTACTGGCATTTCAAAGTTTGCAGCAATGTGCGGTTGAAAATGGCTTTAATTTACAGCCGGCAAGCAGCTTTCGAGATTTTCAACGCCAGCAGTTAATTTGGAATGGTAAATTTAACGGTGAACGAAAGGTACATGATGATGAAGGCTCTCGTTTGGATTTAACTCTATTGAACGATTGGCAAAAATGCCAAGCTATTTTACGTTGGTCGGCATTGCCGGGAGGAAGTCGTCATCACTGGGGAACGGAAATTGATATTTTCGATCCTGATCTTTTACCACAAGGGCAATCATTACAGCTTGAACCTTGGGAATATGAAAAAGGCGGCTATTTTTTTGAGTTAAGTGAATTTCTCGCTGAAAATCTACCGCACTTTGATTTTACCCTTCCTTTTATGCAGCAACCAATAGGTAAAAAAATCGGACGTGAGCCTTGGCATATTAGCTATTTACCTTTAGCGGAGCGGGCAAGGGTGCAATTTTCGCCTGAGATTTTATTACACGCTTGGCAAAATGAGGAAATTGGTGGGAAAGATATTTTGCGGAAGCATATAGAGCAAATTTTTGAACAATTTATGGTATAGCAAAAGTGCGGTTAATTTTAACCGCACTTTTTGTCTATTTGTTTTTATTTTTTTCTAAGGATTTATGCTGAATTTTCACATTCTTCCCTTTAGCTTGGAAATATTCACCAAGTTGTTGAGCAATGTACACCGAACGATGTTTTCCTCCGGTACAGCCGATGGCAATAGTTAAATAGCTGCGGTTGTTTTGTTCTAACATCGGTAACCATGTTTCAATGTAATTACGGGTGAGATAGATGAAATTATTGACATCATCATGACTACTTAAAAAACGGGCGACAGGTTCGTCTAACCCAGTCATTGGGCGAAGTTCCGGATCCCAGTGCGGATTAGGCAAAAAACGAACATCAAATACGTAGTCCGCATCAAGAGGAATACCGTATTTAAAACCGAAGGACTCTACAATAATTTTTAATTCTTTTTCCGTATTGCCCCGTAAAAATTCACGCAATTTTTCCGCTAGAGTATGGGTAGAAATATGGGTGGTATCAATAATAAAACTTGCGTGTTGCAACAATGGCTCTAATTGTTGATGTTCAGCATCAATGGCGGCTTCAAGGGAGAGATCATCGGCTGAAAGAGGGTGAAGCCGACGAGAATCACTATATCGACGAATGAGTGTGCTACGATCGGAATCCAAAAAAATAATTTTGGTGGCATAATGGCGTTGAATGTCCGCCAGAATTTGCTCAAGGGATTGTGTCGATTCGGGTAAATTACGGATATCAAGGCTAATTGCAACAGCAGTTTGATTTTTGGCTAAAATTTCTGTGAGTTGAGGTAATAAATCAAGGGGAAGATTATCAACACAATAGTAGCCCATATCTTCCAGTGCGCGCAATGCCACTGATTTTCCCGCTCCGGAGCGACCGCTGATAATGATAATTTCCATAAGGTTCCCTCGTGATATTATGTTTCGGTTTCAGCAGAAGATTGGGCTACTTCCGCAGTTTGATCCGAAATTTCAAAAACTTGCCAAATTTCATCCGCACTTTTCGCAGAACGTAGTTGTTTGAGAAAATTTTTATCTGTGAGTTTCTCTGTTAAATTGGAAAGCACAGGAATATAAGTTTGGCACTGATTTTCCGGCACAAGAACAGCGAAAACAAGATCTATAGGTTTTCCATCTTGTGCATCGTAATCAATTGGAGTTTCTAGTTGAAGAAACACAGCTAGGGCTTTATCGCTTGCCTCAGCAGGTAATTTTGCTTTTGGCATTGCCACACCGTTGCCTAATCCCGAGTTACCCAGTTTCTCACGTTCAAACAGACATTCAAAGCAGGCTTGCTCGCCTTTTTCACAGTGTAATTGCTCTACGATAAAATGTGCAATGGATTCAAATAATCGCTTTTTACTTGAAAAGCTGACACCTTGACGAATATTTTCAGGCTGAAAGAGTTCTGTTAATTTCATCTTTATAACTTAAATTCTTCGCCCAGATACACGCGTTTGACGTGTTCATCATTCATCACTTCTTCCGGTGTACCGGTAGCGATAATTTGCCCTTTCCCGACAATGTAAGCCCGTTCACAAACATCTAGGGTTTCACGGACATTATGATCGGTAATTAAAACACCTAGACCACGGTTGCGTAAATCGGTAATGATCTTTTTAATGTCCGTCACGGAAATAGGATCAACCCCCGCAAAAGGCTCGTCTAATAAAATAAATTTTGGATTGGCAGCAAGCGCTCGAGCAATTTCTACACGACGGCGTTCACCACCGGAAAGGGATTGTCCAAGGCTATCGCGAATATGCCCGATATTAAATTCTTCAATTAATTCGTCCGCTCTTTGACGGCGTTGCTCCGCGGTGAGATCCTTGCGTATTTCCAATACTGCCATGAGGTTATCATAAACGCTTAAACGGCGAAAAATAGAAGCCTCTTGTGGGAGATAGCCGATACCGCGTTGCGCCCGATTGTGCATCGGTAATAAACTAATATCTTCACCGTCAATCGTAATTTTGCCCTGATCTTGGCGCACAAGCCCTACAACCATATAGAATGTGGTCGTTTTACCGGCACCGTTCGGACCTAACAACCCGACGATTTCGTTAGAATGAACCGTAAGGCTGACATCAGAAACAACTTTACGATTTTTATAGCTTTTAGCTAAAAATTCAGCATGTAATACGGACATCGGTTATTTTTTACCTTTTTGCTGTAATTGGGACGGAATTAACACGGTTTTAACGCGTGATTTACCACCGTTTGCTTTTAATTGCTGTTTTTTTACATCGTAAGTAATGCGTTCACCATTTATTTTACTATCAAGTTGTCTGAGTTCCGCATTGCCTGTCAGCGTTAAAAATTCCGCACCAAGATCATAATGGACTTTATTTGCTTTACCGTCCACCGGTTTACCATCGTCTAATAATTGGTGGAACGTTACCGGTGTGCCGAAAGCCTCTACGGTTTCTTTTTTACCGGAATTTTCAGGAGGACGGGTAATCACGACTTTATTTGCTTTAATCAGAATTGAACCTTGTGTAATCACCACATTATCGGTGAATGTCACCACACTGTTTTCCATATCCAAAGATTGGTTATCGGAAACAATATTAATCGGTTGATTAGTGTCGTCTTTTAAGGCAAAAGCTGAAAAAGAGGCCATCGCCAATGTCGTGGTGAGAAGAATCTTACTGGTTACTAATTTCATAATATGTTTTTACCTGTTCCTTTAAAGTTGCCACTTGTTGGCGTAAATTACCCGCCATTTTTAAACCGGTGGAATGAAAATTTTGTCCGTTAATTTTTACCATTGTATCGGATGTAATATCTTGTGTTTTTAAATTAACGACAGCTGATTGTGTTTCTACTCGCTGGAGTCGGGAAGTCGGTTCTAGGCTTTCTGCCACAACATTGCCTTCTAAATAAAGGATTTCGTCTTTTGTTAATACAGCCTTTTGGGCACTTAATTTCCAACTTTGTGATTCCAGTAATTTCGCCGTTTCGTTTTTTTGTTTTTGATTATCGCTTGCGCTATCAAAAAGATAAACGAGGGGGGCGGTAAAATTCGTTTTTCCGTTTTGGCTAAAATATTCGACTTTGTCTGAAAGCGCCAAATATTGCTTTTTACCATCCGGTGAAAACACGGTGGTTTCCATTTTTTGTCCGATATAATCAGGGCTATCCGGTGCTTTTACCAAACTTTGTAAATCACTGTTGTCTTGGTTCAATGAATAATACCAACCAAGCAGGCAAAGTGCCATAACACCAAGAATAATATTCCAACGAATATTCATAAAAGTATTTTATCCTGTTTCAAATAGGGGAAGATCATACCATAAGTCTAGGCGCTGAAGCTGTTTTCTTCCAAAACCAAGTGCGGTCAAAAATAAGTTGTTTTAATCCGATAAAATAAGATCTTTCAACACTTGGTAAATTTCACGATAAGCCTTTAAAGGCTTATCTTGTGCTTTTTCTTTCTGCGCCACTCGAATTAAATTGCGTAATTGCTGACGATCCGCTGTTGGATAGTCATGTAATAAATCGGTGAGCGCTGTATCTCCCTGTTCGACCAACTTATCACGTAATATTTCCAATTTTTGTAGCATCGCCTGTTGTTGGTGATGTTTATTTTCAATTTTATCTAAAGCATCGCGAATCGGTTCGACATCAATTCCACGTAATAATTTGCCGATATATTGTAACTGGCGACGACGTGCTTCTTTTTGCAAACGTTGTGCCAGTTCAACAGCTTCTAATAATGAATCGTCAAGTGGCACTTTAGTCAGATTGGTTTTGGTTAAGTTCACCAACTTTTCGCCGAGTTGTTTTAATTCCTCAGCATCACGTTTGATTTCACTTTTACTTACCCAAATGATTTCTTCCTGTTCTTCATCTTCCCAATCAAATACTTCTTTTTTCTTACCTTTTGCCATGTTATTCCTTCTTAGAAATTTAGGGCGCATTTTAGCATAAACTTTGAAAATAAGATAAAATGCGAAAAATTTTTAACGGAAAAAGAGAATGAAAACAGCAGAAAATCAGACCGCACTTTTAAAAGCACAAGAGCAAGAATTACGTCAAGCAGTAAGCCTCGCCCTTGAGGTAGCCCAAAAAGCCGGCGCAACCGCAGAGGTTGGCGTAACAAAAGTGAGCGGTTTATCCGTTTCCACCCGTTTACAGGAAATTGAAAACGTGGAATTTACCAATGATGGGGCTCTTGGGATTTCAGTTTATTTAGGGCAACAAAAAGGGAATGCTTCGACTTCAGATTTAAGCGAACAGGCGATAAAAAATACTGTTGAAGCGGCGTTGGCGATTGCCAAATACACTTCACCGGATGATTGTACCGGTTTGGCGGAAAAAGAATTAATGGCATTCGAGGCGAAAGATCTGGCACTTTATCACGCTGCTGATGTGGATGTTGAAAAAGCAACGACACTAGCTCTCCAAACAGAAAAAGCCGCATTGGAAGCGGATAAACGAATTATTAATAGTAACGGAGCGAGTTTTAATTCCCATACGGGCGTGCGTGTATATGGCAATACGCACGGAATGCTACAAAGTTATTTATCAAGCCGTTATTCCTTGTCTTGTTCGGTCATTGGCGGAGTGGAAGATGCACTGGAAAATGATTATGAATATACGATTTCACGGGATTTCGGGAAGCTGGAATCACCGGAATGGGTAGGGGAAAACTGTGCGAAAAAAGTAGTGGCACGTTTGAATCCGCAAAAATTGACCACTCGAGAAGTGCCGGTCATTTTTTTAAATGATGTGGCGACAGGTATTATTTCACATTTTACCGCGGCTATTAGCGGTGGGAGTTTGTATCGTCAATCAAGTTTCTTGTTAGATCATTTAGGCAAGCAAGTGTTACCTGAGTGGTTTAATATCAGTGAACGCCCGCATTTGTTGGGACGCTTAGCATCAACTCCTTTTGATAGTGAAGGTGTACGTACGAGAGATTTAGAAATTGTACAAAACGGTATTTTACAAACTTATTTATTGACCCATTACAGCGGTAGAAAAATGGGAATGCAGAGTACCGGTCATGCCGGGGGGATTCATAACTGGCTGGTTCAGCCTAATTTAACCGGTGGATTGACCGCACTTTTACGTGAAATGGGCACAGGATTGTTGGTTACCGAGGTGATGGGGCAAGGCGTGAATATTGTCACCGGAGATTATTCTCGAGGTGCTTCTGGTTTTTGGGTGGAAAATGGCGAAATTCGATATCCTGTATCAGAAATCACGATTGCGGGACAATTGCCGGATATGCTAAAAAATATCGTAGCGGTTAGCGATGATATAGAACACCGCTCCAACATTCAAACAGGATCGATTTTATTAGATAAAATGAAAATCTCAGGTAGTTAGTTTTATTTGATAATAATTCTTATTGACAAGGTTTTTGATTCTGTTACTATGCAAGTATCTGTTCAGATGCGATTGCAGGTTGCTCCAACAGGTAGAGTAAAAAGTAAATTCGTTAGAATTAAAAAAAAGCTGAAGGTTTAAACTTCAGCTTTTTTTTGTATAATGAATCCGAAATCATTGATCTCATTATTTAATTTAAGGACAAAAAATGAAAAAACATCATGTTGATGTATTAATTTCTGAAGCTGATGTGAAAGCGCGTATTGCATCACTAGGAGAAGAAATATCGGCTTTTTATCAGCAAAAACAGGTTAAGAAACTTATTGTTGTCGGCTTATTACGCGGTTCATTTATGTTTATGGCTGATTTAGTACGTGAATTAAGATTGCCGATAGAAATTGAATTTATGACAACTTCAAGTTACGGTAGTGGAATGACAACCAATCATGATGTGAAAATCAGCAAAGATTTAGAGGGAGATATTCGAGACGAACACGTACTTATTGTCGAAGATATTATTGATACCGGTTATACGCTTGAGAAAGTTCGTGAAATTTTGAATTTACGTAATCCGGCAAGTTTGGCGATTTGTACATTATTAGATAAACCTTCGCGAAGAGAAGTCCGTGTTCCTGTTGAATGGGTCGGTTTTGAAATTCCGGATGAATTTGTAGTGGGGTATGGTATTGATTATGCCCAACAGTATCGCAACTTGGGTTATATTGGTAAAGTTGTGTTGGAAGAATAAATTTTTAACATAAAAAGTGCGGTCAATTTTCATCAAGTTATGATACTTTGTTTTGACCGCACATTATTTTAGTGACCGAGTGAATTTTCAGCGTTTTTATCCCAATTGATCCACATCCGCTGGATTTTATGTTCCCCATCTTGCATTTTGGTACGAAAGTACATTTTTATTTTCATTGCCTCAATCTTTTCACCCAAAAAAGATCCTTTTAAATCATAGGTCGCGGTTAATCGGTTTTTACCAATCGGTAACACTTTAATTGCCTTTAGCATATCGTAATACAGTGTGCCGTCTTTTAAATTATTGAGCCAGTCAGTTTTAGTAAAGCGTTTTCGTTTTGAATCACGAACAACGGTTAATACAAAGTCATCAGAGAGTAACTTATCTAGCCCAATGTAATTTCCGTTTTCAAGATCCATGACAAGCTGTGAGTATAAATTAGCCAATTCAGCCTGTTCAACTTCTCTATCTTGCAGATCATAAAGAGCAGGGGTTATTGCGATTACACTGACCGTTAGTGAGAGCAATAGCGAAAAGAAAATATGACGTAGCTTCATGTTGCCTACCAAATTAAAAAAACGACAGGAATAATATTCATCACAAGGGCTGTTGTACCGGCTAAAATGAGTTTTGATGTGCCAAACATCAATCCTTGATTAACCCCTTTATCCAATTTCACTAACATATTTGCCATGGCGGTATTCGCGAATAATCCTACAAAAGCGAAGATAATCAAATACATATATGCTGTCATAAATGAAAGAAAATCAATGACATAGAACCATGGTACAATGAGTGTTATCACTAAGAGCGGTGCAATATAAGTCAGTTTTACAACGCCAAAATTTAATTTTCTAGAAAAATGAGATTGAAATAGCACGGCAATCAGATTATTGATAAAAAAGGCAATAGGGATCGATTCAGGATTATCTAATAAGTTACTGAAAATATAGGGAAAGATAATATAAAAAGATGTCCCCATAGCCAATGGAATAAACAATAATAAATGAGCAAAAACAAAGCGTTTGCTTAATACTTGTCGGATATGACTTAGCTGAAACCGGGTTGCCCGTACGGTGCATGGTGTTTCTTTTACCGTGAGCAACATAAAAATCAGCATTGTCACTTCAATACCACAACTAACCCAAATTAGCATTTCAGGCAGTTGAAACTGTAAAAAGGGTAAAGCAAGTAACGGTGCAAACATTGATGCTAGGCTTTGGATACGTAAAAATTTACCCTGAGCTTTGGCTTTATCTTGGTAATTATTGGCTGCGCTGGAAAGTAATAGCGCGCGCGCATTTGTACCAAACAGCGTACTACCAAAACCAAAAAAGAAGGTGGTTAATAGTAAAAGAGGGTAGTAGTCCGTTGTGATAAGTAAAATGTAGGCAATCGCATCCATTACGCAGCCGAGTAACATCATTTTTGAGCGACCGAAACGATCACCCCAATATCCCGCAAATAAAGAGAAGGCTTGACTGGTAAATACCAGTAAGGAAAAGGCGCTGGCAATTTGAACGGTATCAAAGCCTTTGTTGCCCTGCAAATAGATGAAAAATACGCTTTGCATGGCAGTGTAAGCGACACCGGAGAAAAAACGCCGCCATAAAATTACATTTTGTATATTCATTTTGAGATACTTTCCGAAATTAAACGAAGAATCATATCAAATTATGGCGAATTTTCACTTAAAAGTTTAATTATTTCTAGGTAGGATAACTTGCCGATGAGGCAGTATATAAATGCCCCATTGTTTATTTGATATGATAAAGACTAACTGTATAACTTGTAATTTTGAGTGTTTTCGTTGAAATAAAAATATTTAAGCCGTTTTTATCGGCAATTTAATTTCCCTGATTTTCATTGTCATCCCATCGATCATTAATAAACGACCGGATAAATTCTCGCCAATATTGAGTCGAACTTTAATCGCCTCTAATGCCTGAATAGCGCCCACAATTCCCACAATCGGAGCGAGCACACCGGCTTCTACACAGCTCAGCACATTTTGTCCAAAAAGTTGGCTGAGATCTTGGTAAGTGGGCGTATTGGGTTCATAAGTGAAGACTGATATTTGCCCTTCCATTCTAATTGCCGCGCCGGAAACCAGCGGAATTTGATTTTTCTGACATTGACGATCCAGTTGATTACGGATCTCGACATTATCGGTACAGTCAAGAATGACTTGAAAGTGCGGTATAATTTCGCCGAGTTTTTCTTCATCCAATTTATCGTTGATTGTCTTAATTTCAATATGCGGATTAATTTGCTGTAAGGCAATTTTTGCAGAATCTACCTTCGGCATATTCAGTCTTGCATCACAATGTAATATTTGACGCTGGAGGTTAGAAAGCGAAACTTGATCAAAATCCAAAAGCGTTAAATGTCCTACACCGGCAGCCGCAAGATATTGTGCAGCGGCACAGCCCAAGCCGCCTAAGCCTACGATCAGCATTTTGCTGTCTTTTAACTTTTCCTGTCCATCAAAATCGACAGATTTCATAATAATTTGGCGGTTGTAACGCAGCTCTTCTTCATAACTTAGTGCAGACATTATTGCCCCAATAGATGATTAAACGGTTCAATCGTCACAGTTTCTCCGGCTGCAACATTACCGCGATCTTTTTCTAATACGATAAAACAATTACTTTTCACAAAAGAGCTGAACAAATGAGAACCTTGGAAACCCACCGGTTGCACTTTAAGTTGCCCGTTTTCATTCATTTGATAATAACCCCGTTGGAAATCTAAACGGCCCGGTGTTTTTTTCAAATTGGTTGCAGCAATGGCAGTAAAGTGCGGTTGTTTTTTGCGATGTTTTTGCCCGCTTAATTGTAAAATTGCCGGTTGTACGAGCTGATAAAATGTGACTAAAGCGGAAACAGGATTACCCGGTAATCCGCAGAACCAAGCGTTTTCTAATTTCCCAAAGGCAAAAGGCTTACCCGGTTTCATCGCAATTTTCCAAAAATTAATTGTGCCGACTTTTTCTAACACGGTTTTGGTAAAATCTGCTTCACCAACGGAAACACCACCGCTCGTAATAAGTAAATCCGCTTGACGTTGTGCTTCAACAAAAGTTTTTTCAAATTCCGCTTCGTTATCGGGCAATAAACCAAAATCCAATACTTCACAATTTAATTGTTGCAACATAAGTTTGATTGTGAAACGGTTTGTATCGTAAATTTGCCCCTCTTTTAACGGTTGCCCAACTTGTACCAATTCATCTCCGGTAGAAAGTATTGCGACTTTTAAACGAGGATAAACTTTTACTTCGGCAATGCCGAGTGAGGCAAGTAATGGTAAGGACACCGCATTCAATACTTCGCCTTGTTGCAAGACAATATCCCCTTTTTTGACATCCTCACCAATACGGCGAACATTTTGGTTGGCTTTGGGAAATTCACTCAATGTGATCGTGCTGTCTTCATTGACGGTAACCTGTTCCTGCATAACCACCGCATCCGCACCCTGAGGGATCATCGCACCGGTCATAATTCGCACGGCACTTTGCGGTATCCATTCGCCTTTGAACGGATTTCCGGCAAAAGATTTCCCTGCAACGGAGAGCGTTAAGGATTGTGCTAAATCAGCCAAACGCACGGCATAGCCGTCCATGGCTGAATTATCAAAGGAAGGAACATTGATTGGTGATATCACATCCTCGGCACATACACGGTTTGCCGCATCGGTTAACGAAAGGGTTTCACTTTGTGTTGGAAAAGGGAGCTGGCTAAGCATTTGGTGCAAAGCTTGATCTAACGGAAGCATAAAAATCCTGTGTCAACGGTTGAGAATATTTGTCGGGTATTCTATCGCGAAATGATCTCTAATTTAAGGGCTAAATCCTGAAATGATGAATGATATCAATAAATATTGGTGATTTTTCTCATTTTACGATGTACTTATATTTTGCTAGAATGCCGCATCATTTTTTAGGAACGGAAAGTAAATGAGCGATATTTCTCAAGATGCACTAAATGTGCGTGATGCCCTGATTGCTAAGGGTATTGAAACCCCAATGATTATCTCCAACCAAAATAAAGACGAACGCCGTTCTGGTATTTCCAATCATATGCGAGAGGTGATGAAACTGATCGGGCTGGATTTAAGGGACGATAGTTTAGAAGAAACGCCGAATCGTTTGGCAAAAATGTTCATTGACGAAATTTTTAGTGGAATGGATTATGCCAATTTCCCTAAAATGACAAAAATTAAAAATCAAATGAAAGTCAGTGAAATGGTGCAAGTCAATGATATTACGCTCACAAGCACTTGTGAGCATCATTTTGTCACCATTGATGGCAAAGTTGCGGTTGCTTACTATCCAAAAGATTGGGTAATCGGGCTTTCTAAAATTAATCGGATTGTTGCTTTTTTTGCACAACGTCCGCAAGTACAAGAGCGTTTAACAGAACAACTTTTAACGGCTTTTCAAACTATTTTGGAAACTGACGATGTTGCCGTTTATGTGAAAGCAACCCATTTTTGTGTCAAAGCCCGTGGAGTGAAAGATACCAACAGTTATACAGTGACGTCTGCTTACGGCGGAGTATTCTTGGAAGATCGTGAAACCCGCAAAGAGTTTTTAGCATCAATCCAAAAATAAAAATGTTAAAAGAAATGACCGCACTTTGAGTGATTAAAGTGCGGTCATTTTTTTGTGATTTTATTTTTAGAGCCACATAAAGTAGGCAAATCCTCCAATCACTGCGATACAGAATAAATTCAAGATCAATCCGACTTTTGCCATATCAATTTGTTTAACATGGCCTGTTGAGAAAACAATGGCATTCGGCGGCGTTGCGATAGGCAACATAAAGGCACAGCTGGCACCACAAGCAATAATCGCAGCAAGTGCAATAGGCGGTAATCCCATAGATTGCGCAACGGAGATTACAATAGGGATGATTAATGCGGCACTTGCCGTATTAGAGGTAAATTCCGTTAAGAAGATAATAAAGCCGGCGATGGCAAAGCAGAGTACCCAAAGCGGTTTCTCCTGTATAAATTGCACAATGGTATCTGCCATAATTTTACTGGCGCCCGAATCTTTCATAACAATACTGAGTGTTAAGCCGCCGCCAAACAGTAAAAGTACGCCCCATTCCACACGTTCTTGGATTTCTTTCCAGCTGGCAACCCCGGAAGAACAAATTAGAATAACAACGAGAAGTGCAATTACTGTATCGAAATTTTCAATGTTTTTCGGTAATTCTAAGAATTGACTGATCAACGGGTTAATAATAGAGCCAAACAATAATAAAACCGTCATAAAAATAAAAATACCAAGAGTCAGTATATTTTTCCGGTTGAGTTCAATTTTTTCGATTGACGGTGAAAAATCGATAGAAAAGTCAGGACGTAAAATCACCCATAATGCAAAAATCATCGATGGGATCAAGAGTAACATAACGGGAAATCCATAAGCTAACCATTCTGTAAACGTAACCTGAATTTGAGAGGCTAGAATGGCATTAGGGGCACTGCCGACAAGCGTTCCGATACCACCAATATTCGCACTAAATGCCATTCCAAGTAAGACGAAACAATAGAGGCGATAATTTTTCTGAGCATTAATACCTTTTAACATCCCCATAGTCAGCGGTAACATCATCGCTGTCACGGCGGTATTATTTATCCACATAGAAAGAAAAATTGTCACGCCAAATAGATAAGCGACAGATAATTTTAAATTGCCTTTAGCTAAGCGGATAATGTAGTTAGCGATAATTTTGTCGAGATTCTGAATTTGTAGAACTGCAGCGACAACAAATCCACCAAAAAACATATAAATAATAGGGGTTGAAAAAGGCGCGAGTGCTTTTTGTGTGTTAATCAACCCCAAACCAATGGCAAGGATCGGCACCATAAGTGATGTAACGGTAATATTGAATGCCTCGGTTAGCCATAAAATCCCGACAAAGATGAGTAAAGCAAGACCACGATTTTCTTGTGAGGAGAAAGGAAGGTAATTAATTAAAACAAGCATGAGAATAAAATCTAAAGCAAGGATAATTAAGCTTTTATATTTGGAAAAATATGTTGTGTTTTTTTGCATTGTAAAACCTCCATAATGAAGCCTTTTGTTATCATATTGTATATTTTCCAACTAAGCTTTTAACAGAATTTATTATTTAGATCAAATTGTTTTAACAAATTATGCCGGGTTAAAAAGAGCGGTCAAATTTTCGGTATTATGTAGAAAATGCACAGCAGCAGTCATTTTAACGAAATGTAGGGACACACTGCGTGTGTCCGCTTGTAACATATTGAAATGATTTAATTTTATAACGGACACACGCAGTGTGTCCCTCAATTAGTACTTTGCCACTTTATGCTATGCTGAGTTCCATTGGGACTTCCATCAACAAAATTTCGGCATCATCTGTTGCTTCCACATTGAAGTTTTCTACATCCCAAACCCCTAAACCATCACGTTCGGAAAGCGCGACACCGGCTACTTTTGCTGATCCTTTGATCACAAACACATAGACACCGTTTTTTGTCTCATTGAGGCGATATTCTTTTGCAGTGCCTTTGTCAAATTTTGCCAAGTTAAACCACGCATTTTGGTGAATCCATACGCCTTCATCGTCAACATTTGGTGAAAGAATTTGTTGGAAATCGTTTGGTTTTGATCCCTCCGCAATGCTAATTTGTTGATAACGAGGCTCAACATTGCGTTTGTTTGGGAATACCCAAATTTGTAAAAATTTCACCGGCGTATTCGTATTTGGGTTCATTTCACTGTGAGTAATGCCGCTACCGGCGGACATCACTTGAATATCGCCGTGGCGAATCACACTGCCGTTTCCCATACTGTCACGGTGTGCTAAATCACCGCTTAACGGAATGGAAATAATCTCCATATTATCGTGTGGATGTGTTGCAAAACCACGACCGCCTTCAACGAAGTCATCGTTAATCACCCGTAATGCACCAAAATGAATGCGATCTGCATCATAGTAGTTTGCGAAACTAAAAGTATGACGACTTTTTAACCAACCGTGATCTGCGTTGCCACGAGAATTTGCAGAATGAAATACAGTTTTCATAGATGTTCCTTAATTTTTTAAAAAATGAGTTGCACATACTGTGCGTTCTTGATGTGACATATATTACGCTTTCCTGAAAAAAGAAAAATATGGTTTTTGTTAAAAGATTATTTAGTAATAGTGAATAATTGATAGGGACGGTTTGAGGGGTTTATCATTCTTATGTTATGTAGAATATAAGGCAATTAGGATATAAAAAAGAGCCGGCAAGACCGGCTCTTATCTATTAAATAAATTTAAAATGTTTATGTATTAAAGATCAAAATCACCAAAATCATTGGTATCGACTTTTGAGTCGATTTGTCCCACAAGATAAGAACTCACTTCCACTTCTTGTGGTGCCACTTGCACGTTATCAGACACCAACCATGCATTGATCCAAGGAATTGGGTTAGAACGTGCTTGGAATGGTAACGGTAAGCCAACGGCTTGCATACGGATATTGGTGATATATTCTACATATTGCACCAAAATATCTTTATTTAAGCCGATCATTGAACCGTCTTTAAACAAATAATCCGCCCATTCTTTTTCTTGCTCTGCTGCTGCAAGGAATAAATCATAGGCTTCTTGTTTACATTCTTCGGCAATTTCTGCCATTTCAGGATCGTCTTGACCCGCCGCCATAATGTTTAAAATATGCTGTGTGCCGGTTAAGTGTAAGGCTTCATCACGAGCAATAAATTTAATGATTTTTGCGTTACCTTCCATTAATTGGCGCTCTGCAAAGGCGAAGGAGCAAGCAAAAGACACATAGAAACGAATCGCTTCAAGGGCATTGACACTCATTAAGCAAAGGTAAAGTTGTTTTTTGAGGTTACGTAATGTGACGACACATTCTTTGCCGTCTACGGTATAAGTACCTTCTCCGTACAAGCCATAAAGTTGGCTATCACGGATTAAATCATCGTAGTAAGAAGAAATATCTTTTGCACGTTTGATAATTTCTTCGTTAGTCACGATGTCGTCAAAAACGATAGAGGGATCGTTTACGATATTACGAATAATATGGGTGTAAGAACGGCTGTGAATGGTTTCAGAGAATGTCCAAGTTTCAATCCAAGTTTCCAATTCCGGAATTGATACCAACGGTAACAATGCCACGTTCGGGCTTCTGCCTTGAATAGAATCTAACAGGGTTTGATATTTTAAGTTACTGATGAAAATATGTTTTTCATGATCAGGTAACGCTGCATAATCGATACGATCCTGTGAAACATCCACTTCTTCCGGACGCCAGAAGAAAGAAAGTTGTTTTTCAATGAGCTTTTCAAAAGTCTCATATTTTTGTTGATCGTAACGAGCAACGTTAACATTCTGACCAAAGAACATCGGCTCTTTTAATTGGTCGTTTTTGGTTTGTGAGAAAGTGGTGTATGCCATTTGGGTTTCCTCTGTTTTCTAAAAAAGTGCGGTCGATTTTAGCCACACTTTTAAAGGGTTGATTAATTAGATTTTACAAGCTCCGCCTGCGCAGCCGTCGTCAAGATCTTCTTGGGCATCTTCTGCGCCGTCACGGGTGTTTTGGTAGTAAAGGGTTTTTAAGCCGTATTTGTAAGCGGTTAATAAATCTTTTAATAACACTTTCATCGGCACTTTACCGTCTTCAAAGCGTTTTGGATCGTAGTTGGTATTGGCGGAGATCGCCTGATCCACGAATTTTTGCATAATGCCCACGAGGTGTAGATAGCCATCGTTGCTTGGAATATCCCAGAGTAATTCGTATTGTTCGCTTAAGTTTTCATAATCCGGCACGACTTGTTTTAAGATACCGTCTTTTGAGGCTTTCACACTCACATGACCACGAGGCGGTTCGATACCATTAGTAGCGTTAGAAATCTGTGATGACGTTTCTGACGGCATTAATGCGGTGAGCGTGGAGTTACGCAAGCCAAACTCTTGAATTTCTTTACGCAAACTTTCCCAATCGTAATGCAATGGTTCTTGTGTGAGCGAATCCAAATCTTTTTTATAGGTATCAATCGGTAAAATACCTTGTGAATAGGTGGTTTGATTGAAATATTCACAAGCACCTTGTTCTTTGGCTAAATTCATTGAGGCTTTCAATAAGTAGTATTGGATGGCTTCAAAGGTGCGGTGGGTTAAATCATTGGCACTGCCATCAGAATAACGCACCCCGTTTTTCGCTAAGTAATAAGCATAGTTAATCACACCAATCCCTAAAGAACGGCGGGCAAGGGAACTACGTTTTGCCGCAGCAACAGGGTAGTCTTGATAATCCAATAGGGCATCTAAGGCACGAACGGCAAGGTTCGCTAACTCTTCCAATTCATCAAGATTGTCAATTTTTCCTAAGTTAAATGCAGAAAGGGTACAAAGCGCAATTTCCCCGTTTTTATCATGAATATGCTCAAGCGGTTTGGTTGGTAAGGCAATCTCTAGACAGAGGTTAGATTGACGTACAGGCGCCAGTTGCGGATCAAACGGCGAGTGAGTATTACAGTGATCCACATTTTGAATATAGATACGACCTGTTGAGGCACGCTCTTGCATTAACAGAGAGAAAATCTCGACCGCTTTAACAGTGCGTTTACGAATGCTTGGATCTTGCTCATATTTGACATAAAGTTCTTCAAATTTATCTTGATCGGCAAAGAAAGCTTCGTACAGCCCCGGTACATCGGAAGGGCTGAACAAGGTAATATCACCGCCTTTAATTAAGCGTTGATACATTAATTTATTTAATTGCACGCCGTAGTCCATATGGCGAACACGGTTATCTTCCACTCCACGGTTATTTTTTAACACGAGCAGGCTTTCGGCTTCTAAGTGCCATAACGGATAGTAAACTGTTGCTGCACCGCCACGCACGCCGCCTTGTGAACAAGATTTCACCGCCGTTTGGAAATATTTATAGAACGGAATACAACCGGTATGGAACGCTTCACCGCCACGAATTTCACTGCCTAAAGCACGAATTGCACCGGCGTTCACGCCAATTCCCGCACGTTGGGAAACATATTTCACAATGGCGGAAGCGGTCGCGTTGATGGAATCCAAACTATCGCCACATTCAATTAAAACACAAGAACTGAATTGACGGGTTGGGGTACGCACACCTGCCATAATCGGTGTTGGCAAGGAAATTTTGAAGGTGGAGGTGGCATCGTAAAAACGCTTGATATAGTCCAAGCGGGTTTCCTGCGGATATTTTGAAAATAAACTCGCGGCAACCAACAAATAAAGGAATTGTGCCGATTCGTAAATCTCACCGGTTACACGGTTTTGCACTAAATATTTGCCTTCCAATTGTTTGACGGCTGCATAAGAAAAAGTCATATCACGCCAGTGGTCGATAAAACCGTCCATTTCATCCCATTCTTCACGGGTGTAATCGTCTAAAAGGGCGTGATCATATTTCCCCATACGTACAAGTTTTTTGACATGCTCATATAGACGAGGCGGGTCGAAGTGACCGTAAGCTTTTTTACGTAAATGGAAAATCGCCAAACGAGCGGCAAGATATTGATAATCAGGGGTATCTTTGCTGATTAAATCCGCTGCGGCTTTGATGATGGTTTCGTGAATATCGGAAGTGCGAATTCCTTCATAAAATTGAATATGTGAACGTAATTCAACTTGAGAAACCGAAACGTTTTCTAATCCTTCAGCCGCCCAAGTAATCACGCGGTGAATTTTATCAAGATTGATTTGTTCCTGAGAACCATCACGCTTAGTGACCTTTAAACTTTTGTTCATAAGTACGAGCCCTGTTATTGTTATGATATTTTTGAAACACAATATATAGTGTTTATAAAAGAATGTTGCACAAGATAATGTGTTTTTTAAGCTAAATCAAGCAATAAATTTTCTATTAAAATGATTGACAAAAAATTTGTTATTAAAAAACAAATACTTTTTCGAGAATTGTAAAGATATGAATTTTTACTTGAAAAAATATAAAAAGTGCGGTCGGAAATTAATGTAATTTTCGACCGCACTTTGATAGATAACAGTATATATTTAAAGAAGATTAATTCAAATATTTGAATACTTTAACCACTTTTTGTACTCCGCTCACTTTGCTGGCAATCTCAGCGGCAGCATCTGCTTGGGTTTGTGTTACATTACCTAGTAAGAACACTTCGCCATTTTCAGTGATTACTTTCACATCGGTTGATTTCACTCGATCATCTACTAACATTTTGGATTTCACTTGTGTCGTGATCCAGCTATCTTTGCTGATTTGCCCGATAGTAATTTTAGGGTTTACGCGTAGTTCATTATAGACATCGTTTACCCCATCAACACCTTTGGCAAGATCCGTTGCGGTTGATTTTGTATTCTCGCTTGGCACCTGACCGATTAGCAGTACCCGTGAACTATAAGAAACCGCATTCACACGTGCTTCGGATTTGATTTGCTCATCTTTATCTAAGGCATTTTCTACTTTAAATTCAAGGGTTTCATCATCAACTTGGGTGCCCATTGTGCGAGGATCTGTGGCAACCTTTGTTCCTGCTGCGGCACCACCAAGGGCGGCGGCAACACAGCCTTGCAACATAATTGAGGCAGTTAAAATAAACGCAAGTTCTTTAAATGAGGTTAGTTTCATTTTTTCTCTCCTTTATTTAAATGAATCAGTTATTTAGTCAGATAAATAGCGAAATAGTTTAGTGATAGAAGGCATTCTATCAAACTCTTGGGAATAATGTATGATCAATCAGTTCGCAAATGGCGTTAATCACAAATAAATGGTTTTCTAAAATACGGCTTTCTTTATTGGTTGGAATGGAAATTTCCAAATCTTGTTCTGCTAATAAGCCTTGAATCGCATCATTATTTGAGCCGGTTAAAGCAATGACATTAATTTCTTTGCTTACTGCATTGGCAATGGTGTTGAGTACGACTTTTTCCGCTCCAAGTGGGGCAAAGGCAATCAGTAAATCTCCGGCTTTAGCCACCGCATTAAATTGATGTTGATAGAGATTTTCCACTGAATGATCAAAAACTAATGAAGATCCGACCGCACTTTCCAGGCTGAGCAGGACAGAAGGAAAGCTTGGGCGTTCAATATCATAGCGATTAAGCAGGTTGGAAACCAAAAACTGTGCATTGGCGTAAGAGCGTGCGATACCGCAAGCAATCACTTTATTGCCACCCAGTAGGCATTGAATCACCTTTTGGCTTGCGTTGGCGATATTTTCTGTGAGTAAACTAGAGGCGGAAATTTGAATTTGAATGCTTTCGCTATAAATATCTTTAACTTGTTGTAACATACTTGAAATTAAAATTAATCGAGAAAATTAGGAATCCACTGAATCTCTTGGGCATTTTTGCCGAAAGCGACGAGATCAAAACGACAATCGGCATCTTCTAAACTGAGATTTTGTTTCGCAAGCCAGAGATTTGCCGCATCAAGCCATTTTTGTTGTTTGTTCCAATCGACACTCTCAATAGCCGAACCAAAGCGTGCATTTGAACGTTGGCGCACTTCTATAAACACAATAGTTTGCCCATCTTGCATAATGAGATCTAACTCGCCGCATTTAAAATACTGATTTGCCGCAATAAAACGTAATCCTTTTGATTCCAAAAAAAGGCGGGCTTGATGCTCAAAGCCCGCTCCTTGTTGGCGTTTTAAGGAAAACATAATTAGTTAGCTACCGGTACGACATTACCGTCTTGGTATTGGAACCAAGTCATATCACGTTCTACATTACAATTCGGTCCGGCACTTAACACGCCGGTTAAACCGCTTAACTGATAGCCCGGCACTTGGCGTAATTCATTGAAATGATTGATTAACAACCACGCATCCGCACCCATTGCGTACAAACGCATTAGCTGATATTCACCACCGGTTGAACCCGCCACTTTTTGATATTGTGCGGATGTTGACTCTTTGAAAAATGGAATATCGCTGAACTGCACACCGTTCATTTGTGTTATATATTCGGCAGAATTGCTTGCGGAGTTAGCGCGCGAACTTGCATAGATTTTTAAATTTGGCGCATTATTTGTAAGATAACCTTTGATTTCTGCCAATTCTTCAGGATTAGCAACCGCATAAAGTGCAGTTGAATTTGACGCATTTTCTTGGAAGAAATAAGGCACATCCGCCGGTAAATTATAGTAGCGAATATTGGCATCCGTTGAGGCCAATTGCTGCCAACGAACATTAAAGGCATTACCGACACGCTGACCTAAGTCATTTTGTGGCATCGCAACAACAGGGTTACGTACTCCATCATTCCACATTTTGGTTGCCGCTGATTCCGCTTCATCTTCCGGTGATAAACCGTAGTAACACATTTGATTAATTGCACGAGCATTTGGCGTTGCGTTTAATGCTAGTACATCCATACCTTGCACTGATACAGGGTTGTTAATGATTGACTCGACATTTTGTTTTAACAGTGGCCCTACTAAGGCTTTCACCCCCGCTTGTTTGGCTTGAGCGATAATATCGTTAATAGAGTTGCTGGATGAATCAAAAATTTGCACCGGAATCGTGGAATTTCCTTTGGCATCGTTAAAACCGGATAAAATGGTGTTACCTAAAATTTGACCATCACCACTGACAGGCAAGACTAAACCAATTTGTGCAAGATTAGTTTGTTGGAAATTTAACAAACTTTGTAATTCTTTTGGGAAAAGAGTGGCCGCAGCATGATTTGGATAAGCGCTTTTCCAATTTTGTAAGGCTTGACTTAATTGCACAGGCTGACGAATATTATCGTTGTAGGCTTTAATTAAAGTAAGCCAACCGCCTAGTGCTACGTTGCCGTCATCCGATGCATTGTTGATCACGCCTGTATTTGCCGAACGTAATAACGCCCAAGTTTTATCTACGTTGTTTTGGCGACGTTGTACATCAGTGAGATTTTCGTCCATTTTGATGTGAGATTTCACGGCTTCAATCACATCTTTACGATTTTCAAAAATAGTTGCCTGTGTTTCATAATAGCGGGATTTTTGAGAGCGACTGAGTTTATTTAAATCGATCAAACGCAATTGGCTTTCTGCGACTTCATTTGCTCCTTTAGCGGCTGAAAGGCGGGCTTCAATTAATGTGCGATCAAGTTTTTGTGCATCATTTAATTCGCCTAATTCGGATAATATTGCCTCAGATTGAGCGATTTTGTTCTCTGCAATAAATGCGCGTGCAGCGAGTAATTTATAGGTTTCTTTATCTTCAATACTTTGTGTTTGTTCCAATTTGTTCATATAAAATTCAGAACTGGCATTGGCATCACGTTGAAGTGTTTCGGTAAAGCTGCTGCCAAATAAATTGGAACAGCCGGCCAATGCGACGGATAATAAAATTGGCATTAAACGTTTTTTAAAACCTGCGCCTTGTAATAGAATAGACATATTCGCTTTGCTCCGTGATGAATGAGTCAATAATGGAGTGATCTTACTTATCTCAAACCTTAAAAGCAAACAAAATGAATAATGTAACCGGAATTTTATATATTGTGGCGACACCGATTGGCAATCTGCAAGATATTACTCAACGTGCTTTGGAAACCTTTTCCAAAGTGGATTTAATTGCAGCAGAAGATACACGCCACAGTGGTTTATTGCTCAGTCACTATGGCATTAAGAAACCTTTTTTTGCGTTGCATGATCATAACGAACAAGAAAAAGCGGCGGTTTTGGTGGAAAAATTGAAACAAGGCGTGAATATTGCATTGATTTCAGATGCCGGTACCCCTTTAATTAGTGATCCCGGGTTTCACTTAGTCCGTCAATGCCGAGAAGCGGGGATCCGTGTCGTACCTCTGCCGGGGGCTTGTGCCGCAATTACTGCACTTTGTGCTTCCGGTATTGCCTCCGATCGTTTTTGTTTCGAAGGTTTTTTGCCGGCGAAAAGCAAAGCCCGCAGAGATAAATTAGAAAGTGTGGCAAAAGAAGCGCGCACGTTAATTTTTTATGAATCTACCCATCGCATTTTGGATACCCTTGCAGATATGCAAGATGTACTGGGTGAAGACCGTTATGTGGTGCTTGCCCGTGAAATCACGAAAACCTGGGAAACCATTGTAGGCAATACGGTGAAAAATTTATGCCAATGGTTGGCTGAAGATCCAAATCGAACCAAAGGCGAAATGGTATTGATCGTAGAAGGTCAAGCTAAACAGGAACATGAGGCGGAGTTTTCACCTCAAGCGATTAAAGCCTTAACCCTAATTGCACAAGAATTACCCCTTAAAAAAGCGGCAGCGATTGTGGCGGAATTATATGGTTATAAGAAAAATGCTTTATACCAGTTTGGATTGGATCATTTTAACTAGATTTCCCCCAAATTTTCCTTTTTATTGTAGGAATTAAGCGGGAGATGACAAAGAATTTTATGAATATCGGAGAACAAATGCTAAACCAAGTTTCAAATACATTATTGACCCCAAGCCATTTATCCACCAAAGAATTATTAAATATTTTTGATTTAATGTCGCACCGTAATATTGATTATGCGGATTTATATTTTCAGCTTAGCCAAGATGAAAATTGGGTGTTGGAAGACGGTATTATTAAAGAGGGCGGTTTTCACATTGATCGTGGGGTAGGGGTACGAGCAGTATCCGGTGAGAAAACCGGTTTTGCTTACTCGGATCAGATCACCCTTGCCTCGCTACAACAATGTGCCAATGCGGTGAAAGGCATTGCACAAAGCAAACAAGGCAATATTATTGTGCCAAATGCGCTTAACATCGCAAACCCTACTATGCGTTATGCTGCCATTAATCCGTTGGATAGCCTTTCTAAAGAGAAGAAAATTGAATTATTACATTTAGTTGATCGTACCGCTCGGGCGGAAGATCCTCGTGTCACCCGTGTTTCTGCCGGTTTAAGTGCAGTTTACGAAGAAGTGTTGGTGATGGCAACAGACGGAACATTAGCGGCAGATATTCGACCGCTTGTTCGTTTGTCCATTTCTGTATTAGTGGAAGAAAATGGAAAACGTGAGCGGGGAAGTTGTGGTTCCGGTGGACGTTTTGGATTGGATTGGTTCTTTGAAACGGTTGATGGCGATATTCGGGCGGTCAATTTTGCGAAAGAAGCCGTTCGCCAAGCATTGGTTAATCTCAGTACGGTGGCAGCACCGGCAGGACTTATGCCCGTTGTGTTAGGCGCAGGGTGGCCGGGTGTGCTATTGCACGAAGCGGTAGGGCATGGTTTGGAAGGTGATTTTAATCGTAAGGAAAGTTCTTTATTTACCGGGAAAATTGGTGAATTAGTCACCTCTCCACTTTGTACCATTGTGGATGACGGCACGCTCGCTAACCGCCGAGGCTCGCTCACTATTGATGATGAAGGGGTTCCAAGTCAATGTAACGTGCTGATTAAAGACGGTATTTTGCAAGGCTATATGCAAGATAAAATGAATGCCCGTTTAATGGGCGTGAAGCCTACCGGAAACGGTCGTCGTGAGTCTTACGCCCATTTACCGATGCCACGCATGACCAATACTTATATGCTGGCGGGGCAGAGTCAATTTGAGGATTTGATCGCGTCGGTGGATCACGGCGTTTATGCGCCGCACTTTGGTGGGGGACAAGTGGATATTACTTCTGGTAAATTTGTGTTTTCCACCTCTGAGGCTTATCTGATTGAAAAAGGGAAAATTACCAAGCCGGTAAAAGGGGCAACGTTAATCGGGAGCGGCATTGAGGTGATGCAAAAAATCTCTATGGTTGCCGATAAAACCGAGTTGGATTTAGGCATTGGGGTTTGTGGTAAAGACGGACAAAGTGTGCCGGTCGGCGTAGGACAACCGGCATTGAAGATTGATGAAATCACCGTAGGCGGTACAAATTAATGCTAAAAAACAACCGCACTTTTTGTTTAATGAAAAGTGCGGTTAATTTTTCCGTTGGATTTCATTGTCTTAAATTTATAATCTTAAATTAATTGATAAAAAATCGGATAAAACCTCAAGGTTTATCCGATTTTTGTTTAAAGATTAATTATGCCCAATATTTGTCAATCTCCGCCCGAATGGCTTCTGCGGTTGCTTTGCCTTTTTCTCCGACTAATGCTCTGCCGGCAATAAAGGCTTTAGCATTTTTGATCTCTTTGAATAAATGAATATCTTCCGGCACAATGCCTCCGGTGATGGATAGCTCAAGTCCTAAAGCAGATAATTTTTTCATTAATTCAACATCTTCCGATGTCCAACCTTTACCGGCTAATTCGGCATCGCGTGAACGGTGATAGATTGCTTGTGTGACGCCTAACTCAACCCATTCTTTGGCATCTTTTTCGACAGTCCAGTTACCATAGATCTCAATTTGAATTTCTTTTTTCACTTTTAATTCAGGGTGGGCGGCATTGAATTCATCTGCGACTTTTTTACAAGCCGCTTTGGTTGCAGGGTGTGCGGCGGCAGAAACTGTTAGCCAGTCTGCGCCTGCTTCAAATGCCATTTTTGCTAAGATGGCGCCACCGTCTGTGGTTTTTAAATCACACACAATAATGTGATTTGGGTGTAACGCACGCAAGGTGCTAACCGCTTTCATTCCTTCTGCACAGGCTAGGATTGTGCCGACTTCAATAATTTCGACGAGATTTTCCGCTTGTTTGGCATCAGCGACGGCTTTTTCTAAAGAGAGAGAATCAAGGGCGATTTGTAATAGCGGTTTGGACATAGTGATTATTCCTTCTGTTAAATTGAAATGGGAGAAAGTGCGGTTGATTTTGACCGCACTTTTAGTTAAATAAGATTAACCGTTTAATGCTTTATCGATGGCGGCATAGACTTCATCTGCGCTGTTGCAGTTGCGGAAACGGTTTAAATCCACACCGTCATCACTGTCCGGATCATCAAGGACTTGGGTAATTTCCATTAAGCCTTGCATATGCTGATCGGAATCGCTACCGGCGAGGGTAATTAATACATAAATCGGATCATCTTCGCCGTCGAAATAAATGGGTTCTTTTAAGGTAACTAAGGCAAATGCGGTTTTAATTACCCCTTCCTCCGGACGGGCATGAGGCATGGCAAGACCCGGCGCGAGAATAATGTAAGGCCCCATTTTTTCAATATTGCTGATAATGGTATCGTAATAACGGGGTTCAATCGCGCCTGAAGCCTCTAATAAATCCGTACCGATTTTGATCGCTGCTTTCCAATCTGCGGCGGTTTGGTTGAGTTTAATGGAATTGTTAGCGATAAGCGATTCTTTTAACATATTAATGTCCTTAATTATGTAGTATGAAAGCAGTGCGGTAAATTTTCACTGAAAATCAACCGCACTTTATGGGTGATTATTTATTATTTTGGAATTTGTTAATCAATTCGATTAATTCATCGCCAAAAGAGTTCGGGTTAAGCATATTTTGTACACCTAATACAAATTTACCTTCGCCCACTTGAATTTCACCGGATAAATGTTTAGACGAAACAATAATATCCGTACTATCTAATTTCCCTTTGTAGTCGGTTACCGCACAAGAATCCATAATGTTTGGAATACCACGTTTATCTAAATAGCCTTTGATCTTCATTTTCATCATCATTGAAGAACCTTGGCCGGATCCACAGACCGCAAGAATACGAACCGGTTTAACCGTATCATCGGAAACATCGTCATTTTTGACCGCACTTTGAGCGGCTTGTTCTTGGGAAACAATTTCTTCCTCGCCTTCATCCACGCCATAGCCATCCATTTGTTCAAGGGTTTTACCTGCCGCTGCAGCCGCTGCTTCAGCAGCACGCAATTTTTTCGCAGCAAATGCCATATAAGTGAATGCCGCCGCTAAGATAACAAAGAAGAAGAACGGAATACTGACGATACCCTGTAATATTGGCGGGAAGAATAATGCCCAGTCAGCCATGCCCATCCAACCGTTAAAGGTTGCCCCTTGGGTTGAGAGTAAGTGGATAACCCATGCTGAGCCCAATACTTCAATGATCCCCATCACGAAACAGATTTTCATCACGGCACGCCAGCCACCGAAATGGTTGGCAAATACACCGATGGTCGCATTGGAGAAGAACATTGGGATGAATCCCGGAATGATTAACACAGAAGCATCAAAACCAAGTAATAGACCGACAGCAACGAATTGACCGATTGCCCCCCACATAAAACCGAATACCATGGCATTTGGTGAGAAAGCATAAATCGCCGCACAGTCAATGGCTAAAACCGCATTAGGAATGACACGCTCGGAAATTCCTTTGAAGGCCTCGGATAATTCGGCAACAAACATCCGAACCCCGATAACAATCACTTGAATGGCAACGGCAAATTTTAATCCGGTCTCGAAAATATAAATTGTCCAATGTGTTTTGCCTGCCATTGTTTGCAGATTATCTAAGCCGAAAGAAAGTAGGATAATGCCGAAGAATACGGTCATCACCAATACGGTCGCAGAGATACTATCGTGGAAAATATGGAGCCATTTTGGCAATTTCATATTATCAACGCTGTCTTCTTTATTACCGAGTTTTGGTGCGAGTTGAACCGCAATCCAAGAGGCGATTTGTTGTTGGTGACCGATAGAAAAACCGGCTCCACCGGTTACGGCTTGAGTCGGTTTATACATAATGTTAGAGGAAATTCCCCAGTATAGTGCCATGATGATTGCCGTATAGATGATGGTTTCTATCATCGATGCACCAATGAGCATATAGAATACGGCAACCAAACCAGCTTGTTGGAACATAATATGTCCGGTAAGCATAATCGTGCGAATACCGGTAAAGCGTCTGAATACCACCAGCAAAATGTTTAATGCTAATGCGAGTAGGACGGCATAACCCACCCATGCATAATTGTCCGCCATAGTTTCAATGGTGGCTTGCATACTGGTGTATGGGTCAATTACTGCGCCGGTTAAACCGTGATATTCGGATAATTTTTCAATGATTGGTTTAAAACCTTTTACTAATTCACCGGCCCCTACCTGAACGAGCATAAAACCAACAATCGTTTTAATCGTTCCTTTAATAATGGTTGTTGTATCCTTACGTAGAAGAATATAGCCAATACAGGCAACAATACCTAATAATAGCGGTGCTTTATTAAGAACCTGATCCCTAAAAACAATAAATAGATCTAATAACGTTTCCATAACAGAACCTCTGTTGACCTTGATTAAATGGAAAATACTGAGTGTTTGAATCTATTCCGAATCATCTCGAAAAAGAAATCGCGCAAATAATAGCAATTATTTTTGATTAAAAAAGATTTAATTTGAATAATTGTGAGCGATGTCACATTTTATTTTTATCATGTTGGTAGATATTTTGTTTCTCATAAAACCTTTGATAATTTTAGGTTTATTGAGGTGTTATAAGAATGCTTTCTGTTATAAGAAAAAATAATTTAGATCTTGAACGCAAATTACGTAAAAAACATTTTACAAAATAAAATGATTTGATATGATTTGTTTTGATTATTTTTTCTGAGCAAAAGGAGTTAAAAATGAGCAAAATTCAAGAAATTACCCGTGAAAGTTGGATTCTTTCTACTTTTCCTGAATGGGGAACTTGGTTAAATGAAGAAATTGAACAAGAAGTTGTACCTGAAGGCAATTTCGCCATGTGGTGGCTAGGTTGCGTAGGGGTTTGGATCAAGACACCGGGTGGCGCGAATCTTTGTATGGATTTATGGTGTGGTCGTGGTAAAAGCACGAAGAAAGTGAAAGATATGGTGCGTGGTCACCAAATGGCAAATATGGCCGGTGTGCGTAAATTGCAACCTAACTTACGTGCAGCCCCAATGGTGTTAGATCCGTTTGCAATTAACGAAGTAGATTTTATTCTTGCTTCGCACTACCATAGCGATCATATTGATGTGAATGTGGCAGCGGCAATTGTCAATAATCCAAAACTTGATCACGTGAAATTTGTGGGCCCTTGGCACTGTGCGGAATTATGGAAAAAATGGGGTGTGCCTGAAGAACGTATTATTATTGTTAAACCGGGCGATGTAGTGAAATTAAAAGATGTGGAAATCCATGCCCTTGATTCTTTTGACCGCACTTGTTTGGTAACTTTACCGGTTGAAGGAGCAGAAGAACAAGGCGGTGAATTGGCCGGCCTTTGCCCGTCAGATGAAGAAATGGGACGTAAAGCAGTAAACTATGTGTTTAAAACACCGGGTGGTAATATTTATCACGGTGCAGACTCTCATTTCTCCATTCAATTTGCTAAACATGGTAAACAATTTGATATTGATGTTGCCCTTAACAACTATGGTGAAAATCCGGTTGGTATCGCCGATAAGATGACTTCTGTTGATTTATTACGTATGGCGGAAAGCTTACGTTGCAAAGTGATTATTCCTGTTCATCACGATATTTGGACGAACTTTATGGCAAGCACCGATGAGATTATCCAATTATGGAAAATGCGCAAAGAACGTTTGCAATATAAGTTCCATCCGTTTATTTGGGAAGTGGGCGGTAAGTATGTTTATCCACGTGATAAAGATTTAATTGAATATCATCACCCTCGTGGTTTTGATGATTGTTTTGAACACGAACCGAATATTCAATTCAAATCAATGTTATAACAAAAAAAGCCACCTTTTTACTTGAA
Source organism: Rodentibacter ratti (assembly GCF_002000485.1). Taxonomy (GTDB): domain Bacteria; phylum Pseudomonadota; class Gammaproteobacteria; order Enterobacterales; family Pasteurellaceae; genus Rodentibacter; species Rodentibacter ratti. The sequence continues at coordinate 20,821 of NZ_MLAJ01000010.1, read as the reverse complement.
GGTGGCTCGTTTTTTGTTCATTATTAGCATCAGAGAAATAGCAAGGAAAATATAATGAACGAAAATTACCGTCACAGACGGCTTTTACAATTGTTACTTGAGAAAAAGGCACTTTCTACCACAGAAATTGTTGAACAACTTGAGATTTCACCTGCAACAGCAAGACGAGATATTAATAAATTAGCCCAACAAGGTCGATTAAAGAAAGTACGTAATGGTGCAGAATCAATACAGTCCTCTCCGCTAGACTATAGATATAGTGCGACAATCAATAATATTGATGAAAAGCAGCGTATTGCTCAAGCCGCAAGCCAATTATGTCAAGAAGGTGATTCCGTTATTTTAACTTGTGGCTCAACCATGCAAATGTTGGGTGAGCATTTATGTGGAAGAAAATTGCAAATCATCACAAACTTTATTCCTCTTGCTAATAAATTGATTGAAAATAATCATGAAGATATTGTGATTATGGGGGGGCAGTATAACCGAAATAAGGCGATTACCCTTTCTCTTAATCAAAACGAAAGCCCTTATGCAGCCAATATGATGTTTACCAGTGGAAAAGGTTTTACCACTGAAGGTTTGTATAAAACCGATATGATCATTGCTAATTCAGAACAACGCTTATCTGCAAGAGCGGGTAAATATGTGGTATTACTGGATAGTACAAAATTGGGACAACAAGTCGGTATGTTATTTACCAAGTTACAAGATATTGATTTATTAATTACCGGTAAAAATGCAAAACCTGAGTTTATTCAATCATTACAAGAAAAAGGTTTATCAGTCATGCTGGTTTAGTCAGCTCATACAAAGATTTATAAATGAAAAAATATTTACTATGTTCGTCATTACGGCCGGACATATTATTTTATCCCCAAACCCTGATAGGAGTGTTCAGTGAGAAAACATAAACTCGGCATCTATGAAAAAGCCCTACCTAAAAACATTAGTTGGCAAGATCGCTTGTCTATTGCAAAAGCTTGTGGTTTTGACTTCGTTGAAATATCCATTGATGAAACGGATGAACGTTTGGCTCGTTTAGACTGGAGTAAAAAAGAGCGGTTAAAATTAGTAAAAGCGATTGTGAATACGGGGGTAACGATTCCGTCTATGTGCTTATCAGGGCATCGCCGTTTTCCTTTCGGTAGTCGTGATGAATCCACCCGTAAAAAGGCCTATGAAATTATGGAGAAAGCCATTCAATTTGCCGTTGATACGGGGATTCGTACTATCCAATTAGCAGGTTATGATGTTTATTATGAAGAACAAGATGAAGGTACTATCCAACGTTTTCAGCAAGGGTTGGAATGGGCAGTAGAACTCGCTGCCAGTAACCAAGTGACCCTTGCGGTAGAAATTATGGATACGAAATTTATGAGTTCCATTTCCCGTTGGAAAAAATGGGATGAGATTATTAAATCCCCTTGGTTTACCGTTTATCCTGATTTAGGCAATCTTTCAGCGTGGAATGATAACGTTGCAGAAGAACTCAAACTCGGCATTGATAAGATTTCCGCTATTCATTTAAAAGATACTTATAAGGTGACTGAAACCTGTGCCGGTCAATTTAGAGATGTACCTTTTGGTGAGGGCTGTGTTGATTTTGTCGCTTGCTTTAAAACCCTTGCGGAATTAAATTATCGTGGCGCATTTTTAATTGAAATGTGGACAGAAAAATCGGATGAACCTATTGCGGAAATTATCAATGCCCGTCGTTGGATCGAACAAAAAATGAAAGAAGGAGATTTCCAATGTTAAAAGAATTAAGAGAAAGAGTATTAAAAGCAAATCTTGAGCTACCAAAGTATAAATTAGTTACCTTTACTTGGGGCAATGTGAGCGAAATTGATCGTGAAAGCGGTTTGGTTGCTATTAAACCTTCTGGGGTAGAGTATGATTTGATGACGGTAGATGACATTGTGATTGTTGATCTCAATGGTAATAAAGTTTGGGGTGATAAAAAGCCTTCTTCAGACACAGCGACCCATTTAGAGCTTTATCGCCAATTTAAGGATATTGGTGGTGTGGTACACACTCACTCTCGCCATGCTACCGCTTGGGCGCAAGCCGGTGAAGATATTCTCGCTTTGGGTACAACACAAGGCGATTATTTCTACGGTTCTGTGCCTTGTACCCGTCGTATGACACCGGAAGAAATTGCCGGTGAATATGAATTAGAAACCGGAAAAGTAATTGTTGAAACCTTTCACAAACGCAATGTTGAACCAAAATCCGTACCGGGTGTATTAGTTCACTCTCATGGCCCTTTCACTTGGGGAAAAGACGGCTTTGATGCGGTGCATAATTCTGTTGTATTGGAAGAAGTGGCGTATATGAATTTTGTTAGCCATCAAATTCGTCCAAATATTGGATCAATGCAACAAGAGCTGCTTGATAAGCACTATCTTCGTAAACACGGAAAAAATGCGTATTACGGGCAATAATATTTATTGAAAATAAGGCGGTTTTTAACCGCCCTTTTTTAATCTAAGAGGGATAAAAATGAATTATAAAGTTGTTGCTTTTGATCTTGACGGCACATTATTAAATTCTGATGGAAATATTCTGCCGGAAAATAAATTGGCAATTCAATCCGCCATAAATAAAGGGATTAAAGTATTATTGGTGACGGGCAGACATCATACCGCCGTAAAACCTTATTATCATGAATTAGGTTTAGATACGCCGATTATTTGCTGCAACGGAACCTATGTTTATGATGTGGCGACGGATTCTACACCCTTTGCCAATCCGCTTTCCAAACAACAGGCGCAATTAATCTATGATGTGGCGGAAAAACATCATTGCCATCTGTTGATGTATTCTCGGGATTCAATGAATTATGCACAACTTAACCCCCATATGGAAAAATTTCTTAAATGGGTGGAAACTTGCCCTGAGAATGTACGCCCTGATGTACGTAAAGTGGAGAGTATTCAAGAGGTGATCGATCATCATAATCCAATTTGGAAATGCGTCATTAGCGCAGAAAATAAAGCGATTATGAATAATGTAGTGAATGAGCTGCCGATTTCACAGTTTAGTTGTGAATGGTCGTGGGTGGATCGTGTGGATATTGCTAATGCCGGTAATACGAAAGGCGGAAGACTTCTTGCGTTATTAAAAGAGTGGGGGATTGATCCGCAAGAAGTGATAGCATTCGGAGATAATCATAATGACATCAGTATGTTAAGTGTCGTTGGTTTAGGTGTCGCAATGGGCAATGCGGAAGAGGAAGTGAAATCTCAGGCTAAACAAGTCACTACATCGAATAATGAGATCGGTATTGCACAAGTATTAAAAGATGCCTTATCACTCTAATTTCTAGGTCAATGCCTAATCTCCCTTTCCAAGAAAAAGTGCGGTCAAAATTGACCGCACTTTGATTTACGCACTCAAAGGTGCGCTTGATTCTTCTGTTGTTTTATGTTGAGTGCTTAGGCTGTTTAAACACCGTAACTTCTGGCACAACGCCCGTATATTTTTCTACTTGAACAATACAAGTATTCGGCGAGTTACCTTGCGCTAATTTAGATGTGCCTTCATCACGGGTAAGCACATTCGGGCTACCATTTTTGCACAGAGGCTTCTCACTTTCACCCAGATCAAGCGGATCATACCATGCCCCTTCATGTAACCCTAATGTCCCTTTAATAATACCTTCGGTTACAACAGCTCCCGCCAATACCTGACCTCGCACATTATGGATACGGACAATATCCCCATCTACAATACCGCGTGCTTTGGCATCTTCAGGGTGAATCAAAACAGGTTCACGATCATTAACCACATATTTTTGGCGCAATGAAGTATGGGCTAATTGGCTATGTAAACGATAATAGGCATGCGGAGTGACTAAGGCGAGTGGATACTCATCTGTCGTATTACCCGCAAATTCTTCTGGTTCCATCCAAGTCGGATGACCTTTACAATCGTCATAATTCATCTTCGCCACAACATCAGAATAAATTTCAATTTTGCCTGATGGTGTGCCAAGCGGATTGAGCAATGGATCTTCACGAAATTCTGCATAGCGCACCCATTTTTTCGCATCGTCATTAGCTTCAAACATTAGGGGTTTATTTTCTTCCCAAAATCGCTCAAAACGAGGCATGGCAACACGGTTGCTACGCGCTGCGGTAAAGGCAGTTTTATAAAAACCTTCCAACCATTCTATTTCTGTTTTGCCTTCTGTAAATTCCTCTTCTTTACCAGCTCGTTTGGCAAGTTCGGCAAAAATATCAAAATCATTTTTCGCTTCAAATTGTGGCGGAACAACTTGTTTCATTGGATAAATAGCAAACATAGAATAGTCGCCACCCATGGTTAAATCATTACGTTCGTAACTGGTGGTAGCAGGCAAAACAATATCTGCCATACGAGCCGTTGGTGTCCAGTTAACTTCATTGACGATAACAGTTTCTGGTTTTTGAAAGGCTTTGACTAATAAATTCGTATTTTGGTGTTGGGTAAATGGGTTACCGCCCGCCCAATAGACAACTTTAATTTCTGGATAGGTAATTTTTGTACCATTATAATCAATGGTTTTACCTGGATTGAGTAGGGCATCTGCAATACGCGCCACAGGGAAAGAAAATTTTGCCGAATCATCTAACCAGCTTTTCTCACCTGTTCCACCTGCAGGAGTTGCACTGATCGAACCAATAGTTCCTCCCGTAGCTGTTGGGACACCACCATTTGCATAGTGATAGCTAAATCCAAAGCCACCACCCGGTAAACCAATTTGCCCCAACATTGATGCAAGGGTAACTAACATCCAATGGGATTGCTCACCATGGCGCTGGCGCTGTATTCCCCACCCTCCCATTAACATAGTACGATTGCTGGAAAAATCGTTGGCTAATTGTTTTATAGTTTCTATCGGCACTCCACAGATTTTACTCGCCCATTCTGCCGTTTTAGGCTGTCCATCGGTTTTACCGAGCAGATAATCTTCAAATTTACTGTAACCTGTAGTGTATTTTTTTAAGAAGGCTCTATCGTGTTTGTCTTCGCTAACCAATGTGTGCGCAATCCCTAGCATCAATGGCACATCTGTTGCCGTATTGACAGGAATCCATTCTGCACCAAGCATTTGGCAGGTTTCACTTTTGATTGGATCAATACAGATAATACGTTTACCTGTGGCTTGGAATTTTTTGAAGTATTCAATACCTTTTTGATCTGAAGACATCCAAGCAATACGTAAGGTTGTGAGGGGATTTGCCCCCCAAAGTACAATAATATCACTGCTTTCAAGTAATACTTCCCAACTGGTTTGTTGTTCATAAACTTCAATAGTGCCAAGAACATGTGGCATAATCACTTGTGCAGCACCTGTGGAATAATCCCCTTTATAGCCAACAAAACCACCAGTAATATTCATATAACGTTGTAAAAGTGTACGTGAAGCGTGAAGTGATCCACTACTAAACCAGCCGTAAGACCCTGCATAAATTCCACTAACCCCATATTGATCACGAACTTTTTGGAGTTGATTATGCACAAGATCAAGTGCTTGTTCCCAAGAAACGCGAACCCATTCATCACGTCCACGCATTGTAGTATCACTGTTACCTGGGTTTGCTAAATAGCCTTTGCGTACCATAGGGTATTTTACACGGGTTTCGCTATAAAGCTGATCAGCAACCACGCTTTGTAATTCATTTGGAATTGCAGGTTCAATTGCCGCACCAGATTTTACCGCTTTACCATCTTGCACCACCACGCCAATCGGTCCCCAATGTGCAGCAGTAACTACTGTTTTTAATTCAGATTCTCGCGCAATCGCACTTTTAGACAGTGCTGAAACCACCATACCACCTGAAAGTGATGCGCCTGCTACGCCAAGAGATGTATTTTTTAAGAAATTACGGCGTTGTTGATTGATATTATTCTTTTTCATTTCAACCTCATTTAGCTACTAGAAGTGAATTATTTCGCAGCCATATCTTTGGCGCTACGTTGTAAATAAATGGTTAAAGCACGCACTTCATCTTTATTCATCGAAGTCCGATCTTTCATTGAGTTCACTACTCCAATCCATTGGTTTGCCGTATAGTGATCGGCACTAATCGCCGCATGACAACTACTACAATGCGTTTGATTTAACAGGCTACCATATTGATTAAGTGCAGCTAAATCTGATGACATTTTTTCTTTGGGAACAGAAACAATAAAGCTCACTTCTTTCCACTCAGAATCGGTGACTGCATCATGTTTAGTTTGCAACACTTTCATACTCTTGCGAGCATCTTCATCTACTAATGCCACGCTAATTCGCTTGCCAAGTTCTTGATACACCACAGAGTCTGCACCAACTTGTTGCCAACCGTGCAACATACCAACTACTTCTTCGCCTTTGGTTTGCCAATCGGTTATTTCTGCATAAGGCATTAGGCGAATATCGCCACCTTGTTCACCTTGTGCGGAACTCATCGTTGTTACATAAATAGGTGAGTTTTGAGTGATGTTTCCGCCTAAATGGGTTGTAGATTGTCCACCTTCATTACCATAAGTTTCAGGCAAAAAATGTACGATGCCTTTGTGACAATCAATACAGGTCTGCCCATTGATTTTGGCACTTATATGGGTTTCTTTTGCTAATTTTGTTTGAGCAGAAAATTCCATCGCATCAAAACTATGACAACTACGGCAAGTTTGAGAATCCGTTGTTTTCATCTCATCCCATACGCGCTGCACCATTTCTGCACGATGAGCCTCATATTTCTGTTTTGAATCCAGTTTACCTTGCATTTCATACCACACATCTTTCAGTGCGATAAATTTTGCTTTCACATAGTGCCAGCCTTCTTGTGGAACATGGCAATCGGAACATTCTGCACGAATACCTTTTGCATTCGCAAAATGGCTTGAACCTTCCCACTCTTGTTGGGGGTGACTCATTGAATGGCAGCTCACACAGAATTCTGTTGAGCTGGTTTTATGCATAATAGTTTGCGTTCCCCACAACGCTAGCGCACCTACACCCATAAGGCAAAGTGCGGCCATAATTTTGGTGGTTTTTGACATAAATGTACTCCAAATTGATAAAAAACAGCAAAAAGATAACCTTTAATAGTTATTTTTATTCTAAAGAAATATAAGTAGGTGAGTGATGATCTAAGTCAAGGAATTGGAATATAAGAGGATTTTTAAATGTTTTTATATTTAAACGTTATTTGTTTTATTTTATAACGATTGGGTGTAAAAAGTGCGGTCAAAAACGTAAGAAATTTTGACCGCACTTTAAACGTATTTGAATTAAGCGAGATTATTTCGCTGCTTTTAATTCTTGGTAATATTGTTCATAGTATTGAATTGCATCACCTACGTCATCTTGCCAGTGGCTGTTTTTTAATATTTCAGCTGTTGGATAGATTGCCGGATCTTCAGTGATTTCTTTTGGTAAGACTTTTTTCGCTTCAACGTTAGACGTTGGATAGCCAATCGCTAAAGTTAATTTCTCAGCTGCTTTTGCACCTAACATATAGTTGATAAGTTTGTGTGCGCCGTCCGGATTTTTAGAGGTAGCAGGAATAGCCAATGTATCTACCCAAAGTACAGGGCCTTCTTTTGGAAATACCATGTTTAAAGGTGCTTGTTCTTTTTTCGCAATACGCACAGAACCGTTCCATAATTGACCGACCTCTACTTCACCTGAGATGAAAGAATTAGCAGGATTGTCTGAGTTGAAAGAAAGTACATTCGGACGTAATTTCAATAATTCTTCATAAGCTTGTTTGATGATTGCCGGATCTTGAGTATTTGGATCCTGACCAATTTTTAATAAGGCAATATTAAACACTTCACGTGCATCATCTAGCAACTGTACTTTGTTGGCAAATTCAGGTTTCCATAAATCGCCCCAAGAAGTGAAATCTGAACCTTTGTAGGTATTAGTATTAAATGCAATACCCGGTGCACCCAATAATTGAGGAAGAGAGTACTTATTTCCTTTGTCATAAGGTTTGTCGAGCCAATCAGGGTCTAATTCTTTAATTACAGGCAATTTGCTGTGATCAAGTTCTTTTAACATGCCTTCACGTGCCATTTTAGACACGAAGTAATTCGATGGTGCAATCACATCATAACCACCGGCTTCACCTTGGGTTTTGAGTTTTGCATACATGGTTTCATTTGATTCAAGACTTGAAACGATCACTTTGATACCGGTTTCTTTAGTGAAGTCATCTAAAAGACCATCCGGCACATATTCAGTCCAAGTATATAGGTACACAGTATCATTAGCAGTAGCCAGTGCATTTGCATTTTCAGTCTTGTTTTCTTTGTCATTACAAGCTGTTAGAGTTGCAGCTACTAAACCGGCAGTAATTAAACCTGCAAATTTTTTCATTTTTGTTTGTTCTCCGTAAAAGAGGGGTAAAAAAACCACCTACAGGAATTGTAGGTATAAAAAAACGCCTTGATTGTGCGTCAAGGCGTATTCTATTTGATATTACAAGGTTTGTGAAACCTTTTATCGTGTCTTAGTAATTATTTTTACGCGTAATGAGCTGGCTTAAAATCACGAGTGCCAATGAAAGCACAATCATAATGGTTGCCAGTGCATTGACTTCAGGTGTGACACCGGTTTTTACCAGTGAGAAGATACGCAATGGTAAAATCTCGTAGCTTACGCCACTCACAAATGAGGAAACTACAACATCATCCAGTGAAATTGTAAAACTTAATAACCAACCTGAAACTATAGCAGGTAATGCAAGCGGAATAATGATTTTACGAAGAATGGTTACTTCACTTGCGCCTAAGTCTTTTGCTGCCTCCAACATTCTGGAATCAAATCCATTTAAGCGGGAGAAAATTGTGACAGTCACATAAGGTAAACAGAAGGTAACGTGCGCCAAGAGTAATGACCAGAAACCTAATGAAATCCCTACAACCATAAATAATGCTAACAAAGACACCGCCATAACGATATCCGGCGACATCATCACGATAAATAACATACCGCTTACCGCTTGTTTACCGCGGAAACGGTAACGATACAATGCGATTGCGGTTAAGCCACCCACGATGGTTGCCAAAGTAGCGGCAAAAAATGCGATGGTTACGGAATGGATTGCCGCTTGAATTAAGGTATCGTTATTAAATAAACGTTCGTACCAGTTCCAACTAAATCCTTTCCAGGTCAAACCATAGCGGTCGGCATTGAAAGAATTGGTTACTAAAATGATGATTGGGATATACAAATAAGCGTATACCACAAACATAAAGATATTACGTAGTAAACGACTCATTATTCCAACTCCACTTTTTTGTTTAGTAGTTTATTTGCTCGGTAGTAAACGAAAATAAGCAATGCCATCAAAATGGTTAAACCGATACTGATTGCGGAACCAAACGGCCAGTTTCGGGAAATTAAGAATTCGCTCTTAATTACGTTCCCCACTAGCAGAACTTTCGCACCACCCAATAAATCTGCAACATAGAACATTCCCATTGCAGGTAATAGTACCAATAAGCAACCAGCAACAATTCCCGGCATTGTTAATGGTAAGATTACTCGGAAGAAACGTTGGAAAGTATTTGCTCCTAAGTCTCTTGCGGCTTCTAATAAACGTCCGTCTAGTTTTTCAATAGCGGAGTAGAGTGGCAAAATCATGAACGGTAGCAATAAATACACGAGTCCGATAACGACTGCGATCTCTGTATTTAAAATACGGATCGGCTCACTCAAAATCCCCATATCCATTAGCATCGTATTTAACACGCCTTTTACGCCAAGGAATATTTTCATTCCATAAATACGAATCAGCGAATTTGTCCAAAATGGCAACACCACAAGGAACAATAAGATCGGTCGATATTTTGGGTGAATTTTACTGACCATAAAGGCGAACGGATAGCCGATCAGTAAGCAAATAATCGTTGCAATCCCCGACATATACAAAGAATTCCACACGACCTGAGCATAAAGCGGATTAAACAGGTTGATGTAGTTGTCAAAGTTAAACGGTAGAGCATAGAAGTTGCTACCATCTCGGGTTAAAAAACTTACGACTAACACCAATAAGTTTGGAATCAGCACAAAGAAGATTAGCCAAGCGAAGATAATTGCAACAGTAATTTTCTGAAATTTGTTATTAATTATCTTCATCGTTGAGTACAACCTCCCAACCTTCGTGCCATGTAATGCCTACACGTTGTCCTACACTGTGGTCCATGTGCGGATCGTCTTCGTTAAAGAATTCGCTCACCAGCACACGCATACCATTATGGTCAAATTCTACGGTAGATTCTAATGTCATACCTTTGTAAGTACGGTCAATAATATGTCCGATAATTGCATTGGATTGTTCGTTTTCATCGAGTTCTTCAATCACAATATCTTCAGGACGAAGAAGAACTTGAAGTTTTTGATCTTTTTCGACAGGCATATCGGTATAAATATCACAGACACGGCCTTCTACGTTTGCCAGTACTACATTCTCAGATTTACGTTCAATCACGGTAGCGTTAAAGACATTGATTTCACCAATGAAACGTGCCACAAATAAGTTTGCCGGCTCTTCATAAATTTCACGTGGTGAGCCGTCTTGGGCGATTTTGCCTTTACGTAACAACACGATGCGATCAGACATTGTGATTGCTTCTTCTTGATCGTGAGTAACGAAAATAAAAGTGATGCCTAATTGACGTTGCAATACTTTCAGTTCGTATTGCATTTGTTTACGTAATTTATAGTCTAATGCGGATAAGGATTCATCTAGCAATAACACTTTCGGTTTGTTGACAACCGCACGGGCGATAGCAATACGTTGTTGTTGACCGCCTGACAATTGGGTTGGCTTACGATCAGCCATTTCTTCCAATTGCACCATACGCAAGGCTTCTAGTACGCGAGGTTTAATTTCAGACTCGGGTACTTTTTGCATACGTAAACCAAAAGCCACGTTCTCAAAAATAGTCATATGCGGGAATAGCGCATAACTTTGGAAAACGGTGTTGATGTGTCGCTTTTCAGCCGGCACATCGGTGATGTCTTCACCATCCAAAATAATATGACCTGAGTCTAATTCCTCTAAGCCTGCTAACAAGCGTAATACTGTGGTTTTACCACAGCCTGAAGGGCCAAGAATAGTCACGAATTCACCATTGTTAATGGTTAAGTTGAAGTCGTTAATAATGGTATTAGAACCGTAAGATTTTTTGACTGAACGAAGCTCAATAATAGGCTTGTTTTGAACCGGATTTTCCACTAGCTTTGGTTTTCTCCCTAATTTCACCAATAAGTTGGTACTGAGTAGAAATAAAGACCTGCAAATTTGCAGGGACGACATAAAAAACAAGCGCCTATAATATAGCTATTTACTAATAATGAAAAGGATTTCATACCTTTGGAAGCAAAAAAAATTACCGGGATAAAAATAAGGTGAAAAATCTACCGCACTTCTTACTTGAGGATTTGATTTTTAGTTAATTGATAGGTGGTTTTGTTGAAATTTGTAGCGTAAAAATAGCTGAATGATTAATATTAGTAAAAATGTAAGTTTTGTCTTGCTTTTGTAAAGATATGTAAATATAATCGTCTGCGTTTTATCGAGATTCCTTTTGATAAAGCTAAACTTTAGAGATTTTATTCATAAATTCCTTTTTATCCCCTGTTCAAGCAGGGGATTTTTTTATGTATTTTTAAAAAGGGAGAAAAATAACCGCACTTTGGTTGTTTTATCAAAAGTGCGGTTAAATTTTCCGTAATTTTTTATTGATTAGGGAGTGCTCCGGAATTCCAATTTGGCGCTTCTATAGGGCGTTTAATTTGTAATAAAAAACGATGATTTGCCGGCGCTTGAGGTTGAACAATCGTGCTTGACGGCGTAGAGAATGAAATCCCTCCTTTCAGCAATTGTTGAACACTGCCGGTATTAAATTCTGCACCTTTCCAGCCTAGGCTGAAATCATAGCCGGACGATACCCAGAATTCAGAATTTTTACGTACTAAATGTTGATATTTAGGCGTAATAGCAATATGGATAAGTACGCGATCGCCTAAACTGTTGAGATCGAATTTACGTATTGTGCCGACCTCGACACCACGATAAAGCACAGGTGAACCTTCGGTTAAATTCATTGCATCATTTGTTTCAAGAATAAACGGCACGCCACTACTGTATTTATTGCGACTTGGCGAAGTTTGTGCAAGATTAAATTGCGTTTTAGCTTTTCCTTTTCCGACTTCCACATCAATATAGGGCTGCAATAAACTATCTAAATTTTCAATTGCACCGGCTGAAATTTGCGGTGAAATGATCTTAAAGGTTGAACCTTCTTTGGCAATCATTCCCATATAATTCGGGTTGATAAGCGCTTTCGCGGTAATTTTATGTGATTTCGGATCTAATGTGATATTTTCCACTTCACCGATAGATAATCCTAGATAACGTAAGCTCATACCTTTACTCAAGTTTGTTGCATCGTCTGTGAACAGGGTGATTACCTGCCCGGCAGATTTTGCCCGTAATTCATTCGGGTACAATGTTTTATTTTTTCCTGAGCTGCTGTTATCAAAACTAATTGCGCCTTTTAATGAGCGGGCAATCGGTGTTGCCTGAATACTAATCCCTTTTGGGGTAATATCTACTTGGGCCGCATTTTCTACCCAAAAGACACTTTTATCCGTGAGTAAATGTTTATAAGGCGGATAAATATAGACATCTACATTGAAATGGTTTGCCTGAGGTTGGATATTAGTAATTTTTCCTACCTCATATTGACGATACAGCACAAGAGAAGCCTTACTAATGCTTGGTAAAGTTGAAGTTTTCAAGGTAATGTCGGGTTCGACTAAATTTCCTGTAATGCCGGATTCTGCATTTTGTGTATCTTTGTAAAGCGGATAAGTTTTCAGTGCTTCACCTAAGCCTTTTTTCGCAATAATGCGAATGCCACCCTGTAGCCATTTTTCCGGATGGGCTGATTCAAAACGAACACCGTCTATACCTAGATTTACATCAAAGTTTGATGCTGCGACAAAAAGTGTGTTTGGGTTAATTAAATTTCGATATGCGGAAGCAATTGCAACTTGATATTCTACGCCTTCTACATTAATTTTTTGTTTAACAATTTCACCGATTGTAATATTGTTGTAATAAACAGATTGACCTTCCGATACACCATAGCTTTCCGGTGCTGTTAGTGTAAGTACTAGGGTATTTGGCGCTTTTAAGAGTAATTCGTTTTCTTTTATTACATCGAATTGTAATCGCTCTGTCCCTTCACCAGGGATAATTTCAAAGTAATCTCCACTGAAAAATCGTTTAGGATCGGTTAAATCACCTAAAGTTGGCTTTTTATTGCGAAGCACAATGCGGGTATCAGTTTTTAATAAATTTGCTTGATTTGGATCGATAAGTAATGTTCCTTGTAAAATATTTTCATTATTTTCAACTGTATTCAGTGCAGAAAGAACCCCTATTTTGTCATCTTGATAATACACATCGTTACGCCCTTCTTCTAAGCCGGTGACGGCTGGAACGGTGATTTCAACATTAATTCCCCGTTTTGCCGCTTGTAGGTTAGGATACAGGGTATAAATCGTATTTTCGGTTGCCTCGACGCTGTTTGACGGTGAATCAAAAGAAACAGCACCTTGTACAATAGAGTTAACACTTTCCATATTAAAATTTAACCCTGCCGGTGTAATATTCGCAGCGATACCGCTAATATTCCAAAAGCGTGAGTCTTTTTTCACAAAACGGGTATATTCTTTCTCAATTACAACATCAATCTCTACTTTATTGTCTTTATTAAAGCGGTAATCATAAATTTTACCAACAGGTAATTTTTTGAAATAAACAGAAGCCCCAACAGAAATAGAGCCAAGATCATCTGAGATTAAATGGATGAGTAAATCACCCGGTGCCACTTGAGCTATTGGTCCTTTTTCTTGAGCAATAAATTCATCCTCGCTATTACCATCTCCTGGTTGTAGTGTAATGTAATTTCCTGATACAAGGGAATCTAATCCTGAAATACCGGCAAGGGAAACGCTGGGTTGTACGACCCAGAATTTTGTGTTTTCACGTAGAACACTTGTTGCTTCCGGATAAATATTAGCGATTACCTCAACTTTTTGCATATTGTCGGTAAAGTTTACTTTTTTTACTACGCCTATTTGTAGTCCTTGATAGCGAATAGGGGTTTTATCAGCGACTAAGCCTGAACCGTTTGTAAAGGTAATTTTGATCGTTTTACCCTGTTCTTCGACTATTTGGAAAAAAAGAATCGCACCGATACAAAGAGCGATAAAAGGTAATAACCAAAAAGGAGAAACTTTTCGGTTTTTACGTAAAACAGATTGAATCGTTTTATATTGTGAATCAACGTTTGTAGTAGGGGGAGTTGAATCATTATTCGGTTGTTGTTTTTCGGTCATAAATTTTCCAAATAAGTCGACTATCGAATTGTGAGGTTGAAATCATTGTGAGAAAGACCGCAGCGCCAAAGTAAAAGGCGGCAGGGCCTACCGTAAAATTAATAATTTGTCCACGTGTAACAAGTGACATCATTAATGCAAGAACAAATAGATCAAGCATAGACCAACGTCCGATAAAATGCACGATATGTAACAAGCGCATTTGCCATTTAATGGAGTGTTGCCATTTGAAGTGCACACAGGCAAGCAAATATAGCATAATAAAAATTTTACTAATTGGCACAAAAATACTCGCAAAAAACACGACAAAGGCGACAAAATAGCTTTTCATTTCAATGAATGAAATCACACCGGACATCAATGTATCTTCGGTTAAGACGCCAGTTAGATAAACACCGGATATCGGTAATAAGTTTGCCGGAAAAAGCATAATAATACCGGCGATTAGAGTTGCCCAAGTACGCTGTAATTTTATTGATTCGGGAATATCTAAGCGTGAATCACAACGAGGACAAACATCGTGATGATTTATATGTTTTATGTCTGAATGAGGGAACGAATAGTTGCAGGCGGTACACAATTCAATCTTCTCTTCTATTGGCGCGTGTATTTGTTTATGTTCAGGATAAAATTCGTCCCATAATTCATTTAGATTAATCTTGATAAATAATAAAGTGGTTAAAAGTGCCGTAAATATAAATGCCAATAAATAGACATCAATTTGCAATGCGGCATATTCGCGTACCTTAAACATTGACACGCCGAGTGCCACGAGATAGACATCAAACATCACCCAAGGCTTAATATAGCTTAAAAAAAGTAAAACATTACGTGGTCGAATATTAAGTAACTTAGCAAACCATAGCATTAGAACCAAAATTGCAAAAGAAATCGGCATTAATACTGCACAAATAAATACTAAAAAAGCCGTGTATTGATAGCCTGCGGTTGCCATTTTCCAAATTCCTTCCCATACAGAAGCATCAACTTTTACACCGAGCAAATCAATGCTTAACAGAGGAAATTTCAAAGCAAAGGGCATTAGAATAAGAATTGACAGTGCAATCATCGCGCAGCGATGTAGTGACCAACGATTTGTCGAGCCTAATGTATGATGACAGCGAGGGCATTCAGCATGTTCATTTTGAGGCAAAGGGTAAGGTACTGAGACGACTTTATCGCATTCACTGCAGCGAGCGATTTTATTATGAATATTCGCAAAATTCGGTGTAGTCGTCATGATAAGGCTTTTGTTACATATAAAGTGCGGTCAAAAAAGATTGGCTATTTTATCCTTAATCCTCCCGGTTTGTGAAGTTTAAATGAACAAACGTTTATTGAAATTGATAGAGTGGCAAATAACTTGATTCCTAAACTTGCTTGGGACATTGTCAATTCTTATAAAAGTGCGATAAACTATGCAAGTTTTTTATTTTCAATCCTAGGACAAACAATGACAGATTCTCAACTTGATGTTCAGCAAACTGAAGAAACATCATCAAATCTACAAAAATTGACGAATAATAAGGAAATTATTGCTTATTTAGCAGAAAAATTTCCACTTTGCTTTATTTTAGAAGGTGAGGCAAAACCTCTGAAAATCGGTTTATTCCAAGATTTGGCTGAGGCACTAAAAGAGGATGACAGGGTAAGTAAAACACAGTTACGTCATGCTCTTCGCCAATATACCTCAAATTGGCGTTATTTACATGGCTGTCGTGAAGGGGCTGAGCGTGTGGATTTATATGGCAATCCGGCCGGTGTGTTGGATGCCGAGCATGTAGCACATGCAGCAGAGCAACTCGCTGAGGCAAAAGCAAAATTTGCAGAAAAACGCAAAGCGGAATTGGCTGAGAAAAAAGCGCAGCAAAAACGCCAGCCGCGTCGTCAAAATAATTTGAAGTCGCCACGTAAACCTAAGCCAAAGGTTGAGTTAAGTGCGGTCGATTTATCTACTCTTTCTAAAGGTTCGGTTGTTAAAGTGAAAGTGGGCGATCTAGCGAAGAAAGGTATCATTGTTGAAGTATTAAAAGATTCGGCTCGCGTAGAACTTGAAAACGGCTTAGTAATGAATATTGTGGCTGATCGTTTATTCGCATAATCATAATATTGATATTTTATCGGGAAAGATTAAATGAAATTGATAATGACCAAAAGTATTTTAGCAACTGCTGTATTAAGTGCGTTGTTCCTTCATTCTAGTGTGGGTTTTGCTGTTGAATCTAAGTTGAAGTTAAGTGATATTCAAATTCCTTCTGCAACAGAAGAAAATCAGCTGGCAACGAAACGTGCGACAACACGCTTAACGCAGTCTCATTATCGAAAATTTCAGCTTGATGATGTCTTTTCCGAGAAGATTTTTGATCGTTATATCAAAAGTTTGGATTATAGCCGCAATACTTTTCTACAATCGGATGTAGATGAATTACGCCAGAAGTATGGATCATTGTTAGATGATCAATTAAATCAAGGTGATCTTTCAGCCGCCTTTGCAATTTATGATTTAATGATGAAACGTCGTTATGAACGCTATGTTTATGCGCTTTCATTATTAGATAAAGAGCCGAATTTAAACGGTAAAGATCAAATTGAAATTGATCGTGAAAAAGCGGATTTTCCTAAGACGGAAGAAGAGGCAAACCGTCTTTGGGAAGAACGTGTAAAAAATGATGTGATCAATTTAAAACTAAAAGATAAAAAATGGTCGGAAATTAAAAATAAACTGGCAAAACGCTATAATTTAGCGATTCGCCGTTTAACGCAAACGAAAGCTGATGATATTGTGCAAGTATATTTAAATGCTTTTGCACGTGAAATTGATCCGCATACCAGTTATCTTTCGCCACGTACCGCAAAAAGTTTTAATGAAAGTATGAATCTTTCATTAGAAGGGATTGGGGCAACTTTACAATCGGAAGATGATGAAACCAGCATTAAATCTCTTGTTCCCGGCGCACCGGCAGAGCGCAGTAAAAAATTACAAGCCGGCGATAAAATTATTGGTGTAGGGCAAGAAAAAGGTGAAATTGAGGATGTCGTTGGTTGGCGTCTAGAAGATATTGTTGACAAAATTAAAGGTAAAAAAGGCACAAAAGTTCGTCTTGAGATTGAACCCGCTAAAGGTGGAAAATCACGTATTATCACTTTGGTTCGTGATAAAGTGCGTATTGAAGATCAAGCTGCTAAATTGACCGTTGAGAAAGTGGAAGGGGAAAATATCGGGATAATTAAAATTCCAAGTTTCTATATCGGTTTAACGGAAGATGTAAAAAAATTATTGGTTCAGGCAGAGAAAAAACACGTTAAAGGTTTGATTGTCGATTTACGTGAAAACGGTGGCGGTGCTTTGACGGAAGCGGTGGCATTAAGTGGATTATTTATCACCGATGGGCCGGTGGTTCAAGTGCGTGATGCTTATCAGCGAATTCGTGTACACGAAGATGATGATCGCGCAGAACAATATAAAGGCCCATTATTAGTAATGATCAACCGTTTTAGCGCTTCTGCTTCAGAAATTTTTGCTGCGGCAATGCAAGATTACAATCGCGGTATTATTATTGGACAAAATACTTTCGGTAAAGGAACTGTTCAACAAAGCCGTTCATTGAATTTTGTTTATGATTTAGATCAAACCCCGCTGGGAATTTTGCAATATACTATTCAAAAATTTTATCGTATCAATGGTGGCTCAACACAATTGAAAGGTGTTTCGGCGGATATTCAGTTCCCTGAAATTATTGATGCGAAAGAATATGGTGAAGAAAAGGAAGATAATGCACTTCCTTGGGATAAAATTCCTGCCTCTACTTACGCTGAAACGGGCAATGTTCGCCAATATATTTCAGAATTAGAGAAAAAACATCAAGCTCGTATTGAGAAAGATCCGGAGTTTATTGGATTAAATGAAGAATTAAAAATTCGTGATGAACGCCGCGATCGCAAGTTTATGTCCTTGAATTATCAAGAGCGTAAAGCGGAGAATGATAGCGATGATGCGATACGTTTGAAAAATATTAATGATCGTTTTAAACGTGAAGGGAAAAAATTGTTAAAAGACATTGATGCTTTACCTAAGGATTATGAAGCGCCGGATTTCTTCTTAAAAGAAGCTGAAAAAATGGCTGCAGATTTGGTGAAATTAAGTGTAAAACAAGAAAAATTAAATGGACAAATTCAGCAAGAATCAAATAAAGCAGAAATAAAAAAATAATAAATTTTGACCGCTCTTTGAACAAAGGGCGGTCTGTATTGTAAATCTTTAAAGGAACTCTTATGTTAAAAGGTACGATTAAAATTGCACAGGCATTATCATTATCAATGTTAGTGTCCGGTTGTGCATTGGCTGATTGGGCTAAAGATACGGTTTCACATCCTAGTCCGGCGACAGTTGATATGGAGCAACTTTCCCCTGAGGAACGTGCGAAATTAGAAGCAGAAATTAAAGAAGATCAAGCTCGTTTAGCGGCAGAAAAGCAAGCTATGCTTGAGATGTCTCTTACCCATGAAATCGGTGAACAAAATTTACAGTTTAAACCGATTCTTGCAAAACTTTATGCAGATAATAAATATACTTTATTATGGCAAGATAAATCTGCGGAAAAACAATTTTTGCGTGAATATGCTGCGATGATTGCGAGCGGTATTTCCAAACGTTCGGCTAAGTCTTTGGATAATTTAAGCCAAGCACAACAGAGCGGTGGTTTGACGTACGATGTGCTTTTGAGCGATGCATTTCTAGATTATATGTATTACAGTAAAAACGTGAGTCAGCAGGCTCAACGCTGGCTGTACGGTTCTAATTCATATAAGCCGCAGGCTCCAAGTGATGAGCAAGTTCAACAATGGTTAAGTGCGGTTAAAAATAATGAGCTTTTCACTTATGTGAAAGGTTTATCTACCGATAATTCACATTATCGTCAAACTATTCAAGCTTTGTCGTCAATGATTTCGAGTTCCGGTTTAACACCAACCGGTAAAAAATTAGCCATTAATGCTCAGCGTTTGCGTGTAATTCCTGATTTTCACAATGGTATTTTTGTGAATATCCCAAGTTATCAGTTGCAATATTATCGTGATGGAAGATTAGTGCTAGAATCTCGGGTCATCGTGGGCAAAGATCAGCGCCGTACTCCAGTTATGTACAGTAAATTGAGTAATGTTGTGGTGAATCCGCCATGGAATGCACCAACGCGTTTAATTAATGAAGATATTGTACCTAAATTGAGACGAGATCCGGGTTATGCGGCCGCCCATGGTTATAGTATTCTTGATAGTAAAGGAAATAGTATTGATCCTTATTCTATCGATTGGAATAAAATCGGTAAAAATTTCCCTTACCGCATCCGCCAAGCGCCGGGCGATAGCGCATTAGGCAATTATAAATTCAATATGCCGAGTTCGGATGCCATTTATCTACATGATACGCCGAATCGTGGTCTTTTCTCACGTAAAGATCGAGCATTAAGTTCAGGTTGTGTTCGTGTGGAAAAATCTTCCCAGTTGGCTGATATTTTGCTAAAAGAAGCAGGTTGGTCAGATAGTCGTAAACAGAGTGTTTTAGCAAGTAAGAAAACGACTTCAGCTAATGTTCGTTCGGATAATCCTGTTTTCTTATATTATGTCACTTCGTGGGTTGAAAACGGTCAAACTAAAGTATTACCGGATATTTACCAATATGACAAAGCTATTAGTCATAGTGACATTAACTGGAATACAGTGAAAAAATATTTGTAATATTGACCGCATTTTAGTGAACTAAAGCATATCTTTCTAGTCGAAAGACGGAAGAGTGAAATAAGAGAAAATAAATGGATAAGATAAATCAAAGCCGGCGGAAGTGGCTATCTCTAGGTGGTATCTTGTTAGGCGCAAGCGTTGCGCCTAATACTGTTTTGGCCATGGTTTCGACCGCTAAACCCCGTATTTTGGCACTTCGTAATGTGAATACAGGTGAACGTTTAAGTGGTGTATTTTCACCAAATGCCGGGTTTACAGCATCAATTCTGAAAAAGCTTGATTACTTTATGCGTGATAAGAGAACCAATCAGACTCACAGAATGGATCCCGATTTATTTTTGAAGCTTTATCGCATCCAGGGGCATTTAGGATTACAAACTGCTGAAATTCAGATTATTTGTGGCTATCGTTCTCCTTCCACTAATGCAATGCGTCATCGCCAAAGTAGAGGGGTTGCGAGTAATAGCTACCATGTAAAAGGTCAGGCGGTGGATTTCCGCATTGATGGTACTCCATTAGTAAAAGTTAAGCAGACTGCAGAAAAACTTGATAATGGTGGGGTTGGATTTTATCCACGTAGTAATTTTATCCATGTTGATACAGGCCCGGTAAGAACTTGGCGGGGTGTATAAAATCATTGAAAAATTGACCGCACTTTGGTGCGGTTTTTATTTTTAACTAAAA
>NZ_MLAJ01000001.1 GCF_002000485.1 Rodentibacter ratti | reverse complement strand
TTTTTATATTTACGACATAGAGTCATCCCCTGAGCTGAAAGGTTCGGGGGATTTTGCTTTTTGGCATATTGCTATCGTGGGCAGTTTAGAGATAAAGGGATATAGTATCCCTTGCGGGTTTGGATTGATAGGCACTATTTGGGGGAATAATCTCGTGCACCAAAAATTGCCGTACCAATTCTAACTATCGTTGAACCACATTTTATAGCACTTGGCATATCATCCGTCATTCCCATTGAAAGCGTATCGATTTGCCCGTTTGGAAAGGCTTGTTTAAGTTGTCCAAATAGTTCCGCCATTTTTTTGAAAGTATTTTCTTGCTCGGCAACATTTGGAGTCGGAGCGGGAATTGCCATTAAACCGCGTAGACGTAAGTGCGGTAGATTTTCAATGTGTTTGGCAAGATCGAGCATTGATTCAGGTTGAATACCGGATTTACTATCTTCATCGCTGATATTAATTTGAATCAGCACATTTAGCGGGGCTTTATTTTGGGGTCTTTGTTCATTCAACCGTTCGGCAATTTTCACTCGATCAAGCGTTTGCATCCAGTCGAAATACTCTGCTACCAAACGACTTTTATTGGATTGCAAAGGTCCAATAAAATGCCACTCAAGCTTAATCTTTTGTTGTTCAAAATATTGAATTTTTTCCACACCTTCCTGCACGTAATTTTCACCAAAGGCAATTTGTCCCGCCTGATAAGCTTCTAAAATATCGGAAACCGGTTTGGTTTTAGAAACAGCCAGTAGCTTTACCTCATTTAAAGGTCGATGAGCTTGAACACATCCCTCATGAATACTTTCCTGAATGTCTCGTAAGTTATGTTGAATGTTCATTGGATTCTCCTTATTCAAAGTGCGGCTAGTTTACACGAAATTTAATGACTTGAAAAAAATTCAGTTAAATTGTTATTTTATGTTTGACAACTTTATGAAATTTCGGTATTTCTTAGCGCATTCGTTTTGAAAGATAAAACACAATGAAAATTAACCGCACTTTTACCGCTATCATTATTATGATGACCATTACGATGTTTAATGGCGCGGGTTAATGCACGAAAAATGGAATATCGAAAACCCGCAATTCAACTGAATGCGGGTTTTTTATCGGTTTAAAATAAAATATTTCTAGGAGAATCAATTATGCGAGTACTCAAATTTGGCGGCACTTCCCTTGCGAATCCGGAGCGTTTTTCTCAAGCCGCAAGACTTATTGAGCAGGCTCATTTAGCGGAGCAGGCTGCAGGTGTATTATCAGCCCCTGCTAAAATTACTAACCATCTTGTCGCCCTTTCTGAAAAAGCTGCTTTAAATCAACCCACCGATACTCATTTCAATGAATCCCTTGAAATTTTCTATAATATTATTAATGGATTGTATGCCGAAAATAATCAATTTGATTTAGATGGTATGAAAGCCTTAATCGATGCTGAATTTTCTCAAATTAAGGGATTATTAGAAGAAATTCGTCAAGCGGGTAAAGTGGAAGATGCGGTGAAAGCGACGATTGATTGTCGTGGTGAAAAACTTTCAATTGCAATGATGAAAGCTTGGTTTGAAGCCCGTGGCTATGAGGTTCATGTTATTGATCCGGTAAAACAATTACTTGCAAAAGGAAATTATTTAGAATCTTCCGTTGAAATTACAGAATCGACCAAACGTGTGGATGTGGCAAGCATTGGAAAAGATAAAGTCGTATTAATGGCGGGTTTCACTGCAGGTAATGAACAAGGTGAACTCGTGCTTTTGGGACGTAATGGCTCTGATTATTCCGCAGCCTGTCTAGCTGCCTGTTTAGATGCGAGTGTCTGTGAAATTTGGACAGATGTTGATGGTGTTTATACTTGTGATCCCCGTTTAGTGCCGGATGCACGCTTGCTACCAACCCTATCTTACCGCGAGGCAATGGAGCTTTCTTATTTTGGTGCAAAAGTGATTCACCCACGAACTATTGGTCCATTATTACCGAAGAATATCCCTTGTGTCATTAAGAATACCGGTAATCCGTCCGCACCGGGATCAATTATTGATGGTAATGTGAAAGCTGAAGGTTTGCAGGTAAAAGGCATTACGAATTTAGATAATTTGGCAATGTTTAATGTTTCTGGACCTGGAATGCAAGGAATGGTTGGTATGGCGTCTCGTGTATTCTCGGCGATGTCGAGTGCAGGGATCTCAGTGATTTTAATTACACAATCTTCGTCTGAATACAGCATTAGTTTCTGCGTACCGGTCAAGTCGTCAGAACTGGCAAAAATGGTGCTTGAGAATGAATTTTCTGATGAACTTAGTGCGAGCCAGTTAGAGCCTATTGAAGTGATTAAAGATATGTCTATTATTTCTGTCGTGGGTGACGGAATGAAACAAGCTAAAGGCATTGCTGCCCGTTTCTTCTCTGCTTTGGCTCAAGCAAATATCAGTATTGTGGCGATTGCACAAGGCTCCAGCGAGCGTTCTATCTCCGCCGTTGTGCCACAAAATAAAGCAATTGAGGCTGTGAAAGCTACCCATCAGGCACTTTTTAACAATAAGAAAGTCGTGGATATGTTTTTAGTTGGTGTAGGTGGTGTAGGTGGCGAACTCATTGAGCAGGTAAAACGTCAGAAGGAATATTTGGCAAAGAAGGACATTGAAATTCGGGTTTGTGCCATTGCAAACTCCAATAAAATGATGCTTAATGAACAGGGTTTAAATCTGGATAATTGGAAAACCGACCTTGAAAATGCGACACAGCCTTCCGATTTTGATGTATTACTTTCTTTCATTAAGTTACATCACGTGGTGAATCCGGTATTTGTGGATTGCACATCGGCAGAATCTGTGGCTGGGCTTTATGCTCGAGCTTTAAAAGAAGGTTTCCACGTTGTGACACCAAACAAAAAAGCGAACACACGTGAATTGGAATATTACCACGAGTTACGCAAAAATGCCCAAGCCGGTCAACATAAATTCCTCTATGAAACAAATGTAGGAGCGGGATTGCCGGTAATTGAAAACCTACAAAATTTATTGGCTGCCGGCGATGAATTGGAACGTTTTGAAGGGATTTTATCAGGTTCGCTCTCTTTTATTTTCGGAAAATTGGAAGAAGGAATTTCTTTGTCAAAAGTGACCGCACTTGCTCGTGAAAAAGGATTTACGGAGCCTGATCCGCGTGATGATTTGTCTGGGCAGGATGTGGCCCGTAAACTGTTAATTTTAGCTCGTGAAGCAGGATTAGAGTTAGAGCTTTCCGATGTAGAAGTAGAAGGCGTCTTGCCAAAAGGTTTTGCCGAGGGGAAATCTACTGACGAATTTATGGCAATGCTGCCACAGCTTGATGATGATTTTAATGCTCGAGTAGAGGCTGCAAAATCAGAAGGTAAAGTATTACGTTACGTGGGACAAATCAGCGAAGGAAAATGTAAAGTTTCGATTGTCGCAGTGGATCAAAACAATCCGCTTTACAAAGTGAAAGACGGTGAAAATGCCCTTGCATTCTATACGCGTTATTATCAACCGATTCCGTTATTATTACGTGGTTATGGTGCAGGCAATGCCGTTACCGCAGCGGGTATTTTTGCCGATATTTTAAGAACATTACAACATTAACAGGAGTCCCGATGTTAAGAATCTATGCACCGGCATCCAGCGCAAACATTAGTGTAGGCTTTGACACGCTAGGAGCTGCAATTTCTCCTATTGATGGTTCATTATTAGGTGATGTTGTTCAAATTGAGGAAATCCCAAGCGGTTTTGAATTGGAAAGTGCGGGCTATTTTGTCCGTAAATTACCGAAAGAACCGCAAAAAAATATCGTCTATCAAGCCTATGTATTATTTATCGAGCGTTTGAAACTACGTGGAATTCAAGTGAAATCGCTACGTTTAACACTCGAAAAAAATATGCCTATTGGATCGGGATTAGGGTCGAGTGCCTGTTCAATTGTCGCAGCATTAGTGGCATTGAATCAGTTTCATGATGAACCCTTTTCTAAAATGGAATTGCTTGAAATGATGGGGGAATTAGAGGGGAGAATTTCAGGCTCTATTCACTATGATAACGTTGCGCCTTGTTATCTTGGCGGCGTACAGTTTATGGTACAGTCGCTCGGTAATATTTGCCAAAAACTGCCGTTTTTCGATCACTGGTATTGGGTGTTGGCTTATCCAGGGATTGAAGTTTCTACTGCTGAAGCTCGGGCAATTCTACCGAAAAGTTATACCCGACAAGATGTGATTTCCCATGGTCGTCATTTAGGCGGTTTTGTTCATGCTTGTCATACACAGCAGGAAAATCTTGCAGCGATTATGATGAAAGATGTCATCGCAGAGCCTTATCGTGAATCATTATTGCCTAATTTTGCAGAAGTAAAACAGGCTACGCGTGATTTAGGTGCATTAGTAACGGGGATTTCAGGATCGGGGCCAACTATTTTTTCTATTGCACCGGATCTTCAAACGGCGACTAAATTATCGACTTATTTGGAAAATCATTATTTACAAAATAACGAAGGTTTTGTGCATATTTGCAAGGTTGATAATCAAGGGGTAAGAAATTTAGCCTAGTGCAGGAGAGCCTTAGGCATAATTTCAAAACGAGATAATTTTTAATCTATTTTATTTATCATTTATAAACGGTTTAACAATGAATTTATACAACATCAAACACCCGGAAGAACAAGTTAATTTTGCCCAAGCCGTGCGTCAAGGGCTTGGGAAAGATCAAGGCTTATTTTTTCCGGAAACCATTCCAACATTAACCAATATCAATGAATTATTGGATTTGCCGTTGGTTGAACGCAGCCAAAAAATTCTTTCCGCTTTAATTGGTGAAGAATTGCCCGCAGACAAGCTAAATACCATGGTAAAAAATGCCTTTACTTTTCCTGCTCCTTTAGAAAAAGTCGAAGAGAATATTTATGCCCTTGAGCTTTTCCACGGACCAACCTTAGCGTTCAAAGATTTTGGCGGACGTTTTATGGCTCAAGCGCTTGCTAATGTGCGTGGCGATGGCAAAATTACGATTTTAACGGCAACCTCAGGGGATACCGGTGCGGCGGTGGCTCACGCCTTTTATGGTTTAGAAAATATTAATGTGGTGATTCTATACCCGAAAGGAAAAATTAGCCCACTACAAGAAAAATCATTCTGTACCCTTGGGGGTAATATTCGCACTGTTGCCATTAACAGTGATTTTGATGCCTGTCAAGCATTGGTTAAACAAGCCTTTGACGATGCAGAATTGCGAGAGGCTATCGGGTTAAACTCTGCCAATTCCATTAATATCAGCCGTTTATTGGCTCAAATTTGTTATTATTTTGAGGCGGTGGCTCAGCTGCCAAAAGAAAAACGCAATAATGTGGTTGTTTCCGTACCAAGCGGGAATTTCGGTAATTTAACTGCAGGATTAATTGCAAAAACCTTAGGTTTACCGATTAAGCGTTTTATCGCTTCTACTAATGCCAATGATACTGTGCCGCGTTATTTACAATCCGGCAAATGGGAACCGAAAGTGACTGTTGCGACACTTTCTAATGCGATGGATGTTAGTCGCCCGAATAACTGGCCACGAGTGGAAGAGTTATTTAAGCGTAATGGTTGGAATTTATCGGATTTAGGTTCGGGGATGCTGACTGATGCGCAAACGGAACAAACCCTAAAAGCATTGTATGCTGAGGGATATACTTGCGAACCTCATGGTGCGATAGCTTATCAAGTATTGAAAGATCAGCTTAACGATGATGAAACAGGAATTTTCCTTTGCACGGCACATCCGGCAAAATTTAAAGAATCTGTTGAGCGAATTTTGAATCTCGAATTACCTTTGCCGGAAACATTAGATAAGCATAATAAGTTGCCGCTACTTTCCGATGAAATGGAAAATGATTTTGCGAAACTACGTGCTTATTTACTCAAATGATAAAAAAGTGCGGTTAATATGACCGCACTTTCACTTTTTAATTGTTTTATGACAACATTAATTGCTTACGCCAATATTCAACAACCTTTTCCTTTTGATGAAATTCCACCCGAAATTGTGCCGGAAAGTTTGATTACCCTACAATCTGAAAATCCACGAGTGCGTCAACGCCATCAATGCCAGAAATTAGCTCATTTCCTACTCTGGAAATTACTGAAAACAGTAGGGAAAAATACCGCACTTTTAGGAAAAATTGAACGTACAGAGAGCGGGAGACCTTATTTTCCAAATGAAACAATTGATTTTAACATTAGCCATTCGGCTGATTGGGTTGCGGTTATTTTGCAAAACAGAGCGGAAAAGAAAAGTACGGTTGGCATTGACATCGAATTTCCAAAACAGCGATATTTTCTTGGATTAATGCAGCATTTCGCACCGGGAGATGAGGTCATGTGGTTTAGCCAACAATCGGATATTGAAGGGACATTTTATCGGAGCTGGTGCTTACGTGAAGCCATATTAAAATCACAAGGCGTGGGTATTGTGAAATTATCGGAAGTACGCCATTTACCTCACGAATTAAAAATTTTTTCGGATTATTGTCCACAGGGTAAACTTTTTTTCACCAATGAACTGCCTTTTTACTTGGCTGCTTTTACCAATCAACTTAAAAATCAACCGCACTTTTTACATTGGAATGGGAAAACGCTTAAGCAAAAAACGCTCGATCGTCTCATTCAGTATGAAGTAAATTAAATAGAGAAATATTTAAATCATTAAGGGGGATTTTATTCTGGAAATGCCTTGTATTTTGATAGACGAGCCCCCATTATTCCGATAAACTCGTAACAATTTTTTGACAAATGGAGAATCAAACGACATGTCGCAGAATTCAGGACAGGATCCTTGGGGCAAGCCGGGGCAGAGCAATGAGCAAAAGCCTGGAAACTCATCAAATAACGGATGGGATTCAAATCAAAACCGTGGAAATCAGGAACAATCTCCACCGGATATTGAGGAAATTTTTAATAATTTGCTGAAAAAACTCGGTGGCGGTAAAAAGGGCGGTCAAAATAATGGCAGTTCTAATAACAATAGGCCTTCAGCTCCAGTTAATTGGGGTAAAGCGTTACCAATTGCCGTTGCATTAGGGGCAATTGTTTGGGGCGCTAGCGGCTTCTACACTATTAAAGAGGCTGAGCGTGGAGTCGTTCTGCGTTTTGGAGAATTGCACTCTATTGTTCAACCTGGCTTAAACTGGAAACCGACTTTTGTGGATAAAGTCTTGCCGGTCAATGTAGAACAAGTAAAAGAGTTAAGAACTCAAGGGGCAATGCTCACCCAAGATGAGAACATGGTAAAAGTGGAAATGACCGTGCAATATCGTGTTCAAGATCCGGCGAAATATCGTTTTAGCGTGACAAATGCTGATGATAGCTTAAATCAGGCAACGGACAGCGCATTACGCTATGTAATCGGTCATATGACGATGAATGATATTCTTACAACCGGTCGAGCGGTAGTGCGTGAAAATACCTGGAAAGCCTTGAATGAAATCATCAAACCTTATGACATGGGGCTTGATGTTATTGACGTGAACTTCCAATCAGCACGTCCGCCGGAAGAAGTCAAAGACGCATTTGATGACGCGATTAAAGCACAAGAAGATGAACAACGCTTTATTCGTGAAGCGGAGGCCTATGCCCGTGAAAGAGAGCCGATTGCACGTGGTGATGCACAACGTATTTTGGAAGAAGCAACGGCTTATAAGGATCGTATCGTTCTAGATGCGAAAGGGGAAGTCGAGCGTCTGCAACGCTTATTGCCGGAATTTAAAGCGGCACCTAATTTATTGCGTGAGCGTTTATATATTCAAACTATGGAAAAAGTGATGGCTAATACACCGAAAATTATGTTGGATGGAAATAACGGTAATAATTTAACGGTATTACCTCTTGAACAAATTATGGGAAAGAGAAATGAATCAAAAGTACAAAGTGCGGTTGATTCTGCGCCGGTTTTAACTCAACCTGAAAATCAATCAAGTCATCCTAAAAACAATAATACTGCTGAACCGGTTCGCCAAGGGAGATTCAATTAATGCGTAAATTTTTATTACCCGTTATTTTAGTCATCGCTGCGGTGATTTATTCAAGTGTGATTGTTGTCGCCGAAGGTACGAGAGGCATTATGCTGCGTTTTAACAAAGTGCAGCGTGATGCGGATAATAAAGTCGTTGTTTATGAACCCGGCTTACATTTTAAAGTACCGCTTATTGATAGCATTAAGGTACTGGATGCACGTATCCGCACTTTAGATGGTTCTGCGACACGTTTTGTAACCGTAGAGAAAAAAGACTTACTGGTCGATTCCTATGTGAAATGGAAAATCAGTGATTTTGGTCGCTTTTATACTTCAAC
Organism: Rodentibacter ratti; assembly: GCF_002000485.1. Lineage (GTDB taxonomy): Bacteria > Pseudomonadota > Gammaproteobacteria > Enterobacterales > Pasteurellaceae > Rodentibacter > Rodentibacter ratti. The sequence continues at coordinate 163,307 of NZ_MLAJ01000001.1, read as the reverse complement.
CGGCGGCGGAGATTACAGCCAAGCTGCGAGTTTATTGAGCCGCAAAGTGAACGACCGTCTGCGTTCTGAAATCGGTTCGCGTACCATTAAAGACATTGTTTCAGGTACTCGAGGCGAATTAATGGAGGGGGCGAAAAAAGCCTTGAATTCTGGACAAGACAGTACGGCTGAACTTGGAATCGAGGTGGTTGATGTGCGTGTAAAACAGATCAACTTACCGGACGAAGTTTCTTCTTCAATTTACCAACGTATGCGTGCAGAACGTGATGCAGTCGCACGGGAACATCGTTCACAAGGTAAGGAAAAAGCGGCTTTTATTCAAGCTGATGTAGATCGTAAAGTTACCCTGATTTTGGCAAATGCCAATAAAACGGCGCAAGAATTACGCGGTTCGGGTGATGCGGCGGCGGCAAAACTGTATTCCGATGCATTTTCACAAGAGCCACAATTCTTTAGTTTTGTGCGTAGCTTAAAAGCCTATGAAGAGAGCTTTTCAAATCCGGATAATATGATGATCTTGAAGCCGGACAGCGATTTCTTCCGTTTTATGCAAACGCCGAGTAAATAACTTGAAATAACATAAAAGTGCGGTCTATATAAGCCGCACTTTATTTTTGAATTTTTTTTAATCAATCAATCCGTTTTTTACCATTTCTATTTGACAGTATTTCATAAATCAGTAAAATACGCCCCGTTGTCTCAATGACAAAGCGGGAATAGCTCAGTTGGTAGAGCACGACCTTGCCAAGGTCGGGGTCGCGAGTTCGAGCCTCGTTTCCCGCTCCATTGCCCGAGTGGTGGAATCGGTAGACACAAGGGATTTAAAATCCCTCGCCTTTCGAGGCGTGCCAGTTCAAGTCTGGCTTCGGGCACCATTTAAATTATCCACAAAATCAATAAGATAGTCGCATTAAGCGGCTTTTTTTATACCTGAAATTTACAGACCACTTAAAAGATCGTGATTAGGAATAGTTGGATTGACCCATATATCTAATTCCTAAAATTGAAGATTTAACAGATTTATAAAATATCAATGATAGAAAGAAAAGCCTAACGGGGTTGTTAGGCTTTATAAATTTCTTTGTTTTCGCAGATAATATTTATCTGGTAAATACTTCGGACTTTTATCTATTCTTAAATGATTTGTCTTATAGACTACAACAACGTTTTTAATGCCTCAATCAAGCGGACATATTTAGCATATTTTTCCTGATATGATTGATAGTTATCGGGGTTGGGATAAATTTTCCGCATGTTGTCAGCCAGTTTAATTGGCGTTTCTTCCGCACTTTGCATTGCCATTAGTGCTGCACCTAAACAACCCGTTTCTTCCGTTGTGGGGATTTCTAACATCATTCCAGTTAAATCAGCCAGCATTTGTAACCATACATTGGACTTTGTCGGTCCACCGGTAATTCTGAGGACATTGACATCAGGAAAGCGCTGTAACATTCGGTTTAAATGATACATTGCACTGAATAGTACACCTTCATAGACGGCTTGCATCAGGTGCATTTGAGTATGGTGAGATTGTATGCCGTAGAATCCTGCTTGCATTCCGAGCCCGGCATTCGAACCGTACAGGAAAGGAACAAATAGTACGGAGCTTGAGGAGGGTGGCAATTGTTCAATACCTTTATTAATTTGATGATAATCTAAATTCCATTGCTTGATAAACCATTCTAGATTGCCGGCGGATGTTGGGCTGGCTTCATGGACTAAGAATTTCCCTTTTTCCGCATAGCGTCCGTAAACGAAAGGGATAGTTTGATTTGGGTCAATATGATCCGTCACACCGCTGACTACCGACCAAGTACCTAAAACCACATTAAGTTTTTTCTCATCATCCAATCCGGCACAAAGTGCGGTAGAAATTACATCAAATAATCCACCTACTACCGGTGTACCTTCCATTAAGCCTGATAATTGGGCAGCTTCATAAGTCACATAACCTGCCACTTGATCGGGGGCGATAATGGGTGGCATCTTCTCAAGAATACCGGACAATCCAAGGATTTCTGCGAGTTCATCTTCATATTTACCGCTTTCCATATTATACAAATTGGACTCGGAAATATTCGTTTCTTCGCAATGTAACTCACCGGTTAAACAAAAGCGAAGATAATCGTGCGACATCAATATTGAACCGATTTTGGCATAGCGTTCAGGCTCATTTTCTTTTATCCAACGTAAAATGGAAACAGGATGCCCTGTCCACAAAGTTTGCCGAGTGATCGGGTAGAGTTTTTCCGGTATCCCTTCTTGTTGCCATTGACGTACGATATTTAAAGAGCGTTGATCAGAAGATAGGATGGCTTTACCAAGCGGTTTTTTTTGTTTATCTAATAAAAATGCCCCTTTTCCTTGGGCGGAAATTCCGACACCTTTAATTTGCTCTGGGTTAACCTTGCTTTCTCTTATTGTTTGGCGTATGACTTCAGCACAAATCAGCCATAATTGTGTCATATCTCGTTCTGCGTAGCCTGCTTTTTCACTGATGACCTCAACATTTTTACGCATGCAAGCGGACATATTGCCCTGTTGATCGAATAATGCGGCTTTAATAAAGGTTCCCCCACAATCGATGCCAAGATAATAATTCATGCTGATTCCTTATTATTCAATAGTTAGTTTGTATAAGCTGTTGGTTGAGGTGATAAATAATGTTTTTTGATCATCCCCAAAAGTGCAGTTTGAAGTCGTTTTACCTACAATAAAGCGCCCTAAATATGTTCCATCCGATAATAAAACAAGAATTCCGTTTTCACAGCTGCAATATATGACTCCTTGTTTATCAATTTGTAAACCATCCGGAATACCCGGATTAATTTCTGCTACATTACGGCGGTTTTTCAAACGTTTTCCTTCCACATCAAAAACGACTAAATGATGCAATCCTTCTTTTTCAAATTCAACAGCGGACATATCGGCAACAAAGAGTTGTTTTTCATCCTGCGAGAATGCCAAACCATTTGGACGCATTACATTAAAAGTAGCAATATTGATTTCATCTGTTTTAGGATCGTAACAATAAACATAGCAACCGATAATTTCACTTGGCGATTTTTTTCCTTCTGCATCACTTAAAATACCGTATGGTGGATCGGTAAACCAAATTGTACCATCGGATTTTACGACAAGATCATTTGGGGAATTGAAACGTTTTCCTTCCAGCTTATCTACTAAAATTTGTACATTACCTTGTTTATCGGTTTTACTGATTGCTCGTCTGCCATGTTCGCAAGTAATCAGATTTCCTTCCATGTCAAGGGTATTACCGTTAGCGAAATAAGACGGTGAACGTAATACTTGTGTACCGTTTTGTTTTGTCCAACGATACAGGGTGTTACCTTTCACATCACTAAAAATGACCGCTTGTTGTTGGGGTAACCAAACCGGGCCTTCTGCCCAGACTGCATTAGAAAAAAGCTCATCCAGTTGGAATTTCGTGCCAACTAACGTGTAGAAACGTTCGTCATAAATTTCAGTTGTAAATATTGCCATATATATTGTTCCTAACGGTTTTTATCTGTAAAACAGAAGGGGAGGATATAGAAAAACACTACGATTTTTGACCGCACTTTATCCTCATCCCATTTTATTTAGGATTATCCCCTTCTATTGAACAACGTTTCTTTATTTCACACCCCAAATGGTTTTATAAGCTTCTTTATAACCGTTTTGTGGGTCATAAAGATTTTTATCACCACCGTCAAAAGCAACATTTTCTTGAATAACAAGGTGTGCCGGTGTGATATAACCAGATGGTTTTTCTTTAGAGAAGGCACGGTTTAATTCATCAACCAATTGCCAACCATGTAAATTAAGTGGTTCCGGAACAGTAGCGAACTGTTTATCGTTATTACGAATACGTTGATAAGCTGTCACGGAACCATCTCCGGCAGAAATGTTATATGGCATTTCCCCTTTATTGGCGGAACGTAATGAAGGTGACATAAAATCAAAATATAAGTCGTTGATCGCTAATGTATATTGCAAGTCATCACCATATTTTTGCAATAGACTGAATGTTAGGCTAGGCATACGGCTAGAGGTATCTGCTAATGGTGTATCGATAAATTCTAATACTTTACAGTCTCGACATTTTTCAATAACTTCTTTCATCACATTAGCTTTACGCAATGCGATTTCATATAACGAATCCGTCAGAATCACGACTTTTGCTTTTCCGTCAGATTTTGCGACTGCTTGTAGAGCGGAAAGTCTGGCGATTTCATCAGAGTCAGAGGTTACATTATAGAAAATATTGTATTTGTCATCAGGACCCGGTTGTGGAGAGGCGTGCCATGCCACTAAAGTAATGCCGTTTTTACTTGCTTTTTGTAGTGGAATTTTTGCTACGTTTGGATTCCAACCACCAATAACAATCGCATCCGGTTTTTTTGCAATGGCTTGATTTAATGCGGCTAATTGGTTATTTACTGTACCTGCCCCATCCAATACATCAAATTTCCAACCGGCAACGTTTGAGGCTTCTTTCATGCCGTCAATTACTCCTAAAACACCACCGTTTTTCATATCAGATGCGATAAAAATAATGCTTTTACCTTGTTGTAGTTGAGGACCTGTTGTCGGACCATCCCACTTTTCCTGTTTTGCGGTTGCTGCAGCGACTTGTTTTTTAGCATCTTCAACGAAGGGATCATTAGCTAATACATTGTTTGTGAAAGAAATTGCAGCAAGTGTAGCAACTGCAGTTAAGGTTTTACGAAAGAAATGTTTCATAGAGAGCTCCTATTGAGTTAGTTAGACACTTTCTTTTGGATGGATTTTTGGTTAAGCAAGCGTTTACGTTGTGCATAGCCTGCAATAGTGATGGATAACAAGAGTGTCGCACCATTAAATAATGGTTCAACCCAGAATGCGCCACCAAATTGCTGAATACCTGAAATACCAATTGCGAGTATTGCGATACCGACAACTGTTCCCCACACATTAATTCGGCCTGGGCGGATAGTCGTACTTCCTAGAAAAGCACCAACTAAGGCGGGTAACAAGTAGTCCATTCCCACACTCGCTTGACCGACTCCTTGTTGTGCGGAGATCAGTACGCCGGTAAATGCGGTGAGAACGCTGGATACAACGAAAGGTACAATCGTATATTTTTTGATATTAATTCCGTTGAGGCGTGCTGCTGTCGGATTTGCTCCTACCGCATACATACAGCGTCCGGTTGGTGTATGTTCGGTGATAAGCCACATAATAACGGCGACGATTAATACGTAGAAGGCTGAAATAGGAATTCCAAAAATTTCCGTGCTGTTTAGTGCAATAAAGCCGTCAGGTAGATCGCCGACAATTTGTCGCCCGCCTGAATGCCATAGTGCCACGGCATACAATACAGTACCAGAGCCGAGTGTTGCCACAAAACTGTCAATATCGGCTAAGGCGACCAAAATACCGTTCAACAAACCGTAGAGGGCGGCAATGGCTAACACGATCAAAATAGCCACAGGCCAAGAAAAACCGAATTGTACCTGTAAAGTGATGACCAAAATATGCCATAGCACGATGCCGAAACCCACGTTTAAGTCGATTTTCCCGACAATCATCGTTGTTGTTGCGGCTAATGCGAGTAAGGCAATTTTAGATTTACTTTCCAAAATAGCGTTTAAAGTGAGCATTGAAGCAAAAGAATCGGTAGTAAGTGAGAAAATAATCACTAACAGCACACAAAGCCAGAGTAATCCATAACGAGTTAGCATTTGTGTAAACCACGCCATAAAACCATCACGGGAAATGGATACCGGTTGTTCAAGTGCGGTCGATTTTATATTAGTTTGAGCCATACAGCCTCCAAAGAAAATATAAGGGGATTGAGCGGGAAAATTCTCACCCTGAATTTATTTTTATGCGGCTTTAGATTGGGAATCCGAAGCCAATGCAAGTAAATTAGCAAACGTAATCTGTTCGTTTTTTAATTCTCCGGCAATATCACCACGGTTAAATACGAGTGCCCGATTACATAAATGGGCAATTTCTTCAAAATCAGTGGAAATCACGATAATTGCAATGCCTTCACCAAGCGCTTTATTGAGTAAATCGTAAATTTCTGCACGGGCACCTACATCGACTCCGGCTGTTGGGTCTTCTAAAATTAGGATTGGCGTATTTAGATGCATCCAACGTGCCAATACAATTTTTTGTTGATTACCGCCGGATAATGCGCTGGCATCAATAAATAGGTTCTTCGGACGAATATCGAATAATTTGAACCAACTCTCACTTAACTCGTCTTTGCGTTTATACCATTCGAGTGGAGAGTGTCCGCTTAAAACCGGATTAATAAACAGATTTTCAGTCGTCGTTCTGTTCATAAAGACACTTTCATGAGTACGATCACCGGCAACCAGAGAGATACCTTTATAAATCGCATCTTGCGGAGAGCTTGCCAGATAAGGTTTATTGTCCAAATAAATCGAACCTTGATCTAAATTGCGTAATCCGAATAGCAAACGACCGATTTCTTCCTGACCGGCACCGCGTAATCCGGCTAATGCAATCATTTCACCTTTATGTAAATTAAAGGAGACCGGGCCGGTATCACCGACAACTACGTTATCTAATCGTAGAATTTCATCGGTGTTCTCTGGAAGCGGAATGCGTTGTTTACCACGACTTTCTTCACCAACAATAGCTTTTACCAAGCCTTTCACGTCATAGTCTTTTGTTGCGCCTTCTGCGACAGGAAAACCATCTCGCATTACTAAAATACGATCAGAGATGGCAATAACCTCGTCTAAACGGTGGGTTACATACACCATGCCCACACCTTGTTCCCGTAAACGGTTTAATACAACAAATAAATGTTCTACGTCGCTTGCCGGCAGGGAGGCGGTCGGTTCGTCTAAAATTAAAACTTCAGCATTGACTGCAATTGCTCGGGCAATGGCAAGCAGCGCTTTTTCTGTTCTGCTGAGATCAAAAACACGAGTATCAGCAGATAATTTAATGCCGACATAATTCAATGCCTGCTGCGCCTGTTTGTGAATTTTTGCCCAATCAATCAAACCGAAACGGCGTGGAAATCCCATAACAAATGCCATATTTTCTGCAATAGTCATCCACTCGATTAAGCCGAGATCCTGATGGATAAAAGCGATAGGCTGTTTATTAGAATTAGCAAGAGATTGTGCGGATTGAATTTTCTGATTATTGAATAAAATTTCACCTTCATCACAATTGTGGATACCGGCCAAAATTTTGATTAAGGTAGATTTTCCGGCACCATTTTCACCTAATAGAGCCACAATCTCCCCTTTATGAATATCAAGACTGACATCATTAACCGCAATGTTTCCACCAAAGCGCTTAACAATATGCTGCATACTTAATATCGGTTGTGTGTTTGAAGTCATATTTCCTCCATTTGAGGAATAAGTAACAAATATAAATCCAACTCGTACTTACTTATCGTGTAGAAAAGTGCGGTTGTTTTTTCAATCGTTTTAAAATTTAACGTCAGTGTGATGTCCAAACAGAAAACCACATCACACTGGAATTAATATTAAATTTTAGGATTCGGGATTATTGAGCCAATGCATCAATTTTATTGACTAAATCGTCACCATGTTTTTCAATGAAGGATTTACGAACATCTGCTTCAATTACCGCTTTGAATGGTGCATTATCCACATTATCAATCACTTCGATACCGGCTTTACGTAATTTTTCCACGATGTCTTTTTCGTTTTGTACATTCAGATCACGTTGATACTGTCCCGCTTCTTTAGCTGAATCCAAAATTGCTTGTTGCAATTCAGGCGATAAGCCGTCGAATTTAGCTTTGTTCATTACTACGATGAGCGGAGTATAGCCGTGGTTAGTTAAACTTAAGTATTTTTGTACTTCGTAAAGTTTCACTGACCAGAAAATACCGATTGGATGTTCTTGGGCATCGACGGCGCGAGTTTCAAGTGCGGTGTAAAGTTCTGATAATGGCATTGGTACAGGATTACCGCCTAACAAACTAAATGCTTGAATATACATTGGGTTTTGATTGGTACGTATTTTTAGCCCTTTAATATCTTCCGGTTTATTAACCGGGTGTTTGGAGTTGGAAAATGCACGGAAACCTACATCCCAAAAAGCCAGTCCTTTTAATCCTTGTGCTTCAAGATCTTTTAATAAGCCTTGACCGATTTCACCGTCCAGCACTTTATAAACGTGTTGGCGATCTTTAAAAATAAACGGGATATCAATGACGTTTAATTTTGGTTCTAAACCGGTAAAGTTTGGAGAACCGGACATTTCCAAATCAATTGTACCGCCACGTACAGCACCAATCATGGTTTGAGCATTGCCTAATGTACTATCCGGGAAAAGGCTGAGTTTAAGTTCACCTTTTGTTTTTTCTTTTAATAATTCATTGAATTTTTTAGCGGCGATATGTTGAGTGTCACTGCGTGGTGCTTCATAACCGAAACGTAGCGTCGTTGAGGCACTTGCGCTACCGGCAAATACAGCCATTCCCGCCGTCAATGCGACTAAGGTTTTTAGATTGAAAAATTTCATATTGTTTCTCCTATAGAAATTAAGCGTTTTTCAATGCTGCCATAAGTGGTTAATGACAGCGTTATTTTAATTTTATGCAGACATCCAATTGAGAGGCTCGATAATTAATGATGGAACAAAGATAAAAAGAAATAGTAATGCGATCATCATTAATAAATAAGGTAGAACCCCTTTGGCAGCCTGCTCGAAAGGCAATTTTGATACGCCGGTAATCACATTGAGTACGTTACCCACAGGTGGAGTGATCAGACCGATAGAAGTGTTCAGAATGAACAATACACCAAAATATATCGGATCAATTCCGGCTTCCTCAACTAACGGCATTAATACCGGCGTCAGAATTAACACAGTTGGCGTTAAATCCATCACCATACCGATAACAAATACAGCAATCATAATAACGATTAATAGCATGGTTGGATTGTCAATGAGTGGTTCTAACAATTCCGTCATAGCTTGAGGAAGTTCGGCAACCGTGATTAACCAACCGGTGACGTTTGCGGCGGCGACTAGGAACATGACGACTGCCGTTGTTTTCGCTGCAGCTAAAATGACAGGGTAGAGATCCTTAAGTTTTAACTCGCGATAGATGAACAATGACACGAATAGGGCATAGAATGCGGCTACTGCACCGGCTTCAGTTGGAGTAAACATACCGGAACGGAATCCGCCGATAATAATGACCGGTAACATCAGCGCCCAGATACTGTTTTTGAAAGAAATACAGAGTTCTTCTCGAGTTGCTTTAGAAAATGTCATTAAATCCAAGCGTTTTGCTTGCCACCACCACAGCGAAGCAAGGCATACCCCCATTAAAATACCGGGGAAAATACCGGCTAAGAACAATTTGGTGATAGATACGCCACTTGCGACGCCGAAGATAATAAATGGAATTGATGGAGGAATAATTGGCGCAATAATCCCCGCAGTACCGATTAAGCCTGCTGATTTATCTACCGGATATCCGGTAGTCTTCATCATTGGGAGCAACATTGCCGCAACTGCAGCGGTATCCGCGACTGCTGAGCCGGAAAGACTCGCCATGATCATTGCGGCAAGAATAGCAACAAACCCCAGTCCTCCACGTTTATGACCGACCAGTTTCATTGGTAAATCAATAATTCGTTTGGATAAACCGCCTCCATTCATAATTTCACCGGCAAGAATGAAGAATGGAATTGCCATTAGCGAAAAACTGTCTGCTCCACTAACGATTTGTTGGGCGAGAATTTGGGCATCAAATAAATCTAAATGCACCATTAGGGCGATACCGCATACCAACAAAGAGAATGCCACGGGAATACCGAGCATAATTGAACCCAGTAAAACAGAAAGGAAAATTACTACGGTCATTTTTCTTCTCCTTTAACTAAGAGGGTTAATGTGGAAATAAAACGAGTTAATATCAGAATTCCGAATAATACACCGGCAATCACACTGGCAAGATAGGTGATCCCTGTAGGAATACCAGAGATTGGTGCGATGTTATTGATGTTTAACTGAAACTGTACCCAGCTACCTTTTACAATTAAATAACTGCAGAAAAACATAATTGCATCAGTAAAAAGATGAAGAATCTTACGTTTTTTCTTGGATAAACGCTCTGTGAGCATGGTAACGCTAACGTGTTGATTTTCACTAAAAGCAAGAATTGCTCCTAAGAATGTTAGCCATACAAACAAATAGCGGGAAACTTCTTCGGTAATGTTAATGCTACTGTTAAAACCGTAGCGTAAAATTACGTTAAGAAAGACTAAGCAAGACATTATGCTGAGTATAGTTACTACTAACACTTCAAGTAGCTTGCCGGTATAAATCGCGAGAGATTTCATCATTCGCTCCTAAAGTTCACTAATGGCAATTTTTACGACGACTTTACGTATTTTTTCCGATTGACCATCCATAGAAGCGGGGCGATGAATATCTTCAGGAAAAAAGACGGCAAAATTGCCCGGACGCATGATCAGTTCTATTTCATTCTGCATATCGGTATAAAATAAAATATCACGCTCCGTATCATAATCTTTTGCAATCGGGTTATTACCTAAATCCGAAGCAACGCCAATTCGCTCTTTGCCGGAATGGAGATATTGCACATCAAGATATTGACGGTGAACTTCCGGTAAAATATCAGATTTGTCTTTTGTTTCTAAATCTAATACTTGCGCATAGATTAGATCACCTTTAATAGGATAACGTCCCACTTCCATACTATCGAAATTAGTCGAAGCCAAATAATCCAAGGCGGTTTGGATAGCCACTGGATATTCTTTCTTATTAACTTTAGATATATGCCCAAAAAACATAGATGCCTCGTTTATGAAACTCCGTAAAAATTGACCGCACTTTTATGCCTCGGTGCTGTCATCTCAAAGAGAGACAACACCGAATGTGGCTACAATGATTTTAATTTTGCCCAAACCGTATCATCTACCGGGATACCATTCGCTTTGTTATCAGCCAAGATAGTGGTGAATTCATGACCCGGTAAACGAACTTCGACATTTGGATCGGCACGCTCGGCAGTTTTCACATATTCCATGATACGCTGAAGTTTGGCATCTTTAGTCGTACCATCAATTAAGCGATCAACTTCAATTGCAATAAATACTTGAGAAACGCAGTATTCATCATCTTTATCTTCTGTTACTGCTGCGGTAGATTCACCATTAGAGAGTAATGTTGCAATCATATCCAATACGATAGACAAACCTGAGCCTTTCCAGAATCCCATTGGGAGTAGGCGGCGGTTTTTTTCTACCGTTGCCGGATCACGGGTTAAATTACCCTCATCATCAAAGCCTGCATCCACAAAAGTTTGACGACCTGCCAAACGATGAACTTCAAGCATACCGTATGAATACATGGAGCAAGACATATCTACCATAGTGATAGGGGTTGTTGGAATCGCAATAATTAGTGGGTTAGTACCGATGCGACACTCTTTCGCCCCCCAAGGTGGCATCACGGCTAACGCATTTGTCCAACAAATACCGATGTAACCTTTTTCTGCCGCTTGCCATCCGTAACTACCGCCACGCATCCAGTGATTGGCATTACGCAAAGCTACCACGCCAATACCATGCTGTTGGGCGATTTCCATTGCACGATCCATCATTTTTTTGGCGGTTAGATTGCCAATTGCTTGATGAGCATCCCATTGCTCAATAGCACCTAAAGAAAGCTCTTTGGTTGGTTCGGCTTCAGGCACGATATCTCCGTTTTCCAGCTGCTGAATAAAACGAGGAAAACGGTTTACCCCGTGTGAATATGCACCTGCTTGAGTCGTATCGGCAAATAAAGTAGCACAATCTTCGGCGATATCTTCACGCATATGACGTGAAAGCAAAATACGTTTAAATTCAGCTTTTAATTCATTGTAAGAAACTCTCATATATACCTCTTTATTTCATATAGTGGATTTACGTTTCATAATTTAAGATCTCAACACTATAATGTCAATAAATGCACAAAATAATAATTTCATTAAAATCATATAGTTATATATTATTTTTGGAATTTGTGATCTTGATCACAATGTCTGTAAATAGAGTTTCAATATATAAAACGATATTATTATAATGTTGACACTAATAAAAAATTTACTCGGAAGGATAGGTGATATGGCAAGCGAAAAGCCAAGTGGAAATCAGAGTTTAATTCGTGGATTGCGCATTCTTGATATTTTAAGCAATTTCCCCAACGGTTGCCCTTTAGCAAAACTGGCTGAGATAGCAGAGCTAAATAAAAGTACGGTACACCGCCTGTTGCAGGGATTGCAAAACGAGGGATATGTACAATCTGCCGGTTCGAATGGTAGCTATCGTTTAACGACCAAATGTTTGAGCCTTGGTCATAAGGTTCTTTCTTCATTAAATATCATACATATTGCAGCGCCACATTTAGAAAAATTGAATTTAACTCTCGGAGAAACCGTGAATTTTTCAAAGCGAGAGGGAGAAAGGGCGATTATGATTTATAAGTTAGAGCCAACAGTCGGTATGATTAGAACAAGGGCATATATTGGGCAACATCTCCAATTATACTGTTCTGCGATGGGGAAAATTTATCTTGCCTACGATAAAAACAGTGATTACTTAGACGAATACTGGGCATCTCATCAAAATGTTATTCATAAGCTTACCCATAATACTATAACGGAATTGGGAGAAATGCGTGAAGAATTAGAGGACATTCGTAGAAAGCGCTATGCAATGGATAAAGAAGAAAATGAGTTGGGCGTAGTATGTCTTGCCTGTCCGATATTTGATTTCTGCGGTAATGTAGATTACTCAGTTTCTGTTTCAATGTCGGTTTATAAATTACAGCAACTAGGCATTCAATTTTTTATTAAAGAAATCGCTCAAACGGCCCATGATATTTCCCTTGAACTGGGTTGTTTTTCCTCCGATAGCTAATTAAAGAAATATTTATAATTTCGCATAAAAATTACATTAAAATCGACCGCACTTTAAATGCTTAAAATTGTCTGAGGGTTCGCTCTGTATTATTTACTCAGATCTATACTTAATTTAACAAGGTTTTTTTATGCGATTTTCACAATATTTTTTTAGAAAGTTTTCTCTTTCATCAACGGCACTTATTGTTTTAGTTTCACTTTATTTTACACTGGTTTTAAATTATCAATTTTATAAAACGATATTAAAAATCCATCCTTTTACAGGCAATTCTGAAGACTATTTTTTATTTACAGTACCACTTTTTGTTTTTTTCACACTCAATGCGGCATTTCAGATCATTAGTTTACCAATTCTACATAAAGTGGTTATTCCATTATTTTTAGTCATTAGCGCAGCAATTAGTTATCAGGAAATTTTCTTTGGTATTTATTTTGATAGTAACCAGCTGAATAATGTAATTCAAACGAATTTTGCCGAAAGTTCTCGAATGATCACGCCAGCTTATTTATTATGGATTTTTGCCTTAGGAATTATTCCGGCTTGGTTATATATTCGTACACAAGTGAATTATCGTCGTTGGTATAAGGAAATTTTAGTTCGTTTAGGAATGATTGTACTTTCCAGCGTAGTTATCGTCATTATTGGGAAATTTTATTATAAGGACTATGCATCGTTCTCGCGCAATAATAAAGAAATTGTACATTTGATTGTGCCGTCGAATTTTATCGGTTCAACGATACAATTAGTAAAGAAAAATTATCGAGCGAATTTACCGTTTACGGAAATCGGTATGGAGACATCTGTTGAAAAACCGGATACATATCGTCATGTAACGATCTTAGTGGTAGGAGAAACTACACGAGCACAAAATTGGGGATTAAATGGTTATGCCCGTCAAACTACACCAAAATTGGCAGCTCGTGATGATATTATCAATTTTAAAAACGTCTCAAGTTGTGGTACAGCAACGGCAATTTCCGTACCCTGTATGTTTTCTCGTTATCCTCGTTCTGATTACAATGCGACTAAGGCGGCAAATGAAGATAATTTACTCGATATTTTACAACGTGCCGGTGTTGATGTTTTATGGCGTGATAACGACATGGGCTGCAAAGGCGTATGTGAACGTGTTCCTACACAAAATCTGACGGAATTAAATTTGGCTGACTATTGCAAAAATGGCGAATGTTTAGACGAAATTTTATTAAAAGATTTAGATAAAGAACTGAATAAATCGGACAAAGACACAGTAATCGTATTACATACGATAGGCAGCCATGGACCGACTTATAACGAACGCTATTCCAAAGCTTTTGAAAAATTTACCCCGACTTGTGAAACCAACGAAATTCAAAAATGTTCAAATGAACAATTAGTGAATACTTATGATAATGGCATTCTCTATATTGATAATTTTTTGAATGAGGTAATTAAACTTTTAGAGCAAAAAACAAATTGGGAAAGTATTATGTTTTATGTTTCTGATCACGGAGAAAGTTTAGGTGAAGATGGTATTTATTTACACGCTGCACCTTATGCTATTGCACCGGAATATCAAACCAGAGTTCCTATGGTAATGTGGTTTTCACCGGCATGGGCAAAAAATGAAGGCTTTGATTTAAACTGTTTACGTAAAAATGCTGAAACCCAAGAATATTCTCACGATAATTATTTTCACACGATTTTTTCAATGTTAGATATAAAAAACGATTTAAGTGTTTACGATAAAAAACTTGATATTTTGGCTCAGTGTAAAATTCAAAAATAAATATATCCATTCGGTATTTAAGCATAATCAAAATAGGCGGAATAACTCCGCCTATTTTTCTGCCAAATTAACGCCCAATTTCTTTATTAATGAGCTAATGGTTTATTATTTCCAATTTTCACCTTTGGCTTTTTGTAGTTTCGCATAAGCGTTTAACAGGGCTTGATGTTCTTTGAAATTTTTCAATTGTTCATCGCTTGCCGGTAGGTTATAGAAAGGATTACCTTTTTCTGCAGTCGCCGCCCAAGCCTGTTTCACGGCATCTTTACCGTACATTTTTTCGAATACGGTGCGATATTGCATCGGATCACGGTTTTTATCTAAATGAAGTTCGATAATGCTGATCAACGCACGGTAATAATTGGCACGTTCCGCCGTGAAAACGGAAGCGTTCATATTCAGTGTCCAGTTTGCCCAATCTAATGCTTGCTCCAACTCGCCTAAAGCCAAGTGTAGCATCGATTTTAACTCACCGATTCGTAATGTTGTCCAACCGCTGGTTTTAGGCGCAACAATGCCGATAAATTCACGTACACGGATGGCATCGTCAATATTTTGGTTATCCAATTCTTCCAATAATTCTTGGTAAGTCGCCGAATCATGATGCCAATTCGGTAAATCAAGCAGAATTTCACGCCAATCCATTCCCATATTGTTATTGGCGTAGATTAAATCATCTACCGGATAAATATCCGACATACCCGGTACGATAATGCGGCAGGCATACACATCTAAATGGCTATAATCCATAATATAGACTTCTTTATTTTCCGCACGGAAAATCGCCATTAAATTTTCATATTCTTCTTGGGTTGTGCCGGAAAAATCCCAATCGACAAATTCATAGTCAGGCGTTTGTTTGAATAAATCCCATGAAATCAAACCGCTGGAATCAATAAAATGGGTTTCTAAATTGGCATGATCGGCAACATCTTCATTGTTGAAAGAAGGTGGAGCGAATACATCCAAATCTTTCAAACTACGACCTTGCAGCAGTTCCGTCACCGTACGTTCTAATGCCACTTGGAAATTAGGGTGTGCGCCAAAAGAGGCAAAGCATGTGCCATTATTCGGATTCAGCAAGACGACACAAATAACCGGATACTTCCCACCTAAAGAGGCATCAAAGGCATAAATCGGGAAACCTTCTTCCTCTAATTTAGCGATAGAGGCTTGGATAGAAGGATAGCGATCCATCACCTCTTTTGGAATTTCCGGCAAGCTAATGGCTTCCGCAATGATTTTATTTTTGACATAGCGCTCAAAAACTTCTGATAAGCCTTGCACGCGGGCTTCAAATTTGGTGTTGCCCGCCGACATTCCGTTTGATACATAAAGATTAGCGATAATGCTTTGCGGAATATAGACGGTTTGTTCATCGGACTGGCGAACATAAGGCATTGCCACAATGCCACGATCATAATTGCCTGATTGTAAATCTACTAACAATTCCGGCGTGAGTTCGCCTTCCGGATCAAAATAGTTAAGCAAATGATCGTCTAAAATCCCCTCCGGTAAGGTGCTTTCATCTTCAATGGAAAACCACTTTTCACTTGGATAATGAACGAAATCACCGTTCGCAATTTCTTGTCCTAAATAAAAATCCGCAAAGAAATAGTTGGTGGAAAGACGCTCAAAATATTCACCCAATGCGGAGGCTAGTGCGGCTTTTTTGCTTGCACCTTTGCCGTTAGAGAAACATTGTGGACAATCTTTATCACGAATATGTACCGACCACACATTCGGTACGGGGTTTAGCCAAGAGGCTTCTTCAATGTTAAAACCAAGTGCGGTCAATTTTTGCTGAAATTTGGCAATACTGTCTTCAAGTGCTGCGTCTTTGCCGGGAATAAAGGTTTGTTCAATCATTTTTGTTCCTAAATCAAGATAAAAGTGCGGTGAATAATAGGGGAGTTTTGCGAAGGGAGCAAGGATTGATTTTCACTTTGTGGGGGAATTTTTTATTTACTATCGGGCGAAATTCGATAAGGAGAAATATCTTCTTGAAAGGCCTCGGACGGTTGCAAAAATGTGGGAATTTTTGACCGCACTTTTTCCGTATTCAGCGTGAGCGGGTAAGTTCGTTTTTGTGCCACAATCAGGGTTAAAGGTGAAAACAGCGTGCCGTGTTGATGTTTTATGGAAAGATTTTTTCGTTCCATAATTTCAAAGTGAAGTAATTCCAACCAATCAATAATGCGCCAAGTCGGATATTGACGGAAGGGGTAATTGCCGAGCTTTTGTTGGAAAATCAGCGGACTGAGGGGATTAAACAAAGAGAGAAATAACCAACCATCGTCAGCCAGTACACGATGGGTTTCCCGTAAAATTTGATGGGGGTCTTGGGAAAAATTGAGTGTATTTGCCAGAAAACAGGCGTTGATTTCTTGTTGAATCAGGGGTAATTCGGTGGGGACTGCTTGAATTAAGCTTTTGTTTGGCGATAAAAGTGCGGTTAAATTTTGAGAAATTTTTTCACTGATAAGAATTTGGTGATGTATCGGTATTTCAGTGGGGATTTCTGCACTTAATGCCCCAATTTTAGCGATTTGATAGCCCCAAATTTTTGATACCCAAGGAGTCAATGCATGCTTTAATGCGTTACAATAGGCTTCACCTTGTGGCAGCTGTTGCCAACTTGTCGGTGATATAAAGGGACGTTTTGCTTTTGCCTGCCAATTGATGATCATAAATAAATTAGTGAGGAATTATGTTAATTGCGCTGCCAGCGTTGAATGACAATTATATTTGGCTTTATCAACGTGAAAATTTACCGATTATTATTGTCGATCTACCGGAAACGGACAAGCTCTTTTCGTGGATTGAACAACATCCTTTTCCGATTGAAGCGGTTTTATTGACCCATGAGCATGATGATCACACTCAAGGTGTGGCGAATTTCAAACAGCGTTATCCGAACGTACCGATTTATGGTTCGCAAGAATGTGCGAAAAAAGGGGCAACAGAGATCATCAATGAAGGGGAAATTATCACGCCGAATTATCGTATTCAAGTTATCCCAACTGGCGGACATACGGCACAGCATGTGAGTTTTGTGGTGGACAATCACCTGTTTTGCGGTGATGCGTTATTTTCTGCCGGTTGTGGGCGTGTTTTTACCGGTAATTACGCCCAAATGTTTGAGGGCTTGTCACGCCTGAAAGCATTACCTGCTGAAACCGTTGTTTGTCCGGCTCATGAATATACGTTGAGTAATTTAGCTTTTGCAGAAACGGTGATCGCAGATAAAAGTGCGGTCAAAAATTACCGCACTTTGGTGGAAAAACTTCGTTCGGAAGGAAAGCCGAGTCTGCCCACAACCTTGGAATTGGAAAAATCCATTAATCCTTTTTTGCAGGCGACAACGTTAGAAGATTTCACTATTTTACGAAAAGCAAAAGATATCTTCTAACTCTTTTGTGTTATTCTTGATGGTTTGTTGTTTGTGGATTTGCTCAATGTTGCACAATTCATTAGAATAGCGCATTAATTTTGTATTGAGTATTGTGCCGTATCTTGAAAATACGGTGATTTCTAAATGTATTATGACCCTTCTTGTTCTTGGCATTAATCATAAAACCGCTTCAGTTTCGGTGCGTGAGAAAGTTGCTTTTTCCGATGAAAAGCGACATCTTGCCTTACAACAAATTCAGCAACAAAATCTTGCCGAAGGGGCCGTGATTCTTTCAACCTGTAATCGCACGGAAGTCTATTTGCACCATCGACAAATTTCACCGCAAGAATGTGATAAATGGCAGCAAAATGTAGAAAATTGGTTTGCAGATATTCATCAACTTTCTTTGGCGGAACTTTCCTCAAGTATTTATACCCATCAAAACCTACACGCTGCTAATCACCTTATGCGGGTGGCTTGTGGCTTGGATTCGTTAATCTTAGGCGAACCGCAAATTTTGGGGCAGGTTAAACAGGCTTTTCAAATTACGGAAGCCTATTATCAACAATCGAAAGTGGCGCTCTCAAGTGAATTTTCCCGCTTGTTTCAAAAAACCTTTTCTACCGCGAAGCGTGTGCGCACAGAAACCAATATCGGTGAGAGTGCCGTATCGGTGGCGTATGCCGCTTGTAGTTTGGCCCGTCAAATTTTTGAATCCTTGCATGGCGTAAATATTTTATTAGTCGGGGCAGGGGAAACCATTGAATTGGTGAGCCGCCATTTGTTACGCCATGGCGTGAGAAGATTAATGATCGCAAACCGTACTGTGGCAAAAGCGGAGTTACTCGTCGAAAAATTGGCAAGCAATACTTCTATTGAAGTTTTTTCCCTTGATCAATTACAAGATGCGCTGAATCAAGCGGATATTGTGATTAGTTCAACAGGGAGTCCGAATGTGCTCATTGATCAAGAAATGGTGAGTCTTGCTCAGAAAGAACGGCACTATTCTCCGATGTTGCTAGTCGATATTGCGGTTCCACGTGATATTGATGAGACGGTCGCTAAATTGGATAGTGTTTACCATTATACGGTTGATGATTTACAGGATATCATTCAGCGTAACTTGAACCAGCGGGAGCAAGCCTCAAAACAGGCGGAAGGGATTATTGCGCAAGAATGCGAAGATTTCTTTGAATGGTTGAAAGTGCGTCAATTTTCCAATCTGATTAAGCATTATCGTGAAGATGCGGAGCAGATGCGCCAAGATTTATTGGAAAAAGCCTTACAACATTTGCAACAGGGCGATAATGCGGAAGCCGTGTTGCAGGAATTAAGTTATAAATTAATGAATAAACTGATTCACGCACCTACGCAAACCATGCAATCTATGATGAAAGCAGGCAATGCGGAGGGGTTACATTTATTTTCTAATACGCTTAATCTTTCACATCCTCTTGATGAAAAAAAGAATTAAATTTTTGACCGCACTTTGTGGCTTTCTCGCATTGTCTACGATGGCGGAATATCGAACTTTTACCGATGCAAATATTACCTATGGTATTTTTCACGCCAAACCGGAAGAAGTGCGTCTGCATTGGCGGGATAGCGAAGGTCAAAACTACCATTCTCTTACTAATCTAAAGCGTGTCTTACAAAAAGATTACCAAATCAAAATGCTCATGAATGCCGGTATTTATAGCAAAAATAATACGCCGGCAGGGTTATGGATTGAAAATGGTCAAGAATTAAACCCGTTGAATAATAAACGGGGAAAGGGGAATTTTCATGTTCAGCCTAATGGTGTATTTGCTTTAGTGGGTAAGACGCCTTACATTCTGACGACGAATGCCTATCAAAAAAAGCGATTAAAACCGACATTTGCTATGCAATCCGGACCTATGTTGCTCATTGAGGGGAAGATAAATCGTCAATTTAGAGCCGGTTTGGAAAGTTATCATAAACGTAATGCAGTATGCTTGGATAAGCAAAACCGACTGTTTTTTATTTTAACGACATCAGGAAAACCGAATCTTTATACATTCAGTCAGGGATTACAAAAAATAGGCTGTTACCACGCCTTGTACTTAGACGGGACGATTTCTAATTGGTATATCCCAAATATATTTAACAGTTTTCATTGGCATCATTTTGTCGGAATGATTTCTGTGACCGAAACGGATAAAAAATAACAAAAGCGTTTTTTTTATAATCAACTGAACCTAAAAATCGGGATTTTTACAAAAAATGATTGACGAGGTAGAGGCAAATCAGCATAATACGCTCCGCAAAGCCGATATGGTTAGCAAGATGGCTACATAGCTCAGTTGGTTAGAGCACAACACTCATAATGTTGGGGTCGCAAGTTCGAATCTCGCTGTAGCCACCATGCGGGACTGGCGAAATTGGTAGACGCACCAGATTTAGGTTCTGGCGCCGAGAGGTGTGTGGGTTCAAGTCCCTCGTCCCGCACCATTTATCGCTTTGTAAGTCAAAATAGTAGTTGGGGTATCGCCAAGCGGTAAGGCACCGGGTTTTGATCTCGGCATCCCTAGGTTCGAATCCTAGTACCCCAGCCATACTATCCTAAATTTTCTATATTCTTCGCAAAAAGAATCTCTCTGTTGGGGTATCGCCAAGCGGTAAGGCACCGGGTTTTGATCTCGGCATCCCTAGGTTCGAATCCTAGTACCCCAGCCATCTTTATTTTGAATATTTCACTTTAAATTCAGTTTTTTAGTTCAATGGAAATAAAAATGCGATCAAAGTCGACCGCACTTTTGTTTTTTTAATGTTCACGAGTCTTGAAGAATTCCACATCAGGATAACGTTCTTGGGCTAAATTCAAATTCACCATGGTTGGGGCGATATAAGTGAGATTATCACCGCCGTCTAGGGCTAAATTTTGCTCGTTTTTACGTTTAAATTCTTCAAATTTTTTGGCATCGTTACATTCTACCCAACGGGCTGTGGCAACGTTCACATTTTCGTAAATGGCTTCTACGTTGTATTCCGTTTTCAGACGGGAAACTACCACATCAAACTGCAATACCCCCACTGCGCCTACGATTAAATCATTATTGATTAGTGGACGGAATACTTGCACCGCACCTTCTTCGGAAAGTTGAACTAAACCTTTTAGCAACTGCTTTTGTTTGAGGGGATCTTTCAAACGAATCCGGCGGAATAATTCAGGGGCGAAATTTGGAATACCCGTGAATTTTAAATTTTCACCTTGCGTAAAGGTATCGCCAATTTGGATCGTACCGTGGTTATGTAAGCCGATAATATCGCCGGCATAGGCTTCTTCTGCGTGCGAGCGATCCCCTGCCATAAAGGTTAAGGCATCAGAAATTACCACATCTTTACCGATACGAACGTGCTTCAGTTTCATGCCTTTTTCATATTTACCGGAAACCACGCGCATAAAGGCGACACGGTCGCGGTGTTTTGGATCCATATTAGCTTGGATTTTGAACACAAAACCGCTAAATTTTTCTTCTGAACTTTCTACCGTACGGGTGTCTGCTTGACGAGCTTGTGGTTTTGGAGCCCATTCCGTTAAACCGTCAAGGAAGTGATCCACGCCGAAATTACCCAGTGCAGTTCCAAAAAATACAGGGGTTAATTCACCTTTGATAAAGGCATCATATTCAAATTCATTGCTTGCCCCTAGCACTAATTCTAACTCATCACGCAACTGTTGGGCTAAATCATCGCCGACAGCCGCATCTAGATCCGGATTATTCAGTCCTTTTACAATACGGATTTCTTGAATGGTTGAACCTTGTCCGGATTGATATAAATAGGTTTCGTCTTTGGTGAGGTGATAGACGCCTTTAAATAATTTACCGCAGCCGATAGGCCAAGTGATTGGTGCACAACGAATTTGCAGCACGTTTTCCACTTCGTCCAGTAATTCCATTGGGTCACGAATATCACGGTCAAGTTTATTCATAAACGTGATAATCGGCGTATCACGCAGGCGGGTGACTTCCATTAATTTAATCGTACGTTCCTCAACCCCTTTTGCGGAGTCAATCACCATAAGGCAACTGTCCACTGCGGTTAAAGTGCGGTAAGTATCTTCGGAGAAATCTTCATGTCCCGGCGTATCAAGTAAATTCACCAAGCAGTCATTATAGGGAAATTGCATTACGGAGGTGGTAATCGAAATTCCACGTTGCTTTTCCATTTCCATCCAGTCGGATTTTGCGTGTGCCGCCGCGCCTTTACCCTTTACCGAACCGGCAGTTTGAATAGCATTACCGTATAAAAGCACTTTTTCGGTAATCGTGGTTTTACCCGCATCGGGGTGGGAAATAATCGCAAATGTTCTGCGTTTATTCACTTCTTGAGGATAAGTCATGATCTTCTCTTGTTCGTTAAAAAATGTCCGTTATTCTCTCTGATTTTGGCATTTTGCTCAAATTAAATTAATAAATTCATCGAATTTCATTATTTTTTCAAAAATAGCAAACGTTTGCTTAAAAAGTGCGGTACAATACGCACCGATTTTTACCGCAATAAAAAAGGTGTAAACCATGACACAACAAATTCTCAGTCTGAAAAAAATCTACTCAGGCAAAGTACGCGATCTTTATGAAATTGATGATAAGCGAATGTTGATGGTCGCCACAGATCGTCTCTCGGCATTTGATGTGATTTTAGATGATCCCATTCCACGAAAAGGTGAAATTCTGACACAAATTTCTAATTTTTGGTTTAACAAATTAGCACACATTATGCCTAATCATTTCACCGGTGATTCGGTTTATGATGTGTTGCCGAAGGAAGAGGCGGATTTAGTGAAAGACCGTGCTGTGGTTTGCAAGCGTTTGAACCCGATTAAAATTGAATCCATAGTGCGTGGCTATTTAACCGGAAGCGGATTAAAAGATTATCAACAAACGGGCACGATTTGTGGTTTGAAATTACCGGAAGGCTTGGTGGAAGCCAGCAAATTGCCTGAGCCGATTTTTACCCCTTCAAGCAAAGAGGAAGTGGGAAACCACGACATTAACATCAGCTATGAAGAATGTGAAAAATTAATTGGCGCAGATTTGGCGGCGCAGGTAAAAGAAAAAGCCATCGCGCTTTATACGGCGGCGGCGGAATATGCCCTCACCAAAGGCATCATTATTTGTGATACCAAGTTTGAATTTGGCTTGGACGAAAACGGCACGCTAACGCTGATGGATGAAGTATTAACACCGGATTCTAGCCGTTTTTGGTCGGTTGATACTTACCAAGAGGGTATAAATCCCCCTTCTTTTGATAAACAATTTGTACGTGACTGGCTAGAAAATAGCGGTTGGAACAAACAACCTCCGGCTCCTAGAGTGCCTACCGATGTTATTGAAAAAACGGTAGCGAAATACCAAGAAGCCTTGGATCTTTTAACTCAGTAATTTTTATCATCCCTGCCTAAACAGCAGGGATTTTTATGAATGAAAAGCAAATGATCAGAATCTAAAAATTGTCCGATGAATATTGAAAACCACTAGACAATCGACAAAAGTGCGGTTATATTTGTTTGCGTTTTTATTCAGATTAAATGATTAAATATTCAATCAAATGTTAAGTAAGGGAAAAAATATGTCAAATACCATTTTACAAAATTTACCAAAAGGGCAGAAAGTGGGTATCGCCTTCTCCGGCGGTTTGGATACCAGTGCAGCATTACTTTGGATGCGTCAAAAAGGTGCGGTGCCTTATGCTTACACCGCGAATTTAGGTCAGCCTGACGAAGATGATTATAATGCGATTCCTAAAAAAGCGATGGCTTATGGCGCAGAAAATGCCCGCTTAATAGATTGCCGTGCACAACTTGTTCACGAAGGGATTGCCGCCATTCAATGTGGTGCATTTCACATTTCAACAGGCGGTATTCCTTACTTTAATACCACACCGCTTGGTCGTGCCGTAACCGGTACGATGCTTGTTGCTGCAATGAAAGAAGATGATGTGAATATTTGGGGCGATGGTTCCACGTTCAAAGGGAATGATATTGAGCGTTTCTATCGCTACGGTTTATTAACCAACCCGAAATTAAAAATTTATAAACCTTGGTTGGACGATCAGTTTATTCACGAACTTGGTGGCCGCTTTGAAATGTCGCAATTCTTAATTGAAAACGGCTTTGATTACAAAATGTCAGTGGAAAAAGCCTATTCAACCGATTCCAATATGCTTGGTGCAACCCATGAAGCGAAAGACTTGGAAGAATTGAGCACCGGTATGAAGATCGTTAAACCAATCATGGGTGTTGCCTTCTGGGATGAAAGCGTTGAAATCAAAGTGGAAACCGTCACTGTAACCTTTGAAGAAGGTGTACCGGTCGCGTTAAACGGTCAACGTTTTGATGATGCGGTAGAAATGATGCAAGAAGCCAATCGTATCGGTGGTCGTCATGGTTTAGGGATGTCTGACCAAATCGAAAACCGTATTATTGAAGCAAAATCCCGTGGTATTTATGAAGCGCCGGGAATGGCATTATTACACATCGCTTACGAGCGTTTAATCACCGGTATCCATAATGAAGATACCATTGAGCAATATCGCATTAACGGCTTACGTTTAGGTCGTTTATTGTACCAAGGTCGTTGGTTTGATCCGCAAGCGTTAATGTTGCGTGAAACAGCACAGCGTTGGGTAGCGAAAGCCATTACCGGTACGGTTACCCTTGAATTACGCCGTGGTAACGATTTCACTATTTTAAATACGGAATCACCGAATTTAACCTATGAAGCAGAACGTTTAAGTATGGAAAAAGTGGAAGATGCGCCATTTGATCCAATCGATCGTATCGGTCAATTAACTATGCGTAACCTTGATGTTGCCGATACTCGTGGAAAATTGGGTATCTATGCGGAAACCGGCTTGCTCGTGTCGAATAAAAATTCTGTTTTGCCACAACTAGGCAAGAAATAGCACTAAATTGATATGAATAACCGCACAAAAGTGCGGTTATTTTTTTGCTTTATTTTTTATCAAGAATCACTTCTTCTTGGCAATGTGGACAATTCATTAAATGTTCTTCATTATTATGCACAATGTAATGCCCCATTTTTTTGGCTTTTGTATCTAAGTATTTCGTATTGTAACGATTTTCACCAACATTTAATGGTACACGCTCAACAACATTAATCCCGGCCTTTTTCATGGTTTCCACCTTTTCAGGGTTATTTGTCATTAAACGTACTTTCTTTACCCCTAATAATTCAAACATATCGGCACAGACTTCAAAATTGCGTTCATCCGCTTTAAAACCGAGGGCAAGATTTGCTTCAATCGTATCCATCCCCTGATCTTGTAGTGAATAAGCACGAATTTTATTAATTAAGCCGATGCCACGTCCTTCTTCACGGTGATAAATTAAAACGCCACGACCTTCTTCCTCAATCTGACGAAGTGCAGTGGCAAGTTGGAAACCACAATCACATTTTAAACTATGGAGGGCATCACCGGTTAAACATTCGGAATGAATGCGGGCTAAAACAGGTTCATCACTATTTGAAATATCGCCCATTACTAATGCAACATGTTCTTTTTTCGTATCAGGAAACTCAAAACCTACCATCTTAAAAATACCGTATTCGGTAGGCAAATTGGCTTGAGTTACCAGCTGAATTTTTGTCATAAAGCTATCCTTATTCATTTTCATTTCTGCTAAAATGCGCACTTTATTCTTTATTATTAAGGGGTGAGCATGTTTAAGAGGCTGTCATTATATACGTTATTACTTTGTCTTGTACCATTTTTTATGTGGGGATTTTCCTATCAATGGCATGGCAATGGGCAATTAACGGAAGCGGACTATTGGCTTTATTTGCTAACTGAAACCGGTAGTGTGCCTTATGCTCTTATTACTTGTGCTGTGTTTGCATTGATTTTTGGTATTTTGTTCAAAAATCGTAAACAATGGATGCTAGGCGTGGCTGTGATGGCATTTTCTGTGGTGGCAACTCAAGCAGTGAAAACAGGTTTAAAAGCGGTTTTTAAAGAGCCACGCCCGTTCACGGTATATTTAGCGGAACAAACCAATCAAACTACAGAAAACTTTTATGAAAATGACCGCACTCAGCGAGCTATGATTGCAAAAAACTTTTATTCTACGCAGCCAGATACGCCGGCTTGGCTTGTAAACCACTACGAAAATGAAACAGGTTATTCTTTCCCGTCAGGGCATACCATTTTTGCTGCGACTTGGTTAATGCTTGCCGTAGGATTTACCCAATTATTGGGTAACCGTTCGTGGAAAGCGAAGTTATTAGTAGGTGTTATCGCTATATGGAGCCTGCTGATGTTGATTAGCCGCGTGCGTCTGGGGATGCATTATCCGATCGATCTTTTTATTGCAACAATTTTTGCCTGGATAGTGAATCTCGTTATTTTTGGTTTTTTACAGAAAAAACGATCTTCATCATAAAATGAAAAGCAAAGAGCGGTTAGAATCTCACTTAATATATTTTTAGTGATAGGAGTAGATTATGTACTATGGTTTGGATATCGGTGGCACAAAAATTGAGCTTGCGGTATTTAATAAGAAGTTAGAAAAACTGTATTCCGAGCGTGTTCCTACCCCAAAAACGGATTACGATGAGTGGCTTAATGTGATTGTGGATTTAGTCAATCGTGCTGACGAGCAATTCGGCGAGCGTGGCACCGTTGGACTAGGCGTACCGGGATTTGTTAATCAACAAACAGGGCTTGCGGAAATTACCAATATTCGTGTGGCGGATAACAAGCCTATTTTACGTGATCTTTCCGAACGTTTAGGGCGTGAAGTGCGGGCAGAAAATGATGCGAATTGTTTTGCTTTATCTGAAGCGTGGGACGAAGAAAATCAACAATATCCTACTGTGCTCGGGCTAATTCTCGGCACAGGATTTGGTGGTGGTTTTGTGTTAAATGGGAAAGTGCATTCCGGGCAAGTGGGAATGGCGGGGGAGCTGGGACATTTACAATTAAATTATCACGCCCTGAAATTGCTTGGTTGGGATAACGCACCGATTTATGATTGCGGTTGTGGCAATAAAGCTTGCTTAGATACTTACCTTTCCGGTCGTGGATTTGAAATGTTGTATCATGATCTTAAAGGTGAAAAATTATCTGCTCGTGAAATTATTGATGCCTTTTATCGTGGTAAAGAAAGTGCGGTGGATTTTGTCAATCTTTTTGTGGAATTAGCGGCGATTTCTATTGGCAACATTATCACAGCGTTCGATCCGCACATGATCGTACTGGGTGGGGGATTATCTAATTTTGATTATTTATATGAAGCCTTACCAAAAGCCTTGCCGGCTCATTTAATGCGTACGGCAAAAGTACCGCCAATTAAGAAAGCCAAACATGGTGATTCCGGCGGTGTACGTGGTGCCGCAGCATTATTCTTAACTAAATAATTTTTAAGGCGCATGAATTTTTCATGCGTCTTTTGTTTTTTATCTAATAATTATCCATTTTATTAAATAAAATCTTCTCAAGAGCCATTTCTTTTTAATATTTTTTGATAAATATCGTTTTTCTTTCTCTTTTTCTCTACAATTCCACCTCTTTATTTTCATTTGAGAGGAGAACTATGGAACTAATTCATTATTTAGAACAATTATTAGTATGGATTGTTGATCATCTTGATGGGCCGCTCTGGAATTTGACCATTGTGATTTTACTTGGTGTCGGTTTGTTTTTTACTATTACAACGGGCTTTGTGCAGTTACGCTTATTCCCGGCGAGTATTCGGGAAATGTGGTTTGGACGGGCGGCAGAGGGGAGCTCTTTAACTCCTTTCCAAGCCTTTGCAACAGGGCTTGCCAGCCGGGTTGGCGTGGGGAATATTGGTGGGGTTGCCACCGCCATCGCTCTTGGCGGAGAAGGGGCGGTATTTTGGATGTGGATCACCGCTTTTATTGGAATGTCGAGTGCTTTTGCCGAATCCACCTTGGCACAGTTATTTAAAATTCAGGATAAAGACGGCTCATTTCGTGGTGGACCAGCTTATTATATGGTGCAGGGATTGAAATCCCGTAGTATGGCGGTAGCCTTTGCCATTGCACTGATTTTTACTTTTGGTTTTGCTTTCAACTCCGTGCAATCAAATTCCATTGTAGAAGCCACACGTAATGCTTGGGATTGGCAAGGTGAGTATGTCGGTATTGCGTTGGTGATTTTAACTGCCGCTATTATTTTTGGTGGAATTAAACGCATTGCCGTGATTTCCAGCAGTCTTGTACCGATAATGGCATTGTTCTATCTCATTATGGCAGTGATTATTCTGGGTATGAACATTGAATTGGTGCCAACGGTGATTAATAACATCATCAAAAGTGCCTTTACCTTTGATGCAGCGGCAGGCGGTTTCTTCGGCGCGATGGTGTCTAAAGCCATGATGATGGGGATTAAACGTGGTTTATTTTCCAATGAAGCCGGTATGGGGTCAGCCCCCAATGCCGCAGCGGCAGCCCATGTGAAACACCCGGTTAGCCAAGGTTTAGTCCAAATGCTGGGCGTATTTGTGGACACGATGATGGTGTGTACTTGTACAGCTATCGTGATTTTACTTTCAAATAATTATGGCGGTGAAGCGCTTAAAAGTATTTCTCTCACACAAAATGCCTTGCAATATCATGTGGGTGAGTTTGGTCTGCATTTCCTTGCCTTTATTCTATTGCTTTTTGCTTACTCTTCTATTATTGGTAACTATGCTTACGCAGAAAGTAATATCCGTTTTATTAAAAATAAACCGTGGTTTGTGTTGTTATTCCGTTTAACTGTTCTGTTTTTTGTTTATTTTGGTGCCGTGCGTTCCGGTAATGTGGTGTGGAATTTCGCCGATACGGTGATGGCGGTGATGGCAATTCTCAATTTGGTGGCAATCGTGCTGCTTTCACCGATTGTATGGACACTCTTGAAGGATTATCAGTGCCAACTTAAAGCCGGAAAAACACCGGAATTTAAAATTGAAGATTATCCCGAATTGAAAAAACGGGTGCTTGAACAAGAAACTTGGAAATAAAAAAGTGCGGTCAATTTTGACCGCACTTTTTACTCTTTCAAATTCCGATAAGTCAAAAAATAATAAGCTAATACCGCAATCACCACACAGGCCCCCATGGTGAATAGCATCGGAGCGGCGGTATCCATTTTCATGGTGGCAACTAAGCTTCCCATTACCGCTCCGGTGGCAAAACGCACGCTACCTACCAAGGAATTAGCGGTACCGGACATAGTCGGGAATTTTTCTAAAATAGATGCCATTGCATTAGAAGAAATCAGTGGATTTTGCCCGACAAAAAACGCCACACCTAACGCCATTGACCAAAAACCGAAATCAAAAAGTGCGGTTAAAATAAGCCACATTCCCGATAAAAACTGAATTGCAATGCCTATGCGTAACATCGTTTCGGCACCAACTTTTATTACAAATCGTCCGTTAAGGAAAGAGGCAAAAGTCATAATGGCGATATTTAGCATAAAGAAATAACCGAATTGATCGACAGGAATACCGTAAATCCCGATATATACAATGGAACCGGCTGTCACAAAGGCAAATAAACCGCCAAAACCAAAAGAGGCGGCGAACATATAGCCCAATACCTCTTTTTGTTTCCAAAGGCTCATAAAGTTTCGGGCAATAATGTTCAAACGGAGTGGGATACGATTTTCTTTTTTGTGGGTTTCAGGAATGATAAAAAATACCAACAATGCAGATAACGCTCCCATTAACGAAATGACATAAAAAATAGCGTGCCAGTGGAAATATTTTACGATATACCCCCCAATGATTGGCGCAACGAGTGGTGCAATCATAAAGACCAATGTGATGGTGGACATCACTTTTGAGAGTTCGTTTTTACTAAATAAATCCCGCAATAATGCGCCTGAAAGTACTACAGGTGCTGCCCCAAAGAAACCTTGCACAAAACGAAGTGCGGTGAAATTTCCGATAGAATTGATTTCTGTTAGAACTAATGCCGTGATTGCCCCGATAATCACGCCAAGTAGGATGATCGGTTTACGCCCGAAACTATCACCGAAAGGTCCCCAAAATAACTGCCCGAATGCCATGCCATAGGCAAAGGCGGTGAGGGTGTGTTGGACTTGTTCCGGGCTGATTTTGAGATCTTTGGCAATTTCTAAAAAAGAGGGTAAATACATATCGACGCCAAAAGGCGGTAGCATAGATAAAATGCCGAGGGTCATAATAAAAATAAAGGTAGGTTTTATTGTTTTGCTCATATTATTTTACCAAACTGTCTATTTCTGATTGTGTGAGAGGGCGGTATTCGCCTTCTTCTAGGTTTTCGTCCAGCACCACTGCACCGATTTTCCAGCGGTGCAATCCGACAACTTTATTGCCGAGGGCGGCGAACATTCGCTTAACTTGGTGATAGCGTCCTTCTGAGATGGTCAGATTGACATTGTAATCATCTAAAATTTCAAGTTTTGCGGGTTTCGTGGGTATTTTTTCTCCACGTAATAGGATTCCTTCTACAAAGGTCTGTGCATAATGAGGTTCAACCGGATCTGCAAGGGTCACCAGATAGGTTTTATCACAATGGTGTTTCGGGGAAGTAATTCGGTGTGACCATTGTCCGTCATCGGTGAGTAAAACAAGCCCTGTTGTATCTACATCTAAACGTCCGGCACTGTGTAATTTTCCGGCAAGCGGGTAATCAAAAAATTGATAAATAGTAGGGTAGTCGCCATCATCATTTGAACATACGCAGCCTTGTGGCTTGTTCAGCATAAAATATTGTCCGTTTTCCAGCCAGGTGAGTAAGGTTTCTTCAAAGTAAATTTCATCGTCCTGTGAGATTTTGCGGGCACTATTTTTTTCAATTTTACCGTTAATTTTGACCGCACTTTGGCGAATGGCTTTGCTGGCTTGAGAGCGTGTTAAACCGGTATTTTCGGCTATAAATTTATCTAATCGCATAAGATTTCTCGTTTTTATTATTTGAAGGTGTTTTACACAGATCTGAATCTGTGGGTAGGAAAAGAAAAATAAAAACACCCTTTGGGATTGGGGGATAATGATAAACTAAGTTTGATTAAACCAAGCTACATAATCAAATTGATCATAATATTTCATACTATTCCAACCTGAAAAGGCAAATAAATCACCCACTTGATTTTGCTGTTCAAAGCCTTTTATATAAAAAGCCGAATGTAATTCGGGGTAAGGTTTGTGGGTAAAAACCACTTTATTTTTGAATGGAAGCTGATCAAAGGCGACAAGATCTTCATAAGCAATGCCTTGTTCGCCGTCTTTATCTGTCATGATGATAAACAAATTATCCCGATTGATCCGAGCCGAGCGGGTTTGCCATTTTTCTCTTGCTTCCTGCTCATCATGATAATGCATGAAATGAATTTCAATATCTGCCAATTTTCCGATTGGGTAGTTTTTTTCCGAAGCAATAAACTCAAGGGATTGTTGTTGATAAAAATCAATATCTTGTAAATAACGAATAAAGTTTTTAGGACTTAAATAAAGATTAACAAAAGGTGAATTAAAAGGTTCGCCGAGATCATGCAAAATAAATGCACCTACACAGTTGGCAGACATCACAGTCATACCATGGTTTTTTAAACGTGATCTGAGTTGATAATTAATTGATTTTCTTTGCAGTTGATTCACTGCCGTTTTGATTTTTGATAGCAATGGCGTTCTCCCCTGAACTGCCGTATGCTACTCTCTTTAATCAGTTAGTTCAACCTATAATTTTTGTAAAAGATTTGTGAAAATTTGCGGTTCATCACAAATTTGGGAGAAAAAAGGGGGTATAATCAAGCCGTTTTTTCGATTTGGTTTTGAATGAACCAAGTTCCGTATCACAACAATGGAGTATTTATATGAGCGAACAACTACGCCAAGCAGCATTGGATTTTCACGAGTTTCCTATTCCCGGCAAAATTGAAGTTACCCCCACCAAATCATTGGCAACCCAGCGCGATTTAGCCCTTGCTTACTCTCCAGGTGTGGCGGAACCATGTTTAGAAATTGAAAAAGATCCGTTGGCTTCTTATAAATATACCGCACGTGGCAATTTGGTTGCGGTGATTTCAAACGGTACGGCAGTTCTTGGACTAGGCAATATCGGTGCACTTGCCGGTAAACCTGTAATGGAAGGAAAAGGCGTCTTATTTAAAAAATTTGCCGGTATTAACGTATTTGATATTGAAGTGAATGAACATGACCCGGATAAATTAGTCGATATCATCGCTTCTCTTGAGCCTACCTTTGGTGGTGTAAACCTTGAAGATATTAAAGCACCGGAATGTTTCTATATTGAGCAAAAATTACGTGAACGTATGAATATTCCCGTATTCCATGATGATCAACACGGTACGGCAATTATTAGTGCAGCAGCGATCATTAATTCACTTCGTATTATCGGTAAAAAAATTGATGAAGTGCGTCTCGTAGCATCGGGAGCAGGGGCTGCGTCTATTGCTTGTTTGAATTTATTGCTTTCTCTTGGGATGAAACGTGAAAATATCACCATTTGTGATTCAAAAGGCGTGGTCTATAAAAATCGTGGTGATCGTATGGATCAAACGAAAGAGGATTATGCGATTGAAGATAACGGTTGGCGTACCTTAGCGGATGCCATTCCAAATGCCGATATTTTCCTAGGTTGTTCAGCAGCAGGCGCATTGACCCAAGATATGGTAAAAACCATGGCAGCACACCCGATTATTCTTGCTTTGGCAAACCCAAATCCGGAAATTACTCCACCGGAAGCAAAAGCCGTGCGTCCTGATGCGATCGTTTGTACAGGTCGTTCAGACTATCCAAATCAAGTTAACAATGTGCTTTGTTTCCCATTTATTTTCCGTGGTGCACTGGATGTTGGCGCAACCACAATTAATGAAGAAATGAAACGTGCGGCGGTTTATGCAATAGCTGATCTAGCGCTTGAAGAGCAAAATGATGTGGTGACTTCCGCTTATGGGGGAGAAGGCGCAACATTTGGTCCAGAGTATGTGATTCCACGTCCGTTCGATCCTCGTTTAATTGTTCGTATTGCTCCGGCTGTGGCAAAAGCCGCAATGGATTCAGGTGTCGCAACTCGACCAATCTTGGATTGGAACGAATATATTGAAAAATTGACTCAGTTCGTTTACAAAACCAGTTTGTTCATGCGTCCGATCTTTAGCCAAGCAAAATCATCAAAACAACGTATTATTCTTGCGGAAGGGGAAGAAGCGAAAGTCTTACATGCGGTACAAGAGATAGTTTCAATGGAACTTGCCCTGCCAATTTTAATTGGTCGTAGAAATGTAATTGAGGAAAAAATCAAAAAACTGGGTTTACGCTTAGAGGTTGGGGTCAACGTAGAAGTAGTGGATAATGAAAATAATCCACGCTATGAAGAATGTTGGAAATATTATTACGACCTGACAAAACGCAAAGGCATTACGCCGGCAATCGCTAAACGTGTTGTGCGTTCAAATACGACAGTGCTTGCCTCTGTTTTAGTAAATTTAGGCTATGCAGACGGATTGGTATGCGGTTTGTTTGGTTCTTATGGTAAACATTTAGACTCCATTAAAGATATTATCGGTTTAAAAGATGGGGTAAAAACCGCTGCAGCTTTAAATAGCCTTGTATTACCAAGTGGTAATGTGTTCTTAACGGATACCCACGTGAATGATGACCCAAGTGCGGAAGAATTGGCTGAAATTACTTTAATGGCGGCAGATGAAGTGCATCGTTTTGGTATTGAACCGGCGGTTGCCTTGCTTTCTCACTCCAATTTTGGTTCATCGAACACGCTAGGCGCACCAAAAGTACGTGATGCGTTGAAGATTGTTCAAGAACATAATCCACAGTTAATGATTGACGGTGAAATGCGAGGGGATATTGCGCTTTGTGCGGCACAACGCAATGAAGTTATGCCGGACAGCCCGTTAAAAGGCTCGGCAAATCTGTTGGTATTCCCTAATTTAAGCGCAGCACGTATTAGTTATAGTTTATTGCGTGGAACTACCACGGCGGTTACAGTTGGCCCAATCTTGATGGGAATGAATAAATCAGCCCATATTTTAAACCCAAGCGCCTCAGTTCGCCGAATTATTAACATGGTTGCTTACGCGGCAGTACAAGCACAGCAAGATTAAGTGCGTAATTGGCATTTGTACAATGGAAA
Source organism: Rodentibacter ratti (assembly GCF_002000485.1). Taxonomy (GTDB): domain Bacteria; phylum Pseudomonadota; class Gammaproteobacteria; order Enterobacterales; family Pasteurellaceae; genus Rodentibacter; species Rodentibacter ratti. Next base: position 129,032 of record NZ_MLAJ01000001.1, on the reverse strand, counting down.
GTGCGGTTAAAATTAACCGCACTTTTTTGTTTTATTTATTGGCTAAAATAACTGCTCTTTTAGGCGCAGGATAGCCTTCAATCGTTTTACTCGGATCATTCGGATCGAGGAAATCAATCAGACTTTCGTTTTCCAACCAATCGGTTTTACGCTGTTCTTCCACGGTTGTTGGGGCTACATCGACACAGCGAACATGAGTAAACCCTACTTTTTCCAACCAGTTAATTAATGCGGCAACAGAGGGAATAAAGTAAACGTTTTTCATTTTGGCATAGCGATCGGAAGGGACGAGAACGGTATTGGCATCACCATCTACCACAAGGGTTTCCAACACTAATTCTCCGCTTTTCTTCAATTGATTTTTTAGCTGAGTGAGATGATCGAGCGGTGATTTCCGGTGGTATAACACGCCCATTGAAAACACTGTGTCAAAGGCGGCGAGCGGTTGCATTTGCTCTATACCAAGAGGAATGAGGTTTACACGGCGATCATTATTGAGGAGTTTACGAACCGCTTCAAATTGGCAAAGGAAAAGTTCGGTAGGATCAATACCTACCACCATTTTTGCCCCTTCACCCAGCATTCGCCACATATGATAACCACTGCCACAACCCACATCTAAAATGGTACGATCTTTCAATGGAGCGAGGTGAGGAAGCACACGCTCCCATTTAAAGTCGGAACGCCATTCGCAATCCACATGAATACCAAATAAATGATAAGGCCCTTTTCGCCATGGCATAAGCTGTTTTAAATGATGAATAATGCGTTGTTTTTCGCCTTCTGAGAGGGGATAAGTGCGGTCGCATTTCACCGCATTTTTTAGATCGACAGTATCTGCGGTCAAATCAGGTAAAAAGTCGATGATTTTTGACCATTTCGCATAATCACCATGGGTTTGTTTTTCCCATTCTTTTATTTGGAGAGGAAGAGTTTCAAGCCAATCAGAGAGAGGACTTGTGGCGATTTGTTGATAAAAAGGGCGAAAATCGATCATTTTGCTTCCTTAAATAGGGTTTTTCGGCTTAATTGAGGTTATTGAGAATAATATGTTTCGCGTTAAACCAACGCACAAAATAACCTTAAAGCATATTGAAAATTTGAGAAAGGGCGCATTTTACCCTATTATGCTACTACTTAAAACAAGATTCAGAGACGATAGAGAATGGATGCCGTAGAATTATTGATGAATGTCACACCTAATGAAACCCGTATTGCATTAGTGGAAATGGGTGTATTAAAAGAAGTCCATATTGAACGCCAAGCAAAGCGTGGTATTGTGGGAAATATTTATAAAGGGAGGGTGACACGCGTATTACCCGGAATGCAATCTGCATTTGTGGATATCGGCTTGGAAAAAGCCGCCTTTTTGCATGCATCTGACATTGTATCTCATACTGAATGTGTGGATGAGAATGAACAGAAACAATTTAAAGTAAAGAGTATTTCAGAGCTGGTACGCGAAGGGCAGGATATTGTGGTACAAGTGGTGAAGGATCCCCTCGGCACAAAAGGCGCTCGTTTAACTACTGATATTACTTTGCCCTCCCGTTATCTTGTGTTTATGCCGGAAAATAGCCATGTGGGCGTATCCCAGCGTATTGAAAGTGAAGAAGAACGGGCGCGTCTAAAAGCGCTGGTGGAGCCATTTTGTGATGACCTAGGGGGATTTATTATTCGCACCGCGACAGAAGGGGCAACAGAGGAAGAACTTCGTCAAGATGCTGAATTTCTCAAACGTCTATGGCGAAAGGTGCTAGAGCGTAAAAATAAATATCCTACCCGTTCAAAAATTTATGGAGAGCCTGCGCTACCGCAGCGCATTTTGCGTGATTTCATTGGAACAACATTAGAAAAAATTCGTATTGATTCCAACTTTTGCTTTAACGAAGTGAAAGAATTTACTGATGAATTTATGCCTGAATTAAGCGATAAGCTTGTGATTTATACCGGAAATCAGCCTCTCTTTGATGTGTATGGGGTTGAAAACAGTATTCAACAAGCTTTGGATAAACGGGTAAATTTAAAATCCGGTGGTTATTTAATCATTGAGCAAACAGAGGCAATGACAACGATTGATATTAATACCGGCGCATTTGTGGGACATCGAAATTTAGAAGAAACCATTTTCAACACAAATATTGAGGCAACAAAAACCATCGCACAACAACTCCAATTACGTAATCTCGGTGGTATTATCATTATTGATTTTATTGATATGCAGCAGGAAGATCACCGAAATCGTGTGTTGGAGTCATTGCAAGATGCATTGGCGAAGGATCGCGTGAAAACTAATGTAAATGGCTTTACCCAGCTTGGTTTGGTGGAAATGACGCGTAAACGTACCCGTGAAAGTCTTGAACATATTCTGTGTGATGAATGTCCGGTGTGCCGTGGTCGTGGTCGGGTGAAAACAGTGGAAACTGTTTGCTATGAGATTATGCGGGAAATTATCCGTGTCTATCACTTATTTAGTAGCGAGCAATTTGTCGTGTATGCCTCTCCTTCCGTGTCGGAATACCTCATTAATGAAGAATCTCATGGGCTTCTTCCGGAAGTCGAAATGTTTATTGGTAAACGTGTTCAGGTGAAAACCGAACAATTTTATAATCAAGAACAGTTTGATGTTGTGGTGATGTAATAGACTTGATTAGGCAAAAAGAGCGGTCAAAATGGCCGCTCTTTTTTATAATGTTATGCTTTATTTTAGCTAAACATCATAAGTTCCCATCACTACTGCCTGCGCTAAAATATGCCCTTGCATCGCAAAATGGAGATCGTTGAAACGAAAACCCGGTTTGAGGTCGAGTTTGCTATCCAGAGCATAGACGATCAATTCATAGCGGTGTAAGCAATTTGGCGGCGCCATTCCACCGTAGGCTGAGGCTTCGTCAAGCTCAAATTTGCCTAATACGCTTGCCCAAGAGTTTGCGCCTTGCACATAGTCGGTAGCGCTTTGGCTTTCATTTTCTGCCACGCTTGTGCGTTCAAGATTAGCGATTAACCAGTGAATCCAGACAAAACCGCTGGCGGTGATCGCATCTTTGTCTTCAAGCACTACGGCGAATGATTTTGTACCTTCCGGTGCGTCTTTGATCTCAAAGGGAATGGAATAAGTGGGCATACCGTTTGGACTAAATTCTGTGCCTCGTTTGCCATATTTATCTTCAAATACACCATTTTTAATGGCGGAGCTGGTTACGATCATCATATTCTCCTTATTTTTTGTTGGTGAGTGGTAAGACGATACATTTAGCATATATTCATTGAGACTGTTAGCTTTTTGATTAAAAAATTACCCCGATAATTTCAGCAATAGCTTGGCGTTGTGCCATTGTTGCTTGGGTATTGGGATTATCATTTTTAGTGAGCATTCATTGATTAATTTTTTACGGAGTAAACCTTAAATTTTGAAGTTTTTGCCAGCACCTCAAATTCACCAAAATGTTGTTGCAATAAATCCGGATAAGGCAAAAATGCATTGGCAACAATACGGAGTTCTCCTCTTTGATTTAAATGCCATTTGGCGTGAGTAATCAGTGTTTTTACTGCACGATAGGCGGTATCGATGCCATCATGGAAAGGGGGATTGGAAATGATTAAATCAAATTTTCCCTCAATATCCGAGAAAACATCACTGGCAAAAACATCCGCTTCCAATTGATTTTCTGCAAGGGTCTTGCGGGCAGATTCCAGCGCCATGGCGTGAATATCGGTCATCGTGACAATTGATTTAGGATTCATTTTTTTGATCATTGAACCGATTACACCCGCACCACAGCCGAGATCAAGCACCTTGCCTTTGATCGGTTGATTGAGTGTAGAAAGTAATAGCGCTGTCCCCACATCCAATTCGTTCGCACTGAACACACCGGGTAAGCTGTGGACTATTAAGCTATTGAGTTGCGGATGTTGGTAGGTTTTCCAGAAAGTATCGAGTGAAAAGTGCGGTCGTTTTTTCAGCGAAAAATGATATAGACTACAACGGCGAGCGGAATCTATTTTGGCAATATCACCGAAAGGGGCGAGTATTTTTTCCACCGAGCGCACACCACAGCGGTTTTCTCCGATGATGAGTACTTCTTGCTCTTCCGCTGAATTGGCAAGGAGTTGCAAAAGTTGGAATTGGACTTCTTGTTTATTTTTTGTCCAATAATAAACGATAAGATCAGCCTTACCTTGAAATTCAATCGAAAATTTAACCGCACTTTGGGTGCGAGCATAGTCGAAATAGCAGCTCCAAACCTGAACAGATTGGCAATATTGTTCCAGTTTTTGTGGAAACTGATCGTTAATTCCGCCGGCAAGTAAAACAGATTTATGGTAAAAAAGGGGAAGATGGCGCTCTAAAACTTCGCTTTCAAGGGAAATCACGCTTTGAATCCTGTTGGTTATTGGTTAAAATTAGGCGTTATTCTAGCAAAGATAACTCTAATAAAACATTTTTCATTGGTTTTTAACCAATTTATTACAGGAATTATTTTATGAAAAAAATCGTACTTGCGACAGCAATGGTCAGTTTATTATCAGGTTGTCAAATCATTGATCAGATACAAGGTAAAGCGCAAGCCCCTTCTAAAGTTGAAGTTACACCGGAGCAGGTTGAAATGTTCAAAAAATTAGATGAACAATTTGAGCGCGTAAAAAAAGCCGGTACTGAAATTGAATTTAATGGCGAAAAATATGTGAAACAAACGAGAGCGGTAAAAGGCGATGATCCTCGTTTTATTAGCTTAGCTGTGAGTTTAGATCGTTCAAATCGTAAATCGGTCACCAGTGAAACTTTTTATCTAAAAGATCTTTCTCATGTTTCGACATTAACTAACCGATATTTGGATTCCAATAAAAAAGTTTGTGATTTGAAAACATTAAACGATGGTAATTCTTCTTACTATGCATGTGATGGTAATAATTTTCAGCGCTTTGTTGCTATAGTGCGTACTGAAAAAAATATTCTGTCATTTCGTAGTCTAAAAGCTTATCAACAAAAATTAACAGAAGCGGAAGAACATTCGGTTATTAAAAGCCTAATGAGCTACCCGTTTGATTCAATTTCTCGCTAATTAAAATGGAAAGACGCAATCTTCTTCTAAAAGAGATGGGGATAACTCAATGGAAACTTCACCGTCCTGAGGTATTTCAAGGGGCGGTGGGGATTACTGTGGCAGAGCATATTCGTTTTGTGGTGGTATCCGATGAAAATTTGAGTAAATATCCTTTATTTGAAGATGTATTAATGAGTCTTGAACTCAAGCAAGAAGATTGCCTATGTTTGAATTATGAACAAATTCAACATCTTGAGTTAAGTCATTCTGTGTATTATTGGTTACTCGCTGAAAATATGGAGAAAATTGACCGCACTTTACCTCATTGTTTGAATGCCGAACGGATCTACCGTTCGCCTAGCTATCGGGATTTTCAAGCCTCACCTTCTGCCAAACGTGAACTTTGGCAACAAATCCAACAAATTTAATCATATGCCTCAAATTTTTATTGTTGAAGAATGCGATTTTGAGCGTTTGTATGAGATTGAACAACAAGCGCATTTAGTACCTTGGTCTTTTGGAACATTAAAAAATAATCAAGGCGAGCGTTATTTAAATTTGAAACTGGTTAAAGATAATCGGATTATAGGGTTTGCGATTTGCCAAATAGTATTGGATGAAGCGACTTTGTTTAATATCGCTGTTGAGCCTGCTATGCAAGGAAAAGGATTAGGTAAATTACTTTTAAATGAGTTGATGATACAACTTAAAGAAAAAAATATCCAAACCCTTTGGCTTGAGGTACGGGAATCTAATCCTGCTCGTTGGCTATATGAAAAACAAGGATTTAATGAGGTGGATATCCGTAAAAATTACTATCCTATGCCTGATGGTAGAAGGGAAAATGCCGTTGTGATGGCGTGTTATTTGTAAAAGTGCGGTCGTTATTGGAAAAATAACGACCGTTTTTACTAGACTTCTTGCGCCGGGAAAAGGAATGGATTGAGGCCGCTACGGGAAAAACCTTTTTCTTCCATTTCTACGTCTAAGAAAATAGAGGCTAAATCATCGGCAAGCGCTTCCACGTTAGGATCTTTTTCTTGGAACATCATTTTCAAATAGCTTTCACAGCTACCGCAAGTTTCTGCACGGATCAAAGCTAATTCTTCATTTAATGACCACATTTCTAATTTATCGTGTCCATTGCAGTTAGTACATTGAGCGCGTACCAGATTCCATTCGCTTTCACATAAGGCACAGTGTAAGTAACGTAAACCCTGTGATGAGCCTATATGGATCATACTGGATACAGGGGCAGAACCGCAAACAGGGCAATAATGAATATTTTCCGTATTTTCCATACGGCTTGCATGAGGAATTTGCTGGGCTAATTGTAACCAATAGAGCGAAAGCGCAGCCCAAATAAATACTGCTTTATCACTACTGACTAAATTAAATTCTTCTGCCAACAGATTATCTGCCATCTGTTCTAATTCGGCTGTGCCGGCTTTTTCTAGGGATTCAATAGTCGCTAGCACTTGTTCATTTGCTTTGAGTTTTGTTTCATGCAAGATTTCGTTGAGATATTCACGCCAGATGCTATTACGTTTGAAAGTTTTTGCATTTAGTGGTGCAACCCCGGTGAGCTGCTCTAAGTTTTGTTTTTCGAGCGGATTTTTTTCTAATGTATTTAACTGACTTTCCACTACATCTGCAGCAAAAAGAAAATAATCAGCAAGTGGATGTTCTTTTGCTAATTCTCTTAAACGTTTTGCACGGCGTTGATAAAGATTTTTAGGATTAGCAAATAGGATAGCAGGTGTTTCGTAAGAGTTTGTTTTTTGTTGCTTAATTTCGGATTCTGATAGGATTTTTATACTCATAATGCCTCTTAAATAATAAAAAGTGCGGTCATTTTTAACCGCACTTTTGGAGTTCGTTTTTGACTTAGCCCGCAATACCTTTGAATAGGGCCTTAGGTTTTTCACCTTTTGTTTCACGTTCTCCGTCTTTTTCCAACTCTGGTAACACTTCTTCACGATACCAACGTGGGTGGTGTTTTTTTGCCCAACGAACGGTTACCCAGCCTTCCACAATACCGCGAATTGATCCTTTTACCCAAAACGCCATATACATGTGTACCATAATGCCGGTAAATAGCATAAAGGCACTAGCAGAATGGAGAAGGATTGCAATTCTTAGTACCGGAATTGAGAAGTAGTGTGAGAAATATTGACGCCACATAATGATGCCGGAAGCTAACAAGGTAAACATTGCCAAGATCAGTGTCCAGAACAACATTTTTTGACCAAGATTATATTTTCCGTTATCTGATACGGCGTGCTCATTACCTTTTAATACTTCTGTAATCCCTTTTAACCAGCGAATATCATTTTTCTCCGGAATATTGTGATGCCAATATAATGAACATAAAAAAATAAAGGCAATAAACATTAATATTCCGGTGAAAGGATGAATTGCGCGAGCAAGTTGCGGAGTACCCAAAATTTCTGTTAACCAAGCAAAATCAGGGAAAAAGAACGCTACACCGGTAAACATGGTCAGAAAGAATGAAATGACCAAAAACCAATGACTTAAACGAGCGGGAGTTCGATGACGAACGATACGAGTATCGTTAGTAATTTCAAATTTACTCATCTTTTTTTCCTCCGTGTTTATCTTCGTTCTCAAATTTTTCATGGTGATCTTCGACATCAGTTTCAACATTTGGACCGACAGTTAAGTAATGACCAAGCTCAGCTAAGGCTAGACCACCCATTGCGACAGCCGCAACCGGTTTTAGTACGTCTTTCCACAAGGTGACACTGAGATCGATTTGTGGATCTTTCGGGAGATCATTATAAAGTTCAGGCTTGTCTGCATGGTGTAGTACATACATCACATGTGTGCCACCCACACCCGGTGGATCATAAAGCCCGGCATTTTCATAGCCACGGGATTTCAGATCGGCAACACGTTGTTCTGCATAGATTTTCATTTCTTCTTTTGAACCGAAACGAATTGCACCTGTAGGACAGGTTTTGACACAGGCTGGCTCTTGACCGACAGACACACGATCAACACAAAGGGTGCATTTATATACACGATTGTCATCCGGATTCATTCGAGGAATGTTAAACGGACAACCTGCAATACAATAACCACAGCCGATACATTTATCGGATTGGAAATCCACAATACCGTTTTTGTATTGGATGATTGCACCCGGTGCAGGACAGGCTTTTAAACAACCCGGTTCTGAACAGTGCATACAACCGTCTTTACGAATTAACCATTCTAAACGATCGTTTTCTTCCACTTCATTAAAGCGCATGACTGTCCAGGCTTTGGCATTAAGATCAACGGGGTTGTCATAAACGCCTACGCATTTTGCATTGACATCGGAGCGGATGTCATTCCACTCCGAACAGCCCACCTGACAGGCTTTACAGCCGATACAGGTGGAAACATCAATCAGTTTTGCTACTTCAACTTTATGATCTCGTGCCTGTGGTGCAGGAGTGAGCCCTGAGGTGGCGGAGATCTTAATAATATCTTGAGATTGTACACTCATCGTTTATGCCTCCGCTTTCTCAATGTTTACCAAGAATGTTTTGTATTCCGGTGTTTGTGTATTGGCTTCACCCCAAGACGGCGTGAGAACGTTGGTGGAGAACCCACGATTTCCTTTACCGTTCAAGGCTTTCATATTCCAGTGAATAGGAATGCCCACATGGTGAACGGTTTTACCGTCAATTTCCAATTCTTTTAAGCGTTTGGTGACTACGGCAACCGCCTTGATATAACCACGTTTTGAGGTAATTTTCACCATATCACCTTTTTGAATACCTTTTTCTGCTGCTAATTTTTCGCCGATTTCCACAAATTGTTGTGGTTGGGCAATGATATTAAGTGCAGATTGTGCAGTCCAGCTGTGGAAATGCTCGGTTAAACGATAAGTCGTTGCCACAAATGGGAACTCTTTATTTGAACCGATAAATTCACGGTCTTCTTGGTAAATGCGCACGGTCGGATCCACTACCACATTTGGATGGAATGGGTTAGTATCAATCGGGCTTTCAACCGGCTCATAATGCTCAGGCATTGGACCATTGTTGATTTTATCCACAGCAAATAAACGACCTACCCCTTCGGCAGACATAATAAATGGACCTGTATCGGAACCCGGCGGTTGAGTACCATAGTCGGCAATATCAAACCAGTTCCAGTTTTTACCATTCCATTTGATTAACTGGCGGTGTTTATCCCATGGATTACCGTTAATATCCAAGGAGGCACGGCTATAAAGCACACGGCGGTTTGCCGGCCATGCAAATCCCCAACCGACGGTACAACCTAAGCCAGATGGATCTGAATTATCCCGATTAGCGGTTTGGTTACCTTTTTCCGTCCATTGACCTACATATAGCCAGTTACCCGATGTAGTGGTGCCGTCATCACGCAAGTGAGCGAATCCACTGAGTAATTGACCTTTTTTATACATCAGATTACCGTTTGGATCATAGAGATCTTCAAGGGCATAACCATTTAACTCTTTCGCTAATTCTTCCGCAGTTGGTGAGTGTGATTGTGCGTAATTCCACGTCATCGCTTCAAAAGATTCGATACCACGGCCACCTTCTTTTTTATAGAGTTCGTGCATTTCTTCACGAATCATGGAAAGAATATCCACATCCGGTAAGGCTTCACCCGGTTGATCACAGCCTTTCCAGTGCCATTGTGCCCAACGGCCGGAGTTGGAAATTGAACCGTCTTCTTCCGCGAAACAAGTGGTTGGTAAACGGAATACCTCAGTTTGAATGTCCGCAGGATTAACATTGTTTGACTCGCCAAAGTTTTTCCAGAATTCGGAACTTTCCGTTTGAAGTGGATCAAGCACGATTAAGAATTTCAACTTGCTCATACCGGCAAGGGTTTTATTCTTATTCGGTAATGAATTCAATACGTTAAAGCCTTGTAAAATCCAACCGTGTAACTGACCGTCATTCATTAATTTCACGTGTGTGATCGGATCGTAAAAACGATCGGTTTTCGGTAAGAAATCAAAGCCCCAACCGTTTTCTTTGGTCGCATTATCACCATAGAAGGTTTTCATCATACTCACAAAGAATTTTGAGGTATTACGGTAATAGTTGACTTGACCCGGAACGATGTCTTTTGGCGTAATCGCATTGATATACTGCTCATAAGATGAGTCTTTATCGTTTGGTAAACGCATATAGCCAGGTAGGGAAGTCGGTAACAATCCCATATCTGTCGTACCCTGTACGTTTGAGTGCCCACGTAATGCGTTAATACCACCACCCGGCATTCCCATATTACCTAATAGCAACTGAATCATTGCCATTGAGCGAATATTTTGTGTACCGATAGTATGTTCTGTAAAACCTAATGCATATAAATGCGTCATGGTTTTGTTTGGTGCGGAGGTTTTACCGATTTCTTCACAGATTTGTAAAAACAGTTTTTGTTTTACACCGGTTACACGCTCGACCATTTCAGGTGTGTAACGAGAAACATGATCTTTCAATACATTAATCACACAACGTGGATTTTGTAAGGTCATATCACGTTTAGCCTGACCATTCTCATCAAACTGATAATTCCATGTTGATTTATCATAGCTACGTTTTTCTGCATCGTAGCCTGAGAACAGCCCGTCTTCAAATTTAAAGCCTTCATTAACTAAGAAAGAGGCGTTGGTGTAGTGTTTAACATATTCGTGCTGAATCTTATCGTTTTCCAATAGGTAACGAATCACACCCATTAAGAATGCAATATCAGAACCTGAACGAATAGGAGCATGAAGATCAGCGACAGAGGCTGTACGATTAAAGCGTGGATCGATAACGATGATTTTTGCACCGTTTTTCTTCGCTTCAATTGCCCAACGGAAGCCAACAGGGTGGGCTTCGGCAGGGTTACCGCCCTGAACGATAATTAAATTGGCATTTTTGATGTCAACCCAGTTATTTGTCATGGCACCGCGACCAAATGATGGAGCAAGACTTGCTACCGTTGGTCCGTGTCAAGTATTCGCTTGGTTACATACCGGTACCATCCCGAGCATTCGAATCCATTTTTGCGTCAGTAACGCAGCTTCATTGCTCATGGCGGATGCGGTCATAATCCCTGTGGTTGCCCAACGGTTTACGGTTTTTCCGCTTGCATCGGTTTCGATAAAGTTAGCATCGCGATCATCTTTCATTAAGCGGGCAATACGTTTGATTGCATCCTGCCAAGAAATACGTTCCCATTTGTCGGAACCCGGTGCACGATATTGAGGATATAAAGAACGGCTTTCACTGTTTACATAATCAAGTGCGCCGGCGCCTTTTGGACAGAGTGCGCCACGGCTAATTGGATGGTCAGGATCGCCCTCAAGGTGAAATAATTTTGAACGAGTATTTGTACCGGTGTAGCTGCTTAAGCCAGTATGAGGTTTGCCTGTACTATAAAGCAACATACCGCAACTGACGGCACAATATGTACAAGTGTTACGGGATTCATAAGCGCGCAATAATTTATATTCACGCGGTGCCGCTAATGCGTTTGCCGGAGCAAAACCTAACATAGCAGCTGAAGTTCCCGCCATACCACCTGCACAGATCTTAAAGAACTTTCTTCTTGAGACCTGCATAATCACTCCTTTCAACAACAGATTGTTGAGATATTATTAGATAGTAAAGAAATTCATCTAGAAAATTTGGCTGATTTCGTTAGAATAACGTCAATCAATAGACTAAATTGTGTATAGAAAAACATCAATTTAAGTTTAACGTAGGATACCTATTTTTTTACGATAAATCCATAATCAAAATACAATATATCCACAAAAATGCGTGACTAAGATCACGAAATTGGCAAAAAATTAACATTTTTGTTACATAATTTATAGGCAGGTTATCAATGAATGGATTTATAGAACAATCCGTTAATTTTTTCAAAAAAACAAAAACATTAGAAAAACCAACCGCACTTTTACAAACAAAAAACGATTTTCTTGCTGTCGAAATTCCGGTTTCGCTTGTTTATAACGATATTTCCCATGCGGTGATGATGTGTTCCCCACAGGATTTAGAGGATTTTGCTTTAGGGTTTTCCTTAACTGAAGGGATCATTAATAGCGCTTCAGATATTTATGGGATTGACGTAATAGAAACATGTAATGGGATCGAAGTACAAATTGAGCTTTCTAGTCGTCAATTTATGGCACTGAAAGCCCATCGCCGTAATCTTACCGGGCGTACGGGGTGCGGCATTTGTGGGGCTGAGCAACTCAATCAAGTTTATAAAAAGTTGCCTAAATTGGATCGTACTTTTCAGTTGGATATAAATGTATTGGATAACTGTCTTTCCACATTGCAATCCCATCAACAACTGGGCAAACAGACGGGGGCAACTCACGCTTGTGCATTTTTTGACTTACAAGGTAAGATGCTCGCTATTCGGGAGGATGTTGGTCGTCACGTGGCATTGGATAAACTTTTGGGCTGGCATATTAAAGCGGGTAAGCCACAAGGATTTGTCGTTACTTCAAGTCGGGCAAGTTATGAAATGGTACAAAAGATTATTTCATGTGGTGTAGAACTTCTTGTTGCCATTTCTGCCGCAACGGATTTGGCGGTAAAAATGGCGGAAGAGCACTATTTGACATTAATCGGGTTTGTAAGAGAAGGCAAGGGGAATATTTACACCGGAAAAGAGCGGTTGATTTTTTAGGAGTTTTTATCAATAGATTGTTTCACGAATTCTTTCGTAAAAAGACGAGGCTGATTGAATCGCCTCGTCTTTTAGTTTATTCCCCTTTCACTTCTTTCATCCAACGGTCAATTAACCGTTTTGCTTCTTGATCCGAACCAAAGCGCACGAAATCAATATCAATTAGTTTTAATTTCATCGGATTCGGCAGATTTGGGTGCGATTTTGCATGAATATTGGTTGGTAACTGATAGGAATCCGCTTCACGCCATGGAATTTCTTGTGCTTCGGCAGAAAGAACAAAATCGATAAAACGTTTGGCATTTTCTAAATTTCGTCCATTTTTGATGATGCTTGCAGCGCCTAGTGTATAGCCAACCCCTTCACAAGGTAGAATACCAACAACCGGCGCGTCTTTGTCTCTTTCGCGTACATAGGCGTGCATAAAGCTAATATTCGCCGCCGTAGCACCTGTTGAAAGATTGCTGGTTGCCAATCCGCTTTTGGTGTATTGGTTGATATTCTTGTTTAAGGCTTTCAAGTAATCGAAAGCTTTATCTTCTCCCATAATTTCGATTAAGGTCGAGAGAATACTATATCCGGTACCGGATACACGTGGATCGGGGTATTGCACCAAATCTTTAAACTCGGGTTTGAGTAAATCCGCATAACATTGTGGTTTGTTGATATTTTTTTCGGCAAGCAATTTTTCATTAACACCGATACCAAGCTCCATCAAATAAATAATTGAACTGGTATCGCCACGCTCTTCGACTAATTTTTTAAATTGCGGCATGATGTTTTTCTGTTCAGGCGAACGATAAGTGGCAAGCAGCCCTGCATCTCGTGCTTGAAGATGAGGCTCAAAGGTTCCCCCATACCAAACATCTGCTTGTGGATTGTCTTTTTCAGCCTTGAGTTTGCCTAGCACGGTACCGGTGCTATGGCGCACAAATTGTGTTTCAACATTATATTTTTTGCTAAATGCTTGTGAAACTTTCTCGCAGGTCGTGTTTTGAACGCTACAATAAATAACGAGTTTGCCTTGTGCTTCTGCATGATTAGGTAAACTGAAACCTAAAAGGGCGCAAAGTGCGGTAAGTTTTAAAGTGTTTTTTAAATGCGCATAATGGGTCATCATGCATCCTTACTTATTTATGAATCAGAGAAAAAAGTAAGTCAGCCCTTGAGGAAGAGAAGATTAGTTTCCTACGTCAGTGCTAACTGCTTCAGGTTCACGGGTATCTCTCAGCGATTTTCGCACCCCGACTAACCAGGTCGAGACTATAAGTGGTAATTTTATCTTTGTAAAGTCTGATCTGATTATTGTTGCTATCGTTGTGATATTAAAAAATAATGTCTATAATAACTGTAAATTTAAACAGATAAAATGATGTTATGGATATTTCTGAATTACTTGATGGTTTGAATGATAAACAACGTGAAGCGGTGACTGCTCCACTTGGCAATCATTTAGTGTTAGCAGGGGCGGGGAGTGGAAAAACCCGTGTATTAAGCCATCGTATTGCCTGGTTGGTGGCGGTGGAAAATATTTCCGAAGGTAGCATTATGGCAGTGACTTTTACCAATAAAGCCGCGGCAGAAATGCGCCACCGTATTCAAACTACACTGAGCCAATATTCCAGCTCTAATTTATTTGGTATGTGGATTGGTACTTTCCATAGTATTGCTCACCGTTTATTGCGCGCCCACCATTTAGATGTCGGGTTACCGCAAGATTTTCAAATTTTAGATTCAGAAGATCAACTTCGTTTAGTGAAACGTTTGTTGAAATTACATAATTTTGATGAAAAAGCCTTTCCGCCAAAACAGGCTTGTTGGTACATCAATAACAAAAAAGATGAAGGCTTACGACCACAAGAAATTGAGGATTTTAATGATCGTCAAGAGCGTGAGTGGATTAAAATTTATCAAATTTACCAAGATACTTGTGATCGTGCTGGATTGGTCGATTTTGCAGAGTTGTTAATTCGTGCTTATGAATTATTTGCTAAAAAACCTTTGATTTTGCAGCGTTATCAACAACGTTTCCAACATATTTTGGTGGATGAATTTCAAGATACCAATAAAATTCAATATCAATGGCTTAAAATTTTTGCAGGACAAACGGGCAAAATCATGATCGTGGGGGATGACGATCAGTCTATCTATGGTTGGCGTGGAGCTCAAGTTGAAAATATCCAAAAATTCCTCAAGGATTTCAACGGGGAAACCATACGTCTTGAGCAAAATTATCGCTCTACCGCCAATATTCTAAATAGTGCGAATGAATTGATCTCCAATAATACGGATCGTCTCGGTAAAAATTTATGGACCGAGGGGGAAAAGGGCGAACCGGTTGGTATTTACGCGGCTTTTAATGAACTTGATGAGGCAAAATTTGTGGCATCTCAAATTCAAGATTGGGTTGAGAAAGGGGGACAATTAGATGATTGTGCGGTGCTTTATCGGAGTAACAGCCAATCCCGTGTGATTGAAGAAGCTTTAATCCGTTGCCAAATTCCTTACCGTATTTATGGTGGCATGCGATTCTTTGAACGACAAGAAATTAAAGATGCGTTGGCTTATTTACGCTTGATCAATAACCGCCAAGATGATGCGGCTTTTGAACGTGTTATCAATACACCGACACGTGGTATTGGCGATCGTACCTTAGATATTTTGAGAAATCTCACCCGTGAGAGACAAATTACCTTATGGCAAGCGATACAGGTCGCTATCCAAGAAAATATGCTCACAGGCCGTGCCAGTACTGCTTTGTTACGTTTCCAAGAGTTGATTAATTCCTTGTCATTGGATACGGCAGAGATGCCGCTTTTTGCCCAAACGGACTTTGTGATTAAACACTCCGGTTTATATGAAATGTATAAACAAGAAAAGGGTGAAAAAGGTGAAGTTCGAATAGAAAACTTGGAAGAGTTGGTTACCGCAACTCGTGAATTTGTGAAACCGGATGATGCCGATGAGATGACGGAACTGACAGCCTTTTTAACCCATGCCTCCCTTGAGGCTGGCGAAGAGCAGGCATCACCACACCAATCTTGTGTGGAAATGATGACACTCCATTCTGCCAAAGGATTAGAGTTTCCACGGGTATTTATGGTGGGAGTAGAAGAAGGGTTATTTCCAAGCTTCCGTTCTTTTGAAGAACCGGGACGGGTGGAAGAAGAGCGTCGCCTAGCTTATGTGGGGATTACCAGAGCGAAGCAAAAACTCACGATTTCTTATGCGGAAAGCCGCCGCTTATACGCAAAAGAAGAACGGCATTTACCTTCCCGTTTTATCGCAGAGTTACCACAAGATTGTATCCAAGAAATTCGTTTACGGGGAACAGTGACACGTGCAATGAATTTAGCCAAAGTCGGATCGCTGGCACAGTCCATAGAAAGTGAAAATGAGTGGAAAATGGGGCAGAAAGTCAAACATGAAAAGTTTGGTTTGGGGACAGTGATCAATGTTGAAGGAAGTGATAATAACACAAGATTACAAATTGCTTTTCAAGCGCAGGGCATCAAGTGGCTCATTGCCCATTTGGCAAAATTGGAGAAAGTGCGTTAGATTTTCTTCCTAATTAAAGAGTGTTTTGATTCAACAATGAAAATTTGTATATTCTGGAAAAGAATGACTAATAGCAATTGGTGATTTGGAAAAATTAGAAAAAGTGCGGTAGAATCCAAGCGCGTTTTATTTTGGGTCTAAAGGATTTATTTTAAAAGTGCGGTGAAAATGACCGCACTTTTCCTTTCTATTACAGAGTGATTGAATGTTTAAATTTATCTTCAAACGAATTTTAATGGTGATTCCGACATTTATCGCTATTACTTTTGTTACCTTTGCCCTTGTGCATTTTATTCCGGGTGATCCGGTAGAGATTATGATGGGCGAACGTGGGCTAACACCTGAGGTTCATCAGCAAATGATGCATCAATTAGGCTTAGATCTTCCCTTGTATCAGCAATATTTCAACTATATTGGTAATGTGATTCAAGGGGATTTTGGTGCATCATTTCGTACCCAACAGCCTGTTCTTACCGAGTTTTTTACCCTTTTTCCCGCTACGGCTGAGTTGGCCTTTTTTGCATTGTTTTGGTCGCTACTCGGTGGCGTGATTCTCGGTACAATCGCTGCGGTAAAAAAAGATAGCTGGATTTCTCATACTGTCACCACACTGTCATTAACCGGGTATTCAATGCCGATTTTTTGGTGGGGCTTAATCCTTATTTTATATGTGTCCCCCTCCCTTGGTTTGCCGCAAGGAGGGCGTTTAGAAAACGATTTTTGGATTGATACTCCAACAGGTTTTATGCTGATTGATACTTGGCTTTCCGGTGTGCCGGGTGCCTTTACCAATGCGGTGAAATCCTTGATTTTACCTGCCATTGTATTAGGCACTATACCGCTTGCCATTATTACAAGGATGACCCGTTCTGCTATGTTGGAAGTGTTAGGTGAAGATTATATTCGCACGGCGAAAGCGAAAGGGCTAAGTTATACCCGCATTGTGATTATACATGCTCTGCGTAATGCGTTGATTCCGGTGGTGACCGTAGTCGGGTTAATTGTTGGTCAACTGCTTTCCGGGGCGGTCTTAACGGAAACCATTTTCTCATGGCCGGGTATTGGAAAATGGATTATTGATGCCATTCATGCTCGGGATTACCCGGTGTTACAAGGCTCGGTTTTAATTATCGCCACGATTATTATTGTGGTGAATTTAACCATTGATTTACTTTACGGCGTGGTGAATCCGCGTATTCGTCATTAATTGTGGGAGAAACAATGACAGACACGATGTCAATATTAGCGCCTCGAACGCCTCTACAAGAATTTTGGTTTTATTTTAAGCAAAATCGAGGCGCACTTATCGGTTTAATTTTTATTTTAATTGTGGCATTGATTAGTTTATTTGCTCCCTATATTGCCCCTTTTGATCCGGCTGAGCAAAATCGAACCGCTTTATTATTACCGCCGGCTTGGTATGACGGTGGCAATGCTGCTTATCTACTTGGCACCGATGATATCGGCCGTGATATTCTTTCTCGCATTATTTATGGCACGAGAATTTCCGTTTTTGCCGGATTTGTTATCGTACTGCTTTCTTGTTTATTAGGCACCAGTTTAGGTTTGGTTGCCGGTTATTATGGTGGGGCATTAGATACGGTTATTGTGCGTTTAATTGACATCATGCTCGCTATTCCCAATTTATTGCTGACGATTGTGGTGGTGTCGATCCTTGAACCTTCTTTAGTGAATGCGACGCTGGCCATTGCGGTGGTTTCCATTCCAAGTTATGTGCGTTTAACCCGTGCTGCGGTGATGAATGAGAAAAATCGTGATTATGTGACCTCATCCAAAGTAGCGGGAGCAGGTGTTTTACGTTTAATGTTTATTGTGATTTTGCCTAATTGTTTAGCACCGCTCATT
The DNA here is from genome assembly GCF_002000485.1 of Rodentibacter ratti. Classification (GTDB taxonomy): domain Bacteria; phylum Pseudomonadota; class Gammaproteobacteria; order Enterobacterales; family Pasteurellaceae; genus Rodentibacter; species Rodentibacter ratti. The sequence goes on along the minus strand of NZ_MLAJ01000001.1, from coordinate 110,880 downwards.
GTGCAAATGACAATGGGGATTTCTAATGCCATCTTGGAGCTTGCCACCCTTGGTTTCCTTGGTATTGGGGCGAAACCACCGACACCGGAACTCGGCACAATGCTTTCCGAAGCCCGTAGTTTTATGCAGGCGGCGAATTGGTTAGTCACGATTCCGGGCTTAGTGATTTTATCCTTGGTATTGGCATTTAATTTAATGGGTGACGGTTTGCGTGATGCCCTCGATCCAAAACTCAAACAATAGGGGGGCAGAATGGCATTATTAGAAGTAAAAGAACTTTCTGTTCATTTCGGTGAGAAAAAAAACGCCTTTAAAGCCGTAGATCGGGTGAGTTACCAAGTGGAACAAGGTGAAGTGCTCGGCATTGTCGGTGAATCCGGTTCCGGTAAATCAGTGAGTTCTCTTGCGATTATGGGATTAATTGATTATCCAGGAAAAGTTTCGGCAGAATCTTTAGTCTTTGAAGATAAAGATTTATTAACGCTGAGTGACAAAGACAAACGCACCTTGATTGGTGCGGATGTGGCAATGATTTTCCAAGATCCGATGACCAGTCTAAATCCTGCCTATACGGTGGGGTTCCAAATTATGGAAGCGCTCAAAATTCACGAGGGCGGTTCAAAGCAATCACGCCGTGAACGTACGTTAGAACTACTACGTTTGGTTGGCATTCCCGATCCACAATCCCGTATTGATGTTTATCCCCATCAACTTTCAGGTGGAATGAGCCAACGGGTGATGATTGCCATGGCGATTGCCTGTAAGCCAAAATTATTGATTGCCGATGAGCCGACCACGGCATTGGATGTGACGATTCAAGCGCAAATTGTGGATTTATTACTCGATTTACAGAAAAAAGAATGTATGTCGCTCATCTTAATTACCCACGATCTTGCACTCGTTGCCGAAGCAGCACATCGCATTGTGGTGATGTATGCCGGTCAAGTGGTGGAAGAGGGGCGTGCTGAGGATATTTTCCGTGAACCCAAACATCCCTACACACAAGCCTTGTTACGATCTTTGCCTGAGTTTGCCGAAGGTAAATCCCGTTTGCAATCTCTACCCGGTGTTGTGCCGGGGCGTTATGACCGACCAAACGGCTGTTTATTGAATCCTCGTTGTCCTTATGCCACGGAATATTGTCGCCAAGTTGAACCAGAATTACACCACATGGGTGATCGTAAAGTGAAATGCCATACACCCCTGAATATCAATGGTAAACCGACTGAATGGCGTAAAGGAGAATAATCAATGACAAATCATATCAAAGAGAATACCCCTTTACTGAATGCGATAGGGTTAAAAAAATATTATCCGGTTAAAAAAGGTTTCTTTACAAAACCTCAGTTGGTGAAAGCTTTGGACGGTGTTTCTTTCCAACTAGAGCGAGGGAAAACCCTTGCGGTGGTGGGGGAGTCCGGTTGCGGTAAATCCACCTTGGGGCGTTTGCTTGCCATGATTGAACAGCCCACAGAGGGTGAATTGTATTATAACGGACAGAATTTTTTAGAAAATAATTCGGAAACCAAAGCTTTACGCCGTAAGAAAATTCAAATTGTCTTCCAAAATCCTTATGCTTCATTGAACCCACGTAAGAAAATCGGTTCAATTTTGGAAGAGCCGCTTATCATCAATACGAAATTTTCCGCTCAACAACGTAAGGAAAAAGTCCTTTCTATTATGGAAAAAGTGGGGCTACGTCCGGAATTTTATGATCGTTATCCCCATATGTTTTCCGGTGGGCAACGTCAGCGTATTGCCATTGCTCGTGGTTTAATGTTAGAACCGGATATTGTAGTGGCGGATGAACCGGTGTCTGCATTAGATGTTTCTGTGCGGGCACAAGTGCTTAATCTGATGATGGATTTGCAAGATGACTTAGGGCTTTCTTATGTGTTTATTTCCCACGATCTTTCTGTGGTGGAACATATCGCCGATGAAGTGATGGTGATGTATCTTGGCCGTTGTGTGGAAAAAGGCACAACCGCTCAGATTTTTTCTAATCCACAGCATCCTTACACGCAAGCTTTACTTTCGGCGACACCTCGTCTTTCACCTCATTTACGCCGTGAACGTATTAAATTGACTGGGGAATTGCCAAGCCCAATTAACCCGCCAAAAGGCTGTGCTTTTAATCCCCGTTGTTGGAAAGCCACAGAAAAATGTCGTGAAGAAAAACCAACATTATCGCCCTATCCTGATGGTAAGCTCATCGCTTGTTTTCACATTGATTGAGAAAAACAAGAGAAAAATCAACCGCACTTTTGTAAAGTGCGGTTATTTTTTTAGCTATTTTTTTGAGTGTTGCGGAGTTGGAAAAAGGCGAAAATGGTTAATCCAATGAAACCAAGCATTGCGCCGCTAAATCCGATATATTCCAATCCCACATAATTCATGATTTGGCTACCGAATAATGCACCGGCTCCGATGCCCGCATTAAATATGCCGGAATAAATGGCGGTGGCAACATCAGTGGCATCCGGCGCAAGTTTCAGCACCTGCATTTGTAGTGCCAAACCGATACAGGAAATCCCGATTCCCCAAATGAAGGCAAGGGAAAATATTGTGGCAGTATAGTGGGTTGCGTTGAGTAAAAGCGAGAGCGAAGTCATGAATAATATCATTGCGACTAAAATAAATTTTGTGGGCGCAAAGCGGTATAGTCGGCTGAAAAGTAAACTTGCGCTAATCCCTGATAATCCGAACACAAGCAAAATAAGGGTGGCAAGGTTCGGATCGAATTGCCCGATTTGAATCATAAAGGGTTCAACATAAGTATAGGCGGTAAAATGCGCAGAGATGATGATTGCAGTGCTGAGATAAATCCCGATTAATAAGGGGCGCTTGGCAAGTAGCGGTAAACTGGCGAGTGAGCCGGCATTTTTGCTTGGCAGACGAGGTAAAAGTCGGATAAGCAAAAACATCAGGGCGAGCGCAAGGACGGCGATAATGCCAAAAGTGGTTTGCCAGCCGACAAGTTGCCCGACTAAACGTCCGAGGGGTAAACCTAAAATTGTGGCAAGGGACGAACCAATCGCCAGCATTCCGATCGCCTGAGTTTTTTTATTTTTAGGGGCAACTCGCATCACGAGAGAGGCGGTGATAGACCAAAAAATAGAATGGGCTAGTGCGATACACATACGGGCAATCAGTAATACCCAAAAATTCCACGCAATAATAGAGAGGATATGCCCGAAAATGAAAATCGCAAAAAGTTTAATAAGTAAACCTTTTCGTTCCATTTTACCGGTTGCCAGCATTGCCGGCAGAGACAACACTAGCACGGTCCAAGCATAGACTGTCATCATCAGCCCGACTTCTGAGGTTTGCATATTAAAACTTTGTGCAATATCCGTGAGTAATGCGACCGGTACAAATTCGGTCGTATTGAAAATAAAGGCGGCGCAAGCCATGATAATGACACGCCAAGTTTGGATTTTTTCAGCTTGTTGGTAAAAGGACATTATTTCAATTTTTCTTTAATGAGATCTTTTAACTGTTTCCGAAAGTTTTTATTTATTTCCAGTTTGTACTGGGGAGAATAGCAACTACCAAAAAAGCGAATAGGAAGTTTAAGGTTTTGGTACTTTTCATTTGCGGCAGAAAGGTTGAGGTTAATGTCGCATTGCATGGTGTGTAAATCAATCGCACCGTTGCCCTCACCTAAAAGTGCGGGTGTTTTTAGGCTGATTTTATTGACGGTGAATAAATTATTTTCAAGGCTCAGTGATGAAACAAAGCTTTGATAAGGGGTATTCATTGTTTTGCCTTGTAGCAGTTCATCATTGTAATTAATCGGAAAATACTGTGTGGCGAGATCGAGTAAATTTAATCCTAAAAGCTCGCCATCTCGGGCATTAAAATCGAATTTTCCTTGTATTAATTCGGCATTGGAAAAGGCAAGTTGAATATTGAAATCCGTTGTGCCGGTCATGGTATTCGGGAAACTTAGCAAGGTAAGTAAGCGTTCCATTGGGAAATTTTTACCGGAAAATTTGACCGCACTTTTTTCCCCTAAGTTATTGAATTTCAATACGGCTAGACAATCTGTACTACAAGCAGGTTTTATATATGCGATAAGTGCTTTTTGTGTTTTAAAAAAATCTGCATGGACTTCAATATACCCTAGGGTTTGACCATTGAGTTTTGCATTATCAATTTGGATTAAGGATTCTTGATCTTGGCGAAGATCAATATTGGCCTTATTAAATGAGAAATCAAATGTTGTATTTTTTCCATAAATCGGTTTTTCAAGTTCAATCGCGATTCGATTTTGTCCATTAAATGGAATACTTTTTGCCAATAATTTTTTCAGGAAAAAGTCTGAAAAAAACAGGGTTATTTTTGCTGAATTGAGCGAATTTTCACTCAATTTGACTTGATTTATACTGAGCTGTTCAAGTTTTGGCTCACCGATAATTAAAGGTAAAAATGCGAGTTTCCCCTCAATTTGTTTGAGAGAAATCTCGTGATAGTTCAGTTGCTCAATAAAAAAATAAGGTTGAGGAATGAGGTTGAACTCAAGGGATTTTACTTGAATATTGTGTTGGGCTAATTGTTCTGTGAGTTGTGTTTTCGCTTGTTGGAGTTGGATGTAAAAAAAAGCAAAGATCGCAACAAGCACGATCAACAGGCTTATTGCGATCTTTTTCATTTATTTATCCTCATCAATGCGACTTGCCACGGCATTTTGTTGATTGCGATATTTTGCGTCTTTGCGGCTGTTATAAGGGCGGGCTGCATTGCCGCTTAACACTTCAAAACTGAGTGCGCCGATCACCATATTCGGGCGCAAGGCTAAAGGCAGTTTACCGGAGTTGTAAAACTCAAGCACGATTTTGCCTTCCCAACCCGGGTCAATACGGTGTGCGGTGACATGTACCATCAATCCTAAACGTGCAAGGGAAGAGCGTCCATCCAGCCAACCGATAATATTCGCCGGTAATTTGACGGATTCTAACGTCGTCGCTAGGGCCAATACGCCGGGGTGGAGAAAAAATGCCTCGTTATCAGGAATGATAATTTCATCACTCATCACAGATTCTAATTGGGCAGAGACTTCCTCTTTCGGGCCGCTTAAATCAATGTAAGGCGCGGAATGTTCACGAAACACTCGGAAGGAATTACCTAAACGCACATCAATGGTTGCGCCGTTAATTTTACTGTTATCCGGACGGGGGGTTAAAGAAATAATGCCATCGTCAAGATAGCGTTCAATATCGGTATCGCAAAGACGCATAATTTCTCCTACTTTTGATTTAATAAATGAAGAATTTGAGCTTTTAACATATTGATCGCAATACGATTTTTACCGCCACGTGGAATTACAATGTCAGCATATTGCTTAGACGGCTCAATAAATTGTAAGAACATCGGGCGTACTGTTGAGCGATATTGCTCAATAACAGATTGGAGTGAACGACCTCGTTCTTCCATATCACGTTGCAAGCGGCGGATAAAACAAATATCGAGTGGGGTATCCACAAAAACGGAAATATCCGCTAATTGGCGCACTCGTTCATCGGTGAGGAGTAAAATGCCCTCTAAAATCACGATACGTTTAGGGGTGAAATGAGTGGTTTCAGCAGTTCGGGTGTGTTCTACATAGCTATAAACGGGAATATTTACCGCTTTATTGGCTTTTAAATCTTTTAAATGCTGGATGAGTAAATCGCGATCCATTGAGTTGGGGTGATCATAATTGGTTTTTACGCGTTCGCTCATTTCTAAATGGCTTTGGTCTTTATAATAGCTATCTTCTGCAATAATACCGATTTGCTGACAACCTAGTTCGTTACAGAGTTCTTTATGAACAGTGGAGGCAATGGAACTTTTACCTGAGGCAGAAGCGCCGGTAATGGCAATGATGATACAAGATGAATCTGGCATGAATATAACCTGAAGGCTGAGAAAATTCCCTGAATTATAAATAAAAGTGCGGTCAATTTCACCTTTATTTTTCGCTACCAATTTACAAAATTGTGAGGGGCGTCACGGTATTATTTTTCGTTTTCGCGTAGTATTTTATCGTTTTCATCCAGTAGGAGTATTTACTATGAAATTCAATAAAATTTCTCTTTCAATTTCAACCGCTCTTTTAGCGGGCGGTTTAATGATGTCTTCTGCAGTGAACGCTAAGGGACGCTTGGTGGTGTACTGTAGTGCCACGAATATTTTATGTGAAACGACCACGAAAGCTTTTGGTGAAAAATATGATGTGAAAACGTCGTTTATCCGCAATGGTTCGGGCAGTACCTTTGCAAAAGTCGAGGCGGAAAAAAATAATCCGCAAGCGGATGTTTGGTTTGGCGGCACCTTTGATCCACAGGCTCAAGCGGCAGAATTAGGGTTGATTGAACCTTATAAATCTAAACATATTGATGAAATTGTTGAACAGTTCCGCGATCCGGCAAAAACCAAAGGTAATTATGTTTCCGCCATTTATATGGGGATTTTAGGTTTTGGGGTAAATACCGAACGTCTCGCTAAATTAGGCATTAAAGAGGTGCCGAAATGTTGGAAAGATTTAACGGATCCTAAGTTAAAAGGGGAAATCCAAATTGCCGATCCGCAAAGTTCCGGTACGGCTTATACCGCCATCGCCACTTTTGTACAACTTTGGGGTGAAGATAAAGCCTTTGATTTCTTTAAACAATTACATCCGAATGTCTCTCAGTACACTAAATCCGGTATCGCACCATCTCGTAATGCAGCAAGGGGTGAAACGGCAGTGGGGGTTGGTTTCTTACACGATTATGCATTAGAAAAACAACAAGGTGCACCATTAGAATTAATCGTTCCTTGTGAAGGCACCGGCTATGAATTGGGCGGTGTAAGTATCCTTAAGGGTGCTCGTAACCTTGATAATGCCAAACTATTTGTAGATTGGGCGCTTTCTAAAGAAGGGCAGGAGTTAGCATGGAAGAAAGGCGAGTCCTTGCAAATTTTAACCAACACCACAGCAGAACAATCTCCAGTGGCATTTGACCCGACCAAACTCAATTTAATCAATTATAACTTTGAGAAATACGGTGCCACAGAAGAACGTAAACGCCTTATTGAAAAATGGGTTCAAGAGGTTAAATTGGCGAAATAACGTTCTCAAAGTGCGGTGAAAATTCATCAATTTTTGACCGCACTTTTTATTTTTTCCTTTTACTAAAACTAACTATAAGTATGGTCGGGAAAAAATTAGAGAATAGATGGCTTAATTATTTTGGAGGGGATGATGAAAATCTCAAAATTAGCTTTAGTCATTTCTAGTGCTTTGGTGAGTCTTTTTCTTACGCCAAATACGATGGCGGAAGGTCGTTTAACCGTATATTGCAGTGCGCAAAATGCGGTATGTGAAAAGGAAGTGCAGGCTTTTGCAAAGAAATATGATGTAAAAACTTCTTTTATCCGTAATAGCTCGGGCAGTACTTTAGCAAAACTGGAAGCCGAGAAGAATAACCCACAGGCTGATGTGTGGTATGGTGGGCCTTTTGATACGCACGCACAGGCGGCTGAAATGGGGTTACTACAACCTTATCAATCAGAAAATTTACAATATGTGATGCCTCAATTTAAAGACCCCGGCAAACTAAAAGGCAATTATAGTTCAGTGGTTTATATGGGCGTATTAGGGCTGGGGGTTAATACCGAACGCCTTGCTAAACTAGGCATAAAAGAAGTGCCGAAATGTTGGAAAGATTTATTAGATCCACGTTTAAAAAATGAAATTCAAATCGCCGATCCACAAAGTTCGGGAACGGCTTATACCGCCATTGCTACATTTATTCAGCTTTGGGGTGAAGATAAGGCATTTGATTACTTGAAGGAATTGGATAAAAATATTTCTCAATATCCAAAAGCGGGGACGGCACCTTCACGCAATGCAGCTCGTGGAGAAACTGCAATTGGTATTGGTTTTTTACAAAATTATTCCTTTGAAAAAGAAAATGGCGCACCGATTGAATTAGTTGTACCTTGTGAAGGCAGCGGTTACGAATTGGGCGGAGTGAGTGTTGTTAAGAATGCACGGAATGTAGAAAATGCCAAATTGTTTGTAGATTGGGCGTTATCTAAAGAAGCACAGGAATTATCTTGGAGCGAAGCTAAATCCCACCATATTTTAACAAATACGACTGCGGTGGGTTCTCCTTTTGCACAGAAACCACAAGAATTAAACCTGATTAATTATGATTTTGCCACTTATGGCTCCAATGAAGTACGCAGAAGATTAATTGATAAATGGGTGACAGAAGTCAAATTAGCCAAATAGTCTTTCGGAGGTTTTAATGAGAAAGCAGGCGTTTTTAAGTAGAAATTGGTTTTGGATTGCCATTGCATTAGTGGGATTTATTTGTTTACCTTATACCGCACTTTATTATGGACTTTGGGAATCCACATCAGATGAATTGTTGGAGGCTATGGGGTGGGCTGCACCCAATTTAAGTTGGCTATGGTTTGGCAGCTTGTTACTTATGCCTATTGTGTCGTATTGCTTTAAACAAAAGAAACATCAACAAGGTTTGTTTGAATTTCTGCTGGTTTGCACGATTTTTGCTTTTATTTTTGTGTCGGCAACCATCGCTAAAATTAGCCTTGGCTATTCGATTTTTGTGTTAGTTGTGGTGTTGATTGCAATGGCAACAAATGCCTTGGCTAAGATGAAGGTGATGCAAGGTGATAAATTTATTATTGCTTCGCTTATCAGTATTGTACTGATGATTTTCTTCTTTATTGTCTATCCAACGCTCGCCATTTTTATTTCTATGTTTTATGACGGTACTGAGTTTGTACCGACTCAATTCTTAACCATTATTAAACAACCTTATATTGTCCGTATTATTCTCAATTCTTTAAGCGTAGCGGCAACGATTGGTGTGTTGGCGACTTTATTTGGTTTAATTTTTGCCCTTTATACGACGCGTATTGCTAAGCGTACCGCTTTTATCGGTAAAATTTTCTCCATTTTACCTATTGTTACCCCGCCGTTTGTAGTGGGACTGGGCGTGACATTAATGCTTGGGCGTTCAGGTTATGTTACCCAGTTTTTAGTGGAGTATCTTGGTTTTAATAATAACTGGTTATACGGTTTTACAGGGATTGTCATCGCTCATACACTTGCACTGACACCGATGTCTTTTATGATTTTAGAGGGCGCACTCAAATCTGTTCACCCTTCCATTGAAGAAGCCTCATACACCTTGCGTGCAAACCGTTATCAAACTTTCTTCAATATCATTTTTCCGTTATTAAAACCGGCATTAGGGAATTCATTCCTTGTGGTCGCCATTCAATCTTTAGCGGATTTTAGTACGCCGTTGGTGCTTGGTGGCAGTTTTGATGTGATTTCTTCACAAATCTACTTCTTTATTGCAGGATCACAACTTGATTATGCCTCTGCCAGTACATTAGGTAGTTTATTGCTGATTTTCTCGCTATCAATTTTCGTGATTCAGTATTTATGGATTGGTAATCGATCATACGTGACGGTTTCCGGGAAATCCTATCGCGGTGATGTGCAAGATCTGCCAAATCTAATGAAATACGCCATTATGCTGATTTTAGGTTTTTGGGTGTTATTCAATGTGGTTTTATACGGCAGTATTTTCTACGGTAGTTTTACCGCCAACTGGGGCGTGGATTACACTTTAACATTGAAACATTATCTTGCGCTATTTGGTCAAGGGTTTAGTGACGGGGCGTGGCCATCTCTTATCCAAACCGTACTATTTTCTGCGGCAGCGGCGCCGATTACCGCGCTCTTTGGTTTATTGATTGCCTATATTACTGTACGTCGTGATTTTAAAGGTAAGAAAACGCTGGAATTTCTAACCTTACTCTGCTTTGCCGTACCGGGTACGGTGGCGGGGGTATCCTATATTCTTGCGTTTAATAGTGCACCGATTTATATCACAGGAACGGGGTTAATCATCATTCTTTCCATGGTGATGCGTAATATGCCGGTAGGGATGCGAGCTGCGATTGCAGGGCTAGGACAGTTGGATAAATCCCTTGATGAGGCCTCGCTTTCGCTTAAGGGAAGTTCATTTAAAACCCTTGTGTTTATCGTGTTGCCATTGCTTAAACCGGCACTGTTATCCGCATTAGTTACCAGTTTTGTGCGCTCGATGACAACGGTGAGCGCCATCGTATTCCTCGTTACCGCTGACACTCGTGTTGCGACATCCTATATTCTAAATAGGGTAGAGGACGGTGAATACGGCGTAGCGATTGCCTATGGTTCGATTTTAATCGTCGTGATGATGGCGATTATTCTATTCTTCGACTGGATCGTAGGGGATACCCGCATTAGTCGCTCAAAAGCGAAAAAAATGAATTAAACACCGCCCCAAAATGGATAAAAGTGCGGTATAAAAATGAAAAGTTTTTAAAAGGTAGTAAATATGAACAATGATTTTTTAGTATTGAAAAACATCACCAAAGCATTTGGTAAAGCGGTTGTCATCGATAATTTAGATTTAACCATTAAACGTGGCACGATGGTCACTTTGCTTGGTCCGTCCGGCTGCGGTAAAACCACCGTATTAAGATTGGTGGCTGGCTTAGAAAATCCTACATCCGGTCAAATTTTTATTGACGGTGAAGATGTGACGAAATCGTCTATACAAAATCGTGATATTTGTATTGTGTTTCAGTCTTATGCGTTATTTCCCCATATGTCTATTGGCGATAACGTGGGGTATGGCTTAAAAATGCAAGGTGTGAGCAAAGAAGAACGTACTCAACGGGTTAAAGAAGCTTTAGAATTAGTGGATTTAGCCGGTTTTGAAGATCGCTATGTGGATCAAATTTCCGGCGGGCAACAACAGCGTGTGGCATTAGCCCGAGCTTTAGTATTGAAACCAAAAGTATTGTTATTTGACGAGCCATTGAGTAATTTGGATGCGAACCTCCGTCGTTCCATGCGTGAAAAAATCCGAGAGTTGCAACAGCGATTAGGCATTACATCCTTATATGTTACCCATGATCAAACAGAAGCATTCGCCGTCTCTGATGAAGTTATCGTAATGCATAAAGGTAAAATTATGCAGAAAGCACCGGCGAAAGAACTTTATCTTCGTCCAAATTCCCTATTTTTGGCAAATTTTATGGGAGAATCCAGTATTTTCGAAGGGAAATTGCAACAGGATACGGTGGAGATTAACGGTTATCAAATCACCCTCTCTAATGCAGAACAATTTGGTTTGGCAGATGGCGAATGCTTGGTGGGGATTCGTCCTGAAGCTGTTTATTTGAGTGTTGAAGGCACGGATAATCAACGCTGTGAGATTAAAAGTGCGGTCTATATGGGCAACCATTGGGAAGTAGTAGCGATTTGGGCTGGGAAAGAATTACTGGTGAATTGTAAACCGGAAGATTTTAATGCCGAGCTCAAACAAGCCTATGTAAATTTGTCAAAACATGGCATTTTCTTATTGAAGAAAGAATAGTTCATTTTAGTTTATCTAAAAAAGTGCGGTTAATTTTAACCGCACTTTTCCTTTCTAAAGGTGTTTTACACGACGTTTTACTTCTTCTTGTTTCCCCGCATTAAACGGACGGGCATCCGGGCTGCCTAAATAACCGCATACACGACGGGTAACTGACACTTTGCTACTATCGTGATTGCCGCATTTCGGGCAAACAAAACCTTTACTCGTACAGTCAAATTCGCCGGTAAAACCACATTCGTAGCATTCGTCGATAGGTGTATTGGTGCCATAATAAGGGACACGGTCGTAGCTGTAATCCCACACATCTTCCAGCGCTTTTAAGTTGTGTTGAATATTCGGATATTCGCCATAGCAAATAAATCCGCCACTGGCTAAAGGCGGGTAAGGCATTTCAAAATCCAATTTATCGTAAGGATTGACTTTCTTTTCTACATCCAAGTGATAACTGTTGGTGTAGTACCCTTTATCTGTGACACCTTCAATAATGCCAAACTGTTTGGTGTCCAAACGGCAGAAACGATCACATAAATTTTCACTCGGTGTGGAATAGAGGCTAAAGGCATAACCTGTTTCTTTTTGCCATTGTTTCACTGCATGATGCAAATGACGAACAATCTCAATCCCTTTTTCACGCAATTGTTCATCATCAAAAATATGACCTTTTTTATAAAGGGCATTGACGGTTTCATGAATACCAATGTAGCCGAGTGAAATAGAAGCTCGCCCGTTTTTGAAAATTTGAGCCACATTATCATCGGCATTTAAACGTACACCACAAGCACCTTCCATATAAAGAATCGGTGCGACACGGGCTTTGGTATTTTCAAGGCGGGCAATTCTTGTCATTAAGGCTTTTTTGGCGATAGCAAGGCGCTCATCCAAAGTGCGGTAGAATTCCGTTTCATTTTGTGATTCTAAAGCGATACGGGGCAAATTCAGGCTCACCACGCCCAAATTGTTACGCCCATCGTGAATTTCCTTGCCTTGTTCTTCATAAGCCCCTAAGAAACTACGGCAGCCCATTGGTGCTTTGAAAGAGCCTGTTACTTTCACGACTTGATCGTAATTAAGAATATCCGGGTACATCCGTTTAGAGGCACACTCAAGCGCCAACTGTTTAATATCGTAATTCGGATCGCCTTTTGCTTGGTTAAGCCCTTTTTTAATGGTGAACACGAGTTTAGGGAAAACCGGTGTTTTATGGTTTTTACCCAAACCACGAATGCGGTTTTTTAAAATAGATTGTTGAATTAAACGAGCCTGCCAACTTGTGCCTAAACCAAATCCAAAGGTCACAAAAGGGGTTTGCCCATTTGAGGTATGCAAGGTGTTCACTTCATATTCTAGGGACTGAAAGGCATCAAAACATTCTTTTTCAATCAACGCTTTTGCATAGCCTTCTGCATCCGGTATTTGCCATTCTTGCGCATTTTTTAAATGTTTTTCATAGCTGATTTGAACATAGGGCGCCAGCACTTCATCAATGCGATTAATAGTGGTGCCGCCGTAAATATGGCTGGCAACTTGTGCAATGATTTGTGCCGTCACAGCGGTTGCGGTACCAATGGATTTTGGTGGTTCAATTTCAGCATTGCCCATTTTAAACCCTTGGGAGAGCATACCTTTTAAATCCACTAACATACAATTAAACATCGGGAAAAACGGCGCATAGTCTAAATCATGATAATGAATTTCTCCTTTCTCGTGTGCTTCGACCACATCACGTGGCAGGATATGATGTTTGGCGTAATGTTTTGCCACAATACCGGCAAGTAAATCTCGTTGGGTAGGAATGACTTTCGCATCTTTATTCGCATTCTCATTCAACAATTCCACATTACTTTGTTCAATGAGCCCCTCAATTTCTTTAGTGAGTTTGCTGCGTTTTTCACGGGCTAAATCACGATCGTGGCGATATTCAATATAAGCTCGTGCGATTTGAGGATAGCGGCTGGCCATTAATTTATCTTCAACGATTTTTTGAATTTGATTGATGTCGATTCGTTGTTGATGGTGGGTAAAAATCTCGTTTCCCACTTCGTGTCCAATTTGATGACAATAAAATTCATCGTGAATATTGACCGCACTTGCGGCTTTTTTAATCGCCTGGATAATGCGTTGTATCTCAAAATCAGCACGTGAGCCATCACGTTTAATCACACTAAAAGCGTTCATTGTATGCTCCAAAATATAGTATTGTTAAAATGTGATGTATACTATATATAGTTGTAATTATATAATCAACGCACAATATGTGGTGTTTTGTTGGGTTTTATAAATGAAAATCGGAATAGAGTATTGATTTCAAAGGAGAGAATGAGGCGACTATGTATGAGAATTAATCTCAAATAAATGTTATTTTTGTGATCTTGATCAAGATTTTATAGAAAAAGGGGAGAGAAACAAAAAACGGTCGAAAAATCGACCGCACTTTTATTCTAAATTTTTAAAATTATGCGGCAACCATGACCATTGCCGGGCGAATGACACGACCATTTAGCGTATAGCCTTTTTGTAATACCGCCGTAATTTGATTAGATTCAAATCCTTCAGCCGGTTGCATTGAAATGGCTTGGTGTAAATCCGGGTTGAACGTTTCACCTACAACACCAACGGCTTCTACGCCAAAACGACCGACAGTTGAAATGAGTTCTTTTAAAGTAAGTTCTACACCGTCAAATAAAGCCTTTATACTTTCATCTTCCGTATTGGCCGGTGTGGCAAGTGCACGTTCTAAATTATCAATCGTATTTAAAATGTCTTTTGAGAATTTTTCTAAAGCAAATTTATGTGCTTTTTCTACATCTTGTTCAGTACGGCGGCGGATATTATCAATTTCTGCTCGGCTACGAAGTAAAAGATCCTGTTCTTTTTTGGAAGCCTCCTCCACCTGTGTTTTTAGTTGTTCCTCGAGTTCTTGAACTCGTGCAATGGCTTCCTCTAAAGGATCATCAGATTGTACTAGCTCAACTTCTTCCTTTTGAACTTCTTCAATAGGCTCTTTAGTAGTATTAATTTTTTGTTCTTGTTCAGACATTTTGTTCTCCATTAATTCAAAAATTGGCAGTATTTTAGCAAAATTAAAGCGCTATGTAATATAATGGCAAAAATTTTGAATTCAAGGGCGGTTAATATTCCGCTTAAATTGATTAAACATGAACGAACTACATAATTCTTTTAAAATTATTGGCTTAGCAGGAAAACCACGTAATGACGTGAATCTTCAAATGCACAAAAATGTCTATCATTGGTTGACCGAACGTGGTTATCGGGTGTTGGTGGAAAAAGAAGTGGCAGAAAAACTTGAATTGCCTGAACACGCAGCGGCGACATTAGAACAAATTGGACAATCGGCGCAACTTGTGATCGTCATTGGGGGCGACGGTAATATGCTTGGGCGTGCGCGTATCCTTGCAAAATATAATATTCCTCTTATCGGGATTAACCGCGGAAATCTTGGTTTTTTGACAGATATTGATCCTAAAAATGCCTATGCACAATTAGAGGCCTGCTTGGAACGAGGCGAATTTTTTGTGGAAGAACGTTTTCTTTTAGAAGCCCAAATTGAGCGAAATGGTGAAATTGTGGCGAGAGGAAATGCCATCAATGAAGCGGTGATTCATCCGGCAAAAATTGCACACATGATCGATTTCCATGTATATATAAATGATAAATTTGCTTTTTCTCAGCGTTCTGACGGATTAATTGTTTCTACTCCGACCGGTTCGACAGCCTATTCTCTCTCGGCTGGTGGACCTATTTTGACACCCAATTTAAATGCGATTGCTTTGGTGCCAATGTTTCCTCACACCCTCTCATCACGTCCGCTCGTGATTGATGGCGACAGTAAAATTTCTATCCGCTTTGCAGAGCATAATACTTCCCAATTGGAAGTGGGGTGCGATAGCCAGATTGCATTGGATTTTTCGCCGGATGATGTGGTTCATATTGAAAAAAGCGAACATAAATTACGTTTGCTTCATCTAAAAAATTATAATTATTACAATGTATTAAGTACCAAATTAGGTTGGTTAAAAAATTTCTAAATAAAATCTTAAAAAATGCTTTACTGTATATTGATTCAGTATTAATATGACAAACATACAGTAAATAAGGATTTTATTATGCTTACCCAACTTACCATTAATAATTTTGCGATTGTTCGTCAGTTAGATATTGAATTAGCCAAAGGCATGTCTGTGATTACCGGTGAAACCGGTGCCGGTAAATCCATTGCGATTGATGCGTTGGGTTTATGCTTAGGGCAACGTGTCGAAAGTGCGATGGTAAGAGAGGGGCAGGAACGTGCGGAAATTTGTGCGAGCTTTCATCTTGAATCGCATAATCCTGCTTATCATTGGCTGCAAGAACAAGAATTACAAGATTCTGAAAATCCCTCCGAATGTATCTTACGCCGAGTGATCAATGCAGATGGTCGCTCCAAAGCATTTATCAATAGCATGCCTGTTTCTGCGGCTCAACTTAAAGAAATTGGGCAACATTTAATTCATATTAACGGCCAACACGCCTCTCAACTTTTACTCAAAAACGACTACCAACTTCAATTAGTGGACAGCTTTGCCCAACATTCTGATTTGCTCAACCAAATGCGTGACGATTATCGGGCATGGAAAAATTTGCAAACTCAAGTGAAGACATTTCAGCAAAAAATAGCGGAAAATGAATCAAGAAAACAACTGTTGCAATATCAAGTTGAAGAGTTGGATGAGTTTAACCTTCGTCCGAATGAATATCTTGAATTAGAAGAAGAGCAACGCCGTTTATCGAACAGTGAACAGCTTACTCAGCTTTCTCAATCCGCTTTACAAATTTTAAGTGAAAACGAAACGGTGAGTATCGATACCATGCTATATCGTGCTACGCAATATATTGATGAACTTGTCGAACTTGATCCCCGTTATGCCGATGTGCAAAATTTATTGAATGAAGCCTTGATTCAAGTGCAGGAAGCCACAAATGAAGTGCAACATTTGTCATCAAATATTGAACAAGATCCAATGTTATTGCAGGAAATCGAACAGCGTATGGGGCAAGCATTACAGCTGGCAAGAAAACATAATGTAAAACCTGAAGAATTAGTCGAGTGGCATCAAAAATTAAAAGTAGAATTGACCGCACTTTTAGATTTTTCTGAAAGTGAAGAATTACTCATTGCACAAGAAAAAGCGGCGCTCTCCAAAATGCAGGCAACAGCAACGGCATTAACAGCAAGTCGTCAAAAATCAGCTAATGCATTGGCAAAACAAGTGACGGATTCTATTAAACAACTTGCAATGGAAAATGCGGAATTTTATGTAGAAATCAAAACCGATGATGAAAAAATCACCGCTAACGGTGCGGATCAAATTATTTTTACTTTACGCAGTAACTTAGGACAACAACCGCAACCCTTGGCAAAAGTCGCCTCAGGTGGTGAGCTTTCCCGAATTTCATTGGCTGTTCAAGTATTAACTTCAGATCAATCTGCGATTCCTACGCTCATTTTTGATGAAGTAGATGTGGGAATTAGTGGTTCAACCGCAAGTGTTGTAGGGAAATTGTTACGTCAGCTGGGAAATAAATGCCAAGTGCTTTGTGTAACCCATTTACCGCAAGTCGCCTGTTGTGGACATCATCAATTTAATGTCGAAAAATTCACGGTAGAGGGAAAAACGGAAACCAAAATGACCGCACTTTCTCAAGCTGAACGTATTCCGGCGTTGGCTCGTTTATTAGGAGGAAGCCAAGTGACAGAGCTTGCCTTGGCAAATGCGAAAGAAATGTTAGATTCAGTGGTGTAGTAAAAATCGTGGAGAATAAAAGACACAGCTAATTCAGAAATTGCTATAATTCACCGGTTTTTATAATTATTTAGGATGAGGTATGTCATTACAATTCAATATGATCGCCTTATTATTGGTGATCCTGATTATTCTCGGTATTGTAAGTCATAACAGTGCCATCACCATTTCCGCTGCTGTACTGTTGATTATGCAGCAAACTTTTTTATCTGAATATATTCCCTTGGTTGAAAAATATGGTTTAAAAATTGGGATCATCATTTTAACTGCCGGTGTTCTAAGCCCGTTAGTTTCAGGAAAAATCCAATTACCCAACTTGGCGGGTTTACTGAGCTGGAAAATGGCTCTTTCCATTGTTATTGGTGTATTTGTTGCCTGGTTGGCTGGCAAAGGTGTATCGCTAATGGGAGAACAACCGGTGTTAGTAACCGGACTATTAATTGGCACCGTTGCCGGTGTTGCTTTCCTTGGTGGGATTCCGGTTGGACCACTTATTGCCGCTGGTATGTTGGCACTATTACTAGGAAAATGATAAATGAAAAATAAATGGCTATTTATCGCTGCATTAAGCGGTTTTTTCAGTGTGGCTTTGGGAGCATTTGCCGCACATGGTTTGACTCATATTTTGGATGCCAAAGCACTGGAATGGATTGATACCGGTTTGAAATACCAACTATTTCATACTTTAGCGATTTTAGCTGTCGGGCTGTCCGTGTGGCGAAATGATAAATTTGCAAACTTGGCTGCCACGGCATGGACTGTGGGAATGTTGTTGTTCAGCGGTAGTTTATATGCTCTTGCCTTGGGTGTGAGTAAAGGAATTGTCTGGATCACACCGATTGGCGGTACGCTATTTTTAGTTGGTTGGCTCTGCTTGGCTTACGGTAGTATAAAAAGTAAATCAGAATGAAGAAAAGAACGATAAAATCCGAATTTAATCCTTTACAACAATCTCTTTTTTCTCAACTTGATAACCTGATGCTTGTAGAACAGCGTCGGTTATTTTCACGTATTCAGGGTATCGCTAAAATTAAACATCAAGAGGCTCAACAAGCGGTAGCATCGGAAATTGAACAACAAATTCAACAGGCAAAATTGCGTGTTGCGCAGCGTAAAAGTGCGGTCAAAAATCCGATTGTTTTTCCTGAAGATCTCCCGGTTAGCCAACGCAGAACGGAAATTGAAAAACTGCTATCGGCACATCAAGTTATTGTCGTGGCTGGGGAAACGGGATCGGGCAAAACTACACAATTGCCGAAAATGTGCTTGGAGCTGGGATTAGGGCATTTAGGTATGATTGGGCATACCCAGCCCCGCCGCATTGCCGCCCGTTCTGTTGCCACACGCATCGCAGAAGAATTACAAACAGAATTGGGCGATTTGGTGGGGTATAAAGTCCGTTTTAATGACCAAATCAGTGAGAATACCCAAATTAAACTGATGACCGATGGAATTTTGCTGGCGGAAATTCAAACGGATCGTTTTCTTAATCAATATTCCTGTCTAATTATTGATGAAGCCCACGAACGCAGCCTCAATAACGATTTTATTCTCGGTTATCTCAAACAACTTTTGCCACGCCGTCCTGATTTAAAAATTATCATTACTTCCGCCACCATTGATGTGGAACGTTTTTCTAAACATTTCAACCATGCCCCGATCATTGAGGTATCCGGTAGAACCTATCCTGTGGAAGTGCGTTATCGCCCAATTGTTGATGAAGAGGATCAAGATCAGCTACAAGGCATTTTAAATGCAGTGGATGAGCTTCAGGCAGAAGGCAGAGGCGACATTTTAATTTTTATGAATGGTGAGCGGGAAATTCGTGATACGGCAGAAGCGTTACAAAAGCAAAATTTAAAACACACAGAAATTTTACCGCTCTTTGCCCGTCTTTCGACTCAAGAACAAAATAAAATTTTTCATCCTAGCGGATTGAATCGCATCGTCCTTGCAACGAATGTGGCAGAAACTTCTCTCACCGTACCGGGGATTAAATATGTGATTGACCCCGGCACCGCACGGATTTCCCGTTATAGCTACCGAACAAAAGTTCAACGTTTACCGATTGAGCCGATTTCACAGGCTTCCGCTAATCAGCGCAAGGGGCGCTGTGGTCGTGTGAGTGAAGGCATTTGTATTCGTCTTTATTCGGAAGAAGATTTTAATTCTCGCCCGGAATTTACCGATCCGGAAATTCTACGCACGAATCTGGCTTCCGTTATTTTACAAATGTCGGCATTGGGTTTGGATGATATTGAAGCATTTCCCTTTGTTGACGCGCCGGATAGACGGCATATCCAAGACGGCGTGAAATTGTTGGAAGAATTGGGGGCATTTGAAACCATTAAAACAAAGTTTGGCGAAAAACGCCGATTGACCCAAACCGGTCGCCAGCTCGCCCAACTTCCGGTTGATCCCCGTCTGGCAAAAATGTTGTTAAGTGCGGTCAATTTTTCGAGTGTTTATGAAGTGATGGTGATTATTTCTGCACTCTCCATTCAAGATCCTCGTGAACGCCCAATTGAAAAACAGCAAGCGGCAGATGAAAAACATCGCCGCTTTGCCGATAAAAAATCGGATTTTTTGGCATTCTTAAATCTTTGGCACTATATTCAAGAGCAACAAAAAGCACTGAGCAAAAATCAATTTCGACGCCAGTGCCAAAAAGATTTCTTAAATTATTTACGCATCCGAGAGTGGCAGGATATTTATCACCAAATTCGTCTATCGGTGCGTGAAATGGGCTTACCGATTAATTCTGAAAAAGCAGAATATCAGCAAATTCATACCGCACTTTTAAGTGGTTTATTGTCCCACATCGGGCTGAAAGAAGTAGAAAAACAACAGTATCTTGGCGCACGTAATGCCCATTTTGCGATTTTTCCTAACTCTGTCCTTTTCAAAAAACAACCGAAATGGGTGATGGCGGCAGAGTTAGTGGAAACCTCAAAACTTTGGGGTCGCATGGTGGCAGAAATTGAACCTGAATGGATTGAGCCATTGGCAGAGCATTTAGTGAAAAAATCTTATGCCGAGCCTCGCTGGTCAAAGTCAAGAGGGGCTGTGATTGCGGATGAAAAAGTGAGTTTATACGGTGTGCCAATTGTAATGGCAAGGCCGGTAAATTATGGCACTATCGACCCTGTTGTGAGCCGAGAGATTTTTATTCAATCAGCTTTGGTGGAAGGAAATTGGCATACAAAACATCATTTCTTCAAACAAAATCAACGGTTGATTAATGAAATAGAGGAATTGGAACATAAAAGCCGTCGTCGGGACATCTTGGTTGATGAGCGAACCCTTTTTGAATTTTACGATCAACGTATCGGCACAGAGGTGGTATCGCAAAAACATTTTGATACTTGGTGGAAGAAAGTTTCAAAACAGGATGCGGAATTACTGAATTTTGAACGGGCTTTTCTCATAAATGAAGGGGCGGATAAAGTCAGTAAACTGGATTTCCCCAATTTTTGGCATCAGGGGAATCTGAAACTTAAGCTCACTTATCAATTTGAACCGGGAACAGAAGCCGACGGTGTGACAGTACATATTCCGTTGCCATTGCTTAATCAAGTGGAAATGACAGGTTTTGACTGGCAAATTCCGGGGTTACGGGAGGAATTAGTGATCGCTTTGATTAAATCGTTGCCAAAATCATACCGACGTAATTTTGTCCCGGCTCCAAATTATGCTCAGGCTTTTTTAGGTCGTGCTATTCCTTTAGAAAAACCGTTATTGGATACTCTTATCTATGAATTGCGGCGGATGACGGGGGTTACCGTAGAAGCAGAACATTGGAATTGGGCACAGATTCCAAGCCATTTAAAAATGACTTTCCGTGTTATCGATGAAAAAGGAAGGAAAATTGCCGAATGCATGGATTTGGATACGCTCAAATTTGAACTCAAAGAGCGTGTACAAGAAAGCATTGCTGCCGTAGCGGATGATGCCATTGAACAGACAGGTGTGCATATTTGGAATTTTGCTGATTTACCGCAATTTTATGAACAAAAAAAACAAGGTTTCAGCGTGAAGGCGTTTCCTGCTCTGGTGGATGAAAAAGAATCGGTGGGGATCAAACTTTTTGAAACGGAGTTTGAGCAAAAGGTGGCAATGCAGCAAGGGTTACGCCGATTATTACTACTTAATGTCCCTTCACCGATTAAATATCTACACGAAAAATTGCCAAATAAATCCAAACTTGGGCTTTATTTCACGCCTTTTGGACGGGTATTGGATTTAATTGATGATTGCATTGCTTGTGCGGTGGATAAACTCATTATGGATTTTGGTGGTTTTGTCTGGAGCGAAGAGGGCTTTGAAAAATTACGGGATTTTGTGCGTGAAAATTTGAATGATGTGACGGTTGATATTGCACAAAAAGTGGAACAAATTCTCACTTTTAACCATGCATTAAACCAACGTTTAAAAGGCAAAATGGATTTTACTATGGCGTTTGCCCTTTCAGACATTAAATCACAACTGAGTGGTTTGGTGTATCAAGGCTTTGTGCAAAAAAGCGGCTATAATCGTTTGTCGGATTTATTGCGTTATTTACAAGCTATTGATAAACGTATCGACAAACTCACTCAAGATGTAAACCGTGATCGTGCGGCAATGTTACGCGTGGAACAAGTGCAACAAGCCTATCAGCAATTATTGGCAAAATTACCAAAATCCAAACCGATTTCTGATGAAGTGGCAGAAATTCGCTATATGATCGAAGAATTGCGAGTGAGCTTATTTGCCCAGCAGTTGGGTACGAAATATCAAGTATCGGATAAGCGGATTTTGAATTTGATTCAATAGTTTTGATTAACAAATATTTATTTATTCTATGGAGGACATAAAATCATGACAAACAAACAAACAAACAAACAAACAAACAAACAAACAAACAAACAAACAAACAAACAAACAAACAAACAAACAAACAAACAAGACTGTAGCAGTTATTACATCTACCATCGGGCGTGATGAATTGGTTCGTGCGATTGAAAGTGTAAAAGCACAAACTTATCCATGTCGTCATTATATTTTTGTTGATGGTGAACAATTTTCGGAGAAAGTAAAAGGACTTGTTGAGCCTTATCAAGATCTTGTTATTACCTATCTTCCTATGAACACAGGGAAAAATGGTATGGTGAATAGTGGTATTAATGCGATAGCTTCATTTTTGGTTGAAGAAGATATTATTTGTTATTTAGATGATGATAATTGGTACAAACCAAATCATGTTGAAGCTCTTGTTGAAGTGTTAGATAAGGGGGCTGATTTTGCTTATTCATTAAGAGATTTTTACTCCCTAAATGGAGAGGAGTTTATTTGCTCGGATGATTGGGAATCTCTTGGTTATTGGAAACTTAGTAAGCCTGTTGATATAAATATTATTTACTCTGATAAAACATACCCTCTAGTTTTTAATTTTAATAATCAGGAATGTCATATAGATACAAATACTTATGCATTTCCTCGACATTTAGCTATAGAGATATCACGAAGTTGGTATTCGGGAATCCTTAATGACCGACACGTCTATAAAAAATTACAAGAGCTAGGTAAAGTTGGCGTAGGATCTGCTAAATATACTGTGAATTACAGTACTGACTTGACGAAAATGATAAATATACAAGGTAATGAGGAGTTAGAGTCTTTATTAGCAGTGCCGGGAGTGAGAGAGGCCTTGATTAAAAGATTATGTGAAGTAAATATTCAGCATCACGGGAATCGGAAGCCTTGGGCTGAAGAACATTAGTATTATTCATTTGAGAAAAATGCCATGATTGGTGAAGAAACGATCATGGCATTTTATTTTTTGTGAGCCATGTCAAAGTTTCAACAAAAAGTATAAACCTTTTATTTGTTTTATCGTCTTTTGAGCGTATGATTTTTTACCGCAGTATTTGGAGAAAAAGATGTCTGAAATTCAACAGTTTAATCAGCGTGATATTGAAATTCTTAATGAGGACGTCGTGTATGACGGATTTTTCACGCTCAAGAAAATTCAATTTAAACACAAACTTTTTGCCGGTGGTGAAAGTGGAATTGTCACACGCGAATTGCTTATTAAAGGTGCTGCTGCAGCTGTAATTGCTTATGATCCGAAAAAAGATGCGGTGGTGTTGGTCGAGCAGGTTCGTATTGGGGCGGCTTATCATCCTGAGCCAAATCGTTCCCCTTGGTTGTTGGAGTTGATTGCCGGTATGGTGGAAAAAGGTGAACGACCGGAAGATGTTGCTTTACGTGAAAGTGAAGAAGAAGCCGGTGTGAGTGTAACGAATTTAACGCATTGCTTAAGTGTATGGGATAGTCCTGGTGGTGTCGTTGAAAGGATTCATTTATTTGCAGGGAAAGTGGATAGTACAAAAGCAAAAGGGATTCATGGTTTGGCTTGCGAAAATGAAGACATTCGAGTACACGTTATGAAACGTGAACAAGCGTATCATTGGATGTGCGAAGGGAAAATTGATAACAGCATTGCAGTGATGGGTTTGCAATGGCTTCAATTAAATTATGCTCAGTTGCAACAACATTGGCAATGAAGTTAGGAGTCATCTATGAAAAATACGTTTGTCTATCGGACTGAAAAGCCGATGGTGAAATTGTTACAAATTACCGATCCACATTTATTTAAAGATGAAGAAAATGAATTATTGGGTGTGAATACGCAGGCGAGTTTTGCACAGGTTTTGAAAGAAATTCAACAAGAAAATACTGAATTTGATGCCATATTGGCGACAGGTGATTTAGTGCAAGATAGTAGTGATGAGGGATATCAGCGTTTTGTGAACATGGTAAAGCCTTTCGGATTGCCGGTATTTTGGATACCCGGTAATCATGATTTTCAACCCAAAATGGTCGAAAATTTAAATCAACCTCCTATGGAAAAGGCAAAACATATTCTGTTGGGAAAGTATTGGCAGGTTTTATTGCTGGATAGTCAAGTTTACGGCGTGCCTCATGATGAATTGAGTCAATATCAACTGGATTTGTTGAGAACAACATTGGAACAATATCCCGAACGTCATACGTTAATTGTGTTCCATCACCATGTATTGCCAACCAATTCGGCGTGGCTCGATCAGCATAATTTACGTAATTCCCATGATTTATTTGATGTGCTTTCAGACTTCAAAAATGTGAAAGGGATCTTATATGGGCATATTCATCAACAGGTGGATAGCTTTTGGCAGGGTTATCAAGTTATGGCAACACCTTCAACCTGTATTCAATTTAAAGCGGATAGTCAGCATTTTGCCTTGGATGAAGCACAGCCCGGTTGGCGGGAAATTGAATTGCATTCGGATGGTTCGATTGTAACGACGGTGAAACGAATCCGACAGGCAGTATTCTTACCGAATATGCAGGAAGAAGGGTATTAGAGATGATAAAAGTGCGGTCAAAAATGACCGCACTTTTTTACTTGCAAAGACCGCAAGACGTAAATTTTGGCTGGTAAGAATGAGTACAAATTTGTACAATAGACGACTGTTTTTATTGGATTGACTCACAATTGTAGAAAGATGACGCAAAAATTACATATTAAAACTTGGGGCTGCCAGATGAATGAATATGATTCGTCAAAAATGGCGGATTTGTTATTAAGCACCCATGGACTTGAATTGACAGAGATTCCTGAAGAAGCGGATGTATTATTATTAAATACTTGCTCTATCCGTGAAAAGGCGCAAGAAAAAGTATTTCATCAGTTAGGACGCTGGAAAGAACTAAAGAAGAATAATCCAAACTTAGTCATAGGTGTGGGCGGTTGTGTCGCATCACAAGAGGGTGAGCATATTCGTCATCGTGCACCTTATGTAGATATTATTTTCGGGCCGCAAACATTACACCGCTTACCGGAAATGATTAACCAAATTCGTGGTGGTAAAAGCTCGGTAGTGGATGTCAGTTTCCCTGAAATTGAAAAATTCGATCGCCTACCGGAACCTCGTGCGGAAGGGCCGACGGCATTTGTTTCTATTATGGAAGGATGTAACAAATATTGTACTTTCTGTGTAGTGCCTTACACTCGTGGTGAAGAAGTCAGCCGTCCGGTGGATGATGTATTATTTGAAATTGCTCAGTTAGCGGAACAAGGTGTACGCGAAGTCAATTTACTCGGTCAAAATGTGAATGCTTATCGTGGACCGACTCATGATGGTCAGATTTGTAGTTTTGCGGAATTACTTCGTTTAGTGGCTTCCATTGACGGCATTGACCGTTTACGTTTTACCACAAGCCATCCGATTGAATTTACCGATGATATTATTGATGTCTATCGTGATACGCCGGAATTAGTGAGTTTCTTGCATTTGCCGGTTCAATCCGGTTCTGATCGTGTGCTCACAATGATGAAACGTAGCCATACCGCATTAGAATATAAATCCATTATTCGTAAGCTACGTGCAGTCCGTCCCGATATTCAAATCAGCTCGGATTTTATTGTGGGCTTCCCAGGAGAAACCGCAGAAGATTTTGAGCAAACCATGAATCTTATCGCTCAAGTGAATTTTGATATGAGCTTTAGTTTTGTTTATTCCGCCCGTCCGGGAACACCGGCTGCCGATATGCCGGATGATGTGACGGAAGAGGAGAAAAAACAACGCTTATATGTCTTGCAAGAACGTATTAATCAGCAAGCGGCACAATTTAGCCGTCGTATGTTGGGAACAGAGCAACGGGTGCTGGTTGAAGGTCCATCGAAAAAAGACATCATGGAACTTACCGGAAGAACGGAAACGAACCGTATTGTGAATTTCCAAGGTTCGCCTGAGATGATCGGAAAATTTGTTGATGTGAAAATCACTGATGTCTATACCAATTCTCTACGAGGTGAAGTAGTTCGTACTGAAGAGGAAATGGGATTGCGTATTGCGCAATCACCACAAGAAGTGATGAACCGAACACGAAAAGAAGATGAGCTAGGCGTAGGGCGTTATCACGGATAGTTTTAGTAGGCTGGGTTTACCGGCCTTTATTTTGCTTGATGACTTTCCTTTACCCGCCAGTAAGTGGCAAATCGAGGTTTACCGGAATTTGTTAATCCACGGTATTTATAGGTGATAACTGAGCCTACTGCAGGGGGATTTTCGCGTTCTCCTAAATTAAATCCTGAGCCGATTTTAAATTCGCCCCGATGATTTTTACAGGTTAATGATCCCATCACATTTTCAAATTGTCCCTTGCCTTTGTGATGTGCAATCACAGTACATTCTTCATCGTGAGCTGTTTTTAATTTGAGTATTTGTGCACTACGCTTTCTCTCATAGGGGGTATTGGGATTTCTTACTACCACTCCTTCTCCTTGTTGGCTTTCGACTTCTTTTAGAAATTCATACAAGTGGGCTTTATCTCGTACAGGGATTTGTTCGATGATTTGAATATAGGGCGTAGGGTGTGATGAAAGATAAGTTTTTAGTACATTCAACCGTTCAAATAAATTTCCTTCTGCATTCGGCACATCAAATACATATAGCTTGAGTTTTTCCCAATGCTCACCTTTAAAGGATTTAGTGATAGAAGATATTTCTTCAAAGTGATTACGTTCGCTAAACAGTTCACCGTCAATAGCAAAAGGCGGAAAATCTTTGATAAAGTAAGCAGGCGGAGACAGCAGTTGCCCTTGCCGTGTTAATAGTTGTGTGCCATCCCAATAGCTACGAACTCCATCAAGTTTTTCGGACATCACCCATCCTTCCACATTTTGATCTTCATAGTTTTTCAAAAGCATTACATCAATATTGGCATAAGCGGTTATGCTAAAAAATAATATGAAGAGGGTACGGAGTAAGCTCATAAGATTCCTTTTTATTTCTAGGTCAAAATTGGTTAAAGACTAAAAAAGTGCGGTTGCTTTTAAAAGTGTTTTGAGTTTGCTTTGCGATCTTGTTCGAAAAAATAATGTTTAATGAAGCAAAAATGTTGAATATGTATTTCAGTCTAGATAAAAGGCATTATCTGCTATACAATGTTGCGAAAATTTCTCATTTTCTAAAAGGAGCAAAAATGTACTTGGAGCAAATCAAAGCAGAACTTGTGGAAGCACAGGATGTATTAAATAAATTTATTTCAGATGAAAATAACATTAAATTAATTCAGCAGGCGGCACTGTTAATTTCTGACAGTTTCAAACAAGGTGGCAAAGTTTTATCTTGTGGTAATGGCGGTTCACATTGTGATGCCATGCATTTTGCGGAAGAGCTTACGGGGCGCTATCGTGAAAATCGCCCGGGATATCCGGCAATTGCGATTTCTGATGTGAGCCATTTAAGTTGTGTAAGTAATGATTTTGGCTATGATTATGTGTTTTCACGCTATGTTGAAGCGGTAGGGAAAGAAGGCGATGTGTTATTTGGTTTATCCACATCCGGCAATTCTAAAAATGTATTGAATGCGATTGAGGCAGCGAAAGCCAAAGGGATGAAAGTGATTGCGATGACAGGGAAAGACGGTGGAAAAATGGCCGGGCTTGCTGATGTGGAAATTCGTGTACCGCATTTCCGTTATGCGGATCGTATTCAAGAAATTCACATTAAAGTGATCCATATTTTGATGATGCTCATTGAGTTTGAAATGGCAAAAGGCGCCTAAAGTGCGGTCATTTATAGTACTGTTTTGTAAAATCCCAAAATATTTTTGGGATTTTTTATTTTAAAGTATTGCATAAATATGCATAAAAACGTAATATTTGTTCATATTGTAAAGCAAAGAGAATTGAAATGGCTATTCGTGTTAAAAATTTAAACTTTTTCTATGGGGCTTCCCAAGCATTATTTGATATTAATTTGGAGGCGGAAGAAGGGGATACCGTGGTATTACTTGGCCCCAGTGGGGCGGGGAAAAGTACGTTAATCCGAACCTTGAATTTATTAGAAGTGCCGACATCGGGACAACTCAGTATTGCGAATAATGAATTTGATTTATCAAAAGCGACGACCAATCCGAAAGCAATTCGTCAGTTACGTCAAGATGTGGGAATGGTATTTCAACAGTATAATCTGTGGCCGCATTTGACTGTGATTGAAAATTTAATTGAAGCACCGATGAAAGTGCTAGGCGTAAATGAATCAACGGCAAAAGCAGAAGCAATGGAATTATTAAAACGTTTACGCTTGGAAGAATATACTGATCGTTTCCCGCTACATTTATCGGGTGGTCAACAACAACGAGTGGCGATCGCTCGGGCGTTGATGATGAAACCGCAAGTGCTGCTATTTGATGAACCGACGGCAGCGTTGGATCCGGAAATCACTGCGCAAGTGGTAGATATCATTAAGGAATTGCAGCAAACCGGCATTACACAAGTAGTGGTGACGCACGAGGTGAATGTAGCCCAAAAGGTCGCGACAAAAGTGGTATATATGGAACAAGGCAAGATTGTGGAAATGGGATCTGCAGACTGCTTTGAACATCCGCAAACCGAGCAATTTAAACAATATCTTTCCCATTAAGGAATAAGGAGAAATTATGAAAAAATTACTTTTAAGTGCAGTATTATTGGGTTCCGCAGCAATGGCAAATGCACAAGAAATTACTTTTGCGATGGAGCCAAGTTATCCGCCATTTGAATTTACCAATGAAAAAGGTGAGATTATTGGCTTTGATGTTGATGTAGCAAATGCAATTTGTAAAGAAATTCAAGCCACCTGTAAATTTAAAGGCGAGTCGTTTGATGCATTAATCTCAAATTTAAAAGCAAAACGTTTTGATGCGGCGATTTCTGCTATGGATATTACCGAATCTCGCTCAAAACAAGTGTTATTTTCCGATGCTTACTACGACAGTACGGCAAGCTATGTGGCATTTAAAGGTAAGGCTACATTGGAAACGGCAAAAAATATCGGTGTACAAAATGGCACCACTTTCCAACAATATACGGTAGCCGAAACGAAACAATATTCACCAAAGGCTTATACTAGCTTACAAGATGCGATCTTGGATTTAAAAAACGGACGTATCGACATTATTTTCGGTGATACTGCCGTGCTTGCGGATATGATTAATAAAGAACCTGAAATTCAATTTGTCGGTGATAAGGTGACCAATAAAAAATATTTTGGTAATGGTTTAGGCATTGCAATGAATAAATCAAACAAAGCACTCGCTGAAAGTTTGAATAAAGGTTTGGCAGCAATTAAGGCAAATGGTGAATACCAAAAAATCTATGATAAATGGATGACGAAATAATCTATGTTTGCTGATTTTCTTTCTTTAATGTTTACCGCATCCCTAATGACATTAGGGCTTGCGGTTTGTTCCTTAGTGTTTGGTTTGCTATTGAGCGTGGTATTCGCTGTATTGGAAGCAAACCGATTTGTAGGAAAGCCGGTAGCAGTTTTTGTTGCATTATTGCGGGGATTGCCGGAAATTCTTGTCGTACTGCTTGTGTATTTCGGTTCAACTGAAATTGTTGAAATGTTAACCGGAGAATACATTGAGTTTGGTGCATTTGGCTGTGGTGTGTTTGCGTTATCTCTTATTTTTGCCGCTTATGCCTCACAAACTTTACGCGGTGCGATTCAGGCTATCCCTAAAGGTCAGTGGGAATCGGGTGCCGCACTGGGATTGAGCAAAGGTTATACCTTTATTCATATTGTTATGCCGCAGGTTTGGCGTCACGCCTTGCCGGGATTGAGTAACCAATGGCTGGTGCTCCTGAAAGATACTGCATTAATTTCCCTTATCGGTGTTGATGATTTAATGCGTCAAGCTCAATTGATTAATACCAATACCCATCAGCCTTTTACTTGGTATGGAATTGCCGCATTAATTTATTTGGTTGTGACATTAGTAAGTCAGTTCGGTATTCATCGTCTAGAACAACGTTTTACCCGTTTTGAAAGAGGAGTGAAATAATGTTTCAAGAATATTTATCGGTGATTGCACAGGGAATTCCAACGAGTTTGTTACTCACCTTTGTTTCATTATTGATTGCATTTTTTTTAGCGTTGTTCCTCACATTTTTGCTTTCTATGGAAAATAAATGGGTAAAAAGTGCGGTCAATTTATATCTGACTTTGTTTACCGGTACACCATTGCTTGTGCAATTCTTTTTGATTTATGCCGGCCCGGGTCAGTTTGAATGGATAGTGAATAGCCCTTTTTGGCATATATTATCGAATGCTTGGTTTTGTGCCGCATTGGCGTTGGCATTAAACAGTGCAGCTTATTCAACACAATTGTTTCATGGCGCAGTAAAAGCCATTCCAAAGGGACAATGGGAAGGTTGTGCGGCATTAGGTTTAAGCCGTGTGCAAACATTGAAGATTTTGATTCCTTATGCATTAAAGCGGGCATTGCCTTCTTATAGTAACGAAATTATTTTAGTGTTTAAGGGAACCGCATTGGCTTCAACCATCACGATTATGGATATTATGGGGTATGCACGTCAGCTTTACGGTACAGAGTACGATGCTCTCACGATTTATGGTATTGCCGGGGGGATTTATCTTGTGATTACAGGGATCGCAACCTTATTATTGCGTAAACTCGAAAACAAAGTCCTCGCTTTTGAACGTTTAGATGTGAAAAAAGCATAAAGTGCGGTCAATATTTTAAGAGAATTGATGGGTTGCAACGGCAACCCATTTTTTATGATTGGGTAATGAAAGCAGCAATGACGATAAATAAAGCAAAGATACAAAGCCAAATTAAGTGTAATTTGATACTTTTTCGGTTAATTTCCGCATTTTGCAAACGTCTTTCTTCTAATTTTTGCTTATAGATTACGATGTCTTCTGGTTTAAAAGAAAAGCCACAATGCGGGCAACTTTGGGCGTGTTCGCTGATTTTTTGACGACATTCCGGACAGCGGATAAGAGCCATTTCTATTCCTTATTAAGTAAATAATATATTTTGATTTTGTTCTTTGCCGGCTAGATATATTGAATATTCATTCGTACAGTAGTCTATCAGCGAACGATAGAATTACCAAATAAGATCAGTCATTATGACTTGATAGTAGGCATACAATTTTAAAGGTTAGATAAAAAACAGGGCTATTGGGACTCGTTACACTAATACAGTACCTTAAACAGTATTTTTTTACGATGTTTAAAATTTAACTATTAAATGTGATACTCATCACAAAATTATGAGAATTTTGTAAATTAAATTTTTTGTTTATTGAAATTTATCATAAAATACGCTCGCTTGTTCAGAGCGTGATTTCAATAACATAATGATTATTTTTGAGGTGCTTTTATGTTGTGGTTTTTCTTCTGCGTAGCCATTTTGATTCTTGGCTATCTTATTTACGGAAAAATTATTGAAAAAATCTTTGTCATTAATCCTAAGCGTCAAACGCCGGCTTATCAAATCAATGATGGCGTGGATTATATGCCAATGTCTAAAACCAAAATCTGGTTGATTCAATTATTAAATATTGCTGGTACAGGGCCGATTTTCGGACCGATTCTTGGTGCGTTATACGGACCTGTTGCTATGCTTTGGATTGTTATCGGATGTATTTTTGCCGGTGCGGTGCATGACTATTTTTGTGGTATGTTAAGTATTCGTCACGGTGGGGCAACAATGCCTTACTTGGCCGGGAAATTTTTAGGTCGTCCTGTAAAAGTCTTTATCAATGTTCTTGCTTTAGTGCTTTTATTATTGGTTGGGGTGGTATTCGTTGCAAGCCCTGCACAATTAATGGGTACAATTACCATGGATGTTTTAGGGGCTTCTCAAGGCGCATTACAACTGGGTGATGCTGAAGCTGTTCATCAGGCGGTAGAGGCCGGTGGTATAAAAGTATGGGGAATGGATAAAGCAACGGTGGTGGCTGTGTGGACAGTGATTATCTTCGCTTATTATATTCTTGCTACTTTATTACCGATCGATAAAATTATTGGTCGAATTTACCCGCTCTTTGGTGCATTATTGCTCTTTATGTCTGTGGGAATGGTATATGGTTTGGTATCCGCACACTTCAGTGCCGTTGACCCAATTGAATTTTTCCGTACCGTTAATGCCGACGGACAAGGTTTAACTTGGGATAAATTCACACAAAACTTCCAAGTGAAAGGCGATGTACCGATTTGGCCATTGTTATTCTTAACTATCTCTTGTGGTGCATTATCCGGTTTCCACGCAACGCAAACTCCGCTAATGGCACGTTGTGCAGAAAATGAGAGCGAAGGTCGTTTCATTTTCTATGGTGCAATGATTACAGAAGGGATTATTGCATTAGTATGGTGTATGGTCGGACTTGCATTCTATGAAAACCCACAAGCATTACAAGATGCGATTTCTGCAGGTTCTCCGTCTAAAGTCGTATATGACAGCTCATTGCACTTCCTTGGCTTCATCGGCGGTATCTTTGCTGTGCTGGGTGTTGTGGTGCTTCCAATTACATCAGGTGATACGGCGTTCCGTGCGGCACGTTTACAATTAGCTGAAATCTTCAATATTGATCAACGTTCGCTTTCCAAACGTTTAGTGATCGCGATCCCATTGTTCGTATTAGGCTATTTTGTTTCAACGATTGATTTCAGTCTTTTATGGCGTTACTTCACTTGGGCAAACCAAATGACTGCAATGGTAATGTTATGGACTGCAGCAGCGTATTTATATCGTTATCACAAATTCCACTGGGTTGCTTCTATCCCTGCTTGGTTTATTACGACCGTATGTGCGACTTATTTGTACTACAATAAAATTGGTTTCAACTTAGATTATCAATTATCAGTGTACTTAGGTTTCGCAACCACAATTTTATGTATCGTTTTATTCTTCGTCCTATTAAAACCACTAGGTGAGCGTGATGAAGAAGCTTATGTAAATACGACAAACGTCTAGTTTTTCAAAATCTTATAAAATCAAACCGTCCAAGTGAATGCTTGGACGGTTTTTTCTTATCTGAAATTTATCATATTTTATGTATTGGAATTGCTTGCAAGTTTGCTTTATAACCGATAGACTTACACTTTAGTGGTGAAAAGTGGTTTTTTGTGGTGTTTTTTACCAAAATTTTAGTCTTAAAGGGTTAGAACAAATGTTTCGTGGTGCAGTAGCGGTAAATTTAGATTCTAAGGGAAGAATTGCTATCCCGACTCGCTATCGCGCAGAGATCATTGAAAAAAACCAAGGCCAGATGGTTTGCACAGTAGATATTCGTCAACCTTGCCTATTACTTTATCCTTTAGACGAATGGGAAAAAATTGAGCAAAAATTACTCGCATTATCTAACTTTGACCCTAACCAACGCCGTTTACAGCGAGTGATGCTGGGATATGCCACTGAATGTGAAATGGATGCGCAAGGACGTATTTTACTTAGTGGGCCATTACGTCAACACGCAAAATTAGAGAAAGGCTTAATGTTGGTTGGTCAATTGAACAAATTTGAAATTTGGAGCGATACTGAGTGGATCGCACAAATTGATGAAGACATTGCTGTGGCGGGAACAGCCGAATTTGCAATGGACACGAATTTAAATATGCTGTCACTCTAATTAATTTAGAAAAAGAACAGCAGCACTAGCAAGATAGGCGGTGCTTGCACCGCATTATCTTTTTTCAGACTTATTTTATTAACGTTTACGAATATGCAGAATTCCTTTTCTTCGACTGAACACATTACAGTTTTACTCCATGAGGCAGTGGATGGTTTGGCATTGAAAGAAAATGGAATTTATATTGATGGCACTTTTGGGCGGGGGGGACATTCTCGTTTAATTCTTTCAAAACTCTCTCGTCATGGTCGTTTAATTGGTGTTGACCGTGATCATTATGCCATTGCTGAAGCGGAAAAAATTCAAGATCAACGATTTCAAATTGAACACAATAGTTTTTCCCAAATTCCTGAAAT
This sequence comes from Rodentibacter ratti, assembly GCF_002000485.1. GTDB lineage: Bacteria > Pseudomonadota > Gammaproteobacteria > Enterobacterales > Pasteurellaceae > Rodentibacter > Rodentibacter ratti. The sequence goes on along the minus strand of NZ_MLAJ01000001.1, from coordinate 76,823 downwards.
TTGTGAAAAATTAGGTTTGGTCGGTAGAGTTGATGGTATTTTGCTTGACCTTGGTGTGTCATCTCCGCAATTAGATGAGGCTGAACGTGGTTTCAGTTTTATGAAAGATGGTCCGCTTGATATGCGGATGGATACGAATCAAGGTTTATCTGCGGCAGAATGGTTAAAAAAGGTTTCTGTAGAAGATTTAACTTGGGTTCTGAAAACTTTCGGTGAAGAACGTTTTGCTAAGCGTATTGCAACCGCAATTGTGGAATATAACAAAAGAGCGGTCAAAAATGGTGATGAATGTTTATCGCGAACAGTGCAACTTGCGGAACTTATTTCACAGGCTGTGCCTTTTAAAGATAAGCATAAACATCCTGCAACCCGTAGTTTTCAAGCAATTCGAATTTTCATTAATTCAGAATTGGATGAGTTAGAAAGTGTATTACATTCAGCATTAGAAATGCTAGCGCCCGAAGGGCGTTTATCGATTATTAGTTTCCATTCTTTAGAAGATCGAATGGTTAAGCATTTTATAAAAAAACAAAGCAGAGGGGAGCCGATTCCAAAAGGTTTGCCATTGCGGGAAGATCAAATTCAACGTACTCAAAAGCTGAAAGCTATAGGCAAAGCAATTCAGCCGTCGGAAGCTGAAATTCAGGCGAATCCTCGCTCTAGAAGTGCAATATTACGCATTGCAGAGAAAATTAGTTAGGGTAAAAAATGTTAGAAAATAATGAACGTTATCCTTTACAGAATCTTTTAGTAGAAGATTTATTTTCAGCAAATAAATTGGTTTCTTTGCTACTTCTATTAATTTTAATTTCTGCTATGTCGACAATTTGGCTAACACACCAAACGCGTGGGCTCATTTCAGAGAATGGTCAATTGGTTTTACAGCATCAAGCCTTACAAGATGAATATCGCAATCTGCAGTTGCAGGAGGCTACTGAGGGCGATAGCACAAGAGTGGAATTTATTGCCATTGGCACATTAAAAATGAAAAGAATCGATAGCGACCAAGAAGTTGTTATTTTGGAATAGAAATAAGTTAGGGTTGAGCAAATGGTTAGATTTAATTCATCAAAAAAATCAAATAAATCTAAGAAAACAATTAGAAAACTCGTTGTACCGACAACAACGGCTATTAAACCCAACAAACCTAAAATGGTGTTTGAAAGATGTTTTATACGCTGGCGTTATTTAATTGCAACAGGTCTTATTTTCTTTGGATTAGGCGCTTTAGTTGCTCGAGCAGCTTATGTCCAAGCAATCAATTCGGATATTCTCTCAGGTGAAGCGGATAAACGCTCTTTACGTAAAGACGAAATTCTTTCGGTTCGCGGTTCGATTTTGGATCGTAACGGTCAGTTGCTGTCTGTAAGTGTACCAATGAGCGCAGTGATTGCCGAACCTAAACGTATTCTTAAAGAAGGCTCGCTTAATGATAAAGAAAGAATCAAAGCTTTAGCAGATGTATTAGGTTTAAGCTATAACGAACTCGTGAAAAAAATTGAGAAAAATCCAAAATCAGGTTTTTTATATTTAGCCCGCCAAGTTGAAGCAGGTAAAGCGCAGTATGTCAAAGAGCTGAAAATTAAAGGGATTAGTTTGGAAAGCGAACCACGTCGTTTCTATCCAAGAGTAGAAGAAACTGCCCATTTGCTCGGTTATACCGATATTGATGGAAATGGAATTGAAGGCATTGAAAAAAGTTTCAACACGATGTTGGTGGGTAAAGATGGTTCCCGTTTAGTTCGAAAAGATAAACGAGGAAATGTGGTTGAACATATTGCCGATCAGAAAAAATACGATGCACAAGATGTAACGCTCAGCATTGATGAAAAATTACAATCTATGGTGTATCGTGAGATCAAAAAAGCGGTAACGGAAAACAAAGCGGAATCCGGTACTGCGGTACTTGTTGATGTGCGTACCGGTGAAGTGCTGGCAATGGCGAATGCGCCTTCCTATAATCCGAACAATCGTGTCGGCGTGAAAGCGGAACTCATGCGAAATCGTGCGATTACCGATGTTTTTGAACCGGGTTCAACAGTAAAACCGTTCGTTGTTTTGACCGCACTTCAGCGTGGTGCTACACAACGTAATGAGGTGATTAATACGGGCTCTTTCACGGTAAGTGGTAAAGAAATTGTGGACGTAGCACCTCGTCCTCAACAAACGTTGGATGAAATTTTAATTAACTCCAGTAACCGTGGGGTAAGCCGTCTCGCATTGCGTATGCCGCCAAGTGCGCTGATGGATACTTATCAAGCGGCGGGATTGGGAAAAGCCACAGATTTAGGCTTGGTTGGTGAACAAGCCGGCGTGTTAAATGCAAATCGCAAACGCTGGGCAGATATTGATCGTGCAACGGTAGCTTATGGATATGGTATCACCGCAACGCCACTACAAATGGCGAGAGCTTATGCAACCTTAGGGAGTTTTGGTATTTATCGTCCGCTTTCTATCACAAAAGTTGATCCGCCAGTGATTGGTCAGCGCGTTTTTTCTGAGAAAACGACAAAAGAAATTGTGAATATGTTAGAAAAAGTGGCGATCAAAAATAAACGTGCGATGGTCGAAGGGTACCGGGTTGGTGTGAAAACCGGTACTGCACGTAAAATCGAAAATGGGCGCTATGTGAATAAATATGTGGCATTTACCGCAGGGATCGCACCAATTAGTGATCCGCGTTATGCGCTTATTATTTTGATTAATGATCCGAAGGCAGGTCAATATTACGGCGGTGCCGTGTCTGCACCGGTGTTCTCTAGCATTATGGGTTATGCTTTACGCACCAATGGTATTGCACCAGATGCGGAACCTACGGATAAAACGGCAAAACGTACGGTTCGTCTTACTTCACGTAAAACAGAACAAAATCATGTGAAACAGGCAAATTAAGGAAAAAATAATGAAAAAATTAACCGCACTTTTTAATTTGCCCTCGCTTCCTGCGGATATTGAAATCAATGAATTAGTTTTAGACAGTCGCAAAGTAAAGTCCGGCGATCTATTTGTTGCGGTAAAAGGGCATCAAGTTGATGCAACGAATTTTATTGAACAGGCAATTTTAGCCGGTGCGAGAGCAGTTATTGCTGAAACCGATGTCATTGATATACATTTAAACATAGAATATCGGCAGCAAAAGCCGGTAATTTATTACTATAATTTGTCAGCCAAGTTATCGGAAATTGCAGATAAGTTTTATGATTCGCCTTCTAAAAAACTCACCCTTGTTGGTGTTACCGGCACAAATGGGAAAACCACAGTATCTCAACTATTAGCACAATGGGTTCAGCATTTAGGTGGTAAACCGGCTGTAATGGGAACGATTGGAAACGGTTTATTAGGGCAAGTTGTTGAGGCAAAAAATACCACCGGTTCCGCCATTGAAATTCAATCTTCCCTTGCTTCTTTTGTTAATCAAGGGGCTGATTTTGCTGCAATTGAAGTTTCTTCTCACGGCTTAGTTCAACATCGTGTAGAAGCATTAGATTTTAATGCTGCAATTTTTACAAATTTAAGCCGTGACCATTTAGATTATCACGGTACGATGGAAGCCTATGCGCAAGCGAAAAAACGTTTTTTCTTTGAATTATCTTCCGATTTGAAAATCTTAAATGTAGATGATCCGATTGGGGCCGAATGGCTGAAAGCACTACCAAATGCCATTGCGGTGAGCTGCGAGGCAAATTATCAAGCAAATTCCAAACAATGGCTCAAAGCGACTTCAGTACGTTTTACTGATGAAGGCACGTTCATAGATTTTTCATCTAGTTGGGGAAACGGCACGTTAAACAGCCCATTAATCGGCGCATTTAATGTGAGTAACTTATTGTTAGTCATGGCGACATTGCTCTCACTAGGTTATTCATTAGAGAGTTTAATCGGTAGCGTTTCCACTTTGCAAGGTGTTTGTGGCAGAATGGAAATGATTAAAGTAACGGGTAAGCCCGCTATTATTGTTGATTATGCCCATACGCCGGATGCATTGGAAAAAGCCCTTGTTGCCGCACGTGAACATTGTAATGGCAAATTATGGTGTGTTTTTGGTTGTGGTGGCGATCGTGACAAAGGTAAACGCCCATTAATGGCAAAAGTTGCCGAGAAACTTTCCGATATGGTCATCGTAACAACAGATAATCCGCGCACAGAAGATCCTGATAAAATTGAAGCGGATATTGTTGCCGGTTTTAGCAATATGGATAAAGTCGGGTTAATTTCTGATCGTGCGCAGGCGATTGAGTTTGCGATTCAAAGTGCGCAGAACAATGATCTCATTTTGATTGCAGGAAAAGGTCACGAGGATTATCAAATTGTAGGGAATGAAGTCTTACATTTTTCTGATCAAGAAACAGCCAAGTTTTATCTAAACCAATAAATTTATTCAATTAATTTATGATTAATTTAACGACGCAACAACTTGCCCAAATTCTTAATGCAAAATTAATCGGGAGTGAGCAGGTTACAATTGAAAACATCAATACGGATACACGTCATCCTGTTCCCAACCATCTGTTTTTTGCCTTAAAAGGCGAAACATTTGATGCCCATCAATATCTCCATCAAGCTATCGAACAAGGTGCGGTAGCTTTAGTTGTTCAACAAGCAGACCCTCATATTTCTATCCCTCAAATTGTAGTAGAAAATACACGTATAGCTTTAGGTCGATTGGCTAAGTGGCTAAGAGAAAAAATTAATCCTAAAGTTGTGGCGATGACGGGCTCTTCCGGAAAAACCACAGTAAAAGAAATGACGGCAAGTATTTTGCAACAAATGGCAGGAAATCCGGATGCGGTGCTTTTTACACAGGGCAATTTTAATAATGATATTGGTGTGCCGCTTACATTGTTGCGTTTGGAAGAAAAACATCGTTTTGCCGTGATTGAGCTTGGGGCAAACCACCAAGGGGAAATTGATTACACCACTCACCTTGCTCAACCGAATGTAGCGCTAGTCAATAATGTTGCCGCGGCACATTTAGAAGGGTTTGGTTCGTTAGAGGGCGTAGCACTGGCTAAGGGTGAGATTTATCGCGGTTTAACTTCCAATGGTGTTGCCATTATCAATGCTGAACATAATCATTTTGATCTTTGGCAAAAAGAAATCGGCGATCATGATATTCAATATTTCAATGGCAAAGATTATACCGCTAAAAATATTCAGTATAATGCGCAGGGGGCAATCTTTACATTAGTTTCTCCACAAGGTGAAATTGAAATTAATCTTCCATATTTGGGTGAACATAATGTAAAAAATGCCTTGGCGGCGACCGCACTTTCCATGAATGTCGGTGCGACGTTGGTCGATGTAAAAAATGGATTGGAACGGCGTTCTCAAGTCAAAGGGCGTTTATTCCCAATTCAAGTCAATGAGAATTTATTATTATTAGATGATACCTACAATGCCAATCAAGATTCCCTTTGTGCGGCAATTGATGTATTGAAATCCTATAACGCCTTTCGTATTTTATGCGTAGGAGATATGAAAGAGCTGGGGGAAAACTCCCTCGAAATTCATCGTCAGGTGGGGCAATATGCCAAAATTGCCGGGCTTGATTTAGTTTGCTCTTTTGGTTATGAAAGTGCGGTCATTTCTGACGCAGTTTTAGGAAAACATTTTACTGATAAAGCGGAAATGGTGGATTTTTTGGTTCCTTTTATTAAGGCGCAATTAAAACAAAATCAACATATCGTTGTGCTTGGCAAAGGCTCTCGCTCAATGAAAATGGAAGATGTGATTTATTCATTAAAGGATAAAATAAAATGTTAGTTTGGCTTGCTGAATTCCTTGTTCGTTATGAAACCGCATTTAATGCAATTTCATACATTACTGTGCGTGCAATTCTTGCATTATTGACCGCACTTTTTATTTCCCTTTGGATTGGTCCAAAAGTAATTAAACGTTTACAAATTTTAAAATTTGGTCAAGAAGTACGTAATGACGGACCGGAAAGCCATTTTGCGAAAAAAGGTACGCCGACTATGGGTGGCGTGATGATTCTTTTTGCGATTGGGATAAGTACATTGTTATGGGCAAATTTAGCCAATCCCTATATTTGGATTTGTTTATTTGTGCTATTTGGCTATGGTGCAATCGGTTTTGTGGATGATTACCGCAAAATTACACGTAAAAACACAGACGGCTTAATTGCGCGCTGGAAATATTTCTGGATGTCCGTTGTCGCACTAGTGGCGATTATTTGGTTATATTGGCTTGGGCATGATACGGATGCAACCCGATTAGTTGTACCGTTTTTCAAAGATATTATGCCACAGTTAGGTTTATTTTATATTGTGTTGTCTTATTTTGTGATTGTGGGAACAGGTAATGCGGTTAATTTAACAGACGGATTAGACGGGTTAGCGATTATGCCGACTGCATTGGTTGCCGGTGCTTTTGCTTTGATCGCATGGGCAACGGGTAATATTAATTTTGCTGAATATTTGCATATCCCTTATATCAAACACAGTTCTGAAGTTGTCGTATTTTGTACAGCGATTGTGGGAGCCGGATTGGGTTTCCTATGGTTCAACACTTATCCGGCACAAGTATTTATGGGGGATGTCGGTTCATTAGCATTGGGCGGTGCATTAGGCGTAGTCGCCATTTTGGTAAGACAGGAATTTTTGCTTGTCATTATGGGAGGCGTATTTGTAGTAGAAGCGCTTTCGGTAATTTTACAAGTCGGTTCCTACAAATTACGCAAACAACGAATTTTCCGAATGGCACCTATTCATCATCATTTTGAATTAAAGGGATGGCCGGAGCCGAGAGTGATTATTCGATTTTGGATTATTTCGTTAATGTTGGTGTTGATGGGGTTAGTGACACTTAAATTGAGATAGTCGGTTTCGCTCTTTCTCTTGAAAGAGCGAGTTCATTTTTCTGTACCCAAATAAAACAATGCAAAAAAGTTAAATATTATTTAAAAAATGCGGTTAAATTTGACAGATAATTCTTATCTACATAAGAAAGTAGATTTCTCATTAAAACGAAAACCGATATAGAAAACAGAATTAGACATTAAAAGTAAAACAAAATGGACAGTTACCAACATAAAACCGTTACAGTCATTGGACTGGGTAAAACCGGCTTGTCGTGTGTTGATTATCTTCAAGCTCAACAGGCAAATATCCGTGTGATTGATACCCGAAAAAATCCGATCGGTGCGGATAAACTTCCTAAAAATATTCCCCTCCATACGGGCAGTTTAAATCAACAATGGTTAAATGAAAGCGATATTATTGTCATCAGTCCGGGGCTTTCGGTAAAAACAGCGGAAATTCAGACCGCACTTTCAGCCGGTGTAGAAGTGGTTGGTGATATCGAATTATTTTGTCGTGCAGCCACAAAACCCATTGTCGCGATAACCGGTTCAAATGGAAAAAGTACCGTGACTACGCTGGTTTATGAAATGGCAAAAGCAGCGGGGCTGAATGTGGGAATGGGTGGAAATATCGGTATTCCTGCACTATCTCTATTGAATGAGGATTATGATCTTTATGTATTGGAACTCTCTAGCTTTCAATTAGAGACAACGTACAGTTTAAAAGCTGCAGCCGCAACGGTATTGAATGTTACAGAAGATCATATGGATCGTTATGTGGGGTTAGACGATTATCGTCAAGCTAAATTGCGTATTTATCATCATGCTGAAACAGCAGTGGTGAATAACGAAGATAAATTGACTTTTGGCGAAGGCGAAAATCAAGGGGAGAAGGTTCTTTCTTTTGCTGAACATAATGCGGATTATTATATCAAAGCAGAAAACGATAAACCGTATTTAATGGCAAAGGATAAAGTGATTTTACCTTGCAATGAAGTTATGCTTGTTGGTCGTCATAATTACATGAACGTTCTTGCGGCAACGGCATTAGCGCAAGCCGTCGGGATAAATTTAGAGGCAATTCGTCGCGCACTTCGACAATTTAGAGGATTGGATCACCGTTTTCAATTAGCCTATCAGGCAAATGGGGTGCGTTGGATTAATGATTCTAAGGCAACCAATGTGGGAAGTACAGTCGCTGCACTAACAGGTTTGGTTGTTGAAGGTAAATTGCACTTGTTATTAGGTGGGGACGGAAAAGGCGCAGATTTTTCTGAATTGGCTGCCCTGATTAATCAACCTCATATTATTTGTTATTGTTTTGGTCGGGATGGCGCGGAATTAGCAAGACTTTCTTCACAAAGCTATTTGTTTGAAACGATGGAGAATGCGATAGATTTTCTACGACCGACATTAAAAGCAGGCGATATGGTATTATTATCACCGGCTTGTGCAAGTCTTGATCAATTCACTTCTTTTGAAAAGCGCGGTGAAGAATTTACTCGTTTAGCACAATTAAATTAAATATAGAGCAATGGAATTTTTTCAAAAAATTAGACAGAATTTTGATAATTGGACCAGAATTACGCCACAGGGGTTATTATATGACCGTGCATTATTCTGGCTTTTTGTAATTTTATTGATCATTGGTTTGATCGCAGTAACTTCTGCATCGATTCCGTACAGCTCAAGATTATTTAATGATGCCTTTTATTTTGCCAAACGTGATGCATTTTATGTGTTTCTCTCGCTCTTAACTTGCTACTTCAGTATGCAAATTTCGACCCAACAATGGGAAAAATGGCATGTTAAAATTTTTTTCTTAGCGATTATATTACTATTTGCCGTGCTCATTATCGGCTCTTCGGTAAATGGTGCAAAACGCTGGATTTCTCTCGGTGTACTTAATTTTCAACCGGCTGAATTTGCTAAATTGGCACTTGCTTGTTTCTTAGCGAGTTATTTTACCCGCCGTTACGATGAAGTGCGGTCAAATAAATTGAGTGCTTTTAAACCCTTTATTGTTATGGGAATAATGGGTGGTTTTCTATTGGCTCAACCGGATTTGGGTAGCACAGTCGTATTATTTGTAATTACTTTTGGGATGCTTTTTATTGTCGGTGCAAACTTCTGGCAATTTATCGGTTTAGTCGTAACCGGCGTATTATTATTTGTATGGTTGGTGCTTTCCGCCTCTTATCGTTTAAAACGTTTTACCGGTTTTTTGGAGCCTTTTAAGGATCCTTATGGTACAGGATTTCAGTTGACTAACTCACTTATGGCATTCGGACGGGGTGAAATTACCGGGGAAGGGCTAGGCAATTCTATCCAAAAACTAGATTATTTGCCGGAAGCACATACTGACTTCATCATGGCGATTATTGGTGAAGAATTCGGATTTATCGGTATTTTTGTCGTCGTCACTTTATTGGGTTTGTTGGTTTTCCGGGCATTAAAAATAGGGCGTGAATCCCTACAATTAGAACAACGTTTCCGCGGTTTTTTTGCTTTCGGTATAAGTTTTTGGATTTTCTTTCAAGGGTTTGTAAATTTAGGGATGGCGCTTGGTATGCTTCCGACAAAAGGTTTGACTTTCCCATTAGTAAGTTACGGCGGCTCAAGTATTATTATTATGTCGGCAACGATTGGTATTTTATTGCGTATTGACCATGAAAACCGTTTACAGCGGGGTGGACAAGCGCGTTTGCGTGATGATTAGGAATAAAAATGAATAAATCCAAAAAATTATTAGTCATGGCCGGCGGTACGGGCGGTCATGTTTTTCCGGCTATTGCGGTGGCTCAAACTTTACAGCAACAAGGCTGGGAAATTTGTTGGCTTGGTACAAAAGATCGTATGGAAGCCAAACTTGTCCCGGAACATGGTATCCCGATTCGTTTTATTCAAATTTCCGGTTTGCGGGGAAAGGGTATTAAAGCCTTATTAAATGCACCTTTTGCGATTTTACGTGCCATATTTCAAGCAAAGAAAATTATCCAAGAGGAAAAGCCAAATGCTGTGTTAGGTATGGGCGGTTATGTTTCCGGACCGGGCGGAGTGGCTGCAAAACTCTGTGGTGTGCCGATAATTTTGCATGAACAAAATGCCGTCGCAGGATTAACCAACAAATGGCTGGCAAAAATCGCTACCCGTGTATTACAAGCTTTTCCTAATGCATTTCCTAATGCGGAGGTTGTCGGTAATCCCGTTCGTCAAGCACTATTTCAAATGCCATCGCCGGAGGAGCGTTTTTCTCATCATGGCGAAAAATTACGTGTACTGGTAGTCGGCGGAAGTCAAGGGGCTCGAGTATTGAATCAAACCCTGCCAAAAGTTGTCTCACAACTAGCAGATAAACTGGAGGTTCGCCATCAAGTCGGGAAGGGCGCAGTAGAAAATGTGACCGCTCTTTATGGCGAAAACGCCTCAAAAGTAAAAATCACCGAATTTATTGATGATATGGCAGAAGCCTATGCCTGGGCGGATGTCGTGATTTGTCGTTCCGGTGCGTTAACGGTGTGCGAACTCGCTGCGGTCGGTACGCCGGCAGTTTTTATCCCCTTCCAACATAAAGATCGGCAACAATATCTTAATGCAAAATATTTGGCCGATGTCGGGGCGGCTAAAATTGTAGAACAAATCGATTTAACGCCGGATATTTTAATTAATTATTTACAGAGTTTTACGCGTGATGAGCTTTTACAGATGGCGGTCAAGGCAAAATCGATGTCAGCCCCATTAGCTGCGCAACGTGTTGCAGATGTGATTATTGAAAACGCAAAATAATAAAATAATGATGTAAAAAACTCTTTGGAATTTGACCGCACTTTTTAAATGGTCAGATATTTTCCAAAAGAGAGAAGGAAATAAGATGAAACATTCTCACGAAGAAATTAGAAAAATTATCCCTGAAATGCGTCGGGTTCAACAAATTCATTTTATTGGTATTGGCGGTGCCGGTATGAGCGGTATTGCCGAAATTCTTTTAAATGAAGGATATCGAATTTCAGGTTCGGATATTGCAGATGGCGTAGTTACCCAACGTCTTGCGCAGGCAGGTGCGAAAGTTTTTATTGGTCATGCCACTGAAAATATTGATGGAGCAAGTGTTGTTGTTGTATCAAGTGCGATTCATGAAGATAATCCTGAATTAGTTGCGGCACAACAAAATCGGATTCCAGTGATCCAACGCGCACAAATGTTAGCGGAAATTATGCGTTTTCGCCACGGTATTGCGGTAGCTGGAACCCACGGAAAAACCACCACAACGGCAATGTTGTCGATGATTTATACGCAAGCAAAATTAGATCCTACGTTTGTAAATGGTGGGTTAGTAAAATCAGCGGGAAAAAATGCCCATCTTGGGGTGAGCCGCTATTTAATCGCAGAAGCAGATGAAAGCGACGCCTCTTTCTTGCATCTACAACCCATGGTTTCTGTTGTGACGAATATTGAGCCGGATCACATGGATACTTATGAAGGCGACTTCGAAAAAATGAAGGCCACGTATGTGAAATTCCTTCATAATCTACCGTTTTACGGCTTAGCGGTGATGTGTGCCGATGATTCAGTGTTGATGGAATTAGCGCCGAAAGTGGGGCGTCAGGTTATTACTTACGGCTTTAGTGAAGAGGCTGATTATCGTATTGAAGATTATGAGCAAATCGGTTTTCAGGGGCATTACAGAGTAATTTGCCCAAATGGGGAATGTATTAATGTGCTGCTAAATGTGCCTGGCAAACACAATGCGTTAAACGCCACTGCGGCATTGGCTGTCGCCAAAGAAGAGGGCATCAATAACGAAGCGATCTTGGAAGCACTTGCAGATTTCCAAGGTGCCGGACGTCGTTTTGATCAACTTGGTGAGTTTATTCGTCCAAATGGAAAAGTGCGTTTAGTCGATGATTATGGCCATCATCCAACTGAAGTAGGGGTAACCATTAAAGCGGCTCGCGAGGGCTGGGGAGATAAACGTATTGTAATGATTTTCCAACCACATCGTTATTCCCGTACCCGTGATTTATTTGATGATTTTGTACAGGTACTTTCACAAGTAGATGCGCTTGTGATGTTAGATGTTTATGCTGCCGGTGAAACGCCGATTGTCGGTGCTGACAGTAAAGCACTGTGCCGTTCAATCCGTAATTTGGGAAAAGTCGATCCTATTTTGGTGTCGGATACCATGCAATTAGGGGAAGTGCTTGATCAAATTATTCAAGACGGTGATTTAATTTTGGCACAAGGGGCGGGGAGTGTGAGCAAAATTTCTCGTAGTTTGGCCGAGGCTTGGAAAAATTAGTGTAGAGTACGAAAGTGTAACTTACACTAATGTGAAAGTTAATTAGGGTGAAGAGGATATAAAATGAATTTAAAACAAGAAAAAATTGCGGTATTGTTAGGTGGTACATCCGCAGAACGTGAAGTTTCTTTAGATTCCGGTAAGGCGGTTTTAGAAGCGCTTATCAGCCAAGGTTATAATGCCCATGCTATTGATCCGCAAGAATATGATGTGATAAACCTTAAAAAAGACGGTTTTGATCGTGTATTTAATATTTTACATGGTCGTGGCGGCGAAGACGGAACCATGCAAGGCTTATTAGAGCAAATCGGTTTACCTTATACCGGCTGTGGCGTAATGGCATCTGCTTTGACGATGGACAAAATGCGTACCAAAATGTTATGGAAAGCTTTTGGTTTACCTGTTGCTGAGATGGAAGTGGTAACTCGTGATAATTTTGCGCAATTAGATCCGCAATTAGTTGTAAAAAAATTGGGGCTACCGTTAATGGTTAAGCCTTCTTTAGAGGGGTCTAGTGTAGGTTTAACAAAAGTTAAAAGCGTAGAAAATTTAAAAAGTGCGGTCGAATTTGCGCTTAAATTTGACAACACTATTTTGATTGAAGAGTGGCTTGCCGGTGATGAATTAACGGTGCCGGTGTTAGATGGTCGGGTATTGCCGGCAGTTCGCATCGTGCCGGAAGGTGAATTTTATGACTATGAGGCAAAATATATTTCTGATAATACACAGTATTTTTGCCCTGCCGGGTTATCCCCTAAACGTGAACAAGAGTTAGCTTTATTGGTGAAACGTGCTTATGATGCAGTGGGCTGCCGTGGTTGGAGCCGTATTGATGTGATGTGTGATGCGAAAGGGGATTTCCGTTTGGTAGAAGTGAATACCAACCCGGGAATGACCAGCCATAGTTTGTTCCCAAAATCGGCTGCAACAGCAGGCATTTCTTTTGAGCAACTTGTTGTGAAAATTCTGGAGTTGAGCGCGCAATGAATGTGCTGAAGCGTAAAAGCACACCAAATACCCGGTATGGTGAAGCAAAGTTTAAATATTTTTTACAACTTCGTTTATTGATCGCCATATTATGTATCGGATTTGGGTATTTTGTTTACTCAAATTGGCAAAATTGGTTAGAGAGTCTTGATTCTAAGCCGATTAGTGCTTATGCGATCGTTGGTAAAACCGAATTTACCGATTATGCAGATGTTCAGGATGTTTTGCTTAAAATGGGAACCTTAAAAGGTTTCTGGGGACAAGATGTTAAAGTTATTCAAGAACAAATTGAAACCTTACCTTGGATAAAAGGTGCGGTGGTTCGTAAAGTTTGGCCAAATCGTTTAAGTATTTGGTTAACTGAATATACTCCTGTTGCTATTTGGAATAAAACTGAGTTTGTTACAAAAGATGGCGTTGTTTTCCAATTACCGATGGAGCGCTTAAAAAATAAAGTGCTGCCTTATTTAGGCGGTCCTGATTATCAGAGTCAAAAAGTGCTTGAGGCGTGGAATCAGATTTATGCTGATTTTAAAGCAAAAAATTTAAATGTAAAAGGTGTGACAATTGATGCTCGCGGTGCGTGGCAAGTTACACTTGATAATGATATAGTGTTGAAATTAGGGCGTGGGGAATGGAAATCAAAACTCGAACGTTTTGTGACAATTTATCCACAAATTGAAGTAGAAGAAGGCAAACGAATTGACTATGTCGATTTACGATATACATCGGGTGCAGCAGTCGGAATGACGGATGAATAAGATTCAATGGGTGTAGTAAAATATGGCAAAAGTGATTGAAACAAAAGCAATTGTTGGACTTGAAGTTGGTACGTCAAAAGTCGTCGCAGTCGTTGGGGAAGTGTTACCGGATGGTGTGGTGAATGTATTGGGTGTGGGGAGCTGTCCTTCAAAGGGGATTGATAGCGGAAGTATTACCGATTTAGATGCGGTTGTAAATTCTATTCAACGTGCTATTGAATCGGCAGAGTCCATGGCTGATTGTCAGATTATGAGTGTCACTTTAGCAATTACCGGTGAACATATTCAAAGTTTAAATGAAAGTGGATTTGTTCCTATTGGCGAGAGTGAGGTGACGCAAGAGGAAATTGATTCTGCCTTACATAATGCAAGCACAATTAAATTGCCTGAAGGTGTTTCTTTATTACATGTTATTCCGCAAGAATATGCAGTGGATCGCCAATTGAATATTAAAAATCCCCTTGGATTACAAGGTGTTCGTTTGAATGCCCATGTACATTTAATCGCTTGTCACCAAGATTGGCAAAATAACTTAAAAAAAGCGGTAGAGCGTTGCGGATTACAAGTAGATAAAGTCGTGTTCTCTGGATTTGCTGCCACCCATTCGGTTTTAACCGAAGATGAGAAGGATCTTGGTGTCTGCTTGATTGATTTCGGTGCAGGTACAATGAATGTGATGGTTTTCACGAATGGCGCTTTACGTTTTAGCAAAGTGATTCCTTATGCCGGAAATATCGTCACAAATGATATTGCTCATGCCTGTACTATTTCACGTGCAGAAGCAGAACGAGTGAAAGTGAACTATGCAAGTGCGGTATATCCGGCACGTTTACACGGCGATAAAAAGATTGAAGTTGCCAGTATTGGCGGTCGTGCTCCCCGTTCTTTAACAACAAGTGATTTATCTTTAATCACTTCCGCACGTTATACGGAACTTCTTGGCGTTGTGAAGGACGAATTAGATAAGCTAAAAACGAATTTAGAAAGTAATCATATTAAATTTGAATTAATTGCCGGTGTTGTTATTACCGGTGGTGGTGCTCAAATTAAAGATTTAAAAGAGTGTGCGATGGATGTGTTTGGTTGCCAAGTAAGAATAGGCAGCCCATTAAACATTACAGGGTTAACGGATTATGTAAATCGCCCACAATATTCAACGGTAATAGGATTGTTGCAGTATAGCCACAGTAATAGCGATGATGATCTGATCGGCAGCGGTGATGATTCTGAAGAAAATATTTTCGGTACAATTTGGTCCGGAATTAAAAAAATCGCAAATAAAGTGCGGTCAGAATTTTGATTATTTTAAATTTTCATCTACAATACGAGACAATTTAACTTTATTAATATGCTAGCAGAGTATTAGCAGAACGGAGAACGCAAATGTTATACCCAGATTATGGTGATTTTGAAGAACAATCAGGTGCACTGATTAAGGTTGTCGGTGTTGGCGGCGGCGGCGGTAATGCTGTAAACCATATGGTTGCCAATATGATTAAGCAAGACATTGGCGGTATTTTTCTTGGTGAGAATACTCTTGATAGCGAAGAACATGGAAAAATTATTTTCTATGCGGTAAATACCGACGCACAAGCATTACGGAAAAGCCAAGTTCAACAAACTGTGCAAATTGGCGGTGCGACCACAAAAGGTCTTGGTGCCGGCGCAAATCCTAATGTGGGTCGTAAGGCTGCAGAAGACGATCAAGAAGAAATCCGTAAAATGCTTGAGGGTGCCGATATGGTCTTTATTGCTGCCGGTATGGGTGGCGGTACCGGTACCGGTGCGGCTCCTATTGTTGCTAAAGTCGCAAAAGAATTGGGTATTTTAACCGTTGCCGTTGTTACTAAGCCATTCGTTTTTGAGGGTAAAAAGCGTATGCAATTCGCTGAATTAGGGATTAAAGATCTTGCTCAATATGTTGATTCAATGATCATTATTCCTAATCAGCAAATTCAAAAAGTTCTCCCTAAAAATGCGACACTAATTGATGCATTTGCTGCAGCAAATGATGTGTTACGTAACTCTGTTATGGGTATTTCAGATATGATTACCTCGCCTGGCATGATTAATGTTGACTTTGCTGATGTGAGAACAGTTATGTCAGAGATGGGGCAAGCGATGATTGGCTTTGGGGCTGCACAAGGAGCTTCTGGTGAAGGTCGAGCTGAAGAAGCAGTGAGAATTGCGGTTCGCAATGATTTACTTGAAAAAGTTGATTTGACTGATGCGAAAGGCATCTTAGTAAATATCTCTGCGGGTATGGATCTTACTCTAGAGGAATTCACTGTTGTTAATGAAACGATTAGCAGTTTTGCTTCAGATGATGCAACTATTGTTATAGGTACAACTTTAGATACCAATATGTCCGATGAAATTCGTGTCACTATCGTTGCAACTGGTTTGGGGAGTAATGATGTGTCTGAAACAACTATTCAGATACAAAAAACGGCTCAATCATTATCACCGCTTCATCAACCGGTAGATGGAAATTCGCACGTAATTCCATTAAGAACGCAAGAGCAACAAACTATTACAACATTTAAACAGCCTGAGCCGATACGTTCTCCAGAGCGAAATCTGCAACCAACAGATTATCGTGGCGGGTTGGAAAGACCAATTACTGAACGTCTATCTTCTTTTAAAAAGTTTGATCCAAACGAAATAGATCAAAATGATAAGTAACAAATAAAATCTTGTTGTGAAACAATAAGGTAGAAAATGATGATTAAACAAAGAACATTAAAACAAAGTGTTAAAGTAACCGGTATTGGTTTGCATAGCGGCAAAAAGGTGACTCTAACATTACGTCCCGCAATGCCAAATACCGGTGTAATTTATTGTCGTACCGATTTAAATCCGCCGGTAACATTCCCGGCAAATGCGGATTCTGTACGTGATACTATGCTTTGTACTGCACTTGTCAATGAGCAGGGCGTTCGTGTTTCAACAGTTGAACACTTAAATGCTGCATTGGCTGGACTTGGTATTGATAATATCATTATTGAAGTAGATGCCCCTGAAATTCCAATTATGGACGGTAGTTCCAGTCCATTTATTTATTTATTATTGGATGCAGGTATCGAAGAACAAAATGCACCGAAGAAATTTATTCGTATCAAACAAAAAGTACGGGTAGAAGATGGCGATAAATGGGCTGAATTTACCCCTTACAATGGTTTTCGTTTAGATTTCACTATTGATTTTGAGCATCCTGCAATTGGTAAAAATGTACGCAACTATGTGATGGATTTTTCTGCCCAAGCATTTGTTCATCAAATTAGTCGTGCGAGAACCTTTGGTTTTATGAAAGATATTGAATATCTTCAATCCCAAGGTTTGGCGCTTGGTGGTAGTTTGGATAATGCAATCGTATTGGATGATTACCGTATTTTAAACGAAGAGGGATTACGTTTTAAAGACGAGTTGGTTCGCCATAAAATGTTAGATGCCATCGGGGATCTTTATATAGCTGGTTATAATATCATTGGTGATTTCAAAGCCTATAAATCAGGTCATGGTCTAAATAATAAACTGCTTAGAGCGGTAATTGCAAATCAGGAAGCCTGGGAATTTGTTACCTTTGAGGATAAGGAGCAAGCACCACATGGATATGTGACACCTGCCCAAGTGTTGATTTAATTGTTTTCGGCTAAAAAGCTATATTTCCTTAAAAGAAGTATAGCTTTTTTATTTTTGTTTGCTCTATAAAGAGCGGTTAATTTAGGATGAGTTTTTTCATGAAAAAATTATTCACAGTTTTACCTTTAGTTTTAACAACATCTGCTGTAATGGCATATGAGCAGGATAAAACTTATCATTTCACACTTCTTCACACTAATGACACTCATGGGCATTTCTGGCCTAATAATAAAGGTGAATATGGCTTCCCAGCACAAAAAACAATTATTAACCGAGTGAAAGCCGAGGTAGAAAAGAAGGGTGGCTCGGTTATTTTACTCAATGCTGGTGATTTCAATACTGGTGTTCCTGAATCTGATATGCAAAATGCCGAGCCGGATATCCAAGCGATGAATGCTATGGGCTATGAGGCGACAGTATTAGGAAATCACGAATTTGATAATCCACTACAAATGCTTGCTATGCAAGAGTCTTGGGCTAACTTTCCATTTTTATCGGCTAATGTGTTAAACAAGAAAACGAATCAACCTCTTGTTAAACCTTATATCGTCTTAGATAAACAAGGGTTAAAAATTGCTGTTGTTGGGTTAACGACAGAGGATACGGCAAAACTTGGTAACCCTGAATATACAGGTAATGTGGTATTTAAAGATCCGACGGAATCCGCAAAGGAAACATTAAAAGCGTTAAATGAAAAGGAAAACCCGGATGTAAAAATTGCATTAACTCACATGGGATATTATTACGATGCACAATATGGCTCCAATGCCCCGGGTGATGTATCGCTTGCTCGCAATTTAGATAAGGGTGCATTTGATATGATTGTAGGCGGGCATAGCCACGATCCGGTTTGTGTGGATGAAAAAGGTGTATGGATTAAAGATTATAAACCAACAGATCCTTGCAAGCCGGACTATCAAAATGGTACTTGGATTATGCAGGCTTATGAGTGGGGAAAATATGTCGGACGTGCGGATTTTGAATTTAAAAATGGAGACTTAAAACTTGTCAGTTATGAGTTAATTCCGGTGAATTTGAAGAAGAAAGTAACAAAAGAAGATGGCAAAACAGAATATGTTAATTATGGTGAAGTCATTCCTCAGGATCCGGAAATGGAAAAATTGTTAAGGGTTTACCAAAATAAAGGGGATGAATTATTGGGGCGTGAGCTGGGAGAATTAAAAGGCAAACTAGAAGGGGCACGTGATGTTATTCGTTTCAAACAAACTAACCTTGGCCATTTAATAGCAGAAGCGCAGCGTGAACGTGCCGGCGCAGATATTGGTATCATGAATTCGGGTGGGATTCGCGACTCTATTCAGCCGGGTAAAGTAACTTATCGCGATATTTTAAAAGTGCATCCATTTGGTAACATTGTGAGCTATGTGGATTTAACAGGTAAAGAATTACTTGATTATTTGAATGTTGTTGCATTAAAAGAAGTTGATTCAGGTGCTTATGCTCAATATTCCGGTATTTCTATGGTGGTAAATAAGGCTGCTCAAAAAGTAGAAAATGTGAAAATTCAAGGTAAACCGTTAGATTTAACGAAAACTTATCGTGTTTCTTTACCAAGTTATAATGCCGCGGGTGGTGATGGTTACCCTGTTGTAACGAAAAATCCTACATTCTTAAATACAGGCTTTATTGATGCTGAAGTGCTCGCTAAATATATTTGGAAACATTCACAAAAGGCGCCGTTTGATGCATCAAAATATGATCCAAAAGATGCCGTGACTTTTAAATAAGGATGATTATGGCTTTAGAATTATCTGAAATACGACAGCAAATTACACAACTGGATCGAAACCTTTTGAAGTTGCTTTCTGAACGTCATCGGTTAGCTTTTGATGTGGCGCGAAGTAAAGAAATTACACAGAAAGCCCTGAGAGATACAGAGCGTGAGCAACAAATTTTAAAAGAACTTATACAATTTGCGGAAAATGAAAATTATCAGCTTGAACCTCAGTATATTACCTCAATTTTCCAAAAGATTATTGAGGATTCCGTATTAACTCAGCAAGTATATTTACAAAATAGATTGAATGAGCAACGCAGTCAAAATTTGCATATCGCTTTTCTGGGTAAGCGAGGTTCTTATTCTAATTTAGCTGCGCGTAGTTATGCTGCTCGTTATCAAAAGCAGTTTATAGAACTCGGTTGCCAGTCATTTGAGCAAGTGTTTGAAAAAGTGAAAAATGGTGAAGCGGATGTCGGCATTCTTCCTTTAGAAAATACCACATCAGGGGCGATTAATGAGGTCTATGATTTGCTTCAACATACGGATCTCTCTCTTGTTGGTGAGCTTGCGTACCCGATTAAACATTGTGTTTTGGTGAACGATGCAACAGATTTGAGTCAAATTGATACTTTATATAGCCATCCACAAGTGATTCAGCAATGTAGCCAGTTTATTCATAGCTTGGATCGTGTTCATATTGAATATTGCGAGAGCAGTTCACATGCGATGCAGTTGGTGTCAAGTTTGAATAAACCAAATATTGCTGCATTGGGTAATGAAGACGGTGGAAAGCTATATGGCCTAAGTGTGTTAAAAACGAATATTGCGAATCAAGAAAATAATATTACCCGCTTTATTGTCGTATCAAGGGAAGCGCACGAAATTTCCCCACAAATTCACACTAAAACCTTATTGTTGATGACTACTCCACAACAAGCAGGTTCTTTGGCTGATGCGCTTTTGATATTTAAAAAATATCAAATTAATATGACAAAGCTTGAATCTCGTCCTATTTACGGTAAACCTTGGGAAGAAATGTTTTATTTGGAAATTGAAGCCAATATTCATCATCCGGATACTCAAGAAGCATTGGACGATTTGAAAAAACATAGTAATTACTTAAAAATTTTAGGTTGCTATCCAAGCGAAATCGTAAAACCCGTGAATATTTAAGAAAAAGAGCGGTCGTAAAAATCAGTATTTTTATGACCGCCTTTTTTATATATTTTCCTTTTAAAGGGATAGTAAATGTAACGATAAGGAGAAAAATTGTCCCTACCCTTGATGAATTTATTTATTAAAATAAACTTTCTTTAACGCCATCTCTAGCCCACGAAATTCGGCTAAACCTTTTAATCGACCAATCGCAGAATAGCCTGGATTGGTTTTTTTATGTAAATCATCAAGCATTTGATGACCGTGATCCGGGCGCATTGGAATTAAACGGGTTTCACCTTTGTCTAATCGACGATATTCTTCGCTTAACAACGCTTTCACTACATTAAACATATCCACGTCCCCCTCTAGGTGAGCGGCCTCATGGAAACTGAGAGGATTATCCTCACGTTGAGTCGAGCGTAAATGAGCAAAATAAATTCTATCGGCAAATTGTTCCGTCATTTTCACTAAATCATTATCAGAACGCACGCCATAGGATCCGGTACACATCGTGAAACCATTGGCAGGTAAAGGTTGGGTTTCTACAAACCATTGCATATCTTCAATAGTTGATACGATTCGTGGTAAACCTAAAATCGGGCGAGGCGGATCATCCGGATGAATCGCCATTCTAATACCAACTTCTTGTGCAACCGGCACGATCTCATTTAAAAAATAAGCCAAGTGGGTGCGGAATTTTTCAGGAGAAATATCTTTATAACGATCTAACTGGCTTTGAAATTCATCCAATGTGTAGCCTTCTTCCGCACCGGGAAGCCCTGCGATAATATTTCGGGTAAGCTGCTGGATTTCTGCATCTGTCATTTGATCGTAGTAGGCTTTTGCTGCGGTGATTTCTTCTTGGTTATAAATACTTTCAGCCCCTGGGCGTTTTAGAATATGAAGCTCAAATGCGGCAAAGGCAATATGATCGAAACGTAGGGCCTTTGAACCATCCGGCAATTCATAAGCCAAATCTGTTCTTGTCCAATCCAAAACCGGCATAAAATTGTAACAAACCGTATCAATGCCACATTGTGATAAATTACGTAAAGTCTGTTTGTAATTATCAATCCATTGTTGATATCTTCCGGTTTGGGTTTTGATTTCTTCATGAACCGGTACACTCTCTACAACAGACCAAGTTAAGCCTGCATTTTCTATTTCAGATTTACGTTTTTCAATTTCTTCAATACTCCAAACTTCACCATTAGGAATGTGATGAAGTGCGGTCACAATACCGGTTGCTCCGGCTTGTCGAATATCGGATAAAGAAACCGGATCTTTTGGTCCATACCAACGCCATGCTTGTTCCATTTTTAAACTCCTCTCATATTTTTAACGATCGACAACAATAGGGCTCATATTAAACAAATAACCGTCAAAATTCGGATCATCTACATCTGATAATTCAAAAAGTTTTTGTTTAACATTTTCTAAATGTTGCCACATTGCTTTTTTTGCCATTGCAGGATCTTTTCTCTGCAAAGCCGTAATAATATTCTCATGATCTTGCAACCAGAGATGGCGATAGCTTTGATTTGGAATGTGAAGATGAAGTCCTTTCCACATTTGGCTATTTGTACGAAGATCCCACAGTGCTTTTTGCATCTGTAGGATGACTTCGTTTTGAGTAATTTCTGCTATGGTGCGATGAAAATCTTCATCTGCAACATAATCTTCATCGCCTTTTTCAAGGGTGCTTCGTTCTCTCGCCAGAATCTCTTTTAGTTTAGTAATATCGGAGCGTGTCGCTTGTAGTGCAGCAAATTCGGCAATACTACTTTCTAATAATTGGCGAGCTTGTAAAAGTTCAAAAGGCCCTACATCTACATTATCCAAAAATTCATCATTGCTTGCTGCCCGTTGTGGTAATGCAATCACGTACACCCCAGAGCCTTTACGAACTTCAACGAGGTTCTCCAATTCAAGCATAATGATAGCTTCTCGAATGACTGTACGGCTTACATCAAAATAATCGGCTAAATCACGTTCGGCAGGTAATTTATCGCCTATTTGATATTGGTGATTATTTAGTTGTTCTTTCAGTTCATTTCCTATTTTTTTATAGGAACGTAAGTCATCGACGTTCATAAGTTTTTCCTAATGTTAATCTAATAAACTCAATTTGTAGTTTGGATTCGTTACCTGACCATTAATGATTAATTTTCGATATTCTTTTTCAGGAAGACGAAAATTAATCTCATGATATTTTGGTAAATAATCACCAGATTTCTCTAAAGTGAGTTCTATTGTTTGATTAGTACATTTCAGATGAATATCTAGTTTCAAGAATTTACCTTTTAAATAGTCGAAACTTTCACCATCATCATCAAAAATAGTGATATTTCTCTCTCCTTGATGAATAAAAGGCATAATTAATAATTCTCGATAATAATCAGATAATGTATTTTTGTGACCTTTTCTTGCCATTGGAATGACACTTCCCGCTCTTAAAAATAATGGAATTCTTTCTAATGGCGCATCAGCTGTGATTTTTTCGCCGCCATTAAACCATTTATGCGTGTAAAAGTCATACCAGCCGGCAAAATTTTGTGGTAAATACACATTACGTATTCTTTGATTAGGTTCAACTACAGACGCAACCAATAAATCTTCACCAAAGAGATAGTCATCATTTTCTTCAAAGGTATTTATATCATGCTCATGGTCAAGAAATGTTGGGCGCAGCATCGGCTCATAATCATGATGTGCTTTCCATAAGGCATTGTACAAATAAGGCATTAAAGAATAGCGTAATTGGATTGCATCACGAATAATATTTGTGACTTCAGGGTACATCCATGGCTCGTTCACTGTTTTGTCATCGTTCCAAGAATGAATTGTGAAACGAGGATGCATCACACCGTTTTGAACCCATCGTACAAATAATTCCGGATCAGGTTTGTTACCCGAAAAACCACCAACATCATGACCCACGTTGTAAAGCGCAGAAAGACTCATACCTAGTCCCATTTTGATGTTATAACGCAGGGTATTCCAACTTGTGCGATTATCTCCTGACCAAGTTTGTACATAGCGATTCATACCCGGAGATCCAGAGCGTGAAATCAAGTATGGACGTTTATTAGGGGCGTGTTCTAACTGTGCCTCGTAAGATGATTTCATCATCAATAACGGTTGTAATGGGCGTAATAATTTAACAGGCATACCTTTTCCAAAGTAATGGCATCTCGCATAGTTATCCCATATTTCAAATTCGTTATTATCATTCCAAGTTGAATCAATACCATAATCGAGCAGTTGTTTTTTTACATTATTTTTCCACCAATTGACGGTATTCATATTTGTAAAATCTAAATGGGATCCCTCGTCATCCCAAAACATCGATCTTTCTGGACGTTCGGATTCGGAATCTTTAATAAATAGTCCCAAGTTCTCTACTTCTTGATAACGTGGATGATCCTGTAATAAACAAGGCTTAATATTGGCGGCTAATTTCATTCCGGCTTCATGAAAGTACTGTGTCATCTTCTCTGGAGCTGGCACTTTGTCATGATTCCAATTAAAAACATAACGTTTTCCATTAATAGATGTATAACCTGAAGAAAGCTGAAATGAGTCACAAGGAATGGCGTGTTTATCACATAAGTCCACAAATTTCTTCAGCTGTTCTTGAGCATCTGGCGCATCGGTATAATGCATCGTTGAACCGCTATACCCTAAGCTCCATTTCGGTCCAAAAATTGTTCCCCCGGTTAGCTGACAATATTTCTTAGTCACATCTAAAATTTTAGGTCCCAAAATTACGTAATAATCTAGGTTGCCGTCTTCTGCTTTGTAGCTACGATAATACGCATGGTAATTATCAATTTCACTGCCTAAAATAAACCAACAAGGAGCAAGATTATCATAATACAGTCCATAACTTACATCTGGGCTATGAGTAATGTAAAAAGGAATATGTTTATAAAGTGGATCGGTATATTCTGCGTTATATCCCATTGCATCAAGATTACGCATTTCAAAGCGACGACCGTGACGATTTAAATTTCCTGTTTTCTCCCCTAAACCGTAATAATGCTCTTCTATATCTCTCTGTAAATAATGTGAGACTTCCGTACTTGAAATTCCCATTAAATAAGCACCGGTTTTTCTATCGGTAAATAATGGTTTCCACTCACCATTTTGCTTATATTCCCATTCTAAATAAAGAGGTTGATGAAGAGTAACTTTCAAAAGTGCGGTTGATATTTCAAGTGTTTTTTCTGTCTGTTTAATATTGTAATCGGGGCAGGAGAACCCTTCTAACGACCATTTATCACGACCTTGCCAATCTACATCCGATTGATTAGGCGCAATAGCCCAAGTATGGGGAAGTTTAAACTCATTATTTCGTGTAAAAGCGATGCGGAATATATCATTCTCTAATACAAAAATATGAAGTTGAAAACCATGTTCACAAGCAATATCAATACGATGATTGTGATTTTTTATAAACTGCCAATTTTTAATCGTTTTCATATTATTTCCCTAATGCACTATTTAATAACCTAATAAAAGTTGTGGTAAGGCCAAACTTAAAGAAGGTACATAAGTAACCAATAACAGCGTTAAAATAAGCATGAAATAGAATGGAAGTAACGGTTTAATGACTTGATTAATTTTAACACCACCAACAGAGCAACCAATAAATAGTGCGCTACCAACAGGAGGAGTACAAATACCGATAGAAAGGTTGAATGCCATTAATATACCGAAATGCACTGGATCCATGCCTAATTCCGTTACGATAGGGAAAAATATTGGGGTGAAAATCAGTAAAGCCGGTGTCATATCCATGAAAACTCCAACCACGAGTAAAATCATATTAATGATTAAAAGAATAATGATTGGATTATCTGAAATATTTAATAACGCATCACTAATAGTGTAAGGAATATCTGCATTAGCCATTGCCCAAGACATCCCCATAGAGGTGCCGATTAAGAGTAAAACAATAGCAGTGGTAACAACAGAATCCAGAATAATTTTTGGCAGCTCTCTGATTTTTACTTCGCGGTAGAAAACGACTGCAAGAATAAGAGTATAGACAACAGCAAATGCAGAGGCTTCCGTTGCAGTGAAAATCCCTCCAATAATTCCTCCCATAATGACAATGATTAGACCAAGACTTGGTAACGCATCAAGTGTTTTTTTCACGGCTTCAGTGCGGGTTGGTTTTGGTGAAACCGGGTACTTTCTTTTTTTCGCAATGACGGCAATAACAACCATAATTGACAATCCCATTAAAATACCGGGAATATAGCCCGCAAGGAACAATGCACCAATGGATGTACCACCTGAAATTAAGGAATAGACAATAAAGGTATTACTTGGAGGAATCAACAAACCGGTAGGGCAAGAGGCGATATTGACTGCTGCTGAGAACGATGGATCATAGCCCTCTTTCTTTTGCAGTGGGGACATAATTCCCCCCATTGCAGCACCTGATGCAACGGCAGAACCTGAAATTGAACCAAACATCATATTTGCTAACACATTTACGTGTGCAAGTGAGCCGGGTAAACGCCCTCCAATGACTTTTGCAAATTCAATCAAGCGAATTGCAATCCCGCCACGGTTCATTATATTACCGGCCAAAATAAAGAAAGGGATAGCAAGTAAAGAGAAACTGTCTAATCCCGATGCCATTTTTTGTGAAATTACAGCAATAGCGGCATCAAATGGAATAGAGAGCATGATAGTAAGGAGTGAGGCTATACCAATAGAAAATGAAATTGGTACACCAATAAAGAGTAAAACAAAGAAACTTGAACAAAGTACAATAATATTTGACCATTCCATTTTATTCTCCTTGGTGATCTAAAGTCGATAATGAAGTTGCGTTCATATTATGAATGTTGTCGATAATATCTCTGATTAAATAAACCAACATAAAGCATCCACTTAAAGGGATAGCAAGGTAAACAAGCCCCATTTGAATCCCAAGCACCGGTGATATTTGACCGTGACTCATGGTATCCACAACAAGCTTGAATCCTCCATAGCACATAATGATTGCAGCAAATACAATACTGATAAAATTAATGAGAAGTTGTAAACGGTTTTGATTAATTGGTGAGTTTTCTAATTTACTTACTAAGAGATCTATCGCAAGGTGTTTCTTTTGCCCTAATGCATAGGCTGCGCCCATCAATCCTACCCAAATAAAGAGAAAACGAGCGATCTCATCAGTGTAAGTACTAGGAGTGTTAAGGATGTAACGAGATAAAACTTGCCAGACAACACAACATACTAAAAATGAGCTCAAAGCAATACAAAGTGTTGATAAAGCCCAGTTCATCGCAGATATGAATTTATTCATAAGTGGTTCCTCTATTTATCTTTAAGTTAAATTGGTAAACCAATTATGGGTCAAAATCATTTTTCTTCAAGTTTTTTTATTTAAAATCGTGATCTGGATCACCAATTTAGAATAATTGGATTGACCACTTGTTTTTTTTCGGTCTATTATCTTTGCAACATCCGAGCTGTTAGAGGATGCTCTTCAATTTATTATCTATGGGAGATACATTATGCAAATCAAAAAAAATATTCTTTCTTGTGCATTAGTTTTGGCATTGTCTGCCGGAGTGTCGTTTTCAGCCTCAGCAAAAACGGTACTAAAATTAAGTCATAACAATGACAAGACTCATCCTGTACATATCTCAATGCAATATATGGCGGATGAGGTAAAGAAATTGACTAACGGTGAAGTCGTCGTTCGTATTTATCCGAATAGTCAGCTTGGAACACAACGCGAATCAATGGAATTATTACAATCCGGTTCACTTGATATGGCGAAGTCAAATGCAAGTGAATTAGAAGCCTTTGAACCTTCTTATGGTGCATACAATATTCCTTACCTTTTCCATGATGCGGATCATTATTATCGAACACTACTTGATCCTGAAGTAGGACAAAAAATTCTTGATTCATCAAAAGGCAAAGGGTTTATTGGCTTGACCTACTATGATGGTGGTGCTCGTAGTTTTTATGCTGATAAACCTATCAAATCTCCTGCTGATCTTAAAGGCATGAAAATTCGTGTTCAACCAAGTCCAACAGCTGTTGAAATGATGAAATTAATGGGGGCTTCACCAACGCCTTTGGCTTATGGCGAACTCTATACCGCCTTGCAACAAAAAGTGGTAGATGGAGCTGAAAATAACCAAACAGCGTTGACATTAGCTCGTCATGGTGAAGTAGCAAAATATTTTAGTGAAGATGAACATACAATGATTCCGGATGTTCTCGTTATTGGTCAAAAATCTTGGGATAAACTAACACCAGAACAGCAGCAGGCACTTAAAAAAGCAGCGGATGATTCTATGATGTATCACAAAGACTTATGGCAGAAAATGATTGCTGAAACGACCCAAGAAGCGAAAGATAAATTGGGGGTGGAATTTGTGAAAGTGGATAAACAACCATTTATTGATGCAACGAAAAGTATGCATGATGCAGCCAAAGCCAATCCTTTACTTAAAGATTACATAGAACGTATCGATAGCTTAATCAACAAATAATTAAGATGAAAAGGATACGTCCCATCGTATCCTTTCCTTTCTTTTTAGGATCACTATGAAAAAAATTGCATTTATCGGCGAATGTATGATTGAACTGAATGGTAAGCCATTTGGTGAAATGTGGCAAAGTTATGGTGGTGATACGCTAAATTCCGCCACTTATCTAAGTCGAATTAGCGCTCCAAATGATATCCAGGTTCATTATGTTTCCGCATTAGGTACGGATAACTTAAGTTCACAAATGTGTCGTCGTTGGCAAGCAGACCGCATTTATACGAATTGGGTATTAAAATATGAAAATCGTCAACCCGGGCTATACCTTATCCAACTTGATGAACAAGGCGAGCGTACCTTTCTTTATTGGCGTAATCAATCAGCGGCGCACTATATGGTGCAACATCCTGATTTTCATCAAGTTTTAACCGAGCTTCAACAAGTAGATATGATCTATTTGAGCGGTATTTCACTTGCAATCTTACCGAAAAATGACCGCACTTTTTTAATTGAGCAGTTACGAGAATTAACTAAATTAGGTGTGGAAATCGCATTTGATAGCAATTTTCGCCCCAAATTATGGGATTCATTCAAGGATGCCCGGGATTGTTATTCTCAGCTATTACCGCATGTTAGCTTAGCATTGGTTACCTTTGATGATGAACAATTACTATGGGGAGATGACAACGAGCAAGCCACACGAACACGTTTGCATCAAATTGGCATACCAAAAGTAATTGTAAAGAGCGGTCAAAATGGTGCTTATTTTTCAGATTCTCAATCACACCAATATGGACAAGTTATACCTGAAAAGATACGAAATGTTGTTGATACAACATCGGCGGGAGATTCCTTCAACGCTGGATTTTTAAACGGTTATTTACGCAATAAACCGATCAATATTTGTTGTCAGCAAGGTAATCGTGTTGCCGGAATCGTGATTCAACACAAAGGCGCGATTATTGATAAGCACGCCACATCCCATCTTCTATCTGAATTTAATTAACGGAGTATTAATATGAACATTGCAACTAACCATCATCTAGAAAATAAAGTCATAGTCATTACCGGTGCCGGTGGTATATTGTGTGCCTTTCTAGCAAAACAACTCGCTTATACTAAAGCAAATATTGCTCTACTTGATATTAATTTTGAAGCCGCTGACAAAGTTGCACAAGAAATTAACCAATCAGGAGGTCGTGCCAAAGCTTATAAAACAAATGTTTTGGAGCTTGAAAATATTAAGGAAGTACGGGATCAAATTGCGTCTGATTTCGGCACTTGTGACATTTTAATCAATGGTGCAGGTGGTAATAACCCTAAGGCAACGACAGATAATGAGTTTCATCAGTTTAATCTAAATGAAACGACCAAAACTTTTTTTGATCTCGATAAAACAGGGATTGAATTTGTTTTTAACCTCAATTATTTGGGAACATTATTACCTACCCAAGTATTTGCAAAAGATATGCTCGGGAAAAAAGGCGCAAATATTATCAATATTTCCAGTATGAATGCCTTTACACCGCTCACAAAAATCCCTGCTTACTCTGGTGCAAAAGCTGCAATTAGTAATTTCACACAATGGCTTGCTGTCTATTTTTCAAAAGTGGGTATTCGCTGTAATGCTATTGCACCGGGCTTTTTAATCAGCAATCAAAATCGTGCTTTATTATTTGATGCGGAAGGAAAACCTACTGCTCGTGCAAATAAAATTCTGACGAATACTCCAATGGAACGTTTTGGAGAACCGGAAGAATTGCTCGGCGCTTTATTATTCTTGATTGATGATAACTACTCCAGTTTTGTGAATGGTGTTGTTATACCCGTTGATGGCGGGTTCTCTGCTTATAGTGGGGTATAGGAGAATAACATGAAACAATTTATGGACGAAGATTTCCTACTTTCAACAAATACGGCAAAAGTGCTTTATCATGACTATGCCAAATACCAACCTATTTTTGATTATCACTGCCACTTAAATCCAAGGGAAATCGCTGAGAACCGTCAGTTTAAAGATTTGGCTGAAATTTGGTTAGAAGGCGATCACTATAAATGGCGTGCATTGCGTACTGCAGGTATCCCGGAAGAATTGATTACAGGTAAAGCAGAGAATTATCAAAAATATTTAGCTTGGGCAAAAACCGTTCCGCTTTGTATTGGTAATCCGATTTACCATTGGACGCATTTAGAGTTACGTCGTCCTTTCGGTATTACAAATACGCTGTTTAATCCACAAAATGCGGATAAAATCTGGCATCAATGTAATGAAATGTTGCAACAGCCTGAATTTTCAGCCCGTGGCATTATGCAGCAAATGAATGTGAAATTGGCAGGTACAACCGATGATCCTATTGATTCGTTAGAATATCATCAAGCTATCAAAGATGATGACAGTTTTGATATTGATGTTGTACCAAGTTGGCGCCCGGATAAAGTTTTTAAAATTGAATTACCACAATTTAATGATTATTTGCTTCAATTAAGCGAAGTTACTGATGTGGATATTCACACCTTTGCTGACCTACAAAAAGCACTGTTAAAACGATTAGAGTACTTTGACGCACATGGCTGTAAATCAGCTGATCATGGTATAGAAATTGTACGTTTTGCCCCTATTCCTGATGAATCCGTGCTTAATGCAATTCTTCAAAAACGCTTGCAAAATCAACCGCTCTTGGAGGAAGAAATCGCTCAATTCAGCACCGCTATTTTGGTTTGGTTGGCGGCAGAATATTGTAAACGTCAATGGGTGATGCAAATGCATATTGGTGCAATCCGTAATAATAACAGCAGAATGTTTGCTTTACTGGGGGCAGATAGTGGATTTGATTCTATTGGTGACCGCACCTATGCAGAATCACTTTCCCGTTTATTGGATGCAATGGATCGCCAAAATCAACTACCTAAAACTATCCTATACTGCTTAAATCCGCGTGATAACGAGATGATTGCCAGTATGATCGGCAATTTCCAAACCGGTGGCGTTGCAGGAAAAATCCAATTTGGTTCTGGTTGGTGGTTCAATGATCAAAAAGATGGTATGGAGCGTCAGTTACAGCAGCTTTCACAGTTAGGCTTATTAAGTCAATTTGTCGGTATGCTAACCGATTCTCGCAGTTTCTTATCCTATACGCGTCATGAATATTTCCGACGTATTTTATGTGAAATGGTCGGAAAATGGGTAGAGAACGGCGAAGCGCCAAATGATATGCCTTTGTTAAGCAAAATGATTGAAAATATCTGCTTTAATAATGCTAAACATTATTTTAAATAGAGGAAAATTATGTCATACACAACCAATCAAATCATCGAAAAACTCCGTCAGTTTAGGGTTGTTCCTGTGATTGCACTAGACAATGCGGAGGATATTTTACCATTAGCCGATGCCTTGGCTGAAAATGGTTTACCGGTGGCGGAAATTACTTTCCGTTCTGATGCGGCGGCAGAGGCAATTCGTCTATTACGCACGCATAAACCGGATTTTTTAATCGCAGCTGGGACGGTTTTAACCGCTGACCAGGTGGTTTCAGCTAAAAATAGTGGCGCTGATTTTGTAGTCACACCGGGATTTAATCCAAAAATTGTGAAATTATGCCAAGATTTGAATTTTCCCATTACACCCGGAGTGAATAATCCAATGTCCATTGAAGCAGCATTGGAAGTGGGAATTACAGCTGTGAAATTTTTCCCAGCTGAAGCCTCCGGAGGCGTGAAAATGATTAAAGCCCTACTTGGACCTTATGGACAATTACAAATTATGCCAACCGGTGGTATCGGGTTACATAATATTAACGATTATCTCGCTATTCCTAATATCGTAGCTTGTGGCGGTTCTTGGTTTGTGGAGAAACAATTAATCCAGTCAAAAAACTGGGATGAGATTGGACGTTTAGTCAGGGAAGTGATTGATTTAACAAGATAAAATGAGATACCAAAGGAAAAGTGCGGTCATAAAAATTATTGTTTTTTACCGCACTTTTTATCATTATGCCTTTTTCAAAAACTCGGATTTCAACATAATCTTGCCACAATCGACATTATGATCGCCCTTGGCTAAACGGATATTTTTGAATTTTGTGCCTTTTTTCAAAACCTCAGACGAGCCTTTCAATTTGAGATCTTTAATTAAAAGTACATCATCACCGTCTGCAAGTAAGTTACCATTACTGTCTTTCACAATAAGTTGATCATCATCTGTTTCAACGGGTTCTGTGCCATTCCATTCATAGCTGCAGTCCGGACAAACAAAATTGACAGAATCATGATAGACATATTCACTATGGCATTTTGGGCAAGCCGGCATTTGTTCCATTGGTTTTATCCTTTTTTATTTAATCACAATAGGCGTGCAAGTATAGCAAAAATAGGATGTTCACAAAAGTGCGGTTATTTTGGGATAATTTTTTAAAGGAAGTGAGAAGCAACGTTTTGTTGTATCTTTTTGTTTGGCAAATTATATTTTTTGTTAGCTGAAAGCTTATATTGCTGGGGTGGTGCGCATTATATTCACTTGGAGGACTGCACTTATAAAAATATAAAACCAGCTATGAAGCTGGTTTTATTCGTTTAGACAAGTTTAGTTTAAGTCATCGATGACAACATAAATTTGAGAAACCGGGCCGTGGACGCCGACAACTTTGATTAGCTCAATATCTGCAGTAGCACTTGGACCGGAAATAATATTAATGCATGATGGCATACGTTCTCCGGCTAATGCTTTTTCATGAAGAACTTGGGCTAACTGAGCGACACGAGGGAGTACCGCACTTTTACGAATAACGACAATTGATTTTTCAGGTAATAAACTTGTTGAGCGGCCATTTTCCTTAGAGGAAAATAAGACAACGCCGCCTGATTCTGCAAGCCCATATTCACCATGTACGATACCAATATTTGCCTTGGCTGATTTTATGATATTTTCATCACCATTATCATAATCCCACAGGTAACTGTCGAATGTGTTTTTTACAGCGCTAATAATACCTAGATCTTCAAGACGGGAATCATGGTTCAGTACGATACTACCACCACCATATTTTTCACAGACATCTAAGATCGCTTTTGTAACGTTTTCTTCCGTTGTTTCAACGATATCCACTAATAAAACTTTAGCGAAATTCATAAATTCATCACAAAGCTCACTTTGGGATAAATGTGTTAAGCGAGTCAAAGGATAGTCATTTAACGGCTCTTCCATTGGGGTTGGCTCTAGTTGTCGAGCTCTGCCCATTTTATTTGCAAGTTTGTTTAAGAAATTTTCTCTGTTTTCTAAATTCATTGTTATTAATTCCTTTGTCTGAATTATTTCCGTTTTGCAAACCACTCACGGAAACTTTCGCCATCGCTGGTCGGTAAATCACGTGCTTTTGTCCATTCACCTAATGCACCCATTTTAATAGGCGGTTTTCCGTTTTTGATAAACGTACTTATAACTTTTGCCCCTACTTTAACGCCCATATTCCAAATGCTAGGGTGAGAGTTGGCAAATGTGAAGCCTTTAATTTCCAATTGCTCGATTTTTGGCGTAATACCTTGATCTACCATTTTTTCACGATGTTTAAGAATAAGTTGTGCTAATGGAATTTTAACAGGACAAACACTGTTACAAGCATTACAGAGCGAACAAGCGTAAGGTAATTCTTTAAATTCTTTGTAACCACCCAGAAGAGGGGAAATAACCGCTCCTATTGGACCCGGGTAAATTGAACCATAACCATGTCCCCCGATTTGACGATAAGCCGGGCAGGTGTTGAGACAGGCTCCACAGCGAATACAGCGTAAAACTTCTTTAAATTCACTTTCTAAAATGGCCGAACGTCCATTATCGACAATCACTAAATGGAAATCTTCCGGACCATCCGCTTCACCTTCTAGACGAGGGCCGGTGAGCCAAGTATTGTAGGCGGTTAATTTTGCGCCTACGGCACTACGGCAGAGCATTGTGATTAGAACATCAACTTCTTTAAAGGTTGGTGCAATGCGTTCCATCCCCATTACAGCAATATGTGTTTTCGGTACGGTGGTGGCTAAACGTAAGTTTCCTTCATTGGTCACTAAACAAACCGAACCTGTTTCCGGTACAGCAAAATTACAACCTGAAATTCCAATATCTGCCTTTAAGAAATCTTCTCGTAAAACTTTACGGATAAATGCATTCATTTCTTCCGGTTGTTCGCTGCCTTCATAGCCCAATACTTCATGTAACTCTTTACGAATACGGTGGCGATCTTTATGGATAGCTGGTACAACAATATGTGACGGCTTATCGCCAACGATTTGAAGTAAATATTCACCGAGATCTGTTTCAACGACTTTTATTCCCTCGGTTTCTAAAACGGAGTTTAAACCGATTTCTTCTGTTACCATTGATTTTGATTTAACAATGGTTTTGGCTTTTTTCTCTAAGGCAACTTTACGGATATAAGCACTTGCTTCTTCAGCCGTTTCTGCGAAAAAAACATGTCCTCCATTTTGAGTCACTTTTTCACTTAATTGATATAGATAGGCATCTAAATTAGCTAAAACATGATTGCGGAATTGTTTAGACAGATCACGCCATTCTTCCCAATGCCCTAACTCATCAACCATTTTTTGACGGTTAGCACCAATGGTTTCCTGAGCCTTGATTACCGCTTTACGCATGATTTCATTGTGAATCTGTTGTTCGACACGCTCTTTAAAAGGAAGGTTGCTGGTTTGTAAATGGGACATATTAAACTTCTCCTTGTTGCATTAGCACTTCTGCAATATGCATAACTTTTACTTTTTTACCTTCACGTTGTAAGCGCCCGTTAATATTAATTAAACAGCTCACATCGGCACCAATTAGATAATCGGGTTCAACCTCGGTAATATTTTTTACTTTCTCTGTAACCATTTCGCCGGAAATTTCAGCCATTTTAACTGAAAATGTTCCACCAAAACCGCAACAAGTTTGTTGATTGTGAATTGGAAGAAGTTCTAAACCTTTTACGTTGCGAAGCAAAGCGAGAGGCTCATCGACAATACCGAGTTTACGGCTTAAGCTACAAGAAGGATGATAAACTGCTTTACCCGTTAATGTTGCGCCGATATCAGTTTTTCCTAGAACATTGACGATAAAATCCGTGAGATCATAAAAGCGTTTGGATACATTTTCTGCGCGTTTTGCCCATTCGGTTTCACCAAATCGGTTAAAATATTCAGGATAATATTTAATCGCAGAGACACAAGACCCGGCAGGTGCAACAATCGGGTGATCATTGACTTCAAAGGTTTCAACCAAATTTTTCATTCCTGCTAGCGCCTGTTTGGTATAGCCGCTGTTTATAGCTGGTTGCCCACAACAACCTTGCTTTTCAAGGAAAATGACATTGCACCCCAATTTTTCGAGCAAGAGAACGGTGTTTTTGGCAACACCGGCCTTCACAACATCTGCAATGCAGGTTACATAAAAATTTACATTCATTTGATATGCCTATTAAAAATTAAGAATAAGAAAAAATCGTATTTATAATACTATTACAGTATAAAAGGAAGTATAAATACTTCCTTCTAGATTGAGTAAAATATGTAATAAATGTAGTGATATTTCTCTATATTAAACGTTAAAAAACATTGGAATAATAGTTAATGCCACTACCGCTGCAATAACGCCATACATAAACATTGGTATGACAGTTTTCTTAATAATTGCACCTTCTTGGTTTTGAATATTTAATACCGAGTTTACTGCAACGATATTGTTAATACAAACCATGTTACCCATTGCACCACCAACAGATTGTAATGCGAGAATCAGACTTGTCGATAAACCTGTAATTTCTGCAGTTGATAATTGTACACTACCAAAAGTTAAGTTTGAGACGGTATTAGAACCGGAGAAGAATGCTCCCACCGCACCTAAGTAAGAAGCGAAGATAGTCCAATATTCTCCGGTTGCTTGAGCAAAGCTTTTACCAATAATTTTAACCATTGATGCATCACCGCCAACCAACATCAGGTTCACCATGATTAACGCCCCGATCAGCGCATAAAATGGGTTTCTCGATTGTTTCAAACTACCGATAAAAATTTCCTTGGTTTTTTGAGCGTTCATTGTAAATAACGGTACGCAAATTAAAACAGTAACAATAAATGGAATTAAAGCAGGAACATAAAGTAATTTATAGCTGGCATTTACATTAGTCCCAAAAATTTCTTTTAAGCTGAAAATTAAGCCTTTACTGATTTCAAATTGTCCGAGAGAACCAAGTTGTAACGCAAACCAAGTTGTTGCGTCATTCATCATTGCCTTAAATGGTAACTGTTGAATACGGGTGACGATTAAAAATAAAATCAATAAACCGGTTGGCAACAAGGCTTTTGCTATCTCTTTACCATTTACTCCCGTACTGCTTAATGTATTTTCTACTTTCGCTAAACCAATGCCTTTATTGGCTACAAATACGGAAATAAACATACCAATCGCACCACCGACTAAAGATGGGAACTCATAGTTTATTTGTGCAAGGAAGAAATAAGGAATCACGCACGCAAAAATACTAATATAAATAAACACAATATTTTGGCGGATTTCTTTTCCTGATACGATAAAACGTAATGCAATAAGTGGAATGACTAATGCGGCAAAGGCATGAATGGTTGCGGTAATTGAACCAATTTCAAGAATTTGACTCTCTGCCAAATTTAGTGGGCCAAATCCGAACCAAGTTGGTGTACCTACTGCGCCAAAAGAGACGGGAACAGAGTTCATAATTAATGCTAAAACAGCCACTTTTATTGGATTAAATCCTAAACCAACAAGAATTGGTGCGGCAATTGCAGCAGGGGTACCAAAACCACTGGCACCTTCAATCATAAAAGCAAATGCCCAGCCGATAATCATTATTTGTGCGACCGGGTTAGGATTTATTTCGCCTAACCATTTACGCAAGGTGTTGGTTACACCGGATGCTTCTGAAAAACGGTTAAATAGAATCGCACCAAAAATAACTGTAATGGGCGTTTGTACTGCAATGATTGCAGAGGCAATATTGGCACTGACTGTGGAGATATCGGTACCAAAGTAAATAAGTTGAATAATCAGCACAACCACGGCAATCCAAGGGAGAGCAACATAAGAAGGAAGTGCATTGCGTTTTACCATTAGATAAATGAGTAAAACAATTGGAAAGATACTAAGAAAAAGAGCCATAGGATTCCTTATATAGGTAGGGTTTCTTTAAGTTTGTTATTTTAACGGTGATGAATTGTAAATAAGTTATTGGATAAATAAAGCGAAATGTTGAAAATTTGTGACTTTGATCATAAAAATTACTCAAATATGAGTAAGTATATAAAAAAAGTGCAGTAAATTTTTACTGCACTTTTTAGTTCTTTTAACAATTATTTATTGTTTACGCCAGCTTGTACCGGTTGGTCCGTCTTCTAGCACAATACCCATCGCATTTAAGGCATTTCTCGCCTCATCTGCGGCAGCCCAGTTTTTGGCGGCTCTGGCTTCATTACGTTGTTGGATTAATTCCTCGATTTTAGCGACTTCATCGTCGTCAGAACCGGCTTGTAAAAAGCTTTCCGGATCTTGTTCTAACAACCCTAAAATTTGAGCTAATTTTCGTAATTGTGCGGCGAGTCCATTGGCTTTTCCAATATCTTCCGATTTTAATTTATTCACTTCACGTGCCATTTCAAATAACACAGAAATGGCATTGGGTGTGTTGAAATCATCGTCCATCGCTTCACGGAATGCTTCAACAAAATTTTCTCCGCCAAAAGCGACCGCACTTTGATCTGTTCCCCGCAAGGCGGTATATAACCGTTCCAATGCACCATGGGCTAAATTTAGATTTTCTTCACTATAATTGAGCTGGCTGCGGTAGTGAGCGGATAATAAGAAATAGCGTACGGTTTCCGCATCATAATGGTCGAGTACATCACGAATGGTGAAGAAATTGCCAAGAGATTTCGACATTTTTTCTTTATCCACCATAATCATACCGGAGTGAATCCAATAATTGACATAATCGCCACCGTGCGCACAGCAAGATTGAGCAATTTCATTTTCATGGTGAGGGAACATTAAATCAGAACCACCGCCGTGAATATCAAAATGTTCGCCTAATTGTTTACTATTCATTGCCGAACATTCAATATGCCAGCCCGGACGACCCGCGCCCCAAGGGGATTGCCAGCTTGGTTCGTTCGGTTTTGACATTTTCCACAACACAAAGTCCATCGGATTTTTTTTCACATCGGAGATATCAACCCGTGCGCCCGCTTGTAATTGTTCTAAATCTTGACGGGATAATTGACCGTATTCTTGGAAGCTTTCCACATCGAACATCACATCGCCGTTTTGCGCCACATAAGCGTGCCCCCGTTCAATTAATTTTTCAACAATTTCAATGATTTCAGGAATATGATGGGTTGCACGAGGTTCACAATCCGGGCGTAAAATATTTAACGCATCGAAATCTTTGTACATTTCTAGCACCATACGATCCACCAATTGTTCACAGGTTTCTTGATTTTCTAAGGCGCGTTTAATGATTTTATCGTCCACATCGGTAATATTGCGTACATAGGTTAAATCATAGCCTAAATAACGCAGATAACGGGCGATCACATCAAAGCACACAAAGGTGCGACCATGTCCGATATGGCATAAATCATAGACGGTTACACCACACACATACATCCCCACTTGATTGGCGTGGATTGGTTTAAAAATTTCTTTTTCTCGGGTTAGGGTATTGAAAATTTTTAGCATTTTTTTCTCGGCTTAAAATTGATAGTGAAACTGACCGCACTTTTATAGCACTTATTGCTTATTTATGGAATAATGGCAGCCTTTAAATTTCATAGGGAAATCAAAATGGTTATTTTGCACACAAATTTTGGCGATATTAAACTGGCATTAAATGCGGAAAAAGCGCCAATCACAGTCGAAAATTTCTTAACTTATTGTAAAAACGGCTTTTATGATAACACAATTTTCCACCGTGTTATTGACGGATTTATGATCCAAGGTGGCGGTATGGAAAGCGGAATGAAAGAGAAAAGCACCAATGCGCCGATCCAAAACGAAGCGGCAAACGGATTGAGCAATAAACGTGGTACCATTGCTATGGCTCGCACTTCCGACCCTCATTCCGCTACGGCACAATTTTTCATTAATGTAGCGGATAACAGCTTTCTCGATCACCGTTCTAAAGAAATGTTTGGCAAAACAGTGGTGCAAGAATGGGGTTATGCGGTATTTGGCGAAGTGGTGGAAGGCATGGATGTGGTGGACAAAATCAAAGG
This sequence comes from Rodentibacter ratti, assembly GCF_002000485.1. Lineage (GTDB taxonomy): Bacteria > Pseudomonadota > Gammaproteobacteria > Enterobacterales > Pasteurellaceae > Rodentibacter > Rodentibacter ratti. The sequence goes on along the minus strand of NZ_MLAJ01000001.1, from coordinate 37,600 downwards.
TGTGAAAACCGGTAATAAAGGTTTCCACCAAGATGTGCCGAAAGACGATGTGGTGATTCATTCTGTTACCGTAGAATAATGAAAGAAACCTGAGCGTTGTCTCAGGTTTTCTCTTTCCATTTCAAAGCGATATATTATGCCTTTTTTCGATACTCACACCCACCTTGATTATTTGCAGCAATTTACCGGTGAGCCACTTTCACAATTAGTGGAAAATGCCAAGCAGGCCGGTGTAGAGAAAATGCTGATTGTGGCGGTATTGGCACGGGATTTTAAAACTATCCAAAAAATGACCGCACTTTATCCAGAAAATTTATATTATGGGTTGGGTTTACATCCGCTTTATATTAAAGAACACTCGGAAACGGATTTATCGGTTTTGGAACAGGCCTTAGTTCAGCGTGATAAAAGTGCGACGGCTGTGGCGGAAATTGGTTTGGAGCGTGCGATCCCCGATTTATTGACAGATGAACTTTGGCAAAAACAATGTCATTTTTTTGAAAGTCAGCTTTATCTTGCGAAGCAATTTGCCTTACCCGTGAATATTCACAGCCGAAAAGCTCACGATCAAGTGTTTACTTTTTTGAAGCGTATTTCATTGCCCAAATATGGTGTGATACATGGTTTTGCCGGTAGTTATGAGCAAGCTAAACGGTTTGTGGATCTGGGCTATAAAATTGGTGTGGGCGGTACGATTACTTATCAACGGGCAAATAAAACCCGCCAAGCGATTGCAAAATTACCCTTAGAGGCATTGGTGTTGGAAACCGATAGCCCAGATATGCCAGTGTTTGGCTTCCAAGGGCAACCGAATCGCCCTGAACGGATTATGGAAAGTTTTAAGGCATTGTGCTTGCTACGCAATGAGTCGGCAGAATTAATCCAGCAAATTATGTGGGAAAATAGCACAAAGCTATTTGGCTAAAGTTTAAAACGATGAATAATCTGATTAGCCGATCCCCGCCAGAGCAGGCTTGGGTCGGCTTTTTCTTGTTCAAATTTTCCATCAATGAGGACATCAATATAGGGGAGTATGGCACGCTGATTTTCATCCAACTCTGCTAATGTGTAACCTGTCCACACCCAAATATCTTTGTCGGGGCATTCACGTTTTACCCGTTGCACGAAAGGCAAAAGGGTTTCTAGGTTGCGGGGATGGAGAGGGTCGCCACCGGATAGCGTTAAACCTTGGCGTTTGATACGGGTATCTTTTAAATCATTGATAATTTGTTGTGCCATGGCTTCGTCAAAGCGTACGCCTGCACTAAATGACCAGCTTTTTTGGTTATAACAGCCCTTGCAACCATGGGTACAACCGCTCACAAAAAGGGTACAACGCGTGCCTTCGCCATTTACCACATCAACGGGGTAATATTGTAAATAGTTCATTATGCCAATTCCTGAAAAGTGCGGTTTAAATTCTCGTCAAATTCATCATTCTCTGCAATTAATCTTTGCAATGACCCTTTAATTCTTGCATAATAGCGCGCAATCGCATTGCGATTTCAATGGAAACCTTTTCGGTCTCTCGCAACGGTGTCCGGTTTACTCGGTCAGGTTCGGAAGAAAGCAGCCAAAGTCGGAAGTGCTGTGTGCCGAGAAGAAGCTGGGAAGGTTTCCGCCCAACTTCCTTTCTAGACACGTTCGACTAATCGTTTGAAAAATCCCTCTTCTTTTTTGATTAAACTTTCGTAATCGCCCTGCTCAATGAGTTTGCCCTCATCAATTACACAAATTTTGTCAAATTGCTCAAGTGCGGTTAGACGATGGGTCACCATAATCAGGGTTTTATTTTCCGTATGCTGTAAAATTAAGCGTAAAATTTGACGTTCGGTTTCACGATCAAGCCCTTCTGTTGGTTCATCGAGTAATAAAATCGGGGCATGATTTAATAAAATTCGGGCAATGCCTAAACGACGTTGTTCACCACCGGAAAGGGGGCGGCCTCCGTCACCCAACCAAAGATCCAATCCCTCCGGTTGGGTTAATAATTTGCCTAATCCCACTTGATTGAGTACCTCGATCATTTTTTCGTCGGAAATTTTGTCGTGGCTGGCAAACTGTAAATTTTGACGCAAACTATCGCTGAATACGTGTACCCGTTGGGTGAGAAAACAAAATTGCTCACGCAGGGTTTGCTCGGCGTAACCGGAAATTGGTTTATTTGCAAGCAAAAGTTCGCCTTGGTTGGGATCATAGTTGCGAACCAATAATTGAAGTAATGTGGATTTACCACTGCCGGTTTTGCCAAGAATCGCAATTTTTTGTCCTTGTTCCAAATCAAGTGTGAGGTTATCCAACGCAAGATTTTCGCTTTCAGGATAGGTAAAGCTTAAATTCTTGGCTGAAATTAACCGCACTTGTGGCTCAAATTTTTCCTCACCGTGAAATTCAACAAGTGGTTTTTGTTCAATAATCTCTGTCACCCGTTCAGCCGCTGCTATCACCTGTCCGATATGTAAAAAAGCGGCACCTAAAGGCATAATAATTTCAAAGGCGGCAAGGGCGGCAAAGGTGAATAAAGCAATAAAAGCCGTACGATATTCGTCCACCCCAAAATCCGCTTGGCTACCGAACCATAGCATAGCACAAATGAGCAAGCCATTGAGAAAGAGGGCAAGTGCGGTGGAAAATCCGCCTAATTTTGCTTCTTTTTCTTGGGTGGCTTGCCAATGTTTTTCTGTGCTTGCCATTTTCGCTTTGATTTGATTTTCGGCGTTAAACAGTAAAAGCTCCGCTTGGGCTTGGATAAATTCTAAGAATTGTGTGCGATATGTGGCTCGGGCTTGTACTAAAGGTTTGCCGAATTGTTGACCTAAGCGATAGAAAATAGCTGGAATAAGTACTAATAATATCAGCAAAACGATGCCTAACCCTAATGCAAGGGGGGCATGAATAAAGCTTAAACCAATCGTCATCACTATAATCACAAATGCCGCACTGAAAAAAGGCGCAAGTAGGCGTAAATAAAGACTGTCGAGTGTATCCACATCCGACACTAGGCGATTTAATAACTCGCTGTTGCGATAACGGTTCAGCACCGCAGGGCTTAAGGGAATGATTTTTTCAAAGACCTGTACACGTAAATTTGCCAGAACACGGAAAGTGGCATCATGTGTGACAAGTTTTTCAAAATAACGGGTGACGGTGCGTCCGATGGCTAACCCCCGCACGCTGGCGGAAGGATAAAAAAAGTTAAACAGCGTACCGAGCCCCGCAATAGCGGTAGCCGCCAAGAACCAGCCTGAAAGCGTGAGCAAACCCATACTGGAGGCGAGCCCTAAAATCATCAAAATTAAACCTAAAATTAAGGGCAATTTAGCGAATGCAAATAAACGTATAAAAGGCAGTAATGCACGCATTATTGAATATCCTCTTGTCGTTGTGCGAGTAATTCGGCAAAAAAGCCGTGGGCTTTGAGCTGTGAAAAGTCGCCTTGTTGCAAAATATCACCTTGTTGCATCACAAAAATTTGATCGCATTGTTTGAGATCTTCAATACGATGGGTAATCATCAATGTGGTTTGATAGCAACTGATGTCGTTTAACGCTTGTAAAACTAAGTTTTCCGATTGAGCATCAAGGCTTGCAGTGGGTTCATCAAGGAGAAGCAATTTGCCTTTGCGTAATAATGCCCGTGTAATGGCAAGACGTTGTGCTTGTCCCACAGAAATCCCCAATCCCCCGTCTTTGATTTCATAATCTAAGCCGAGTTTGTCCGTAAATGTTTTGGCTTGTGCCAAGGTTAAAGAGCGGTCAATTTCTTCATCGTTTGCTTGAATATCGCCAAGTAACAGATTCTCTTTGATTGTACCTTGTAGCAATAAAGGGTTTTGCCCCACCCAAGCAATTTGCTTACGCCATTTTGTCAGATTGCTTTCACGCAGTTCTTGTCCGTTAATTTTTAATGAACCCTCATAAGGAAGAAAACCGAGGATGACATTCATTAAAGAGCTTTTGCCCGCACCGCTTTGCCCCACCAAGGCGACATTATGATTAGGGGGAATATGGAAGCTGAGCGGTTTTGTCAGCGGTGTGCCTTGAGTAGAAAGCACCACGACATTTTCAGCTCGAATTTCCACCGCACTTTCTGTGGGAATATTCTTATCCTGTTGATGAGTAATAAGGTAGTCTGTTTCTAAAAAATCTACAATAGCGTCGGCAGCACCGATACCGGCGGCTCGGTCGTGATAGTAAGTGCCGAGATCACGAAGGGGTTGATAAAACTCAGGTGCCAGAATCAAACAGAAAAAACCGGTAAAGAGGGTGAGCGAGGTACTGTAAGTGCCAAATTCAATTTGCCCGAGATAGCTAAAGCCGAAATAAACTGCCATCAGGGCAATAGAAATCGAGGTGAAAAACTCGAGTACTGCGGAAGATAAAAAGGCGATTTTAAGCACATCCATGGTGGTTGCACGAAAATCTTCCGTGGTGTTTTTGATATGCTCGGTTTGTTCTAAAGTGCGGTTAAAAAGGCGCAAGGTTTCAAGTCCACGTAGGCGATCTAAAAACTGTGCACTTAAACGGGCGAGAGTCGCCATATTTTTTTGATTACTATCCGCCGCCGCAATCCCTACCAAAATCATAAAAGCCGGTACCAGTGGGGCGGTGAGCATTAAAATTAAACCGGCAGCCCAGTTGAGTGGAAATACCGCAATTAAAATGACAATGGGAAGGATCACAGAAAGACTTTGTTGCGGTAGAAAACGGGCGTAGAAATTGTGCAAATTTTCCACTTGTTCCAACATAATACTTGCCCAGCTGCCCGCCGGTTTTTGATTAATGGTGGCAGGACCGACAAGGTGGATTTTATCCAGAATTTTTTGACGAATATGGCACCGTAATTGGCGGCCACTTTCAAAACCTATTTTTTCTCTTCCCCACAAAATGATCGCTCGCAAGGAAAAGCAGAAAATTAAGCCAATAAAATAAGGGATAAGCTCACCCGACGGCACATTTTGCATAATGAGCTTATCAAGTAGGAGCGCAAGAAAATAGGTTTGTATCACTAAAATGAGCGATGAAACGGTCGCAAGAGCAATATTGGCTCGCATCAATTTTTTAATAGGTTCTTGTTGGGTGCGTAGCCATTTTTGTAAATATTTTTGGCGAAGTTTATCCATAGGTTTTTATTCGTCCCAAGTCGGGGAAGGTCGATTTGTGCGTGGGGCTGTGAGCAAGCCACGCACAATGATGAGTTGCCGCTGTGCTAAATCTTACTTAGCACAGCTTAGGATTTATTTTTGCGAATCCAGATAACGTTCGGCATCCAGTGCCGCCATACAACCTGTACCGGCAGAAGTAATGGCTTGGCGATAGTTATGATCCATCACATCACCGGCAGCAAACACGCCTTCCACCGAGGTGGCGGTCGCATTACCTTCAAGACCGGATTTTACCACAATGTAGCCATTGTTTAATTCAAGCTGACCTTGGAAGATTTCCGTATTCGGCGAATGGCCGATTGCCACGAATAAACCGTCAATATTGAGATCTTCTTTTGTACCGTCTTTGGTATTTTGTAAGCGTAAGCCGGTCACCCCCATATTGTCGCCCAATACTTCGTCTAAAGTGCGGTCGGTATGGAGTACGATTTTTCCTTCTTCCACTTTTTTGTATAAGCGGTCGATTAAGATTTTTTCCGCACGGAAGGTATCACGACGGTGGATTAAGTGAACACAACTTGAAATATTGGCTAAGTAGAGCGCTTCTTCTACTGCTGTGTTGCCACCGCCAATCACGGCAACGGGTTTGTTACGATAGAAAAAACCATCACAGGTGGCACAGGCGGAAACACCACGACCTTTATAATGTTCTTCAGAAGGCAGACCTAAATAGCGAGCTGACGCACCGGTGGCGATAATTAACGCATCACAGGTGAAATTTTGTACATCACCATAAAGTTTGAACGGACGAGAGGCTAAATCCACGCGGTTAATATGATCGAACACAATTTCCGTATCGAATTTTTCTGCGTGTTGCAACATACGTTGCATTAAACCGGAGCCTGTGGTTTCACCAAAATCTCCCGGCCAGTTTTCGATTTCATCGGTGGTGGTGAGCTGACCGCCTTGTTGTAAACCGGTGACTAACACCGGGTTTAAATTGGCACGAGCGGCATAAATTGCCGCAGTATAACCGGCAGGGCCGGAACCTAAAATTAACAGTTTGGCGTGTTTGGTATCTGACATAAAGTATCCTTTCTTAATATATTGAAATAATTTGATTTTATAAGCGACACACATAGTGTGCCCCTATAAATAAACCTAAAATCAAGTTTTTGTCACAGCGATATAATACTGTATTTAATAGAGCAGAGAGTAAAGTAACCGACGGAATTTATTGGTGAGCGGATCCGTATTCCCCATTGCACTTAAAATAGATAAAAATTGTTGTTTTACTTCGCCATTTTGGGTGTTTAAATCCGCTTTTAAAAGATCAAAAAGAAGGCTAAGCGCTTCTTCATCTCTGCCCGCTTGATGTAATTGTACGGCAAGTTTAATGGCAATGTCCGGCGTTGGATTCTTCGCATAATCCGCTGTTAATTGCTGAATTTCCGGCGTGTCTGCTGCTTGAATTAACAATTCAACTTGGGCTTGTAATCCCTGCCAACGACTATCCCGATCTTGCAACGGAATCTGATCTAAAATCTCTTTTGCTGGTTCGGTTTTTTTCATCGCAATATAGGTTTCCGCATAGAGTAGGGCAATATCGCTGTTTTTCTTATCGGAAAGCTCCCATGCCTCTTTTAATAGCGGCAATGCGGCATCATAATTTTCTACCTGTAAGAAATCTAAGGCTTGATGAAATTTAAGCTCTTCCTCTTTGGGTAAAATCACACTTAAACGTTGTAAAAGCGAGGCTTGATCTAATACGCCGGGAAAAGCGTCCAATGCTTGTGCTTCTTTGAATAAATAAGTGGTTGGCAAGGCTTGAATCCGAAATTGTGCGGCAATCATTTGTTCACTTTCACAATTCACTTTGCCGAGTATAAATTGCCCTTGATATTGCTCTGCGACTCGCTCCAACAACACTAAAAAATCGGCAGATTCTTTATGACTCGGTGCATAGAAGTTCATCACAAGTGGTTTTTCAAGAGATTGTTGAAGAATCTCAGTAAGATTTTGTTCATTCACTTCAACAGTAAACGGAAAATCAGCCATTGTTCGTCCTTGTTCGGAAAAATAATGGCTGATTTTAACAAAGTGCGGTCAATTTTAGAAATGTTTTACAAATCGACCACGTTTTAAATTAAAGAATGATACTGCCGATAAGGGCGATGATAAATCCCACTACACCAATTGAGGTTTCAAGTAATGTCCAAGTTTTTAATGTGGTTTTGGTATCCATCTCTAGGAAACGGCTCATTAGCCAGAAGCCAGAGTCGTTTACATGAGATAGGACAGTTGCACCGGAAGCAATAGCAATCACAATAAAGCAGAGATCGAATTGGCTTAAATCGGTAGCGGCAGCGACTGTTGGCGAAATTAGAGCAGCAGCTGTAGTAAGTGCAACGGTAGCAGAACCTTGTGCAACACGCATGACCATTGCAATAACGAAAGCCGCAACGATGATTGGCATACCGGTATCCGATAGCATAGCGGATAATACATCGCCAATACCACTAGCACGTAGCACGCCGCCAAACATTCCACCTGCACCGGTCACTAAGACGATTGAACAGATTGGGCCAAGCGCGTTGTCACAGATTTTTTCGATTTGTTCGTAACTGCGTTGATCTTTAAGCAATAAAATTGCCACGATCAATGTGATTAATAATGCAATCGGTGTTTTACCGATTAAACGGAGCGATTGCACCCAAGTTTGTGAACCATCGATGACTTTTGCCACGCTTAACGTATTCAAACCCGTGTCAAATAAAATAAGAATAATTGGGAGCAATAAAACGGTCATCACACGGGCAAAACTTGGTGGATTTTGCACGGAAGTGTCGCTAATTGCTACTGCGTTTAGGAACGCTTTTGGTAAATCGACATGGACTTTTTTACTGATAAACATACTAAATAAATAAGTCCCAATGTACCAAGTTGGAATAGCGCAAATTAAACCGACAATAACTAATAACCCAATGTTGACACCAAGTAGATCACCGGAAGCAACAGGACCAGGATGAGGAGGCAGGAAAGCGTGCATCACGGCAAATGCCCCAGCTGCAGGGAAAGCATAGCGTAATACCGAACCGCCAAAACGTTTTGCCACACTAAACACGATAGGTAACATCACGACTAAACCGGCATCGAAGAAAATAGGGAAACCGAATAACAGTGAGGCTATACCTAATGCAAATGGAGCTTTTTTCTCGCCAAATTTGTTAATCAACGTATCCGCAAGTACCTTAGCCCCACCGGTAATTTCTAGTAGACGCCCGATCATTGCACCTAACCCGACAAGGAGAGCCACAGAGGCGAGAGTGTTACCAAACCCACCAAGCAGGGTTGGTAAAATTTTTTCGACCGGAATACCGGAAGCAAGTGCGGTAAGTAAACTGACAATAATTAATGCCACAAATGCGTGGACTTTAAATTTAATAATAAGTAAAAGCAGCAATAAAATTGCTGTAATCATGATTACGATAAGCATAAAGATCCCTCCAAATGGATTGTTACCCGTAACATACCTGTAATTCTTAGTTTGGTAAATAATAAGTTTTTAAAATTGTGATCTTTATCACGTTATTTTTATAAAACCAGAGGTTTAGTTTTTTTAGACTAATTTATTTGTGATCTTGATCACAAAACAGAATGTTACCAGTAACAATTCGGCAAAATTCTTATATGATTAAAGAAAATTTTGTGAGGTAAGTTATGAGCAAAGGAAAAAGTTTTATCTTGATGGGGGTTTCAAGTACGGGAAAAACATCCGTTGGAACTGTAGTGGCGCATCGTTTAGGCATTAAATTAATTGATGGTGATGATCTTCATCCCCGTGCCAATATTATCAAAATGGGGGAAGGGCAACCTTTGAATGATGAGGATCGCGCACCTTGGCTGGAGCGGATTCGTGATGCAGCATTTAGTCTTGAACGTAAAAGTGAAGTGGGCATTATTGTTTGTTCGGCATTGAAAAAGCAATACCGCGATTTGATTCGAGAGGGGAATGAGAACGTCAAATTCCTATTCTTGGAAGGTTCTTTTGATTTGGTGCTTGAGCGGATGAAACAACGCCAAGGGCATTATATGAAAACGGACATGTTAAAAAGCCAGTTTGACACCCTTGAAGTGCCGCAAGAAGACGAGCCGGATGTGATTCATATTGATATTGACGGCAGTTTTGAAACTGTGGTGGAGCGTTGCATTCAGGCGTTAAAGCCGCTGCTTTGATGAAAAAAGTGCGGTCATTTTTAATCGCATTTTTTACACACTTTCACCAAGATGGATTTTAAATCCCAGATCAATCGTTGTTTCGGTTAAAGGGGCGCTGTTCAACCTTGCTAAGAGCTCTTGAGCAGCGACTTTACCGATTTCTAAACGAGGTGTGATGACGGTTGCCAGTTGAGGGTTAACGGAAAAGCCCACATCATGTCCGTGAAATCCTGCAATGGCAATTTGTTTAGGTACATCAATCCCCAAACGCTGGCATTCAAATAGCGCACCAATCGCCAAGTCGTCATTGGTGCAGAAAATACCGTTGGTGTCGGGGTGTTTTTCAAGAATTTGACGAAGCTGTTTTCCACCTAGTGTAAAAGACGAAGGCTCTTCGGTGATTAAACTATAGGGTTCAAGCCCGTATTTTTTCATCGCCTGTTCATAGCCTTGCATTTTCAGTTGGGTTCTTCTGTCCATTCGCGCGGTGAAATACACAATATTTTTATATCCCCTGGTAATCATGGTTTCCACCATGGTTTGAGCGGCCGCCACGTTATCGAAACCGATGGCTTGTTGAATGCCCGTTTGTGTACTATCCATAATTTCCACAACGGGAATATTTGCCACCTCAATCATTTTGAGGGTGCGTAAGGAATGGTAGTTTTCCGATAAAATCAGCCCATCCACATGATAAGAAAGTAAACTTTCAATCCGTTCTTCTTCTTTTTTCACGCTATAACCGTAATGCGCTAACATCGTTTGGTAACCGGCTTGATCCAGAATAAGCTCAATGCCTTTTAATACATCGGCAAAAACATGATTGGTTAAGGAAGGAAGCAGCACGCCAATCGCTTTGCTTTTGGCATTGGAGAGTATTTCAGGGGCTCGGTTAGGAATATAACCAAATTGCTCAATGGCCTCAGCGATTCGGGTTTGAGTCTCTTGTGCAACAGAATTAGGGTTACGCAAATAACGGCTTACCGTCATTTTGGTGATACCAAGGTGATTGGCAATATCCTGTAAGGTGGGGCGTTTGTGTTTCATTGAAATTAAGATTAAATCATGCTTGGGGTGCAGTATAACAAAAACATTTGATTTTTTGACCGCACTTTTCATTGAAAAAGGGTATAATTCTGCTCAAATTTATGGAAAAGGGATAGTGTATGGTGGATGACGTTCGTTTAACACAATACAGTCACGGCGCAGGTTGAGGCTGTAAAATTTCGCCTAAGGTGTTAGGGACAATTTTACAAACACAACTCGAAAATTTTGTCGATCCTCATTTGTTGGTGGGCAATGACACCGCAGATGATGCGGCAGTGTACGATTTGGGAAATGGAACTGCAATTATCAGTACCACAGACTTTTTCATGCCGATTGTTGATGATCCTTTTGATTTTGGGCGTATTGCAGCAACCAATGCGATTAGCGATATTTTTGCGATGGGGGGAAAGCCGATTATGGCGATTGCAATTTTGGGTTTCCCTATCAATAAATTACCGGCAGAGGTGGCACAAAAAATTGTGGATGGTGGGCGATTCGCCTGTCATCAAGCGGGGATTTCTCTTGCCGGCGGACATTCCATTGACGCACCGGAACCCATTTTTGGTTTGGCAGTCACTGGGGTGATCAATACGGAAAAAGTGAAACGAAACGCCTCGGCCGAGGCGGGGAGTAAGCTCTATTTAACCAAACCTTTGGGCATTGGGGTGCTCACCACTGCAGAGAAAAAAGGTAAATTAAAACCTGAACATCAAGGATTGGCGACGGCAGCAATGTGTCAAATGAATATTATCGGCAGCCAATTTTCCGAAGTGGATGGGGTCTCTGCCATGACAGATGTGACGGGCTTTGGCTTACTCGGTCATTTACTTGAAATCTGTGAAGGTTCAAACCTCAATGCCGAGTTGTTTTTCGATAAAATTCCGACCCTTGAGGGCGTATCGAACTATATTTCCGAGGGTTGCGTACCGGGTGGCACGACACGTAATTATGAAAGCTACGGGTATAAAGTGGGCACATTGACGGATTATCAAAAAGCCGTGTTATGTGATCCGCAAACCTCCGGTGGTTTATTGGTGGCGGTTAAACCGAAAAGTGAGCAGGATATCCTGGCGATCGCACAAACAGCGGGCGTTGATATTTATGAAATCGGCGTGCTGAAAGCGAGAGATAAAGAAAAAGGCATTTTTGTTGAGGTGGGTGAGTAAAAAAGCGTGGGGAAATCCACGCTTTTTTTATGCCAGTTTTTGTAAAATTAAATTACCCATCATTTCAATATGAGCCGGTTCGGCATTCAGCGCGGGAATATATTGGTAAGATTCTCCGCCGTTGTGGAGAAAGTTCTCACGGTTTTCTTCATCAATTTCTTCAATGGTTTCCAAACAATCCACCGAAAAACCGGGGCAAACCACGGCAATTTTACGGATACCTTGCGCACTTGCAGAAACTAAAAATTCATCGGTGTAAGGTTGTAACCATTCTTCACGTCCAAAACGGGATTGAAAGGTCATTCCCCATTGGTTTTCTGTTAAACCGAGTTTATCAACAATGGCAAGAGTGGTTTCTTTACAATGTTGGCGATAATAATCACCTTGGTTTTCATAGCTCAATGGAATTCCATGATAGGAAAACAATAAAAACTCATCAGATTTTAACCGCACTTTGATAGATTGCACTAAGGCACCAATATAGTGTTTATCCAAATGATAGGAATGGATAAACTCAAAAGGCGGTATATTGCGAGTGTGTTTGAGTGCGTTGGCAAAAACATCCAATAAAGCACCGGTAGTCGTGCTGGAATATTGTGGATAAAGCGGTAACACAATAATTTTTTCAACCTGATTTTCCAGCAATTTTTCCACCGCACTTTGCATAGAAGGGTTGCCGTATGTCATGGCAATTTCGACTTGTGCATTGATATTTTTTGCTAATAAATAGGCTTGTAAAGCTTCTTGCTGCTGTGTGGTGATGGCAAGTAGTGGTGAGCCTTGTTCTGTCCAAATCGCCTGATAATTTTTGGCAACTCGTTTAGAACGAGGGGGAAGAATGAGGAATTTAAGTAAAGGCCACCACTTCCAACGGGGTAAATCAACGACACGAGGATCTGTCAAAAAAGGCCATAAATAACGGGAAACTGCCGTTGGGGTGGGTTCATCAGGGGTGCCTAAATTGGCTAAAATTACACCAATTTTTTTTGTTATTGTCATAAATTTATAATAGAAAGCGTTAATCTTGAAACGCAGCAAAGTTTATCCTGTTCATTTCGGATGTCAATTTGCCAAACATGGGTATTTCGACTTAAATTGATAGGCATAGCCTTTGCTGTGACTTTACCTTCTCTTACCGGGCGAAGATGATTGGCATTAATATCTAAGCCTACCACGGCTTTTCCTTCCTCAACGCAGAGAAAACCGGCGAGAGAACCTACAGTTTCCGCTAATGCAACAGAAACTCCACCGTGTAATAGGCCGAAAGGCTGCGTAGTGCGATTATCCACCGGCATTGTGGCTTCCAGCCAATCTTCGCCGAAAGCAGAAATTTCAATGCCAAGATGACCAACGGCACAGTTTTTCCCCATTTCATTAAGTTGTGGGAGGGTAAAGGTTTTTTTCCAAATCATTTTTATCCTTATTAGTAAATATAGAAGAATGCTATTTCATCACTTCCAATAACGCTTGAACGGGATGTTTTAGCTGCGCTTGTTCATAACGTTTCACTTGGCTACGGCAAGAATAGCCGGTTGCTAAACAAAAGTGCGGATCTTTTCCGTGAAGTTTTTTACGCCATGAAATATCGTAAATGTCACGGCTCATGGTTTGGTTTTGCACCTCATGGCCAAATACCCCTGCCATACCGCAACAGCCCACTTTTTCGACTGTTAATTGTTGTCCGAATTTTTCAAAAATTTGCTGCCATTCTTTCGGACTATTCGGCATAAATGTGGATTCCGTACAATGTGGAAATAAATGCCAATCAAAAGTGCGGTCGGTTTTTGGCAAGTTTTCTAATACGCCTGAATCCAGTTGGTTTTTGAGCCACTCATGGGCGGTCAGTACATGGAAATCTCCTCGCTGTGCCTGCAGCGCCTCTTTATACTCATCACGATAAGAAAGCACAATGGCGGGATCTACCCCAACCAACGGCACACTTAATTTGGCAACACGATTAAGAAATTCCGCTTGGTTTTTTGCTGTTTTGGCAAAACGTTTCAAAAAACCTTTAACATGCATCGCTTTGCCGTTGGGTTTGAAAGGGAGAAGAATTGGGTTAAAGCCCAGTTTTTGTGTCAATGCGACAAAATCCCGCACCACTTTCGCATCGTAATAAGAAGTATAAGGATCTTGCACGATCAGTAAAACTTTCTCTTTTTCCACCGCACTTAGCTGTTCTAAGGCTTCTAGCGGTTTGCCTTGATAGCCGATTTCCACAAGCTGCTGTTGTAAATTTGGGGTGGAAAGTAGCGGTAAATCTGTCATGCCAATGGTTTTTTTTACTAGCCTTTGGGTGGTTTTTAATTGAGTAAAGTAATTGAAAAATTTGGCTTGTTTCGCCATATAGGGGGCGGCAAGTTCCAAATTTGCTACGATATGATCTTTTACCGGACGCAAATAACGACTGTGGTAAAAATGGAAAAATTTTGCACGGAAACTCGGCACATCAATTTTTATCGGACATTGGCTGGCACAGGCTTTGCAGGCAAGGCAGGTATCCATTGCGGCTTTGACTTCATGGGAAAAATCATATTCTCCCCGCCATTTTTGCACACTATGGCGGATTTTGGCGACAAGTGCGGTCAATTTCACGTCATTTTTTTGAAAATCAAGTTGTTCCGGCGAGATGTTTTCATTGGCTAATAAACGTAGCCATTCTCGCACCATAGCAGCACGCCCTTTCGGGGAAAACACACGGTTTTTACTCACTTTCATTGAAGGGCACATAATGCTGTGTTCATCAAAATTAAAACAAAGCCCATTACCGTTGCAATTCATTGCACCTTTAAATTCATTCCGTATTTGAAGCGGAATTTGGCGATCGTAGTCAGCCCGCATTGGTGACAAAATGGAGTAGAGTTCATCTTCAGAACCTAAAGGCGTGCAGATTTTTCCTGGGTTTAGACGATTATGGGGATCAAATAAAAATTTGATGTAACGGAGTTCATTCCAAAGTTCCGGTGTGAAGAATTTTTCGCCGTAGTGGGAACGCACACCTTTACCGTGTTCCCCCCACAATAAACCGCCATATTTGATAGTGAGTTCAGCCACTTCATCTGAAATTTGTTTGAAAAGTTTGACTTGTTCTTTATCGCACAAATCCAACGCAGGGCGAACGTGTAATACGCCGGCATCCACGTGGCCGAACATACCGTATTGTAAATGGTGACGATCTAATAAAGCACGAAATTCGCTGATGTAATCGGCAAGATGTTCCGGTGGAACACAGGTGTCTTCCACAAAAGGAATAGGTTTCGCCGCCCCTTTGGCATTGCCTAGCAGACCTACGGCTTTTTTACGCATCGCATAAATGCGTTCGATAGAAGGGAGATCGTGGCAAATTTGATAGCCAATAATGTGATCCTGCTGTTGGGCGATTTTTTCATCCAATGCCTGACAAAGTGCGGTCACTTGGCGGTGAATTTTTTCCTGATTATTACCGGCATATTCCACAATATTTAAACCTAGGATAGGGCGGTTTTCTTCTTCGGTTAAAAGCTCGCTGACCGAGTGCCAAATAATATCTTGTTTAGCAAGGTCTAAAACTTTGGAATCAATGGTTTCTACTGAAAGGGCATTGGCTTTCACCATAAAAGGCGCATTGCGTAGTGCTGCATCGAAAGAGCTATATTTTATATTAATGAGGGTGCGGTACTGCGGAATAGGCAATAGATTCAATTTGGCTTCGCAAATAAAGGCAAGAGAGCCCTCAGAGCCGGTAAGCAAACGAGTGAGATTAAATTCGCTTTCATCTTCATTGAACACATTTTTTAAATCATAGCCGGTTAAAAAGCGATTAAGTTGAGGTAAATCGTTAATGATACTTTCGCGTTTTTCTTTGCAACGTTGTGCGATGGTTTGGTAGAGCGTTTTGGCGGTTTCATTTAAGCCAAGAGAATCAATATTATCGAAAATAGACTGAGATTTGACCGCACTGGTATCCAATATTTCACCATTCATCAAAACACTGCGTAATGCGAGGACATGATTTGAGGTTTTACCGTATTGCAGTGAGCCTTGTCCTGAGGCATCGGTGTTAATCATCCCGCCCAGTGTGGCACGATTACTGGTGGAAAGCTCCGGAGCAAAGAATAAACCGTAAGGTTTTAAAAATTGATTGAGTTGATCTTTCACCACGCCTGCTTGCACACGAACCCAGCGTTCTTCTACGTTGAGTTCTAAAATGGCCGTCATATGGCGAGACATATCAACAATAATATTGTGGTTAAGAGATTGACCGTTCGTTCCGGTGCCGCCGCCACGTGGTGTAAAAGTGAATGCTTGATATGCGGGCAGATTTGCCAGTTTTGTGAGACGCACAATATCTGCCACTGTTTTTGGGAACAAAATGGCTTGCGGCAGTTGTTGATACACACTATTGTCAGTGGCGAGGCTTAAGCGATCGGCATAATTTGTTGCGATATCACCTTCAAAATGTTGTTTTTTTAGTTCTATAAGGTAGTGTCGGATGCTTTCATCAAGTTGTGGTGCGTTAGAGAGACGAGGTAGCATAGTATTATTCACAAAATAGAAAAAAGAATGGGGTTGATGATATATGATGTCAAAAAGAATGTCGATTTTTGCAGGGGGATTTAGTAAGAAAACCGAAACAATAATGTAAAATAGAGTAAATTATTAGTGAACAAACATTCATTTTTTGTATTGATTGTTCAAAAAGTAGACGAAAAGGGTAAAAAAAGTTTGATCTTTGAGTTTTTTATAGGATAATAATCCCACTTTTGAACGTTCCTTTGGCGATACAAAGGAATTGAATTTGTCAAAAGGATAGATATAGGGCAAATTCAAAACCCTAGTTAAGCAATGTTTAGAGTGTTACTTAATTTATAAAGTTCACGATAGACAAGGAAACTTTTCTTATTTTTATCAATCGATGACTAAATAGAGGACATCAAAATGAAAAAAACTGCAATCGCATTAGTAGTAGCTGGTTTAGCAGCAACTTCAGTAGCTCAAGCAGCTCCACAAGAAAACACTTTCTATGTTGGTGCTAAAGCAGGTTGGGCATCTTTCCATGATGGTTTAAAACAATTTGACTCAAAATATGTTGGTCATACAGATGGTTTCGGTGTTAACCGTAATTCTGTAACTTACGGTGTTTTCGGTGGTTACCAAATTTTAAATCGTGACAACTTAGGTTTAGCAGTAGAATTAGGTTACGATGATTTCGGTCGTGCTAAATTCTCTAAAAACGAAAAAGTTGTTTCAAAACACACTAACCACGGTGCACACTTAAGCTTAAAAGGTAGCTATGGTTTAGGTGGCTTAGTGTCAGCTTTAGAAGGTTTAGATTTATATGGCCGTGCTGGTGCAGCGTTAGTGCGTTCTGACTACAAAAATGCTAAAGGTGTTACAGATAGCGCTTGGGATGGTGTTCGTGCACACAGCTTAAAAGTATCTCCAGTATTTGCTGCTGGTGTTGAATACGCATTACCTTCATTACCTGAATTAGCATTACGTGTTGAATATCAATGGTTAACTTCTGTTGGTAAAGATAACAAAATTGCAGAAGATAAAGACTATACTCCATGGATCGGTTCTGTAACTGCTGGTTTATCTTACCGTTTCGGTCAAGGTGCTCCGGTTGTTGCGCCTGAAGTTGTAAGCAAAACTTTCAACTTAAATTCTGATGTTACTTTCGCTTTCGGTAAAGCAAACTTAAAACCACAAGCACAAGCAACTTTAGACGGTATCTATGGTGAAATCGCACAAGTAAATAGTGCTAAAGTAGCTGTTGCAGGTTATACAGACCGCATCGGTAAAGATGCAGCAAACTTAAAATTATCACAACGTCGTGCAGACTCTGTCGCTAACTACTTAGTGGCTAAAGGTGTTGCAGCACAAGACATTACTGCAACTGGTTACGGTGAAGCTAACCCAGTTACTGGTGCAACTTGTGACGCGGTTAAAGGTCGTAAAGCTCTTATCGCTTGTTTAGCGCCAGACCGTCGTGTTGAAATCGCAGTTAATGGTACTAAATAATTTTATTTAGTTATCCATTAATGGATTAAATAGAAAAAGACCTAAACTTCGGTTTAGGTCTTTTCTTTTAATAAGACGAATTTTCAAAATTTTATTAATAGGAAAATTATCATGAAGAAATGGCTTGTAATTATTCTTGTAGCAGTGGTTGCTGGATTTACTTTAATGTCTAGTTATAATGGTTTGGTTAAAGCTGAAGAGGAAATTGATTCTGTATGGGCGAATGTTGAATCCTCATATCAACGCCGTGCCGATCTCATTCCTAATTTAGTGAATACTGTGAAAGGTCAAGCAAACTTTGAACAACAAACTTTAACTAATGTGATCGAAGCACGAGCAAAAGCAACACAAACTAAAATTGATCCCGCCAATATGACAGAAGAACAACTTGCACAATTCCAACAGGATCAAAATCAAGTAGGCTCGGCATTATCCAGATTGCTTGTTACTGTTGAACAATATCCACAGTTAAAAGCCCATGAGGGATTTATGAATTTACAAGCGCAGTTGGAAGGAACTGAGAACCGTATTAATGTTGCGCGTAATAAATTTAATGATACAGCTCGAGTATATAACCAAAAAGTACGTCAATTCCCAACAAAATTTGCCGCATTAATTTTTGGGTTTAAGGAAAAACCTTATTTTAAATCTGCATCTGGTGCTGAAAATGCGCCTACTGTGAATTTTAATTAAGGTAGAAATGATGAGATTCTTTTCAAGGATTCCTGTCGATATAAAACAAATAGAGGCGGCGATTGTCCGCCTTGAAAATGAAAGTTCGGCGGAGCTACGTGTTTATATAGAGCGAAAATTACCTAAAACTTCAGAAGGATTATCAGCAGTAGAACGTGCTTTGCAAGTGTTTGATGAACTTGAAATGCATATGACTTCCGCACAAAACTCAGTATTGATTTACGTGGGATATAAGGATCATCTTTGTGCGATAATTGGGGACAGAGGGATTCATCAATTCGTTAATGAGGCTTATTGGCAGCAGCAATGTGATTTAATGATTGAGCAATTTAAGTTAAAGGCTTACACAAAAGGTATTGTAGAGGCAATTGAGCGCATTGCCGATACTTTAAAGGCGCATTTCCCTATTCAACCGGATGACAAAAATGAATTATCAAATGAGGTGATTATTCATGACTAAACTTTTGCAAATATTGAAAAGTGCGGTTGTTTTTATCTTCGTTTTTTGGAGCACTTTTGCTGCAGCCGCACAGTTTCCGCCTATACCAAATCCTTTCCGTTATGTGAATGATTACACGAACACGCTTTCCCCCCAACAACAGCAAATTCTTGAAAATAAACTGATATCTTATGGTAATGCGACCAGCTCACAAATTGCTGTTGTGCTTGTTCCGACTACCGGTGAATATGAAATTGCGGATTATGCGTTTGCTTTAGGCGATAAGTGGGGAATTGGGCGCAAGCAACTGAACAATGGTGTCTTGATGCTGATTGCCAAAAATGATCGTAAAGTGTTTATTGCGACTGGGCAAGGATTAGAAGGCGTATTGCCCGATGCATTCTTATCACAAGTAATTCGCAATGCTATCTTACCTCAATTCAAGCAAGCTCAGTATGCACAAGGTATTAACGATGGTCTGAATGATATTATTGCCGCAAGCCAAGGGGAATATGGCGCTTATCAAATGGAAGAGAGTGAGTTTGATAAATTCATTCCTTTTATTATGGTGTTAGTATTTATTGCCTTTGTGGTGTTTGGTGAATATCAATATCACAAAGATGAAATTTATATCAGCCCAAATCAGCGTGATCAATTGAACCGAATTGTGCGTCAATCAACATTATCCCGTCGTCGTGGAGGAGGCTCCGGTTTTTGCGGAGGATTTGGTGGCGGATTCGGCGGTGGCGGCTCATCGGGGGGCGGTTTTGGCGGAGGAGGATTTGGTGGCGGTGGTGCCGGCGGAAGTTGGTAAACCTGACATAATCACTCAAGTTCTAATTTGTGATACCTCTAACTTATGTTAGAATGCACACCTACATTTTTTATGGGGAACATTATGGAAACGTTAGACAAAATCAAAAAACAAATCAGCGAAAACCCAATTTTAATTTATATGAAAGGTTCACCGAAATTGCCTTCTTGTGGTTTTTCCGCCCGTGCATCGGAGGCATTAATGAACTGTAAAGTACCTTTTGGTTATGTGGACATTCTTCAGCATCCGGATATTCGTGCTGAATTACCTGCTTACGCTAATTGGCCAACTTTCCCACAATTATGGGTTGAAGGCGAATTAATAGGAGGGTGCGATATCATGTTAGAAATGTATCAAGCCGGTGAGTTACAAACTTTATTAAGTGAAGTGGCAGCAAAACACCAGGCTTAATCTTCTGTTTCTGAAACCCGCTTATGCGGGTTTCTTTTTGTTTAAATTTTGTGATCAAACTAACAGTTTTGTTTTAAGGTGCTTGTGTATTTTTTAAAGTTTATATAGACTTTGAGCCTTAGTCGGGGTGCTAACATTGTTAGGCTGAGAGATACCCGTGAACCTGAAACAGATAATGCTGGCGTAGGAAACTAACTCTTTTCATTAGGCTGTTTCTTCATTTCTATTTTTATAAGGACAGTATAATGAAGAAAATAATCCTCATTTCAACCGCACTTTTTGCCTCCTCTATATTTGCGCAAACTACTGCACAACCACTTACCGTTTATACTTACGACTCTTTTAGTGCTGACTGGAGCGCAGGGCCAAAGGTAAAAGCGGGGTTTGAGAAGCAATTTCCTCAATGCCAATTAAACTATGTGGCTTTTGATAACAATGGCACTTTATTTAATCGTGTCCGTTTAGAAGGGAAAAAAATTAAAGCAGATGTGGTGCTAGGCTTAGATCACCATCAAATGGATGAAGCAAAAAAATTAGCGATGTTTGAGCCTAATCAAGTTGATCTCAGTAAATTGGCTTTACCCATAAAATGGGATGATCGCACATTCTTGCCTTTTGATTTTGCAAAATATGCGTTTATTTACGACAAGAATAAATTAACTAATCCGCCAAAAAGTCTGAAAGAGTTGATTGAACGTAAGGATTTAAAAGTTCTGTATCAAGATCCCCGTACCAGCAGTATCGGGCGTGGTTTATTACTTTGGGTAAACGCACTCTATCCGCAAGCCGAAGCACAAAATGTATGGAAAGCCTTATCTGAACACACGGTAACAGTGACAAAAGGTTGGACTGAAGCTTATGGCGCATTCTTAAAAGGAGAGGGCGATCTCGTGCTAAGTACAAACACTTCGCCAATTTATCATATCCTTTCTGAACAAAAAGATAACTATATGGCAACGGAGTTTAGTGAAGGCGGCGTATTACAAGTAGAAGTGGTGGCTAAAGTGGCTAACCGCAATAATGTTTGTGCGGATTATTTTCTTGGTTATCTGATTTCACCGGAAGCGCAAGCCGATATTGCGAAAAATAACGTAATGTTACCTGTTATTGACAGCCCTATCGAAAGTCATATTGATGAGTTAAAGAAACATACCCAAAACTCACCGGTATTGGATACCTCAACAATCACGGGTGATCAATTAAAAACTTGGATCAACCAATGGCAAAAAGCGCTTTCTAAATAATACAGAATGATATCGCTGTTTTTTCATCCGCATTTCCGTCCTCGTCATTATATTGGCGGAAGTGCGGTCATTTTTTTCATTGTTTTGCTTTATACCACATCGCTTTCTGCAGTATTTTCTGTTGGTGGAAATTATTCTTGGGAAGCGTTCAAGCAAGACGATTATTTACACCAGGTTGTCTTTTTTAGTTTCGGACAAGCCTTTTTATCGGCGCTACTTTCCGTGCTGATCGGCGCATTGTTTGGCCGTGCGCTTTTTTATCAATCTTTCTTAGGGAAACACCTTATACAGCGCTTACTTTCCCTGACTTTTGTATTGCCGGCTCTGTTGGCGATCTTTGGCTTACTCGGAATTTATGGCACGACGGGCTGGTTAAGCCAACTCATGCAATGGTTGGGGATTCATTGGAAACCGACCATTTATGGACTGAACGGCATATTAATTGCACATCTATTTTTTAATATTCCCCTTGCGGCGAGGGTAACACTGCAAGCCTTGCAAGCGATTCCCGTAGAACAACATCAATTAGCCGCACAATTAAATATTAAAAGTTGGCAATTTTTTCGTTTAATTGAAATACCTTATCTTAAAAACTCGATTTTGCCGACTTTTGTGCTTATTTTTATGCTGTGTTTTACCAGTTTTACTATCGTGCTTTCTCTTGGCGGAGGTCCACAAAATAGCACTTTGGAAGTCGCTATTTATCAAGCTATTTTCTTTGAATTTGATTTTCCTAAAGCTGCTTTGTTTGCCTTGATTCAATTTGTTTTTTGCTTTGTATTGTTTGGTTTATCCCAAATTTTTGCCAAACCACCGGAAACCAATCTTTCCCAACGCTATATTTGGCAGATGCCCCCTTCAAGTGCGGTCAAAATTTTGAATATTTTTGTGTTGTTTAGCGTATGTTTATTTCTTTTCATGCCATTAGTGAATATTGTCGTGGAAGGTTTGACAGCCCGTGAATGGTTTAGTTTTTGGCAAGATCCCCAATTATGGAAAGCGTTAATCTATTCAATTTCTATGGCACCGATTTCGGGTGCATTAGCGATAGTATTTTCTTTTTTATTACTTTTACTTTCCCGTCAGCTACAATGGCTTCATTTTCCTGTGTTTGCAACACTTATTCAAACCGGCGGCATGATGATTTTAGCGATTCCAACATTAATTCTTGCGGTGGGATTGTTTTTACTTTTGCAGGAAATAGATTTTACTAATATACATTTATTTTTTATTGTCGTACTGTGTAATGCGTTAGCGGCAATGCCTTTTGTGATTCGCATTTTAAATCCCCCAATGATGCAAGAAGCTATGCAGTATTATGAAAAACTATGTTTATCATTAAATCTTATAGGGTGGCAACGTTTTAAATTAATTGAATATCCTTTATTAAAAGCACCGTTAAAATACACGTTTGCTTTGGCGACAACGCTTTCTTTAGGGGATTTTACCGCTATTGCGTTATTTGGTAGCCCGGATTTTACCTCTTTACCACACTTGCTCTATCAACAAATCGGGCAATATCGGAATCAAGAAGCGGCGATCACAGCGTTGATTTTACTTAGCCTGTGCCTTGCATTATTTATGTTTATTGAGCGTAATAGGGGAAACAATGATTAAATTAAAACAAGTGAAATTTAATTATCAATCTATGCCGATGAAATTTGATTTACATATTGCGAGGCAAGAAAAAGTTGCAATTATCGGTGAGAGTGGGGCAGGGAAAAGTACCTTATTAAATTTGATCGCCGGTTTTGATTATGCCAGTGAGGGCGAAATCTGGCTTAACGGTGAAAATCACACAAGAAGCGCACCTTATGAACGCCCTGTTTCGATGTTGTTTCAAGAAAATAATTTGTTCACACATTTGACCGTTGCGGAAAATATTGCATTAGGTTTAAAACCGAATTTGTCTCTTTCAAGAGAAGAGAAAATACGGATTGAACAGGCGGCAAGTGCGGTCAATTTACAGGATTTTTTAACGAGAAAATCAACCGCACTTTCCGGTGGACAAAAACAACGTGTTGCATTGGCACGTTGTTTGTTACGCGATAAACCTATTTTATTATTAGATGAGCCTTTCTCTGCACTTGATCCGCAATTGCGTATGGAAATGTTAAAGTTGATCGACCAGTTATGTAATGAAAAGATGCTAACCTTGCTGCTTGTTACGCACCAGCCGAAAGAATTAGAAGGGCATATTGATCGTATTATTCATATTCATCAAGGACAAAATTTATAGGAAAAATTATGACAACCACACAATCTGTTCAATTAAGTGAAATTACGCCTCATCCCTCAGTGGAGTATTGGTCTGTTTGTAAAGTAGAGGCATTATATGAAACCCCTTTTTTAGAATTGATTTATCGTGCTGCGCAAGTGCATCGTGAACATTTCAATCCGCAGGCAATTCAACTTTCAACATTGATGTCTATAAAAACCGGTGGTTGTCCGGAAGATTGTGGTTATTGTCCGCAATCAGCACGTTACCAAACCGGTGTGCAAAATCAGCAATTATTGGATGTAGATGAAGTTATTGCCAAAGCCAAAATCGCAAAATCCCGTGGTGCAGGGCGATTTTGTATGGGGGCGGCATGGCGAGGGCCAAAACCTAAAGATATGGAAAAAGTAACGCAAATTATTAAGGCAGTAAAAGATCTTGGCTTAGAGACTTGTGGTACTTTTGGATTGTTGCAAGATGGAATGGCAGAAGAATTGAAAGAGGCAGGGTTAGATTATTATAATCATAATCTCGATACTGCTCCGGAAAATTATCATGAGGTCATCAGTACACGTCGTTTTGATGATCGCTTAAGTACCCTAGGTAAAGTGCGTAAAGCGGGTTTAAAAGTTTGTTGTGGTGGTATTGTGGGGATGAATGAAACCCGTAAAGAACGAGCCGGACTGATTGCCAGCCTTGCAAATTTAGATCCTCAACCTGAATCGGTTCCCATTAATCAATTAGTCAAAGTAGAGGGGACTCCTCTTGCGGAGGCTGAAGATTTGGACTGGACGGAATTTGTTCGTACTATTGCTGTTGCAAGAATTACCATGCCAAAAAGTTATGTTCGCTTATCGGCAGGACGTCAAGGTATGACAGAAGAAATGCAGGCGATGTGTTTTATGGCTGGCGCCAATTCTATTTTCTATGGTGATAAATTGCTTGTTACCGGTAACCCGGAAGAAGATGGTGATCAATTACTTATGGCAAAACTCGACCTTGAACCGGAAACAGAAGAAAATCGGAAAGTTCTTGAGATAGAATAGCGATTATAAAAAAGTGCGGTTAATTTTAACCGCACTTTGAGTTTTTAGTATTACGTAGCAGTTGCACAAACCTGAATTTGTTTATTTAGTGATAATCCTCGTTTTTAGTTATTTTCTGGATTCGAATTCCGCTAATGCTTCGTCAAATTGTTCGGCAACAAGTGGATGCACAGGAGCGAATACAGAGGAGCTGAGCGTAATAAATGAGCAAACTAAGAAACCCGGGATAATTTCATAAAGTTGAGATAAATCATCCCAGCCTAAGAATTTCATTAATGGACTCCAAATAACAACGGTTACTGCACCTGATAACATTCCCCATAATGCTGCTTTAGAACTAATATTACGATTAAAGAGTGAGAGAATGACGACAGGGCCGAATGCCGCACCGAAGCCTGCCCAAGCATAAGATACCAATCCCATTACTTTAGAGTTCGGATCTTGAGCGATGATAATGGCCACGACAGAAATGACTAATACCATTAATCGACCAACCCATACTAATTCTTGGCTCGATGCATTTTTACGGAAAAAACCTTTGTAGAAATCTTCAGTAATTGCGGCTGAACACATTAATAATTGAGCTGAAAGTGTACTCATCACTGCCGCTAAAATTGCAGATAATACAACGCCAACAACCCACGGATTAAACATGACTTTTGAAAGCTCAATAAAGATAGATTCTGCATTCTCGAGAGGGATATTTTGGTGAGTGAAATAAGCTAAACCGAAGTACCCTACCGATACTGCCCCTCCCAGACAGAGGAACATCCACACAATACCGATTGTACGTGCTTTATTAAGTGCTGACACAGAATCTGCCGCCATGAAACGGGCCAAAATGTGTGGTTGTCCAAAATAGCCTAACCCCCAAGCAAGAGCAGAAATAACGCCAATTCCCGATACATTGTGTAACCAGTTGCTATATGGAATGTTTGTTGCAGCAGATTTAGCCTCTAATGCTGCGTTGATTTCGTCCCATCCAATATTGACGAATGCCATCACCGGCGCAAGAATGAGTGCAAAAATCATTAAAGAGGCTTGGATAGTATCACTCCAAGACACGGCTAAGTAACCACCGATAAAGGTATAAGCAATTGTTGCGATTGCACCTAACCAAAGGGCAGTGTAATAATCTAATCCAAGTAAACTTTGGAACAATTTTGCGCCTGCGACGACACCGGAAGCACAGTAAATTGTGAAGAAAAATAAAATAATGGAAGATGAAATGATTTTTAACGTTTTCTTTTGACGTGGGAATCGTTGGGCGAAGAATTCCGGTAAAGTAAGAGCATTATTATATTTTTCAGTGAAAATACGTAAACGACCTGCGACAATTTTGTAGTTTAGAAATGCGCCGACGGTTAGTCCAACAGCAATCCATGCTTCGGATAAGCCAGAGAGGTAAATTGCACCTGGCAATCCCATTAAGAGCCAACCTGACATATCGGAAGCTCCGGCGGACATTGCGGTTACGAAACTTCCCATTTTTCGTCCGCCAAGTATGTAATCGTCAAAGTTTTGAGTGGAACGATAAGCATACAAACCGATGCCTAAAATTACCAATAAATACAAGCCGAATGTGATGTAAATCTGCATAGCTTTACTCCTGTTATAAGGTACTAGTCCATGTAGGGGATTTATTCTGTCATTTTAGATATAACTTATTGTGACTGAATCAACCCCATTCTACAAAGGGCGTTATTGTCGCTTGTTAATCATAAAAAGAAAACAAAGATTGTGATTTTTTTACAGACTTTTTAAATCAATGTTCCTCTGCTGCCATTAATGATGTATTTCCGCCTGCTGCCGTTGTGTTATAGCTACGGGAGAATTCATCGTATAAAGGTAATAAATCTTGTGTTGTACGCCAGTCGAAACATTTAAAAATCGCTTTACTGTTTTCAGCTAACCATAGGCGGCGTTGTGTATCAAGTGCGGTTAAATAGATACCTTTTTGGCAATATCCGAGTTTAGTATCAACTCGAATGCCGGTTTGCTGACTTTGGGCAAGCGGGTGACTTGGCTCTACCAGAACACTGAAACCGGCTGATAATAATTTTTCTGCCGCAGCTTGAGAAGCAGATAAATCGCCATTAAGGATTGCGACCTCACAAGGTAAATAAGCAAGGCTGTTATGTTCGCCGGTAATACTTTCCAATACCGGTTTAGATTGTGGGAGACTGTTTTCATCACCAAATTGACTGTAATAATTTGGTGTACGGGTTAAGCGTTGCAGATAAAATTCTCCTCCTGCTTTAGGTCCTGTGCCGGATAAACCATGCCCGCCGAATGGTTGTACTCCCACGACAGCCCCCACGATATTTCGGTTAATATAGAAATTGCCGCAATTGAGGTGTTTTTCCACGAAATTCATTTGTTTACTAATTCGGCTGTGGCAGCCCCCGGTGAGGGCATAGCCTTTTTTGTTTACCTCATCAAGTACGGTAACGAGTTCATCTTTGCGATAACGAATGATGTGAAGAATTGGGCCGAATACTTCTCTTTGTAGTTGATTGAGATTGTCCAATAGATAAATGGATGGGGCGATAAAATGTCCGCCTTCCAGCACATCCAGTTCAGTATAAGATAGCGCTACCTTACGCATATTAGCTTGATGATTGAGTAAGTTTTGTTTTGCCTCTTCGTCAATGACTGGACCAATATCTGTTTCAAGTAAACGAGGATCACCAAGACTTAATTCTTTCATGGCTTCGCTAATCATTCGATAGTATTGATCGGCAATTTCTTCCTGTAATAACAGAATCCGGAGAGCAGAGCAGCGTTGACCGGCTGAGTCAAAAGCGGAACTTAATACATCTGCTACCACTTGCTCCGGTAGAGCGGAGCTATCGACTACCAGTACATTTTGCCCGCCTGTTTCCGCAATCAAAACAGGATCATTATCGGCAACGGCTAAACGTTTTTCGATAAGTTTTGCCACTTCAGTTGAACCGGTGAATACTACTCCGTCAAATGGTTGTTGAACGAGTGCCGCACCAAGATCACCTGCGCCTAATACAAGTTGTAAAGTTTCTGTTGGAACGCCGGCTTGGTGCAGTAATTTTACTGCAGCATAAGCAATGAGTGAGGTTTGTTCTGCCGGTTTGGCAATCACCGCATTACCGGCTGTGAGAGAAGCGGCAATTTGACCGGTAAAGATTGCTAATGGGAAATTCCAAGGGGAAATACAAAGCACTTTGCCACGAGCTTCACCAAGTCTATCGATAGCGGCTAAATGTTCGAGTTGGTTGGCATAATAACGGAGAAAATCAACGGCTTCCCGAAGTTCTGCAATGGCATTTGTTAATGTTTTACCTGCTTCAATCATTGCTAATTTCATCAATAATCCATGATTTTCTTCATAGAGATCAGCCGCTTTACGTAAAACATTGGCTTTTTCAACCGCACTTTGTGTGTTCCAGTTTAGGTTGTTGGCGGCTGAAAATACGGTTTGTGCTTGATCAATTTCTAAGAAACGTATTTCTCCCACTGTTTCTGCTAGTTTGGCAGGATTTTTCACATGCTGTATGGCTTGTTGAGTCGGATTGGTCAGCACAGTAATTGATTCTGCATTTTCAATTTGTGCATTATTTAAGGCTTGCTCAAGTTTTCCCAATACCAGCTCATTGGTTAAGTCAAAAC
Source organism: Rodentibacter ratti (assembly GCF_002000485.1). Taxonomy (GTDB): domain Bacteria; phylum Pseudomonadota; class Gammaproteobacteria; order Enterobacterales; family Pasteurellaceae; genus Rodentibacter; species Rodentibacter ratti. Next base: position 9,552 of record NZ_MLAJ01000001.1, on the reverse strand, counting down.
CGGCAGAATTAAGACGATCGCGAAATAATTCAAGGGGTTTACGTACCAGTTTATTTGGTTCGCCATTGGATTTACTGTAAAGTTTCCACGGCGGTGTGACTAACTGAGAAACAGGAATGCTTTCATCCACTAATTGATGGACAAAGGAGGAGTTGGCTCCATTTTCAAGTAAACGGCGGACAAGATAAGCAAGCAAGGTTTCATGAGTACCGACAGGCGTATAAACCCGTACTTGTTGGTTGAAGTTTTCATTACCCACGATATTATCGTAAAGATTTTCACCCATACCGTATAAGCACTGAAACTCAAATTTTTTTCCTTGTCCGAGTTCATAAATGGTACACATTGTTAGCACGTTATGAGTAGCAAACTGGGGGTAAATGACATCCTGTGCAGCCAACAATTTTTTGGCGCAAGCAACATAGGCAATATCAGTATGATTTTTACGGGTGAAAAGTGGGAAATCATCTAAACCGTCAGTTTGTGCCCATTTGATTTCACTATCCCAGTAAGCACCTTTGACTAGTCGTATCATCAAATAATGTTGTTTTTCACGGGCAAGATTGATCAAGTAATCTAAAACATAAGGGCAGCGTTTGGAGTAGCTTTGCACAACAAAACCAATACCTTTATAGTCTTTGAGTTCCGGCTCATCAAGTAATTTTTCGATTAAATCCAGAGAGAGTTCGAGGCGATTGGCTTCTTCTGCATCAATATTCACACTAATGTTGTATTTTTGTGCTGTTAAGAAGAGTTGTTTTACTCGAGGATAAAGCTCATTCATTGTGCGATCATATTTGGCTCGATTATATTTAGGATGAATAGCGGAAAGTTTCACTGAAATACTATTACCATTGTAAATATTTCGATCAACGGCATTTTTTCCGACTTCTTCAATGGCATGTAAATAATCGTTGAAGTAACGATCCGCATCGGTCGCAGTCATAGCCGCTTCGCCCAGCATATCGAATGAAAAGGTAAATCCTTTTTGGTAGCGGGGTTGGATATGTTTCAGCGCTTCATGTATATTTATGCCTGCGACAAATTGTTTCCCTATAATCTGCATAGACTTCACCATGATTTGACGCATGACCGGTGCAGCAAAACGGGAAAAGAGATTTTTTAGGTTGTTATTGAGTTGGGTTTCTGTAAGATTCTCACTAACTTTTCTTCCGAACATCAAGCCATAACTGGCGGCATTAATGAAAAAAGATTTTGAATTGCCTAGGTGAGATTGCCAATTACCATCTTGTAATTTTTCGTAGATGAGGTCATCACGGGTTTTATCATCAGGGATACGTAGTAAGGCTTCTGCCAAGCACATCAATGCCACACCTTCCTCTGAACTTAGCGAAAACTCTTCCATCAACGCGTCTGCACCATATTGTTTTTGTTTAATATGACGTAATTTATTAATGAGCTTGGTCGCATGATCCGTAATACGTTTTTCTTGTTCTTCAGTTAAATCAAGTGTTTCCATTAGCTGATCAACCGCCGTTTTTTCGTCAAGACGATAATTTTCTGTAATGATTCGACGTGCGGGAGAGTAAGTTTTAGAGAGTGAAATAGACATTTGATAATCCTTTGTTTCAGTTGTGTTACAAGATTATTTATTAAAAGTAAGTCTATTTGAACAAAATGTAAACAAGAGCTTTTTAGATTTGTGAGTAATATCACAGAAAAAATGTGGATTAGAAAAGAATATAAAAAAATCCTCTTATTTGAGGTAAATAAGAGGATTTAGGAATGATTAAAGATGTTGGTTGATGAAGTTAGCTAACGGACCTTTTGGTAAAGCGCCGACTTGTGTTGCAACAACCTCACCATTTTTCATTAAAAGTAAAGTAGGGATACTGCGTACACCGAATTGACCGGCAACAAGTTGATTTTCATCAACATTGATTTTTACGATTTTTGCTTTTCCGGCAAATTCCGGGGCAAGCTCATCCAATACCGGTGCAATCATTTTGCAAGGACCACACCATGGTGCCCAAAAATCAACTAATACCGGGATATCAGAACGTAATACATCTGCTTCAAATGTCGCATCGGTTGTGTGTAATACTTGGCTCATTTTTATTTCCTTTGTTGTGAATAATGCCTTTATGTAAGGGCATATTGTTAAATTACAAGTGCGGTCAGAATAACACGAGTTTTTTTAAAGTACAGTTATTAATTTAATTACTCAAAACTAAGAGGGGAAAACCAAATTTTCGCAAGGTTTACCTGATTTTAGTTTATATACATTGGCAAGTGTAATATCTGCAATACTGGTTAAAGCTTCTTCCGTTAAGAATGCCTGATGACCGGTAAGGAGTACATTATGGCACGAAGAAAGACGGCGGAATACATCATCTTGAATAACTTCATTAGATTTATCTTCAAAGAATAAATCGCGTTCATTTTCATAGACATCCATACCCAATGCACCTATTTTACGCTGTTTGAGGGCATCAATTGCTGCAGGCGTGTCAATCAGAGAGCCTCGGCTTGTATTTATGATCATGACGCCATCTTTCATCTTTGCAAAGGCTTCACGATTGAGCAAATGATAATTTTCCGGCGTAGCGGGACAATGTAAAGTAATCACATGAGATTTTTCATAGAGCTCGTCAAGTTCAACATATTTTGCACCAAGCTCCTCAGCAACAGGGTTTTTAAAAGGATCATAAGCAAGAATATGCATACCAAATCCTTTTAAAATACGCATAACGGCAATCCCAATTTTACCTGTACCTATCACGCCCACTGTTCGTCCGTGCATATTAAATCCAATAAGCCCTTCTAAAGAAAAATTGGCTTCACGGGTGCGCTGATAAGCACGATGAATTCGGCGATTAAGTGTCATCATTAAGCCGACGGTATGTTCTGCCACGGCTTCAGGGGAATAAGCCGGCACACGAACGACTTGAAGTCCAAGATCTTGTGCAGCCTTCAAATCCACGTTATTGAAACCGGCACAACGCAAAGCAATGGTTTTTACGCCAAGTGCGGCTAATTTTTCCAACACTTTTCGACTCCCGTCATCATTGACAAAAATACAAACCACCTCACAATGTTCTGCCAGACGGGCTGTGCTTTCATTCAACATGAAGTCGAAAAATTCAAGATCAAAACCGTATTTTGCATTGATTAATTCAAAGTATTTACGGTCATAGTTCTTTGTGCTGTAAACTGCAATTTTCATCTTGCCTCCAAGAGGGTTATTTCAAATGAAAAAATGCCTGAAGTAAATCCGCTTTGATGTCTTCTACATTTTCGATACCCACTGAAAAACGTAATAAAGTATTCGTGATACCGCGAGCTACACGTTCTGTTTCTGGAATGTCCATGTGGGTTTGAGTTGCCGGATAAGTGATAAAACTTTCAGTTCCACCAAGGCTTTCCGCAAAGGTGATGAGCTTGATGGATTTTAAAAAAGTATTGATCCAATTTTCATCTTTTAAACGGAAAGAAAGCATTCCCCCCTTGTTTGGATAAAGAACGGAATCAACCTGCGGTTGGGATTTTAAAAATTCAGCGATGGCTTGCGCATTTTCTTGGTGGCGTTTCATACGTAGAGAGAGGGTTTTCATTCCACGAACCGTCAACCATGAGTCAAAAGGCGAAAGCACTGCACCGGCGCCATTTTGAATATAAGCGATACGTTCACAAAGTTCTTGACCTTTTGCCACGATCAGACCAACAAGCACATCATTATGACCGGCAATATATTTAGTACCGCTGTGAATAACAATATCTGCCCCTAAATCCAGCGGGCGGGAAAGTACGGGGGTTAAGAAAGTATTATCGACGATCAACATTAATTGATGTTTTTTGGCGAGTTTCGCAATTTCCGCTACATCGCATTCTTCCATTAGTGGATTAGACGGCGTTTCGATAAAAATCGCTTTGGTATTGGGAGTAATGGCTGCTTCAATCTCCTCAGCAGAAGCGGTATTGACATAAACGGGTTTTACACTATTGTTATTTTTGTAAGAAAAATCTAAAAGACGGTAAGTTCCGCCATAAACATCGCTGGAAACAATCCACTCATCCGGCGCAGTAAAAAGGCTCATTAGCACTTGGATTGCCGCCATGCCCGATGAAAATGCAAAACCCTGATCACCGTTTTCTAATTGGGCGATAGTGTTTTCTAACACTGAGCGGGTTGGATTTTTTGTGCGAGTATAATCAAATCCAGTACTCTCACCAATGCCATGATGCCCGTATGCCGTAGAAAGAAAAATTGGCGTAGAAACTGCACCGGTACGTTCATCGCTGCGATTACCGGCTTGAGCAAGTAGGGTATCAATTGTATATTGTTGTGTTGTCATAATATCCTCGAAAATAATTTAAAAAGTGACCGCACTTTTTATGAAAAAAGAATGAAAGCATTTTGGCATAAAGCCTACAGTGATAAAAGAAGAAATTAAGAGATAGCAGTAAATTTCATTTTTTCATCATTTATTGTAAATAATTTAAACGAAATGCAGTTTTTTTAGACGGTTAAGATTTTTTTTAAGATCTATGATTGACAGCGTTTAAAATTTCCGTAAAATGCGCACCACTAACAGCGAATGCGGGAATAGCTCAGTTGGTAGAGCACGACCTTGCCAAGGTCGGGGTCGCGAGTTCGAGCCTCGTTTCCCGCTCCAATTACTGGCGTGTTAGCAAAGCGGTTATGCACTGGATTGCAAATCCATGTAGCTCGGTTCGACTCCGGGACACGCCTCCATAATACGCTATAAGTTAGTTAGATTAGTTTGCCCGAGTGGTGGAATCGGTAGACACAAGGGATTTAAAATCCCTCGCCTTTCGAGGCGTGCCAGTTCAAGTCTGGCTTCGGGCACCATCTAATAGCTGCTAACTATTCGCTGAAAAACTTCTTTAATATCCTATTCTTAGGGTCGTTAGCTCAGTCGGTAGAGCAGCGGACTTTTAATCCGTTGGTCGAAGGTTCGAATCCTTCACGACCCACCATCTATTTATCTTCAACTCTCTATTGTAAAAGTCTAATAGTCCTTAACTTTTTTGATTTTGGTGATTAGGTGAGGAACTATGAGTTTCTTTCTCTATTTAAAAAATGTATATCGTTATCGTTGTCTGTACTTACTATAGTATAGGTACTGTTCGGTAAATGCTCGAAAAGCAAATTGAACTCAGATAGTGAACATTGGCAAAACAGTTGTTTTCGAGCTGATAAACTCACCAAGAATAGTAAAGAAGGGGAGTTAACCCTTGAGGCGGCAAATGTAAATCCAAAATGAGGGTAACCCACAATAGTCCATTACAGCCAAAATGAATTATTTATCTATGAATTACTAGAAAAAAATTTATTTTAATAAAAAGTCCAATGAATTATTTATTTTCTAATTCATCCAATACATTTTCTTTTGCTGCATTTAAATATTGAATCATTGACCAAACCGTTAAAATAGCCGCTACATAAAGTAAAATGATTGCTAAAATCTCCATATAAATATTATAACGCCATAATAAACCGCCTAGGGCAAGCATTTGGGAAGTGGTTTTAACTTTTCCTAACCAAGAAACGGCTACTTTGTTTCGTTCGCCTAATTCAGCCATCCATTCACGCAAGGCTGAGATGATAATTTCACGGGAAATCATAATAATTGCCGGAATTGTGATCCAAAATGTGTGCTGATTTTCCACAATGAGGACAAGTGCGGCGACCACCATGACTTTATCCGCTACCGGATCTAAAAATGCACCAAAACGGGTGGTTTGTTTCCATTTGCGGGCAAGGTAGCCATCAAGCCAGTCAGTGACTCCCGCAATAAAGAAAATAAGAGTCGTGATAAAGGGGGCCGATTCAATAGGTAAATAAAATGTGATCACAAAAAAAGGGATCAGAATGACACGAAAAATTGTCAGGAAAATAGGAATATTAAATCTCATAGAAAATTAACCGCACTTTGGTTATGGATAGAGCTATTCTAAAGGATCTCTAAATATAAAAAAAGCCACATAATGTGGCTTTATTATAAAGGTTTAGTAAAGATTATAGTTTGTCAGCATTTTGTTTTAAATACTTAGCCACACCATCAGGGCTGTTTTCCATACCTTCTTTACCTTTTTCCCATTGTGCAGGACAAACATCACCATGTTCTTCATGGAATTGTAAGGCATCAACCATACGTAGCATTTCATCAATATTACGACCTAACGGAAGATCATTAACGATTTGGTGGCGAACAATACCGTCTTTGTCAATTAAGAATGAAGCACGTAATGCCACACCTTCAATTGGATGTTCAATACCATAGGCTCGGGCGATTTCGTGTTTAATATCTGCCGCTAATACATATTTTACCGGGCCTATACCACCATTTTCAGTTGGAGTATTACGCCATGCATTGTGGGTAAATTCAGAGTCAATTGATACACCAACCACTTCAACGCCACGTTTTTTGAACTCTTCATAACGGTGATCGAATGCGATTAATTCGGAAGGACATACGAAAGTGAAATCTAATGGATAGAAGAAAATTACCGCTGCTTTTCCTTCAACATGTTTTTTGAAGTTAAAATTATCAACAATTTCACCATTGCCTAAAACTGCAGATGAAGTAAAATCTGGAGCTTGGCGAGTTACTAATACCATAGTCATTATCCCCTTTAATAAAAGTTAATAAAAATTTGCTGATGCAAAAATGCACCTACATATTGTAGAAGATTTGACCGCACTTTTACAGCTGTTTTTATTTGTATTAAATTGATATTGTCTAAGTAAGGTGAAATTTATGGCAAAAAATCATTCATTATCAACGACACTTATTCATGCCGGACGCAATAGACGTTTTACCCAAGGCGCAGTGAACCCGGTGATTCAACGGGCATCTTCACTTGTTTTTGACACCATTTCGGATAAAAAACACTGCACCAAAAATCGTTATAAAGGTGAATTGTTTTATGGTCGTCGGGGTACGCTCACACATTTTGCACTGCAAGATTTAATGTGTGAAATGGAAGGTGGGGCAGGGTGTTATCTTTATCCTTGCGGTGCGGCTGCGGTGACGAATGCGATTTTGTCTTTTGTGAAAAGTGGTGATCATATTTTGATGAGTGGTGCTGCCTATGAGCCGACACAAGATTTCTGCAATATTATTTTAAAAAAGATGCAGATTGATACCACCTATTATGATCCTTTGATTGGTGGGAATATTGCACAATTAATTCAACCGAATACTAAAGTGCTTTTTTTAGAATCTCCGAGTTCGATCACGATGGAAGTACCGGATATTCCGGCTATTGTAAATGCGGTCCGTGCGGTAAACCCTGAAATTGTGATTATGATTGATAACACTTGGGGGGGCGGTGTGCTGTTCAAAGCCTTAGAGTATGGCATTGATATTTCTATTCAGGCGGGCACGAAATATTTGGTGGGGCATTCGGATGTGATGATAGGCACTGCAGTGGCAAATGAGCGTACCTGGGATCAGCTACGTGAGCATTCGTATTTAATGGGGCAAATGGTCGATGCGGATTCGGCTTATACTACGGCAAGAGGAATTCGCACTTTAGCGGTGCGACTAAAACAGCATTATGAAAGCAGCATCAAAATCGCAAAATGGTTGAGCGAACAGCCACAAGTGAAAGCCGTTTATCATCCGGCTTTGCCAAGTTGCCCGGGACATGAATTTTTCCAACGTGATTTTAATGGCGCGAGCGGTTTATTTTCCTTTGAATTAACTCAACGTTTAACGGATGAACAAGTTGCCCAATTTATGGATCATTTCAAACTATTCACTATGGCATATTCATGGGGGGGCTTTGAATCCTTAATTTTATGCAATCAACCGGAAGAAATTGCCAAAATTCGCCCGAATATCACAAGAAAACTGACGGGCTCGTTAATTCGTGTACATATTGGTTTTGAAGAGGTTGATGAGCTTATCGCTGATTTAAAAGCCGGATTTGAACGAATCGCTTAATGTTTTTTTCCATCATACAAACTTTCAAAGGGCTTAATAAAATAAGCCCTTGTTTACTCATTCTTTGAGTTGATCTATCATATTTTCCGTTTTTTAGTACAGTAAGAGAACATAATGAAACATATTCATATTTTAGGCATTTGCGGCACATTTATGGGCGGCGTAGCGATGATCGCTAAACAAATGGGCTATAAAGTGACCGGTTCGGATACCAATGTTTATCCGCCTATGAGCACCTTTTTACAAGAACAAGGCATTGATATTATTCCCAATTATGATGTGGAACAACTCCAACCGACACCGGATATGGTGATTATCGGAAATGCGCTAAAACGTGGTAATCCTTGCGTGGAGTATGTACTGGAAAATCGTTTACCTTATACTTCCGGTCCGCAATGGTTGCATGATAATTTATTAAGAAATCGTTGGGTCTTGGCGGTTTCCGGTACGCATGGCAAAACGACTACAACCGGTATGCTGACTTGGATCTTAGAACAAAACGGTTTGAAACCCGGTTTTTTAATTGGTGGTATTGCCGGTAATTTTGGGACTTCCGCCCGTTTAGGAGAAAGCAATTTCTTTGTGATTGAGGCAGATGAATATGATACGGCGTTTTTTGATAAACGTTCTAAATTTGTGCATTACAATCCTAAAACCTTAATTATCAATAATATCAGCTTTGACCATGCGGATATTTTTGATGATCTGAAAGCGATTCAACGCCAGTTCCATCATATGATTCGTACTATTCCGGCAAGTGGGCGTATTCTTTCTTTTGCCGATGAACAAAGCGTAAAAGACACTTTAGCTATGGGCTCTTGGTCTGAGCAACAATTTATCGGGGAAGATAAGGAATGGTTTGCAGAACGTATCACAACGGATGCTTCTCATTTTGCGGTATTCCATCATGGCAAAAAAGTCTCTGAAGTGAAATGGAATGTGGTCGGTGTGCATAATATGCATAATGCATTAATGGCAATAGCCGCCGCATATCATGCAGGTGTTTCGGTAGAAAAAGCTTGTGAAGCCTTAGGCTCTTTTATTAATGCAAAACGTCGCCTAGAAGTGAAAGGTGAAGTGAAGGGGATCACCGTTTATGATGACTTTGCTCATCACCCCGAAGCGATTTTAGCTACTTTAACAGCGTTGCGTGATAAAGTCGGTGGAGGGGTTCGAATTCTTGCGGTATTAGAACCCCGATCAAATACCATGAAAATGGGCGTGCATAAAGATGAAATTGCTCCAGCGCTAGGGCGGGCCGATGTGGTCTTTATGCTACAGCCGGATAATATCCCTTGGGAAGTGGCTGAAATTGCTGCGCAATGTGTGCAACCGGCATATTGGACAGCCAATCTTGATAAATTAGTGGATATGATCGTGGCGGAAGCACAACCTACGGATCATATTTTGGTAATGTCAAATGGGAGTTTTGGCGGTATTCATCAAAAGATTTTAGATAAACTAAAATAATTTTTCGATTAAAGTGCGGTTGGAAAATGATGGGTTTTTCCGGTATTATGTAGCAGCTGCACAAAGATTTAACCGATTAAAAGTCTTACAATCCCCATTGAAATTTTAACTCAATGGGGATTTTATTATGTCAGAAACCTACCTT